>DCTY01000010.1:0-131140 GCA_002329335.1 Christensenella sp. UBA1428
GGCGTCGCCGATGAAGTCGGAGGAAACAACCGCGTCTTCGGTATAACCCAGAATGCCCTTAAGCTCGCCTTCAGAGGCGGCCTTCATGGCGGCGCAGATTTCATCGTACTTCGCGGGCTTGGCCAGATTGACGGTCAGGTCAACCACGGACACATCCAGCGTGGGCACGCGCATGGACATACCGGTCAGCTTGCCATTGAGGGAAGGAATGACCTTGCCCACAGCCTTGGCTGCGCCGGTGGAGGAGGGAATGATGTTGCCAGCCGCCGCACGGCCGCCGCGCCAGTCTTTCGCAGAGGGACCGTCAACGGTCTTCTGGGTAGCGGTGGTGGAGTGCACGGTGGTCATCAGACCGTCGGTGATGCCGAAGCTGTCATGCAGCACCTTGGCGATGGGCGCCAGGCAGTTGGTGGTGCAGGAAGCATTGGAAACGAAGGTCATATCGGAGGTATACTTGTCGTTGTTCACGCCCATAACGAACATGGGGGTGTCGTCCTTGGAAGGAGCGGACATCACAACGTGCTTTGCGCCAGCGTCGATGTGGCCCTGAGCCTTTTCCTTGGTCAGGAACAGACCGGTGGATTCCACAACATATTCCGCGCCGACTTTGCCCCAGGGCAGATCAGCGGGGTTCTTGCAGGAGAACACGGGGATCTCTTTGCCATTGACGATGATGGAATTGTCGGTGTAGGACACGGTGCCCTTGAACTGACCATGAATGGTGTCGTACTTGAGCATGTAAGCCATGTAATCGGGGGTGATCAGATCGTTGATGCCCACGACTTCGACGTTCGCATGATCCAGAGAGGCTCTGAACACGAGTCTGCCAATACGACCGAAGCCGTTGATGCCAATTTTAATCATAGTTGGTGACCTCCTGTAATATTATCACGGCATTTATTATACCGCCGAATTGGAAAATTATCAATAGCCGCGCTGCGGATTTTGTCAGGAATTTGTCAAAAAGAATCGCAGCAAATACAAAACCGGCCCCGGATCAGATCAGATGCTGCGGGTTGAGCGCCCAAAGTGCCTCCGGCACAAAAAGTCCGTCCCGGCGCACAAGAACATCGTCAAACCAGATTTCTCCCCCGCCGTAATCGGGCCGCTGGATCATCACCAGATCCCAATGGATCGCGCTGTGATTGCCGTTTGGCGCCTCGTCATAGCAGCTGCCGGGGGTAAAGTGGATCGATCCTGCAATCTTTTCGTCAAAAAGCGTATCCTTCATGGGGCTTGTAATGCAGGGATTGACCCCAAGGGCAAATTCCCCGACAAACCGCGCGCCCTCGTCCGTATCAAGCACGCGGTTGATCCGCGCGGTATCGTTGGCCTGCGCGTCCACAATTTTGCCGTCCTTGAACGTCAGCACGATATTTTCAAACGTAAAGCCGTCATGCACGCTTGGCGTATTAAAGGCGATCACCCCGTTGACGCTCTCGCGCACCGGCGCAGTAAACACCTCGCCATCCGGAATATTCATTTCGCCGGCGCACCCGATGGCCGGAATCCCGCGGATGGAAAACGACAGATCCGTTTTCCCCGGGCCTTTGAGCACGACGCGGTCGGTACGGTTCATCAGCGCGATCAGCGGCTCCATCGCTCTGGCCATTTTGCTGTAATCCAGGCAGCAGACGTTAAAATAATAATCCTCAAACGCTTCGGTGGACATCCCGGCCTGCTGCGCCATGGAAGCGCTGGGATAACGCAGCACGACCCATTTGGTCCTGGGCACCCGGATCTGGCCGTGTACCGGCTCACTGTAAATTTTGTTGTACAGCTCCAGCTTTTCCGGCGGCACATCGGAAAGCTCACTGGCGTTATCGCCGGAACGCAGGCCGATATACGCCTGCATTCTGGCCATGCGCGCCCCGTCAATTTCCGCATCCAGCGCAAGCTGCTGCTCTGTCGCGCCCAAAAGCACGGCACGGCGCACCGCATTGTCCTGCAACAGCACATGCGCAATGCCGCCTGCGGCATAGGCCTGCTCCACAAGCGCATTGACCAGTTCTCTTTCAAGCCCGAAATTTTCAATCAGGACGTGCTCGCCCTTTTTCAATCGGCACGAATTGACAATCAAATTGTGCGCCAAAAGCGTGATCCTCGGATCCTTCAACGAAAAAACCTCCTAACGAATGCGCTCATCGTCAAAGCCGACCGTGCGCGCGATCAGATACAGCGGGCGGTTCATCGTTTCCTCGTAGGTTCTGCCGATATATTCGCCCAGGACAAACATGCCGCAAAACAGCAGCCCGGTAAAGATAAACAGCGCCGACAGGAGCACATGCGTGGAGCCCCAGGAAAAAATCAGCGTCAAAAGCCAATACAAAAAGCCGAAAAGGCCCATGCCCAGCCCGCCCAGCAGCAAAAACCGGATCGGCGCCGTGGAGAAGGAAAAAATGCCGTCCATAGCCAGCTTGAGCATTTTTTTAAGCGGATACTTCGTTTCCCCGGCAAAACGCTCGGCGCGCTTAAAAGGATACGGGCATTGCCGAAAGCCGACCCAGCTGACCATGCCGCGCAGGAACGTGCCGTGCTCGTTCATAGCCAGGATCGCCTCCACGACCTTTCGGTCGATCAGCCGGAAATCCCCGGTATCAGCCGGAATGTCCACCCCGGAGAGCGCGCGCAGCACGCGGTAAAACGCAAAAGCGGTAAACTTTTTGAAAAAGGTCTCCCCTTCCCGGCTGACACGCTGCCCATAGACGACATCGTAGCCCTCGCGCCACTTGTCCATCATCCCGGGAATGATTTCCGGCGGGTCCTGCAAATCGGCGTCGATGATGACCACCGCATCCCCGCTGGATTTGGCCAGCCCGGCGCGCACCGCCATCTGATGGCCAAAATTGCGCGCAAAGTCGATGATTTTCACATGCCGGTCTTCGCCCGCCGCCGCCATCAGCACATCAAACGTGCCGTCGGCCGAGCCGTCGTTGACAAAGATCAGCTCATAATCCACCCCAACGGGCACCAGAACCCCCGTCAGGCGCCGATAGGTTTCGGCAATGACCTCTTTTTCGTTATACATCGGAATGACAACCGATAAAAGCATTTACTCTCCTCCTTGCCGTCCGGAAAAACGGCGTCAATTCGCCGGAATGAACCGGATTTCATTGGGCGCCAGCAGTCCCAGCTGATCGTGGGCAATCGAGCGCTTGTATTCCTCGGAGGAAACGTAGCTGAGCACCTGGCGCAGATATTCCTGCTGCGCCTGCGCGTCCTGAATCTGAGAAAGATAGACCCTGCGCTGCGCCTCCTGCCTGCCGATGGCGTCCAATTGAGAGGAAATCACCACGGCGCCGATCAGAACAATCGCCAGCGCGGCCAGCCAAAACAGCAGATTCGCCTTTTTGCCGATTTTGACGCGGCGGCGCTTGTCCTTCTTTTTTGCCATCGGATCTCCCCCCTTTGCACCAAACGATATGCTTTATACAATTCTGCGCCCCGGGCGCAAATCCTGCAAAAAAAAGCGCCCGGGCCGAACATCTTCAGCGCGTCAGGCGCTGAAGGATCCGGCTGGCGCCGATTTTTCGAAGGATTCTTTTTGACGCCCGGCCAAGCGCCTGCATATAACCGCCCAGCGCCGTCTGCGCAATCACATACCCGCACAGCATACCCGGCAGCGTAAAATGCTCCGGCCGGCCAACGCCGAAATAGCAGACCGCCACCGCCAGAAAAAACGCCGCGGGCAGAAACAGTACGTCTCCCAGCACGCGCTGCCAGCGTCTTGCCCCAAACAGCTGCGCCAAAAACTGCAAAGCCGCCCGCACCGCCCAGGCCGCCGTTCCGCCATAGACAGCCAGAAGAAACCGATAAGCCTGTCCGACCGATGAAAACAGGCCCATTACCGAAACAGCCTCCCAAACAGCCCGCCGGATTTGCCGCGCGCTTCGCCGTCGTCATACTCCACCGCGCAGATGTAGCCTTCCACCACCAGCTGCCCCTCGTCCAAATCCAGCTTGGCGATATGCAGGTCGCGCCCATGCAGGATGATCACACCCGGGTCGGCCACCATGACCACCTGCGTATCGGAAAAGCTCTCCAAATCCTGCACGCCGGTAAATCCCGCGACCTCCCGATTGTTCAGATTAATCACATGCGGCCTTGCGCGCAGCGTCTTGTTTTCAAATTCCCGGTTCATTTGCATCCCTCCTACGCCATGGTATGGCCAAAAGGCCGCAAATATACCGTTGTGTCCGGGGGTAAATTTCCGTTGGTCGTTTTTGAATTGAAAGGCTGCGCAGGATACCAAAGCGGCGGCAGTTCCAAATCCGGCATATTCGATGCGCATTCGCCATGGCCCGGTATGAGCGCAGCGCGCATCTGCAAAAAATTCGCCCCATCCGTCAACCAAACGGGGCGTATCCAAAATGGATACGCCCCGACGCAGATAGTTCAGATACCGTTATGTCAAAACCGATCAGCGCTGCACACGACCGGAAACGCTGCCGCCCATGAGGTTTTTCACTTCCGCAACCGTCGCACGGTTATAGTCGCCTTCAATGGTATGCTTCAGCGCCGAAGCCGCTACCGCAAACTCCACCGTCTGCTGGTCGTCCATCCCGCTGTTCATGCCATAGATCAATCCGGCGCCGAAAGAGTCGCCGCCGCCGACACGGTCGACGATATTTTTGATGGAATACTTCTTGGATTTGAAGAACCGGTCTTCCTTGGCGCTGTAGAGCAGGCCGGACCAGTCGTTGTGGTTGGCCGAGAAGCTTTCACGCAGCGTAATGGCGATATATTTGCAGCCAAAACGCTCGACCAGCTGACGGGCAACGGACTTGTAGCCCTCCTCGTCGAGCTTGCCGGATTCGATGTTGGTCGAAGCGGCATGGATACCGAACACATCGGCCGAATCCTCTTCGTTGGCAATGAGCACGTCGACATATTTAACGATTTCGCCCATGACCTGACCGGCCTTTTCGCGGCTCCACAAATTTTTGCGGTAGTTCAGGTCGCAGGAAACAGTAATGCCCTTTTCGCGGCATTTTTTCACGGCGTCCAGGGTGATCTGGGCGGTCTGGTCGGAAACCGCGGGCGTGATGCCGGTAAAGTGGAACCACTGCGCGCCGTCCAAAATAGCGTCCCAGTCAAAATCGGACGGTTCGGCCGAAGCGATGGACGAGCCGGCTCTGTCATAAACGACCTTGGACGGACGCATGTTGGAGCCCTTTTCGCAGAAATAGATGCCCAGACGGGGGCCGCCGCGCACGGCCAGGGACGTATCCACGCCGAAATAGCGCAGCGAATTCAAGCACGCGTCGCCGATGGGATTGGCAGGAATTTTGGACACAAAGAAGGGATTGAGCCCGTAGTTGGCCAATGAAACGCTTACATTGGCCTCGGCTCCGCCAAAGGTCGCCTGCAGCTTGTCCTCCTGAAGGAAGCGCAGATACCCCTCCGGCGCCAGGCGCATCATCACTTCGCCAAAGCAAACGATTTTTTTCATAGGGAACTCCTCCGTTTCGAGTTTCTTTGCCTCATTATACCATTTCATTCCCGGTTCCGCAAGATGCGGGGGTGCAAATAAGCGCAAAACGGTTGTATCCCTGTCTTTTGCATGATATAATTATTTTACCTGAATTTTTCATCGCAAATATCCGCCGCTGCGCCGGACGCACCGCCCCAAACCGCAGCGCAGACGCATAACCAGTATGCACAACACAAAAGGAGGCAGCAACCGATGACCGGCAAACAATTTCCCGCGCAATGGTCCGTCCTGCAGGATGACGCAACCGGCGTACAGATCACCCGGCTGACCAATTACCGCGCACATTCCAACCATTTATATTTCACCAACAACGCCTGGTACGACGGTGGCAGCAAAATGGTTTTCCAGTCCGACCGGGACAATGCCAGCAATCTGTTTTCGATCGACCTGAAAAATGGGACCATCGTTCAGCTGACGGATCTGGATATTTCGCCGGACGAACTGGACGAGCTTCAGTACAGCCATGTTGACCCCAATACGAACCGGCTGTATTACCGGTATCACGGCGCGATTTATGAAACGGACCTGCATACGCTGGCGGTACGCAAAGTTTATACCGCCTTTGACGGCTGCCAGATGGACTGGTTTGGCTATACCGCCGACAGCAAACGGCTGATCGTCTGTGAAAACCAGGACAGCGGCGTGACGATGAAGGAGGGATACCGCGGTTTTCGCGAATTATTTCTCGCCCGGCCGCTCAGCCATGTGCGCAGCGTGGATCTTGCGACGCTTCAGGTGCGCACGCTGCACAGCGAACGCTGCTGGCTGCGCCACGTCAACCCATCCCCCACGCTGCCCGGCATCGCGACCTTCTGTCATGAAGGGCCATGGGAATTGGTGGACAACCGGATCTGGGGCATCGATCTGGATACCGGGCGTACCTGGCCGCTGCGTCAGCGCCAAAGCAATGAAATGACCGGCCATGAATACTGGTTTGCCGACGGGATTCATGTCGCTTACGAGTGCCACAAGCTCACCGACGGCGTGCGCCATCGGTATTTCGGCGTTGTCCGCTACGACGACACCCGCATCTGCGAGGTGGATTTTTCAAAGGAAGCGGCGCAGTTTGCAGGCGCCAATCAGATTTCGCACCTGCATTCCAACGATCTTTCCCTGATTGTGGGCGACGGCAACCGGGACGGCAATGTGCTGCGCCTATGGCAGTATAACGGCACCGATTTTGACGCGCCCCGGGTGCTTTGCCGCCACCGCTGCAGCTTTCACATGCAGCGCACACACGGCCATCCGCGCATCACGCCGGACGGCAAGTCCGTTTTGTTTACCAACGACGAAAACGGCTATGGGAATCTGTATCTGGTAAGGCTGCCGGACCGCATCGACAGCCTGCCCGCCGTCGAATCGTTTTTCAATTCCTGACCCATCGTTTTTCATTCAAAGGAGGAAGGCGTTATGATCACCCCAATTCGAAACAAGTGGGCCGGCAACATGACCGACCGCGAACGCTTCAACCGTCAGATGCATTATCAAAGCGTCGATCGGTGCTTCAATATGGAATTCGGCTATTGGAACGAGAATTTCACGCAATGGGATTTGTTTGTAAAAAACGGGATCAAAAATAATCGCGAGGCCGACCGATTCTTCAATTTTGACCGGATTGAAACCATTTCCGGGCAAACCTTCATGAATCCGCCCTTTCAGGCGCGCACCGTAGAAATCCGCGGCGATAAAAAAATCATCGTCAACGCCGAGGGGCTTTTGGCGGAAGTCCCCGTCGACGGGCACGATACCATCCCCCATTATCTGCGCTCCTCCATTGAAACCCCGCAGGACTGGCAGCGTGTCAAGCAGGAGCATTTCGATCGGAAAAGCCCCGGGCGCAAAGTGGATATTCCGGCGCTTAAAGCGCGCTTTGACCCGCCCGGGCGCGATTATCCGCTGGGCGTATCCTGTGGATCGATGATCGGCAAAATCCGCGATATGCTGACCTTTGAAGGGCTGGCCTACGCCTGCTTTGATTATCCGGAAATGGTAGAGGATATGGTGGAAACCTGCTGTGTGCTGGTAGAGGATTTTCTCGATCAGGTGCTGCCGCATTTTGACTTTGACTACGCCTCCGGCTGGGAGGACATCTGCTTTAAAAACGGGCCCATCGTTACCGTCTCCTTTTTCCGGGATGTCGTCATGCCCCGTTACAAGCGCATCCGCAAAAAGCTGGATCAATACGGCATCGATCTTTGGTACACCGACTGCGACGGCGACGTGCGGCCGATCCTGCCCTATCTGCTGGAAGGCGGCATCAACTGCCTGTTTCCCTTTGAGGTCAACGGCTGCGCGCATCCGGGCGCGCTGCTGGACCAATATCAGGGGCAGCTGCGCATCATGGGCGGCATCGACAAAATCCAGCTGGGCGCGGGCCGCGACGCCATCAGAGCGTATCTGAAATCGGTTGAAAAATATGTCGCCGCGGGCGGCTACATCCCTTTTTGCGACCACCGATGCCCGCCCAATGTCAATCCGGACGATTATCTGTACTACCTGGATCTGAAGGAACACATGTTCGGCCTGGAGGCTTGACCCATCAAAAGGAGGCGTTGTTTTTATGCAGCTGCCATTGGACGTGGAGCAGTTCTGGCGCGACGACGCACTGGCGCATGCTCAAAACTGTTTTTCAAAAGATGCGCCCCAGGTTGCGCTTGGCATCCGCATGAGCGGCGAATGTGTTTTTGCCGAGCTGGGGGAGCCGGGCAACCCGTGGGTGGAAACGCCGCGGGCGCGCAGGCTGGAATTAAACAAACGCTATAACGACAAAGCGGAAAAAATCGTCGGCAAGCGCCTGCTTCCGGAAACCCTGCCGCCTCAGGACGCGCGCTTTCCCTATGTAAAACGGATCGGCGAAGTTTTTGGCGGCAGATACATCATCCAAAACGATACGGAGTGGCTGACCGAAAGCGCGCAGACCCCCGGGGAGCTGGAAGCGCTTTTGGATCGGGTGGAAAAGCTGGATCTGCGCGCATTTATGCTGCCGGACAACTGGGAAGCGGAAAAAAAGCGCATCTATGAAACCCATGGCCTGCGTCCCCGTCCGCTGCGTCATGTGCGCGGTCCGGTAACGCTGGCCTGTTCGCTGATGGGATCGGAAAATTTCATTTTTCTTGTGCTGGACGAACCGGAGCTGGCCAAACGGTTTCGCGATGTGATCTGCCGGGTCATTTTGGATATGGCGCAGATCATGGACGCCGAAGCCGGCACGGACGAAAAAATAACGCCCGGGTTTTCCTTTGCGGACGACAACTGCTGCCTGATGACGCCGGAAATGTATGAGCTTTTCGGTTATCCGATTTTAAAAAGAGTATTTGATTTTTACAGTCCCAATCCCGACGATATGCGGTTTCAGCATTCCGACAGCGCCATGGGGCATCTTTTGCCGATCCTCGGGCGGCTGAATTTTACGGGCGTTAATTTCGGCCCGACGGTGCTGATTCCCCAGATCCGTCAATATATGCCCACTACGCGCATTGACGGCTGCCTTGCGCCGTTTACGTTCATGCGCAATGACGAAGAAGCAATCCTGCGCGAGGTTTCGCGCGACTGCGCGGACGCCAGAGCGATGCGCGGCGTCAATTTAAGCACGGCAGGCTCGATCAACAATGGCTCGCTTTTAACCAGCATGCGGCTGGTCATGGCGATTATCCAAAATTACGGGCGTTACTGATTCAAAACCCGCGACAGACGCCAATCAAAAGAGCGCCGCATAAAGAAAATACATGCCCAAGGCCGCCGAATAACTTTTTTCGGCGGCCTCAAAATGGAATCTTCGATTATATTTGAAACAGCCCTGCCGCGCGCCCAAAGACGCTGGCAGGGCTGTAAAGTATGAAAATCTGACGGTTTTCTTCCGCTTTTCGGCAAAGCCGCCGATATCGGGATGGTCAAGACAACGGCGTTTTCCTGACATTCTTCCTAAAACATATCTTTGGGCAAGCTAAGGCGCATTCCCAAGGGGACACGCGCCTTTTTTCGTGCAGACCGCGGGCTTCATCCGGTCCTCACTGCGCCTGCGGCGCACCCGCAAAAACGCCCAGAAACACCGGAAGGCCCGTTTGAAGGTCGACAATCATATAAGCAAAAGGCCGATCCAGATAGACCTGATGCGCCGGAGCCATCATGACGGCGCGGACATTCATCTCCACCGCCGTGGCCGCGCCAGCCTTTGTGCCGGCAGCATCCAGCGCGATATGCGTCTGATGCAGCACCCGATTGATATACAGCGGATCTGGCCCGGGCAGCGCCATACCGGAAAAATCCGCCTTTTCCGGGTCAAACGCATCCGTCATCCCCAGGGCTTCCAGCGCCTGATTGAGCTTGACGCCGCAGGAGGCGGTAAACTTCGGGATCGCCGTTTCAACGGCTACCTGCACCGCGCCGTCCAGCAGCGCTGACAGCGTCTCGCCGTCCAGCCGTTTCAGCATCTCCCAAACGCTCAGCGATTCATCCGGCAAAAGCGCAGCAAAGGCATATCGATCATCCTGATAGGGTTTTAAAAAACCGGTCGCAAAATCGCATTTTAAAAAATACGGCTGCTGGCCGTACAGCATCGTAACCGTGCGTTCTGTGCCGTCCTGGTTTGTAAACGTCCCCTCGCGGATCTGATGGGCCGCATAGGGCTGGCGCCATTTTGCGTCGAAGCTCAGCGCATTGATCAGATACAGCACCGCATCCTGCGGAATTTCGTCCAGAATCTGCGGCACATTGCCGTTTGTTTTTTCGCTGACCCACTGATTGATCTGCGCCGCGGCCCCATCGTCAAACGGCGCTTTGAAAAGCTGCGCGTCAAATCCATCCTGCGCGCCTTTTAGAAACTGCGGCTGAATTTGGGCAGCGAACTCCTGGCGGATCCAGATCGCATTGGCGCTTTGAAGCGCGGTTTCGTCCAAAAGCGTCCCCTGCCATTGCTCCAGATAGGCCGTAAGCAGCGCAAGGGGTACGCCAAACGCGGTTTCCATCTGACCCAGCGTTTCTCCCTGCGCGCCGTTTGCCGTCATAGCCAGCGCGCTGAGCACCGATACTGGAGAAATCAGCAGCTGCTCCGGTTCTTCCTGCGCGCAGGCATTGAAAAGCGCCACTGAAAAATCCAGCACGCCCATACGCGCCTGGTCGCGCTGTGCCTGCGTAAGTTCGGCGGAGGATTCGGTTTTCTGTGCTGTCATCCTGGGCACCTCCTGATTTTCCTGAATTTGCGTCGGATCGATTTTTATATCCGCGCTTTGTCCCGGGGCGCAGCCGCCAAGCAAAAGCGCCAGCAGCAGCGATGCCATCGCCCGTCGTTTCATCATTTTGCCTCCCAAAAAGCTGTCAAAGCAGCTGTTTCCCTGTTTGACGATCCAAACGGATATTTGTTGCCATATGCGCGCCTTTTGCTGTTTGTCGCGCGGCAGCCCGCCGGATGCAAAAGGAGCATCGCGCCGGCAAGGGCACGATGCTCCCATCGTTTCATTTACTGCGCCGCCAGGGCGTATCCTTTTTCAAAAGCCTCCACGTTGACCGAAACGGTCTTTGGCGGCACGCAGGCGGTAACCGCCTTGAGCATATCGTCCTTTTCAAACGGCAGAAAATGGGACAGCACGCCGATGAGCACCACGTTGGCGCTTCGGATGGAGCCGCACTGCTTTGCAAGCTCCAGCGCGTCGCAGCTGCTGACAAGCACCTGCTTTTGCGCCCGCTCAATCGCATCGGTCGGATAGGACGCCGCGCCGGTGATCACGGGCATGGGCAGGATCTGCTGATCGCCGGTAACGATTCTGCCGTCCTTTTTCAGATACGGCAGCGCGCGGTAAGCTTCCAGCGCCTCAAAGGACAGCACAAAATCCGCGCAGCCCGGTTCCACCAGCGGCGCATAAACCGTTTCGCCCTGCGTACCGATGCGCACATGGGTAATCACGCTGCCGCCGCGCTGGCTCATGCCATGCACTTCGGAAACCTTCACATCCATGCCGCGCAGGGCGGCCACTTTGCCCAGAATCCGGCTGGCCAGCAGCGTTCCCTGCCCGCCTACGCCGACGATCACAATTTGCAGCATGTTATTTTCCCTCCTTCAGACAGCCGAATTTGCAAACCTGCGTACACAGTCCGCAGCCGGTGCACAGGGATTCGTCAATCACAACGCCTTTTTCCGTCCGGATCATCGCCGGGCAGCCGATTTTCATGCACATACCGCAGTTTCTGCAATTTTCAACAGTCACAGGTTTTTTCTTTTCTTTGATGATCAGCGCGCACGGGCGTCTGCAAATCACAACGGACGGCGCCTCATTTTCATTTGCCGCACGGATTGCTTTTTCCAGCGCCGGCAAATCAAACGGATCCACCGTCTGAACATCCTTTACGCCGCAGGCACGCACCAGCGCCTCCAGATCCAGCTGCGGCGCGGGATTGCCGACGATATCCTTGCCGGTTGCCGCATGCTGCTGATGGCCGGTCATACCGGTAGTCGAATTGTCCAGAATCAAAACCGTGCCGGTTGACTGGTTGTATACCATATCGATCAGGCCGGTCACGCCCGAATGCAGGAAGGTCGAGTCGCCGATCACGCTGACCGTCCCCTTGGAAAACGCGTGGCCGCGCGCCTTGTCCATTCCCGTGCCCATGCCGATGGACGCGCCCATGCATACCACCGTATCAACCGCTGAAAGCGGCGCCAGCGCGCCTAAGGTATAGCAGCCGATATCCGCGATGCAGCGCAGCTTCAGCTTGGCAATCGTATAAAACACCGCGCGGTGCGGGCAGCCGGGGCACAAAACCGGCGGACGGACGGGCGCCTGCGGCGCGTCAAACGCTTCAGGAACGTCAAATCCAAATGCCTGGGCAACCTTTCGCACGGAAAGCTCGCCCTGCCTGCCGGTTTTTTCCTTGCCCTGGCAGGCAATCCCCCAGGCCTTGAGCTGGGTTTCAAAAAACGGCTCCAGTTCCTCAACCACATAAAGCGTTTCGACCTTTTTTGCAAAGCTGCGGATCAGCTGCTCCGGCAGCGGATAAACCATGCCCAGCTTTAAAACGGATACGCCCGGCATCGCCTCTTTCACATACTGATAGGCCGTGCCGGAGGTGATCACGCCGATTTTGGTGTCCGCCATTTCCACCCGATTGACCGGCAGCGTATTGCAGTCCTGCGCAAGACGCGTCTCGCGCGCCTCCACGCTCACATGCCGGCCAATGGCGTTGGCAGGCATCATGACATATTTTTTAGGATTTTTTTCATATTCTTTTTCCGGCGTCTGCACGCGTTCTTCCAGACAGGTCAGCGAGCGCGCATGGGCAATGCGCGTGGTCAGGCGCAGGAACACCGGCGTATCATACGCCTCGGAAAGCTCAAATGCCTGTTTGACAAACGCGCGGCATTCCTCGCTGTCTGCGGGCTCCAGCATGGGAATATGCGCCGCCTGGGCATAAAACCGGCTGTCCTGCTCGTTCTGGCTGGAATGCATGCCGGGGTCGTCCGCCGCGACGATCACCAATCCGCCGTTTACGCCGGTATAAGCAGCCGTAAACAACGGGTCCGCCGCCACGTTGACGCCGACGTGCTTCATGCACGCCATCGCCCGCACGCCCGCCACCGATGCGCCAAGCGCGACTTCCAGCGCAACCTTTTCATTGGTCGCCCACTGCGCATGCACCTGCGGATATTTCGCCAGATTTTCCGTAATTTCGGTAGAAGGCGTACCCGGATAGGACGCTACGACCGAAAGCCCGGCCTCCCACGCCCCGCGCGCCACCGCCTCGTTGCCCAACATCAGTTGTTTTTCTGCCATCATAACATGCTCCTTCATTTTTCGCCGATGCGCCGTTTTCCCGCCGCCAGAAGCGGTTAAAGGGAACCGGGCGCGGATTGATCCGTACTGCCCTGCCTGCGCTGTGCCGCGCCAAAGCTGGGACAAAGCGATGCGATGGGGCAATCGCCGCATTTGGGGTTTCTGGCCGTGCATACGCGCCGTCCGTGCAGGATCAGCCAATGATGCGCTGTCGACCACAAAGGCCGGTCAATTACCTGCATCAGCTGTTTTTCCACGCCCAGTACGTCGTTTGCATCGGCAAGCCCCAGCCGTTTTGAAACGCGGAACACATGCGTGTCCACCGCAATGGCGTCCCCGCCAAAAGCGTTTGCATACACCACATTGGCCGTTTTGCGCCCAACGCCCGGCAATTTTTGCAGATCGTCCAGATTTCCGGGCACCTCGCCGCCAAACTGCGTCATAATCTGGCGGCAGGCCATCACGATATTTTGCGCCTTTTTGGAAAAGCCGCAGCTTTTCACATAGGGGTAGACCTCATCCGCCGTTGCGCCGGCCATCGCGGCCACATCCGGCCAGCGCGCAAACAGCGCGGGCGTGACTTTGTTGACCTGCTTATCGGTGCACTGCGCCGAAAGCATCGTCGCCACCAGCGTTTCATACGGACCGTTAAAATTCAGCTCCGGTCCCGCATCGGGATAGGTTTTTGCAAGAATATCCAAAATTGCCTGACGGTTCATCCTGCGCCTCCTGCGCCAAATAATGCTTTATCAGTATAACATAAATAGGGCGCAAGGGCAATTCCCTGCGCCGAAATACAAAAAATTGGTCGATTGATGGCAGTGCGCACACCGCGGCTGCGCCGGCTTGACGTCCCAGCGCGTCGCACGCCCGTTATCGCTTGCAAACGCCCCTGCAGCGCTTCACCGTCAGCCGCTTTGCGATGCCGCTCCCTGCACATCCGGACCTGAACGCACATTTTCAAGCATACCCGCCGCTTCCCGCTGCGTAAGAAGTGCGTTTACTGCCGGTGATACTGCCATTGTCTGGCGGTTTCTTCCTCCAGCGCGTCGATCTGCGCCTGGGTTGTATACAACCAGTGTACCGGCCAGCCGATACCGTGTACCCGGCCGACGTCATGCATCATCACCCAGATTTCCACCGTATCCCCCGGAGAAAACACGTCGCAGGCTACGATCAGCTCGGGCCGGTAATGGCCAAACCAGGGGGAATCGCCGCAATGCGCACCAACCGCCTGCTTTCCTGCGCCGGTAATGTAGATATTGGCCTTTCCGTCGATGCCTTCAAAACGCAGCGCCAGCAATCGCCCATTTTTTTCGCCCAGATCCGGCACAACCGTTTTGGCAAGATACGCATAGTTCATGCTCGTCCCCGGCGGATAAAGCCCCGGCGCGCCGTCGCGCCCCGGCAGCGCCTGGTACAGGATATCCGGCGACCCGACCGTATCCACCGGCTGCCATCTTTCGGTCATATGCTGCGCCATTACCGTCTGATCCTCCATCTGACCGGGATACAGCTTTGAAATACGCCACCCGTTGACATAGGCCGGCGCGCACGGCGGCACCTGCATCCGCTTGGCGCGCTGGCGCTTGACGGTGATGCTTGCCGGCGCAAGGCCGGCGCAGGCAGCCGTCACAACCAGATCGCCCGGACAGTTCAGGCTGCGGTAAATCGCCTGGCATTTGCCGTCAAAACAGCGAATCGTGTCGCCCACCCAGCCCTGGAAATGATCGCTGCGCAGCGAGAGCGTCGTCACCAGCTCGCCGGCTTCGTTTGAAGAAAAATGGATCGGCATGCCGGTGCGGTTCAGGCAGCGCACGCCGCGTGCATCGGTCAGATACGCGCTGATAATCGCCGTATCGGTGCCGTCGGCCAGCAGCTCCCGGTTTTCACACACCAGCTCAACAGCAGCCGGCTCCCCCGGCGTATACGCCGTATCGCACGCCCACTGCCGTCCATCCCGGTATGCGACGATTGAAATATTACCGGGACGATAGACCGTTTCATAAGGCGTCACGGCATACAGGTCGGTAGTAACCGTCGCCTCCAGCGCACCGTTGACATAAACCTCCACATAATCGCCGTTATTGGCCAGGCTCAGCGCCACGCGCTGTCCCTCTCTACCCGGAAAATCCCATCCGGGGCAGATTTTCGCCAGCGGTGTTTCACGTTTTAAATAAGCTGAAAATCCGTAATATCCAGTTCCCAATGTGCCTTCCGCGCCAATGATGCGCGGCCGGTACGGCCCATAGCCCCAGGCCGTAAAGTGGAACCCGCCGATGACATATTGCTTTTCCATCTGATGCGCGTCCTCGCCCGGGCGGATCGTCATGCCGGCCATCTGGCGCGCAGGCCCCACCGGCAGGATCATTTCAGAGCAGTACAGCGGCTTGTCGGGTTTGAGCCTGTGCAGCGCGTCAAAGTGCATGGTTTGATGATTGATGCCGATCAGATCATAATCCGCGTGCGCCTGTGGGTCAAACATGCCATAGGAGGTCGCACCGGTCATCGGACGGGTCGGATCCAGCTTGCGCGCCTCGGCCGCCAGCGTACGGAAAATCCGCCGTCCCGTTTCATTGGTCACAAAATCCTCTTCATTATACAACGACCACATGCAAACGGACGGATGGTTGCGGTCGCGTTTGATCATCCGCCGCACCTGATCGATCACCATGGGCGAACTGTGGAAAATCCGGTTTTCATCCATGACCAGCTGTCCGTATCGGTCGCACCAGTCCATCGTGGCCTCGCTGTGCGGACTGTGCGCCGTACGAAAACCGTTGCTGCCCATATCCCGCAGCGTGCGGATCTGGTATTCGCACATCGATTCGGTCATCGCCTCGCCCACGCCCAGATACATCATATGATTGGCAAAGCCGTAGATGGTGACGGGATCGCCGTTGATTGTCATGCCATGATCCGGATCATAGCGAATTTCCCGCACGCCGAAAACCGTCTGGTAGTCATCCACCGGCATACCGTCAAGCAGCACGGTCGTTTCCAGGGTATACAGATTCGGCGTTTTGGGGCACCACAGCTGCGGATTTTCCAGCACAGCATGCTGCGTCACCCGCCCAACGCCGCGAACCGGCACGCCGGTTTCCGGGGAGCAAACACAGGCGGCCTCTCTGCCCTGCGAATCCACAATGCGGGAAATTACCGCTGCGCGCCGTCGGGTCGGATAAGCGTTATAAAGCTCCGTTTGAATCGTCAGCCGCCACTGGTTTTGACCAAGCCGCGCGCTGTAAACAAACGTCCCCCAAAGATCCACCGCCATCCGATCGGTTTTGACCAGATAGACGTTTCGGGTTATGCCGCCGCCCTCATAATACCACGCCTCATAATCATGACAGTCGCAGTGAACCGCGACGACGTTTTGTTCATAGCCAAAGCGCACGACATCGGTAATGTCCACGTCAAAGCCAATGCCATTGGTGCGATGGGTCGCAAGCAGCATGGAATTGACATAAATTTCGCAAAATGTCCCCATGCCTTCAAAATGCAGCACTATCCGCCGGTCCTGGTCCGCCGGATCAAGCATAAAGTACCGTCTGTACCATGCGCTGCCGCGGTCCATCGGGAAATCAAAATGCTCCCCGCCGTGCGCGTCGGTTTCAGACACGCCGTTTAAGGCGACAAAATCGTGCGGCAAATGCACCCGCTGCCAATCGCGGTCATCAAAATCGCGCCGTGCCGGCCCTCTGGCATTGGCGGCGCGCGATCCGCGGTAGGTTTGGTCCGAGCTGGTCGCCCGGGTGCGCAGATAATCGGGTTCCCCAAAATAGTACAGCCAGTCGCGGTTCATCAAAAGCTTTTCTCTCATGGCAGTTTCCTCGCAGATTCAATTGTCAATTGCTGATTTTATCCTAGCATATCCAATGCGCTTCGTCAACCGATCCGCCGATGTCAAACACGCAGGTTTATAAACTTTTTTCCATCCGTTTCATCCGCAGCCCGGCGCAAAGCGGAATCTATCGGAAAAAATAAAAAATCCGGATCCTTGCAAAGCAAAAATCCGGATTTGCTGGTGGGGTTAAATGGGCTCGAACCATCGACCTCCACGATGTCAACGTGGCGCTCTAACCAGCTGGGCTACAACCCCGAGTGCTCTTATATTATACACAATCTCCAAAATATTGCAAGTGTTTTTTTCGTTTTTCTGAAAAAAATATTTTTCAGGAGGGATGCATATGAAAGTCGGTTATCTGCCAAGCGCCAGTCAGGCGGCGCAGGCACTGAAGCTGGAGGGCGTCAGCGTCGAGCCTTATGAGCAAAACGTCCTGTACGACGCCCTGCTTTACAGCGGAACGCTGGACAATTACGCGCAGGATACCACCGGCGCGGCCGCGCCGCTGCTGATGCTGAATCTGGCGCAGATGGACGAGCAAAGCGTCGCCCAGGCGCTGCACGACCGCGCGCACAGCAGGCTTTTTCAATAGCGCGTCTGCGCCGTTTCCTCTTAAAACGCTGACGGAAGCGCGCTGCTGCTCCGTCAGCGCTTTTTTATCGCTGCCCTGCCGTCAAAGCCGAAGAACTGCCGGCTGCACAGCAGCGCAGATCCCATTCACGCTTTTATCGCGCCCTGAAAGCCTGACGTCCCGCGCCATTGAAAGGCGCAATTTTTCAATAACGTCCGGCATTGCGTTTCGTCCAGTTTTACAAAACCGCCGGAGGGCCTAAAGATAATATTGCAGCGTATCCTCAATCCAATACAAAAAACGGCTGGACGGGCTGTACGTCTCCAACGGCTTAAACGCGCGGTAAAGCGCTACGCCGTCGGAAGGATCGTGCCACAGGTCGGTAAACACCACGTCATAATGCCCCGCACACATCTGCGTCCGTGCAAACGCAAACGCATCGTCGCAGACAATCCGGATTTTTTCCCGGCAGGGAAACTGCGCCAGCAGATATTTTTCAAACAGCCGGATAACGTCCAGGTCTCGCTCCACAACGGTCACGCTGGCAACCGACGGCTTGCGCGCGGCGTGATAGGCAAAATAGCCCAGCCCCAGGCCATAGGTCAGCACACGCCCCTGCGCGGCCGAAATCGCGCGCTGCATGGTCGCAATCTCGTTTGGCGTAACCGACATCCAGAGCCTGCCGTTTTCCGAAACGGCGGGATAGGAAAACGGCCGGTCAAAAAAGCCGATCTGAGCCGTCACGCCGCCGTCTGCCATGGATCTTAAATCGTCGCAGACAAACGCCTCATACGGCGCATAGCTTTCCTGATACAGCCGCCAGCGGCCTTCCCGGCGCGCAGGCACCCGCACATTGCGGTAATAGGGATCCTGCGCAATCTGCGCCGCATCCAGTTGGCGGAGCATTGCCGGGAAAAAGCGATGGTACAGCGCCCGATCCCGGGGCCGTTGCAAATCCAGTCCCAGCAGCGCCGCGAGCAAAAGCGCAAACGCCTCTTTTTCCGTTACACCGCACGCAGCCGTCATTTCCCCGACCATCTGCGCCGTAATCGCCCGGGGACAATCGTTCAGATAGACGCTCAGCTGCCCCAGCAGCCAACGGCTTTGTTCCGGCATCGCCGTTCCCCCTCTCTCCCATTTTATTTTTACCGTTCTGCGCCCGCAGCCGTTGCCGGCAAACCGCAAAGCTTATGGGTACCTTATCCCATCGCGCGCCGGCTGTCAAGCTTTCCCGCCGCAAAAAAAGGATTGCCCGCGTTTTTTCATCGTCTTGGAGTTTCCCCCCTTGTTTTAAAACGCTTGCCGAAAAACAATCGCGCGCGTCTTTCCAACGCGCGCGATCTGAATATTTTTTTAGATTCTCAGCCGGAACAACCCCAGTTTGTACCGTCTTACCGCGCCGCTTTTTTCAACGCGCATACCAGGCAGGCGATCAGCGCCGCCAGCGCGCCGGTCCAAAGGACAAAGCTGGTATCGTCGCCGGTTTGCGGCACCTGAGGCTCCAGCGGGACGACAAATACGTCCGTCTGCGGCGCCGGCGTCACACCGGGCGTAAGGTTGGGCGTCAGTACCGGGATTTCCGGCGTCGGCGTGGGATCCGGCTCGGTCGGATGATTTTTATTGCGCGTATTTTTAAACGCCGCAACGGTTTCCTGCGCGGCAATCACGCCCTCATAGCCCTGCGCCGGTTCCACCCGATACCCCTTGCTGTCCGTTTCATGCACCGTGTAGCGGATACCGGGCATCAGGTTCAAAACGGTAATCTGTTCTTCCCCGCGCAGCGTAAAGGCCAGCGTGCCGCCCGAAAAGGCCGTCCGCGTGCCGTCCGGCGCCAGATAGTCAAACGTCCCGCTGAGCAGCGCGCCGTCCTGGTCGGTCAAAACCAGCTCAAAGGAGAATTCGTCGTCCGGATCCGCCTGATTCCCGCCGATTGTCTTTTGAACAACCAGCGTGCCCAGATCGATATATTCCTTGAGCAAAATCGCATTTTTAGACAGGGTAAACGTTTCCTGCTCCGGCGCGTTGATTGACACGACATTGCCGGTCGTCCCGGCGTTTTGAAGCGCCGTTTCAATTTTTTCCTGCAAACCGTCAATATTGCCGTTTTCCATCAGCGGATTGGCGTGCCAGGTCGCGATGCAGCCGTCAATTTCCGGTGCATAATAGGTCGTTCCGTAATCATCAGCCGCATACCAGTACGCATCGGCAACAAAACTGGTGCGGTTATACCGGTTGGTCTGTATCACAGACTGCATGCTGTCCTGTGCCACATCGCCCGGTTTGCG
This sequence comes from Christensenella sp. UBA1428, assembly GCA_002329335.1. Lineage (GTDB taxonomy): Bacteria > Bacillota > Clostridia > Christensenellales > UBA1750 > UBA1428. Next base: position 19,961 of record DCTY01000010.1, read on the forward strand.
CAGATTGATGCCGCCGACAATGGTGTAGTGAAAGTCGTTATCGGTGATGGATACCTTCAGCGCGCCTGCATTGAGCTGATCCAAAACAGCGATTACTGCAAACCGCTCGTTCGTGCCGGCAATCGTATTGCCGCTGATTTCCATAAACGCATCGGTGGTTCCGCCCCCATAATAGCCATGGATGGCAAACGTGCAGTCCGTAATCGTGCAGCCGGTGATGCGCGTCTGTTTGGCGGCATAGTTGTCTCCGGCAAAATAAATCGCCTGCTCAAAACCGGAAAAGCTGCACCCGGAAACGGTAAAACAATTGCGTTGGGGCATAAAACCGATCCCCTTGCCGTTTGCGCGAAGCGTTAAACCATCCAGCGTCACCTGCGTGTCCGCTTCGGCGCCCGCGCCGGCATGAGTATCCTGGGTCGATACCGCGGCAGCGCACCAGAGCGATCCGTCAAACTCGCCCTGCAAAATCAGATTGCGCAGCGTAATATCCGCGCCCCAAATGATCACCCCCTGCATATCCTGGCCTGCCGCATAGTGATAGCCGGGGATCTGCGTCCCGGTACCGACCTGAATGATCGTGTTGCCGCTGCCCTCAATCGTAATATTGGACACGCCGTGGGGCACGATAAACCGGTCAAACGTACCGTCCGGAACCAAAATCCGATACGTCTGCCCCTGCTGATCGTTCTTTACAATATCATCGATCGCACTTTGAATCGTTGCATAAGTCCCCGGCGCACCGTTTGGATCAATTTGAATTTCTACGACCGCCCCCGGTACGCCGCCCAAAAGCAGCTGTGCACTGCCCGGAGCAGGGGTTTGTAAAGAATCCGAAGGCGATGGCGCCGGCGTTCCTGCCGGCAGATTTTCCGGTGTTGCGGTCGGATCCGGTTCGGTCGTATTTTCCGGCGTTGCGGCTGGATCCGGTTCGGCCGTATTTTCCGGCGTCGCGGTTGGATCCGGTTCGGCCGTATTTTCCGGCGTCGCGGTCGGATCCGGTTCGACCGTATTTTCCGGTGTGTTCAGCGGCGCTTCCGCAGGTATGCCGGCAGTCCCGGACGGCTGCGGCAGTTCTATGCCGGCGCTTGCCGCGACCGGCATCAGTCCCACAAGCAGCCCCACGCAAAGAAGGATGGTGACCTTTCGCAATTTCATCAGATTCACTCCTTTACAAAAAAACACTTCCGCAAACTTGCAGATTGCTTTCTTGCTTCTTAAAATCCATTCATACCTGAATTACCATCACCATCGGTTTCACTGCGCCGCAATACGGCCGCACTGCAACGCATCAAAGAAGAAACCACATAATTCACATTATGTAGTAAAGACCCGATGCCAATTTTGACGGAATATCGTTAAAAAATTGATGTTTGCAATTTTTCAGGAAAAATGTAGGAGTTGAATCTGGCCAAAAAGAATTCACTTGATTAATAGGGATATTTTTGCTATAATCAGGACATATTCATATATCTGAAGCACGCATTCTCGGATTACCGACGAAATACATAATGTGAATTTTGTGGTATTTTTTCGCGTCATAAAAACAAGACAGCGAAAAATATTTTCTGTAAAAAAATCTGATTGTAATATATTGCTGTAAAAACCAAAAGCACCCGCAGGCACGCTTGGCAGTGATTGCAACCGTTCCCCTGCACACCGTCGATCCCAAAAAGTTTCTGTGTCTTTGTTTTTATTCCCGTTTGTCCGCTGCAAAGCCGCACTTTGCGCATTTTCCCGTATGAACGCACATCGTCGCGCCGCATCGGACACAGCGCCACTGCTGTTCCTGTGCCTTTAAAAAGGCGGCCATGCCGTCTTTGCGCATCGCCCGCAGGTTTTGTATGGGCGATTCCGTCAGCGGATAGGCTTCCGCATATCGAATTTCTTTTTCCATCACCTGCTCGCAGGGGTAATCGGGGCACTGATCGCAAAAGCCGTCTGTATCTGCAAGTTTCGCACAGATCCATATGGTGCATTTTGTCAGGCAGTAATTGGATTTGTACGCCAACGGTCCCCGGCATCCCAGGCAGGGACGCTCTTTTTGAAGCGCGCGTTTGCACAGTGCGCAGTTCAAGCCGCAGGGCGCAAGCATTTTGGGGTCAAGCATCGTTTTTCCTCCTTTTCATGGATTGGCCGTCAATCCATTGAACCCGTTATCTTCCTCATTCATTTAATCCGGCTGTGCCCGCCGTCTGGCCCGATCCACCCTACCAACGGTTTCCTGGGGCTGCAAAATGCGCTGGCTCATGCAAGCCGCGGTATTTCGCCAACCACCCCGTCGGCGCACCGAAACGGCATCCTTTTCCTAATAACAACCAATCCTGTCCTTTCCCGTCTTGCAATGACCACCGTCCCTGAACGATTCTATTTTGGTAACCATTTGATTTATTGTACTAAATGTCCCGTGAATTGAAAAGTTTTTTCTGCGCTTTTTCCATGCGGCGCAAAAGCAGGCAGCGCTCAGACCGACGAACAAAAAATCCCATGCCGTCGCCGTCAAAGCGCGCATGGGATATCTTTTTACGGTTGTAGATTTTTCCGTTTTCAAGCTTCCGGCCAACCGGACAGCAGGGCCATACCGTTCGCTGCTGGCGCGCCAACGCTGCGCGCGCCTTTTTGCTCATCTTCTCTGCGGGAATAAATTTTTTCATCGGTTCACGTCCTTTCAGGAAAAGAAAACCCTCAGCGTTTAAACTGAGGGTTTTGTGTTAGGACGTCACACTGATAGCGGAAGTACACTTTCCTCGCGGCGTGAATCTTACTAAGAAGCCGTGAGGTTTACTATAGATATTTGAAGATGCACCAATTATGCATTCTCTCTGCATACCCATAAAACAGAAAGAATCTTATACATCATCCTACCATCTAACGGAAGATGACTATCTATGAAATTTTCTTCAATTTTCTGATAAATTTAAACCTTTGCCATATGGCACAAATCCACCAGCCTATTTCCTTAATCATATCGAGCCTCCTGCTTATATTATGGATACAAGATAAAACGCTCCCAAATATATTGAAAGCATGAGTTCGATAGTTTTATATTCTTACAATCATCTTATCGTATTGGTGCGCATATCTGCCGATTTATAGCGATGGCTTGATTCTATGAGCGAGTCTTTTACTCGCTGAAGCGTCCTATATTCCAATCCTCATTTCTCATGCCAAATTTATCATAACCGTTATCAGCATAAATCTTCATTTTTACTTGAAGCATTTGCCCGTAGGAAGGATCTATTTTATGACATCTATCGATGTAGTCTTCGTATTCCGGGAATTCAGTGCAAAGCTCTGCGTAAAGCTTTTCGCTTTTTTCGCTATACTTTCTTGATGAAGTGCTGGTTTTCGCCTGCGAGTGCGTAGCATTATATTGTAACCGACGCTATCAAGGGAACAATAACTGTTCCACGCCCATTCTCGCTGAGGACGATCTGGTGAAATACTATCTCCAAGCCTTATCTAAGATTCTTGAGAATAAGGACAGATATGTTTCTGCTTGTAAAGCGCAAATGGACGAAGCGGATGCTCTCGAAAAAATACGACATAAGCGCGAGAAGGCAGAAACGAATCTAGCGAAAGATATGACCAAAATCCAAGCCCTTGTGCGAGAAAACGCTTACATTTCCCAAGATCAGCAGGTTTACCGCCAGCGATTTGAAGAAATGTCGAAGCACATAGAACAGCAAAAAATCCACATATCTAAACTTCAAGAGCAGGAACTTCGCCTTGTAGGTGTTCGCGAAAAATTATCCCGCTTTATCGAGGCACTCGAATTTTTTGATGCAGAGCCAATATTTGACTCTGCGACATGGAATTCTCTCATTGAACGAGTTCTTGTAAATCAGGGGAATCTTATCTTTGAGTTCAAGAATGGTGAAAAGATAAGAATCTCCATCTAATCTCTCGGCAAACTATATACCAAAAATATGAGCGGCCAGCAATGACCGCTCTTTTTTTTCATGTATTCTATCCGTGATACAATAAACCTATCAATTCGATGTCTTACCGCAAAACGAGAGAGGAATAGAATATGCAAGAAAAGGGATATGTATATATTTTAACGAATCCTAGCTTCCGCGAGGACTGGGTTAAGATCGGGAAAAGCTCCAGGCCTGTAGATGTCCGCTCAAAGGAGCTAGATAATACTGCCGTGCCGCTACCGTTTGAAATCTATGCCACAGTAAAGAGTAGCAAGTATTCATACATTGAATCGAGTCTCCATAAAATTCTTACAGATTTAGCAGATAAGCGCATTCGTAAGAATCGTGAATTTTTCAATATGAAACCAGAAGAAGCTTTTCGTTATCTGAAGCTTATTGCCGAGATGGATGAAAATGCTGAGATTAATGCCCCGGAAGACGAACCAAACTCTAGTGGAGGCGATTCTGTTCACTCAAAAAGCTATACTCATCTGGGGAATTGTACTGTAGAGACCGACGATATATTTTATCTTTCAAAGGGAGTCGCAGAAGGCAAAATGAGAGTTCAAAATGGATGCGAATATGTTGTTCTTGAGGGGTCTATATTAGATCCTAAAATCACATCAAACGAAAGTAGTATCCGAAAGTCAAGAAAAGAGCACGCTGATTCGTTGAGCGAAGACGGAATGGTCGTTGTTCGAGACATTACATTCAATACGCCATCCGGAGCCGCAAACTTTATTCGCGGCGGAGCTTGTAATGGCAAAACATATTGGAGAACGGCATCGGATCGTCCTCTAAGTGAGTTTATTTTATACCACAAGAATAGCTCAGATAACTGATATATTAAGGCTTTTTGAAGCCGTGCGACTTATGCTTATTTTTCTCAGATGCACCAGTTTTTAATTTTATGCACCAATTTTATTGGTGCAGCTGATGTTCAGACTCAATAAACCTCATTAAAAAATGAGCCTCTGCCTAGAGACTCATAACTGGAATTGGTGCAAGAATAAAGAAAAATCCCCGAGGAATCGGGGACTTTTCTCACGCCGCATCGCTATCAGTGTGACGTCATAATATGGTGGTGCTTACTGGACTCGAACCAGTGACCCCATCGATGTGAACGATGTGCTCTACCAACTGAGCCAAAGCACCACGTCAAGCGACATGTGAGATTATAGCACGCCTGCGGCCGCTTTGTCAACACCCGAATGGGAAAATTTCTGAAATTTTCCAGCAGTTGCATACAGCCGTTTTGCCGGGTATAATAAAACAGTCGGACAAAGAACAAGGTTTATGGAAAAAGGGGGAAACAGCGATGATCAAAGAACTCGATCTGACCGGCAAAACAGCGCTGGTAACCGGCGGCGGTACCGGGCTTGGTTTTGGTATCGCACAGGCTCTGCTGGACGCCGGCGCGCAGGTTGTCATCGCCGGCAGGCGTGCGCAGGTGCTCTACGACGCCTGTACCAGGCTTGGCGAACACGCCGCTTGCCGCGAGCTGGATTTGAGCAAGACGGACACGCTTGCCCAATTCGCCGCAACCTGCGAGCACGATTTCGGTTCAATCGATATTCTGGTCAACAATGCCGGGATGCAGAACAACCGTCCGGCGCTCGATTTCAAATACGAAGATTTTTCCGCCATGTACGACACGAATTTATTCGGGCCATATCTGCTGACCCAGGCGTTTGCCAAATACATGCTCCGGCGCGAAAAAGGCTCAATCGTTTTTATCACTTCCGCAGCCAGCCATATGGGGCTGACCAACAACCTGGCCTATACCGGCTCCAAGGGCGCGCTCAGCGCCATGGTACGCGCCATGGCCAGCGAATGGTCGCCCCGCGGCGTACGCGTTAACGCGGTTGCGCCCGGTTGGATCGAAACGGATCTGGTGCGCGAATCCCTCCGGCGCGTCCCGCAGCGGCGTGAAATGGTGGAGCGCCGTACGATGGTGCCCGGGCTGGGCACCCCGCGCGACATCGGTCTGGCCGTAGCATTTCTGGCTTCGGACGCGGCGCGCTATATCACTGCGGCGGAACTGAAGGTAGACGGCGGAATGGGCGTATCGCTTTAATCCGATCCAGACAGACCAATCCGGCGGACATCAGGCATTTTTACCGCCGCCGCTAAAAGGAGGAAACCCATTATGCTGGAAAAACGGTCGCTGGGCCGCACCGGCCTGACCGTCACCGCGCTGGGCTACGGCGCGATGGAACTGCGCGACCCGAAAAATCATGAAAATGCCGGGCGAATTCTCGGCGCCGTCCTGGACGCCGGCATTACGTTTATCGATACCTCTCAGGACTACCGCATGAGCGAAACGCTCATCGGCCAGCACATCGCGCACCGGCGCGCGCAGTACAAGCTGGCGACCAAGTGCGGCTGCAATCTTTCCGGTCAGGGACCGGCGCATGTATTCACCCGCGCACAGTTTGCCACCAATCTGGAGGACAGCCTGCGCAAGCTGCGCACCGACTATATTGACCTTTGGCAAATGCACTGCGTCACCCCGCCGGATTTGCCCGGCGGCGCAATGGACGACGCCGTACGCGCCATGCAGGACGCCAAAGCGCAGGGCAAAGTCGGCGCCATCGGCATCAGCTTTAAAAACGGCAGCGAAAAGGATCCCTTTTATCCCACGCAGCATCAGGTAGCGTATGCCTGTGAAATGGCGGGCTGGGGCGTTTTTGATACGATTCAGATGGTCTACGGCGCGCTGACGCGCACAAGCGAAAAGGAAATTGAGCGCATCGCCGACGCCGGCGTCGGCGTGATCGCCCGCGGCGTGCTCAAGCGTTATTTCCCGGATTATGAGCAGCGCGCAAGGGACGCGCGTTTGTCAGAATTCTTTGATCCCGGGGAGGATCTGAACGATTTTCTGCTGCGTTTTGCCCTGTCCCAAAAGGGCATCAGCACGATGATCATCGGCTCGGGCAATCCGGCCCATATCGTCAAAAATGTTCGCGCCGCTGAAAAAGGGCCGTTGCCGGCGGATGTGTTTGCGCAGGCAAAATTCCGTCTGGGCGAATAAACGCGCCGTCCTCCCGGTCATACCGTTTTTCAAGCCGCAGCACGGCAAAGACCGGCTGCGGCTTGGAAAGCTGAAAAAATCTTTTCGACACTCTGGGACGAAACCTGCGATTTCATTTGAAACAGCCAGCCGCGCGCCAAAAGGCACCTGCGCGGCCGCAATGGATGAAAATCTTACGATTTTCATCCATTCGCCGGCGATGCCGGGATTCAAAGTCAAGTCAGCTGCGTTTCCTTGGCCATTCTTTCTCAAGGATATTTTTTGATATGCTTTGCCGCAGCACGTTGAAGATCAGCTGCGGCTTTTTTATACAATTCCCGACATCAGCCAAAATCATGGCGCGTCCCGCAGCTGCTGCCCATGGATTCAAATACGCGCACAATCCGCTCAATTCTCATAAAACAGGCTTCATCTTCAATCGAATCGTCCCGAAGAATTTCCCGAATCTGTTCAAGCGCCAGATAACACCGATCCTGAACCACTATCGCCAGATGCTGTGCCGTCAGCGCCTCAAACGCTTCGCCCGGCGCTCGGCGGGACAACTCGTCGGCGAGAATTTCAAAGCATAATTTCACGCTTATCACCTCATACTTTATACTACTTTACCTTACTATAGGCGATAAGTCAATATAGAGAAGGATTTTGTAGTATGATCGTTTCGAGGTGTTGCATGTGAAGCCGCTGAAACATAAGGTCAGCATTACACTGGATGAAGAAGTGATTGAAAAAATCAAGCTTCTGGCCGAAGGCTGTGACCGGTCATTTTCTCAGTACATCAACCTGGTTTTAAAAGCGCATCTGACGCAAACTGCGCCAAAAGACGACAAAGACGACATCCTTTTTTAATGCCGCCGCTCAAAAAAAGCTCCTTGCCGCGCAAATGCGCAGCAAGGAGCTTTTCAAATGACCCTCCCTGTCAACCGGCAGGACGATGTTATATCCAGCGTCACCCAACCGCAAAAACAGGGCCGCCGTCCGGATCAACGCCGCTGCGTTGACAAGCCTGTGCAATAGGCTCCCGCGCACAGACAGCAAGCGCCGCTCGCACGGCGCAATCAAGCCCAGTACCCGCCATCTTTTTTCACAGGTTCACATTTCTTTCATCCGCTGCATTCTGCATTGGATGCACCCTGCGGCGATTTTCTCACCGGCACTTTGGAGAGCAGGCGTGCGCTGCATTGCCGTTCCGGTCAAATCCGATACAATCACCCAGAACCGACCCGCAGGATTGCCACATCGACATCGCTGCCCGCACACAGGCGAATTCTTTGCTGTGCAAAGCCGCTCTGCCCTACAAACAATTGTTTCACGGCCCGCAGAAAACGACTCCGCACAGACCATCAGATCACAGCAGCCGCCATCAGGCAAAGCGGCGGTTTGCTTGGCCGCGCCATTTTCCGGCGCGGTTTTCACAGATCCTCCTGCTTGCCATATTTTTTATGCCAGCGCGCCCGCACGGTCAAGCAGCTCCATCTCCTGGCTTGAAAGGACGATATCCGCCGCTTCCATATTTTCTCTGAGGCGAGATGCATCCGAAGAGCTGATCAGCGGCGAAACGCCTTTTTCAAGCGCCCACGCCAAAACCAGCTGGCCAGGCAGAACGCCTTTTTGCGCCGCCAGATCGTACAGCGCCGCCTGACGCGCCAGATTGCGCTGCGTCTGATAACCCGCCGGCAGCTCGCCGCGCGCCATGGCATACGCGCCGGAGAGCAGCACGGAATACCCGACCGGCAGCACATTTTTCGCCTGGCACTGATGCAAATGCTCCGGTGTAAGCATACGCTGGTTGCCCATGCGCCGGCCATCCTGCGGCAGATAATAGGAAAACCTGCTTTGCAGCGCGCAGGGAACCGCCCAACCGTTTTGCGACGTAAGCGTCAGCGCATCAGCCAACCGGTAGGACATGAAATTGCTCACGCCGATATAACGCACCTTTCCCTCGCGAACCAGCTGATCAAACGTACCGAAGCTCTCCTGCATCGCAACGGTCAGATCGTCGCAGTGCATATAGAGCAGATCGACATAATCCGTCTGAAGATTGCGCAGGGAAATTTCAATATTTTCCCGAATGGTCTGCGCCGACAGGCCCGCGCCCTTGCCGCCGCCTTTTGGAAAGCCCATTTTTGTGGCGACAAAAACATCGCCGCGGCACCGGCGCGTCTGAATATAATCGCCCAGCACCCGTTCGCTCTCCCCGCCCGCATACTGCGGCCCGGCCCAGTAGGAATAATTATTGGCAGTATCCAGAAAATCGCCGCCGCAGCTTCGATACAGATCGGTCAGCAAAAAAGCCTGCTTCGGACTGATCGTTGTCCCAAACCACATCGCCCCCAGCGGCATCTGGCATACCTGTACCGGCGCCGCGCCCAGTTGAATTTTCTTCATATTTGTGTTCCTCCCTTGTTTCACTGATAAAGCCATGGTACCACAGCCGGGCGCCCTCGGCAAATATTTTTGCGCAGTCCGTCTGAAGTATGGAAATCCCCGTCAAAATATGGTATGATAATTTTATCCATTTACCAACTGCATCGATAACTTCCGAAAAAGGAGCGAATGAATATGACCATGAACAAAGGCGACGAAGTATTAAACCAGTTTACGCCCCAGCAGCAGCAAGCCGCCGTTGATACCAGCAGGCGGCTGAAGGTTGGCATCATCGGCACCGGATGGATCGCCGAAAGCCATATCAAAAGCTACCTGAATATGCCCGACGCGGACGTCGTGGCCATGGCGGACCTGATTCCGGGCAAGGCAGAAGCATTTGCTGAAAAATTCGGCGTGAAAAATTGCCGTTTTTATCCCGATCACAAATCCATGCTGGAGCACGAGCAGCTGGACGCAGTGAGCGTCTGCACCTATAATGTCACCCATGCGCAGTGCACCATCGACGCGCTGGACGCCGGCGTTAACGTGCTGCTGGAAAAGCCCATGTGCGTTACGACTCAGGAGGCGGTGGACATCATCCGGGCCGAAAAGCGCAGCGGCAAGCTGCTGTCCATCGGGTTCCAGCCGCGCATGGACGCCAACATGCAGATGATCAAAAAGATCGTGCAGTCCGGTCAGCTCGGCGAAATCTATTACATCCAAACGGGCGGCGGCCGGCGCAGGGGCATCCCCAACAGCACCTTTATCGAAAAAAAGACGGCCGGCATCGGCGCGCTGGGCGATATCGGCTGCTATTCGCTGGATATGGTGTTAAATGCCATCGGATATCCCAGGCCCCTGACCGTCAGCGGATATACCAGCGACTTTTTCGGCACGAGCTATGAATATTCTCTGCCGGAAAATGCATCCCGCTTCAACGTGGACGATTTTGCCGCTGCGTTTATCCGTCTGGAAGGCGGCATCATTCTGGATTTCCGCATCAGCTGGGCCATGCACCTGGACACCCCGGGCGACACGGTGATCCTTGGCAAAAAGGGCGCGCTGCGCATTCCCTCCACCGAATGCTGGAACGGCACGGTCGGCGGCCCGATGACGCTGTATACCGACGTGGCCGGCGTTCAGACGCAGACCACGATCCCGATTCTGCCCAACAAGGGCCCGGGGCTTTTCGACAAGAAGATCCGCTCGTTCCTGGACGCCATCAAAAACGGCGAGGCCGCCCCGGTGCCTTCGGACCAGATTCTGATCAATCAGGCCATCATCGACGCCATCGGCCAATCCGCGCAGCTGCACCGTGAAATCGAAGTCGTCATTCCCGAAATTTAAGGAGGCTGATTTTTATGCAGGACAAACGCGCTTTTCTGGGCTATCAGGTCTATTCCGCGCGCGAGGACGCGCAAAAGGACCTGCCTTATGTGCTGGAGCAGCTGGCACAAATGGGCTATGATGGGGTGGAGCTGGCCGGCTTTTACGGACACAGCGCCAAGCAGATCCGGGAAATGCTGGATCAAACGGGACTGGTGTGTATTTCCAGCCATGTCGCGCTGGCGCTGATGGACGAGGACATTTTCAAGGTCATTTCCGACCATGTGACGCTGGGCTGCAAGTACATCGCAATTCCGTTTCTGGATCAGAGCTGCCGCCCCGGCAGCGCCGGATTTGCCGCAACAATCGAAAAAATTTATCGGTACGGCGCGCTTTGCCGCCAGGCGGGACTGCAGCTTTTGTATCACAACCACGATTTTGAATTTGTGACGCTCTGCGATCAATACGGGCTTGATTTTTTGTACGCCGCCGTTGCGCAGGATATTCTCTGCGCGCAGCCGGATACCTGCTGGATCCATTACGCAGGCGTCGATCCCTGCGCCTATCTGAAAAAATATGCCGGACGCTGCCCGGTCGTACATTTAAAGGATTATATCGGCCGCAAGGACGGCAGCCAGCCGTACGCGCTTTTAAGCAAAGACGGTGCGGACGACGGCACGGCCGCGCAGCAGGCAGCGTTTTGCTTCAAACCCGTCGGCTACGGCGTTCAGGATATTCCCGCCGTCGTAGACGCCGCGCTTGACGCCGGCGCCAGGTGGTTCATCGTCGAGCAGGATCAGTCCACCGAGCGCGCGCCGCTGGAGGATGCCAAGCTCAGCCGGGATTATCTGCGCAAGCTGCGTATCTAAACCGCACAACGCAGATCGATCCGCTCATTTTATGACAAAAGGTCCGGGAAACGCCGTTTCCCGGACCTTTTGTTCTGCATATGCCGCCAATAAAAAATCTTTAGTTCATTTTATAAGACGCTGAGAACTGCAAAACACCGCAGTTTCCTGTACGTCCTGCCAAGCGGCACTTTATTGTGCGCGCTTAACAGGGAACCAGTAGTCCATCTGACCCGCTCCAAGCGTCTGTTTGATCAATTCATAGCCGGAGAGCACATGCCCGAACGCGGGCCGGGTATCATCGATTACAAGGCGATGTTTTTTCAGATATTCATCCCGAATCTGCATTGCCGCATCAGCGCGTTTGCCGTCTATACTTGTAATCACCGCATAATATCCGCCCTTGAAATCGACAATTTCAAATTCATCCGGCACCTGCATTCTGGGGTCATATACATAGTTCCAGTTGAAGGTTCCGGGTTTGTCTCCCTGACGCAGAAAATCGTAGGAAAAAATGGGAAAAACCGTCTGCTGGCTCATCCACCGGTCAAAATGGTCGAAGGTTTCGTCCCCAAAATTGCCGTCGCCCGACGACACCATTTTACAGTCCGGCATGAAATAAATCCGGACTTTTTCCGTCCATTCCGATTGCACGCTCATTCTACCGTCCTCCTTGTTTTTGCCTGAATTCACAGGCCGCGAAAGCCGCTTGCGCGCTTCCGGCCTGTCTCCCGTCGCCGCAAAACCGCCCGTCCGCCCTGCGCCGCTACGACCGAAGGATTTTTTCCATAGGCTTCCCCTTTGCCAATTCATCGATCAGCTTATCCAGATAACGGATTTCCTGCATCAGCGGCGGCTCAATCGTTTCAACCCGAACGCCGCAGACAACGCCGCGAATCAGCCGCCGGTTGGGATTTGGGCAGGGCGCCTGCTGAAAAAAGGCGCCGTATGCAAGATCAGAGCCGGCATAATCGTCCAGCTGTTCCTGCGAATATCCTGTCAGCCACAGGATGATCTGGTCCACTTCGCCTTTCGTTCGGTTTTTCCGCATCGCCTTATTGAGCAATAGCCCGTAAATTTTTGAAAACGACATCTGATAAACCCGTTCATATTCCATCTGTTTCCCGCCTTTGTGTGATGACCACATGTATGATATCCCGATCCATTTTCCCACGTTCCAGCATTGTTATCTCCCATATTTACTTTACCAGCTTATCGCAAAAAAGCCCAGCCGCAGCTGGACTTTTTCGACAAGCTGAGGATTTGCTGTCTGAAAACAGGCGGCAAGCCCGTGATCCATTTTCCACAAATCCAAGTTTTAAATGAAAGTATCCTGCGTGTCCATGGCATGGCAGTGACATGCCGGAAGCGCCTGCCGCCGCTATACGTTAAACCGGAACAGCATGATATCGCCGTCTTTTACGACATAATCCTTTCCCTCGATGCGCACCAGCCCATGCTCCTTGCACGCGGCCATGCTGCCCTGCTCCATGAGCGTATCATAAGCGACCACTTCGGCGCGGATAAAGCCGCGTTCAAAATCCGTATGGATTTTTCCGGCCGCCTGCGGCGCGCGCATCCCCTTGGTAATCGTCCATGCACGGGTTTCCTTGGGGCCTGCGGTCAAAAAGCTGATCAGCCCCAGCAGCGCATAGCTTTCCCGCACCAGCCGGTCCAGCCCGGACTCGCCAATCCCAAGGTCCTCCAAAAACGCCTGCTTTTCCTCCGGATCCAACTGCGCAATCTCTTCCTCCACCTTGGCGCTGATCACCAGCATACGGGCGTTTTCCGCCTGCGCAACCGCACGCACCTGATTGACCAGCGGATGCTCGTCCAGGTTTTCCCCTAGCATATCCTCAGAAATATTGGCTGCATAAAGCACGGGTTTGGAAGTAAGCAAAAACAGATTTTTCATTGCTGCCGCTTCTTCCTCGTTTGCGGGCTCAACGCTTCTGGCAGGCAGTCCTGCATCCAGCGCAGCGCTGATGCGATCCATCAACGCAATTTCCACCCGGGCGGCCGCATCGCCGGACTGCGCCATTTTGCGCACGCGATCGCTGCGCTTGGCCAGCGTTTCCATATCGGCATAAATCAGCTCCATATTGATGGTCTCAATATCCCGCTTCGGCCCGATTGTCGATTCAACATGAATCACGTTTTCATCTTCAAAGCAGCGCACCACATGTACGATTGCATCCACCTCGCGGATATGGGAAAGGAATTTATTGCCAAGGCCCTCGCCGCGGCTGGCGCCCTTGACCAGCCCTGCAATATCCACAAACTCAATCACCGCCGGAACCGTGCGGGCCGAATCAAACATCTTCGTCAAAACGTCCAGCCGCTCGTCTGGAACAGCAACCACGCCCGTGTTGGGCTCGATGGTGCAAAAAGGATAATTGGCAGCCTCCGCGCCCGCGTTGGTAATCGCATTAAACAATGTAGATTTTCCCACGTTGGGCAGCCCGACAACGCCCAATTTCATATCGTTGCATCTCCTTATTTTTCTCCATTTTCCGCACGGCAGCCTTCCGTCTCCTATCAGGCCCCATTGCATATCGACCGCAGGTCACGCCGTCCCAGCATACCTGCTGGCAGCATCAACACAGGTTGCAATTTCACTGCAAAATGATTGTTTCTGCTGTGCACGGCCATTTCACAGACGCCGTCTGCAATACCGCAGGCCGATTCAAAAGTGCTGTATTTCCGCTGCAAACCATGACCCTCAAAATCGCGGCATTTGCAGCAAAGATCATTTCACATCATCCGCCCAGGTTGAGGGACATCTGCCGCGGATAAACCAGCACACAATCAGTATAACAGATCCGCCCATTTCTCTCAAGCTGTAATCCTGCAAATCCGGCAAGATTTTAAATGCTTCCTCTTCGTGCGCGCCAAATAGACCGTTTGCACGCGCGCATTGCAGTTGGTGCCAAACACAAGTGATAGCATTATGGCAACATTTTCTTGATCAAGCAAGCGATATCAGCAAAATGCACTTCAAAGAAATGCCTTCCACTTTACCACGCATACAGATATGCAATTATGCGGATTTTGCACGAAGCAAAACTGCGCCTATACGATCTGACAAATTACGGACGTTTTTCTTTTTAATAAATGTTTTGCCGATCTGCATGGAATACTGCGTTGACAGCAGTGCCCGACACACGGATAAAAGAAATACAGAGAACTGAATTTTCCGGTTGCTTTCTCCTTGTCGCCGCACACGACAAATATATAGCAAAGAACTAAAAAAGCCGCTGAAATCAATAATTTCAGCGGCTTTTGGTCGAGGTGACGGGATTTGAACCCACGACCTTTTGGTCCCGAACCAAACGCGCTACCAAGCTGCGCTACACCTCGAATGGAGCCAATAAAGGGACTCGAACCCTTGACCTATGGTTTACGAAACCATTGCTCTACCAGCTGAGCTATATTGGCGTACCCCACGAGTTGAGATTATAGCATAAAGGCAGCCGCATTGCAAGTGTTTCCAGAAACTTTTTTCGGGAATTTTATATTCTTTTATGATAACGGCGCAATTTCCAATACCGTATAAACGCTGCGGATTTTCCTGATAATGGCCGCCAGTGCCGCCCGAACCTCTCTGTTAACCGCGCTGCGCACCTTATTCTTACACAAACGCAACCCCTCCGCAAAAAATGCTTTACAGGAAACCTGTAAAGCAGAAACAGAAAACACTACTGCGGTTTTTCGGCTTTTTGATCCAATTCAAACGCCGAATCCGCAATACTCGCCGAGGCATGCTGGCTGATCGGTTCCACCAAACGGTTGGAGTAGATCGAAAAGGATTTTGTCTGCGTGACAATCAAATGATCCAACAAGCGAATATCCAGCAGTGCAAACGCATCTCGCAGGCTTTCCGTCGTTTCAATATCGTGCGGAGACGGTTCGCAGGCGCCGGAGGGATGGTTATGCGCGATCAAAACGCCGTAGGCACGCTGTCGAAACGCCAGTTCTACCACCGCGCGCAAAAACACTGAAGTTTCTACCAGATTGCCCCGGTTGAGCTTCTGCACACGCACCAGGCTGTAATCGCTGCGCACGCAGGCAATCGCAAAGCACTCATAGGGCTCATTGCGCAGGTATTCGATAAAAAAGCGTCCGGAAACAACGGAACTTTTCAGAATCACCGGCTTATCGCTGCCGGCAATGGCTACATACCGAGGCACGTCATACATCAGCCGAATCAGCGCCGCCGTATGTTCGCCAACGCCGGGCACCTCGCGCAGTTCTTCCTGCGTTGCCGCCATCACGCTGCGCAGCGAACCAAAATGATCGATCAGCGCGTGCGCCAGAGGATTCACATCCCGCTGCGGGATTGCAAATGTGAGCAGCAATTCCAGCACTTCATGCGGGCTGAAATGATCCAATCCTTCCAACAGATACCGCGTTTTTAATCGCTGGCGATGCCCGCCATGGGGATGATCCGCCATGATTTCTCCTCCTTTTCCAGCCAAATACCTACAGCAAAGCGCCGTTTTGCAAGCACTCAAACAGACTTTCCAACCGATATGCGCAAGCGGGGACGAAATTGTCCCCGCCTGTGTCATATTATCGTTTACTGCGCCAGCAGCTGCGTCAACCCGTCCAGCGCACGGTCCAGTTTGCTTCCGGCGACATAGAAATTAAACCCGTCGCCCTTGTTCACCGCATAATACAGCGATTTGTAAGGACGATACTCAACCGTCAGATCGTCCAGCGCTACGTTGAAATGGTAGACGATTTTGGCGTAGGTCTGATCGTCAACGCCCTTGGGCGCGCCGCTTTCATCCGTTTCTACGATGCCGTCGATCGTGACGCCGATAATCGCCTGATAAAGCTCTTTAAACGTATCGTTATCATATTCCTTGCCGTTGATGCGGTAGGTCTCCAGATAATCCGGCTGTCCGTTGGCCAGCGTTTTCAGCTGATTGTTTTCATCGTACTGCTTCTCCCGCTCGATGGTCACCTCGGCTACCGTGCCATCCGGCAGATAAACCTCAAAGGCGTCTACCAGGGAAAGCGTCACAATCCCGGCAAAGGATTCCACAAAGGTCAGCGGCTGAGCATTTAGCACCGCCTCGGCAGCTGCATAGCCGATGGTACACACATCCTGCGACGCATCGCCGATGAGCGCATAGTATTCGGAGGAATTGCGCTTGCCGCCAATGGTGATTTCAAGTTCAACGCCGTTGACGTCATGCAGGTACAGATAAGACGCCTGCGCCTCGTCCAGACCATATTCCGCCAAATCTGCAACCTTACCCACATAGCTTTTCACCGAAAGCGCAGAAATCGATTCTGTAAACGCGCTGTAGCCCTCGTTATCCATATCGCAGCGGTACGGCTGATACATCCCCCAATTGTTCACGCCATGGTTGATGTAATCGTCCGGATATGCTTTCAGCTCGATGGTTCCGCCGGCATTGCGGATCAGAACATGATCCAGCGCCGTATAGTCGATTTCTGGCAAATCGGAAACCTCCTGAAGCTCCAGCAAAGTGCGCCGCATATAGGTATTGACGCTGGTTGCAACCATATAAATCGCGTCGTTGCCTTCGGCCATAAAATAGTAGTACGAGCCCGTAGGCGCCCGATCGCCCAGATAGTAGGTTGCCTGCGTCCCGTCGCTGTAGGACACCTGAGCATAATACGCAGGATCCTCCAGGCCAAAATCCGCTTTGCGCGACGAATCGTCCGCAACGGTATCCACGGCATTTAAGCTGGCAAAGGCAAAGAACACCGACCCCGCGCTGGTTTGATTCAGCTGCGCGTCCGGATAATCCGTTGCCACATACTCCCCTGCAACATTTTTGGCCAGCCGGAGCACTTCGCCGTCCTGATAAAGCGTAACGCTGGAAACATCCGCCTTTACGCGCTCCGAGAACGTATACGGTCTTGCCGTGCTGGTGGCAACCGGTTCTTCCACCGTTTCCTCCGGCAGCAGCATCGGCACGATAAACACCAGCGCCAAAGCGACCACCAAAACCAGCAGCGCGGTAAGGATCGCGTTTTTTCCGCTGAACTGGCGCAGCTTTTTTTCCTCGCGCAGCTGCCCATCATAAGCGCTCATGCGCTTAAACACATCGTTTTGCTGTTCGTACAGCTCCTGCTTTTCCGCCTCGATCTGCGCAGCGGGGTCCTCATGCTTTTGAATTTCCTGCTGCGGCGCCTGCGCGCCGTCAACTTTCTTTTCCTCGTTCATATTACAAATGTCTCCTTCTGAGCCATACCACGATGCCGCAGATCAAAACAATTGCGGGAATTCCAATTGTTACAATACCGCAGGCCAAATACGCCTGAGAGGCCGTACGAATGCTGAGCAAATCCTCCGAAAGGCTCTTTCCGACAATCGATACCACATTGGTTTCCTCGTTTTGCATCCAACGAACCGTCTGAAGGAAAAGATCGGTGTTACCGCCGTAAGCGCTCAGCTGCGTTGCAAACATGCTGGTGGAATAAACCGCGATACGAACATCATTTTCGGTTTCACCATACGCATCGGCCTGTTCAATGGCTACCGCCAATGTGAACGGCCCTTCCATATCACCGTCCTCCTTGGTGGACACCGTCGATTCGGCGTTCATTTTAGCATACGACGTATCGGAGGTCGTCATCAAAGGCGTTACCGTCAAAACGTTATTTTTTACCGCAGATACCTCCATCCATTGCGCATACGGCATATAAACGGACAGATTATTGGACCGAACCGTCGAGGTCACATCATGGCTTGCCAGTTTCGGCACCAGAAGCACCGGCGAGCTCATCCAGTACTTTGTATCCGTTTCATAAACAATATTAGGATGCAGCGTCACGCCGTAGCCTTCAAACAGTTCTTCAAAGTTCGGCAGCGACAAGCCCTGCGCCGCCAGATAAATCAACCGGCCGCCGTCGTCCACAAACGCGCCCAGCTGCTTTAATTCGTCGCTGGTCAGATCGCGCTTCGGCGCGCTGATTACAAGCACGTCGCCTTTTTCAAGCGTAGCCAGCATCGTTGCATCCAGATCGGCGCACTCATAATTTTCTCTGGTCAGGTAGTTTACAACCGTCGCATAGGAAGAAGTGGTATCCTCCTCGTGCCCGGTCAGCCAATATACCTTGGGCGAAATATCGCTGTCAACATACAAAAGCGCATTGGCGACCGCTTCTTCTCCGATAAAAGCATCCAACGACACATTATAGCTGCTGTCATAGGAGTAATTGTAAAAATCGTATTGATCCAGCACACGGAATTTGCTGTCGTCGTTTCGGGAAACGATCACAGAGCCGGCGCTGATATAGCCGACCGTACCGCCCAGGAACTTATTGGCAAACTGCGGGTTGGTCGAAGGATCCACATACTGCACAGAAATGTGCTCGCTTTGATCCGCAAAGTTATCAAACAGCTTTGTATATTCCGGATACGCTTCCTTTTGAGCTTCCGAGAACATGGCATAGATGACAACATCATGCGTCAGCTCCTGCGCAACCTTGCGGCTTGTCGCGCTGATCGTATAACGGCTGTTGCGCGTCAGGTCAAATTCCAGCCCCAGCTTCTGCGTCAGCTGAACCATGCCGATATTGACCGCCACAACGGCAGCGATCACCAAAACAACAATCAAAACGGCATATCCGCCGTATTTGAATTTACGAATATTTTTTCCGGATTGCATTTTCATGATAATCAACCCTCACTCCATCTTCTCTTTTCAATTGCGCGCTGTGACAGGAATAAAAATACGCCCGTAAAAGACAACAGGTACACGACGTCAGACAGCGAAATAATGCCGTTTGCAAAGTTCGTATAACGGCTGAACGGATCCAGTGCGCCGACAATATAGGACAGGAAAGAGAACATGCCGGAATTGAGCATGTTGGTAATCGTACCGGCAAAATTCAAAAAGAGCATTACGCCAAAGCAAAGCACGGCGGAAGTGACCTGGTTTTCCGTAACAGCGGAAGTAAAAACGCCAACGGAGATCAGCGCGCATCCCAGCAGGAAAAAGCCGATATATCCGGCAATCACCTCGTTATACGCTGGGGTACCGAAAACGTCAATGATAATAACATAGGAAAGCGTTGCCACCAGCGTCGTAAGAAAAACGGCGCACGCAGCAAAAAATTTGCCCAAAACAATCGACCAGAGCGATACCGGCGAGGTCAAAAGCAGCTGGTCCGTTTTGGATCTGCGCTCATCGCTCAGCAGCTTCATCGTCAGAATCGGCACAAGGATCATAAAGATAAACTCCAGATTTCCAAGCATCGCCCCGATATCTGCCGAAACGGATAAAATATTGTACAGTGAAAAGAAAATACCGCTGATCAGCAAAAATACGCCCATGAAAACATAGCCGATCGCGCTTTGCATATACGCTTTGAATTCGCGCTTGAAAATCGCAAGCATCAGATGAGATCCTCCTTTTCCGCCGTTACGCGCATAAAGATATCCTCCAGAGTAAACTCCGTGGGCTTGAGCATCATGATCGGGCAGCCGGCTTTGGCCAGTGCGGCAAACATGGGCCGGCGGATATCCTGGCGCTCGCTGGCTTCAACCATATAATCGCAGCTGCCGGGTTCCTTTACGCCCAAAGCTTCGACATAGGTCACGCCCGGAATCTCGCGCAGCAGGCGCTGCACCTGCTTTTCATCGCCCTGAACACGCACGGTCACATGCGCGTTTTCGCTCATGCCGTGGGTAAGATTTTCCAGCATGTCCTGCGCGACGATGCGCCCCTTGTTGATGATAACCACCCGTTCGCAGATATCCTGCACTTCAGGCAGAATGTGGGAGGAAAGCACAACCGTGTGATGCTTGCCCAGTTCCTTGATCAGCCGGCGGATTTCAACCATCTGCCGCGGATCCAGGCCTACGGTGGGTTCGTCCAGAATAACGACCTTCGGGTTGCCGATCAGCGCCTGCGCCAAACCGACGCGCTGCTTATAACCCTTGGACAGGTTGCGGATCATCCGGCCGTAAACGTCGCCAAGCTTGACCAGATCGACGATGTCCGCAATATGCGCCTTTTGCTTGGACGAAACAACGCCCTTGATATCGCAGGCAAAATGCAGATAATCCTTAACCGTCATTTCCATATACAGCGGCGGCTGCTCGGGCAGATAACCGATCTGCCGCTTAAACTCCCGGGGGTTTTCCAGGATATCAATGCCGTCGAGTTTGACGGAACCGGCCGTGGAAGAAATATAGCCCGTCACGATATTCATCGTGGTGGTTTTTCCCGCGCCGTTTCTGCCCAGGAAGCCCAGTATTTCGCCGTCGTTGATGTTGAAGGAAATATCATCAACCGCAACTTTTTCGCCATACCGCTTCGTTACGTTTTTAATCTCAATCAAAATATGTCCCTCCTTATCGGTCTGAAAAAATTATAGCCAATGATTATAGCAAACTTATGAACATTCTGTAAACAAGTGCAATTTTCTGCGCCGGCAGACGCGCAAAACCGCGCAAAACACCGCGCGAACGAACAGGATTTGCACATTTGTGGCGCTATACTGACTTCATTCAAACGACGGAGGCAGCCGCGCATGTATACGGAGGTTTACTGGGCGTTTAATTTTCTGGTCAATGCGGTCATTTTATGGTGCGCCTGCGCGCTGTGCGCGGTACGACAGCAGCCGCGTCTGCTGGCAGCGGCCGCCTTCGGCGCCTGTTTTGCCACGGCGGCGCAGTATCTGCCGCTGCTGACCCGGTTTTCACTGCCTGCCGCCGCTGTTATGGCGTTTTGCTGCACCGGACACATCGGTTTTAAGCGGTATGTGCATTTCACCGCCGCGCTGTACGCCATGACGTTTTTGCTCGGCGGGCTGGGCGTCTGCGCGCTCGGCGCGCTGGGGCGAAACGGCGTCTCGCCGGGCAAAATGGCGGTTGCAGCGCTGGTTCTGACCGCGCTTGCGTTCGTGATGGCCGCAATGCGGCGTCTGATTCAGCTGCGGGCGCTGCCGTTTCGCGCCCTTTTGCGCATTACCGGACAAACGCACGCAAAAATCGTACAGGCAACGATTGACAGCGGCAATCAGCTTTGCGATCCGCTCACACTGATGCCGGTTATCGCCCTGAGCGATCCGGAAATCTGTGCGGATTTGACGGATACCGGCCGGCGGATCCGCTTTGAAAGCGTCGGCGGCGGCGGCAGCATGCGTCTTTTGTGCGCCAAACGCATCGAGATATCCCAAAACGGCCGGTGGATCCCGATGGCAGACGCCTATTTTGCCTGCCCCGCCCTGCCGCTGCGCGCATTTCCCACGTTGGTTCCCGCCGTGCTGCTGCATCAAAGCGGCGCCGGCTTAAAATGATAAGGAAGGTGATTGTGATGATGGAGCGTACCGCGAACATGCTTCAATTGCTGGAACAGCTGTTTTTTCCGGCGCAGCGCGTCGATTATATCGGCGGCAGCGACGTTTTGCCGCCGCCGCTTGCCCATGAACAGGAGCACGCCTGTCTGGTTCAGGCCGCAAAGGGCGACAAGGAAGCGCGCGATACGCTGATCGCCCACAACCTGCGGCTGGTGGTTTATATTGCGCGCAAATTCGATACTGCGCCGGTGGGCATCGAGGACTTGATTTCCATCGGGACAATCGGGCTGATCAAGGCGGTCAACACCTTTGATATGAACAAAAAAATCAAGCTGGCCACCTACGCCAGCCGCTGCATCGAAAATGAAATTTTGATGTACCTGCGCCGCACCAGCAAGCAGCGGCTGGAAGTTTCGCTCGACGAACCGCTGAACATCGACTGGGACGGCAACGAGCTGCTTTTAAGCGATATTCTCGGCACCGATCCCAATCTGGTTTCCAACAACATCGAAAACGAAACGGAAAAAATGCTTTTGGACCAGGCGCTGACCCAGCTTTCCGCGCGGGAGCAGCAGATTATGAAGCTGCGGTTCGGTCTTTTGGGCGCGCCGCAGAAAACGCAAAAGGAAATCGCCGACATGCTGGGCATCTCCCAATCCTACATATCACGGCTTGAAAAGCGCATCATGCAGCGTCTGAAAAAGCAGATCTCGTCGGTGATCTGATTTTCCGGCGACAGGATTTGACAGTATAGCCCCGCCAGGCTTTGCAGAAACTGGGGGTGATACCAAAGCAATTCGGAGGTGGCACACATGGCAATGACCAAGGTAGAGCTTTGCGGCATGGATACCTCTTCCCTGCCAAAACTCACCGGTGCGCAGATGACTGCGCTGATGGACCAGGTAAAGCAAGGCGTGCCGGGCGCGCGCGACGCATTTATACAAAGCAACCTGAGGCTGGTATTGAGCGTCATCCAGCGCTTTGCCGGCCGGGGCGAATCCCCGGACGATCTGTTTCAGGTCGGCTGTATTGGTCTGATGAAAGCCATCGATAATTTTGACACAACGCTCGGCGTTCGTTTTTCCACCTATGCCGTGCCGATGATCATCGGCGAAATCCGGCGCTATCTGCGCGACAACAACGCCATCCGCGTCAGCCGCTCGCTGCGCGATACCGCCTACAAGGCGCTGCAGCTGCGCGACGCGCTGGCCAGCGAAACCCAGCGGGAACCCACGGTGGAAGAGCTTGCCGAAAAAATGGGCATCGATAAGGAAGAAGTGGTCTTCGCCCTGGAATCCATCCAGGATCCTGTATCGCTGTTTGAACCGGTCTATCACGATAACGACGACGCGCTGTACATCATGGATCAGGTCCGCGATGAAAAGGACCGCGACGAAAACTGGATCAACAATATCGCCGTACACGATGCGCTGGAGCGTTTGAGCGCGCGGGAACAAAAGATCATCAAAATGCGCTTTTTCCTCGGGCGAACGCAAATGGAGGTTGCCAAGGAGATCGGCATCTCTCAGGCCCAGGTTTCGCGCCTTGAAAAAACGGCGCTTAAACACATGCGCAAGCACGTTTAAGCTTGCGCATGCCGGATCGGTCCCGGTTTTCCGTGCGCGTATCCGGATCAAACAACCCCAAACAAAACAGAAGCGTCCCCCATCCGATCAAAACGGCAGGAGGACGCCCTTTTTTATCTGTATTTTTGCGCCGCCGCGATCACAGTTTGATCTGAACCACATCGCCGCCGCTGGTTTGCACATCGACCAGCACCCAGTCCGGATATGCGCGCTTGAGGCGATAAATCAGGGAAAACAGCCGCTTGGCATCCCGCGCGGTGATCTGAGGCAGTGTGATTTGCTCTGACAATTTTACGCAAGCCGCCTGAGCGCCCTGCGGCAAACGATCCGCCCGGGGCGCGCATTGCCGGTTTCTTTTTTTCGCCAAATACCCGGCGCCGACGCCCGCGGTAATGCGATTGAGCAAAAGCGGCGTTGGAATGACCAGGCGGACAACCGTTTTTCCAGCTTCGCTGACAAATATCCGCATTTTATTCCACCACAATTTCAACGATGTCCCCGTCAGCAGTCTCCACTTCCACCAATTTGCCGATCAGTCCGCTGTCCACCAGGCGCAGCAGCTGCTCAAAATCAATGCTCCTGAGCGCCTCATTGCCCGATACCTGCGGCATGCTCACACCCATTTCCATCGCCATTTTCACCAGCGCCATCGGCAGATTGACGCGTACCCGGTCTCCGCCAGCGCTGTTGACGCGGATGCGCAGCATCATATCGTCCACCCGCTTGCGCGCCTGTTCCGGCAATACCGTCGTTTCCTTTTTGGGTTTGCTGCTGAGCAATTCGTCCACCGTTACTCCCAAAAGCGCGCCGATTTTCGGCAGCAGCAAAATATCGGGGCAGGACACATCGTTTTCCCATTTGGAAACCGCCTGCGGCGAAACGCCCAATTTTTCCGCCATGTCCTCCTGCGTCAGTTCTTTTTCCCTGCGCAGCTGTGCAATTTTCCTGCCGATCGTCATTTCATGTTCCATTTCATCACGTCCTTTCGCTTGGCTGCTTTGAGCATAACACAGCGCGCTGCCGTTTTTAAGGGCATATCCGTTGGAATCCCCTCTTTTTATTCAACCAAACGGCGATCATTCTCTCAACCGCCGGTTGCTTTTATAAAAATAATTCAGGAGAAAAGCAAATATCTTTTCTCCTGAACAGCAAAACGGATCAAACGCCCCGGCGGGCCGCTTTTGCAGCAGCGGCTTTGATTGGAGAACCCTTACAGCAACGTCACGCCCGCGTTCTGACATACTTCAATGGTATGCGGATCCCACAGCGAGGACTGCACCTCGCCGATATGCGCTTTGCCCAAAAGCAGCATGCACAGCCGCGACTGCCCAATGCCCCCGCCGATGGTCTGCGGCAGGGTGCCGTCCAAAAGCATGCGATGGAAGGGCAGCTGCGCCCGGTCCATGCACCCGGAAAGCTCCAGCTGACGCAGCATGGCCGGGGGATCGACGCGAACGCCCATGGACGAAATCTCAAACGCGCAGTCCAGCAACTCGTTATAGAACATCAAATCCCCATTGAGCGTCCAGTCGTCATAGTCCGGCGCACGCCCATCGTGCGGCTGGCCGTCGGAAAGCACGCCGCCGATACCGATGATAAATACGGTCCGGTGCTCTTTCACAAACAGATATTCGCGCTGCTTCGGCGTTTTGTCCGGATACCGATCGCACAATTCCTGTGCCGTGACAAACGTCACATCCCGGCAGAGCGACACGCCCAGATTGGGGTATTTGGCCTTGACGACCGCCAGCGTATAATTGATGGAATCCGCAATCGCCGTCACCGTCGTTTCAAGCGTCTGACGGGTACGCTCGGCCGGATCGATTACTTTTTCCCAATCCCACTGATCGACATAAATGCTGTGCAGGTTGTCCAGCTCTTCATCGCGGCGGATGGCGTTCATATCGGTATACAGACCCCTGCCGGTATGAAAGCCGTAACGGTAAAGCGCATAGCGCTTCCATTTTGCCAGGGAATGCACCACCTCGGCCGTAACGCCGGTAGCGGGCGAATCAAACGAAACAGGGCGCTCCACACCGTTTAAGTTGTCGTTCATGCCGTCTGCCGGGTTGACAAACAGCGGCGCGGAAACGCGTTTGAGATTCAGCACCGCGCTTAACGAATCCTGAAACGTACGCTTGATCAGTTCAATCGCGCTTTGAGTATCATAAAGGCCCAATACGGACTTGTAGCCCTGCGGAATTTTGGATTGAAGCATAAGAAAGCAGCCCCCTTGCGCAAGAATGATTTTATTGTAGTCTTTCACCCGATGAGTTGTCAAGCCGCAGCTTTTTAATTGACATATGTCCATTAAAATGGTATCCTTTTGTCGAGAAACAGCCGTTCTCTGCGGCTGCAAAAGGAAGGTGACGCCCGTGGCAAGGCCGCCAAAATGCCGGTGCATCTGTCAAATGCCCCGGTATACGCGATTTGATCCAAAAAACGGCGCGGCAGACCCGGAACCGGTCATATTACAGGTCGACGAATTTGAAGTGCTGCGTCTTTTGGATTACGCGCAGTTTTCACAGGAAAAATGCGCGCAGCGCATGAATATTTCCCGCACCACCGTCACGCGCATGTATGATTTGGCGCGGCAAAAAGTAATCCGCGCGCTGGTGCTGGGTCTGCCGCTGGTGATTGAGGGCGGCGAAGTTCTGGTCTGCCGTCAGATGAAGCCGCAATGCCGCGGCGAACAATTCTGCTGCCATGCGCCGGAGGAACCGGCAGAAAAATGCAGGGAGGAAAAGTTATGAATGTATTGATCATCGGCGCTGTCACCGCCGGAACCAAAGCCGCCGCCAAGCTGATGCGCGAGGATCCCAGTGCCAGCGTAACGGTTTTGACCCGCGACGAAACCATTTCCCATGCCGCCTGCGCCCTGCCCTATTATGTGGGCGACGTAATTGCTGATCCCGCGGCGCTTACCGTTAATACGCCGCAGCGCTTTGAGGCGCTCACCGGCGCGCAGGTTCATACCGGCATGGAGGCCACTGCGCTGGACGCCGGCGCTAAAATGATTCAGGCGCGCGATGTGAAAACCGGACAGACGCATTCCTATTTTTATGATAAACTGGTGCTGGCCGTAGGCGCACGCGCCATTGTTCCCAATATCCCAGGCGCCGGGCTCCAAGGGGTCTTTACGCTGCGCACGCCGCAGGACGCCGTTGCACTGCGCGGGTACATCGCCCAGTATCAGGCGCAGCACGCGCTGGTTGCAGGCGGCGGTTTTATCGGCCTTGAAACAGCGGAAAACCTGAAAAAACTGGGGCTTGACGTTACCGTAGCCGAAGGGGCGGATCAGATTTTGCCGGATGCGCTGGATTCGGAAATGGCCGCTCATGTGCAGAAGCATCTGGCGCAAAAAGGCATTCATGTGATCACCGGCGCGCCGGTTCAGGCGCTGGAAGGCGAAACGCGCGTTTTGGCGGCGCAGGCCGGTGGTCAGCGTATCGCGGCACAGGTTGTCGTTTTGTGTACCGGCATCGAACCGAACACCGGGTTTCTTAAAAACAGCGGGCTTGCCATGACGCGCGGCCTGATCCACACCGATTGCCAGATGCGCACCAATCTGAAGGATGTTTACGCCGCCGGGGACTGTGCGCTGGTGCAAAACCGCATCACGCAAAAGCCGCAGTGGTCGCCGATGGGTTCCAGCGCCAATCTGGAGGGCCGGCTTTTGGCCAAAGATATCGGCGGCACGGCGCAGGCGTTTCCCGGCGTGCTGGGCACAGGCGTCGTACAGCTGCCCGGCATGAATATCGGCCGCACCGGGCTTACGGAAAAAGCGGCGCGCGCTGCCGGATACGATATCGACACTGCGCTGACCGTTACCGAAGATAAAATGCCGGCCTACCCCGGCAGCAGCCTTTTCTTCATCAAGCTGATCGCTCAGCGCGAAACCGGAAGGCTTCTGGGCCTGCAGGTGCTTGGCGCCGGCGCAGTGGATAAAATGGTAGACATCGCCGTTGCCGGCATCAGTCTGGGCGCTTCGCTTTCAGATTTTGAAACGATGGACTTTGCCTACGCCCCGCCCTTTTCCAGCGCGGTCAGTCCGTTTGTTCAGGCCGTGCATGTGCTTGAAAACAAACGAAGCGGCGCATTGGTCAGCATGACCCCGGCGCAGTATGCCGCCGGCATGGCCAAAGGGTACCGTGTGGTGGACGTCAACAGCCAGCCGACCATCCGGGGCGCGTTTTTTGTCGCGCTCGAATCGGTAAACGGTCCCGTCGACGGGCTGGACCCGAACGAAAAGCTGCTTTTGGTCTGCCGCCGCGGACGCAGGGCCTATTTTCTGCAAAGCCGCCTGCGCCGCTATGGGTACGCCAACACCGTCGTGCTGGAAGGCGCGACGCTGTTTAACGACGTTTCCATCCCGGGGGCAGCGCTTTCGCCCGATCAGATTGCGCAGGTCAAAGCGCTGGGCTTTTTGTTTGACAAAAATACGGCCGATTGCTTCAATGGCCGGGTGATCACCCGCAATGGCAAAATTACTGCGCAGCAGGCCGATATCATCGCACAGGCCGCGCGCCGGTTCGGCAGCGGCGCCATAACCATGACAACGCGCCTGACGATGGAAATTCAGGGCGTCCCGTACGACAACATCGAGCCCCTGCGAGCGTTTTTAGCCGAAAACGGGCTGGAGACCGGCGGTACCGGTTCCAAGGTCCGGCCGGTGGTTTCCTGCAAGGGCACGACCTGCCAATACGGGCTGATCGATACGTTTGCATTATCCGAACAGATTCACGAGCGCTTTTACAAGGGCTATCACGATGTAAAGCTGCCGCATAAATTCAAAATTGCCGTAGGCGGCTGTCCGAACAACTGCGTCAAACCGGATCTGAACGATTTGGGCATTGTCGGACAGAAAATTCCCCGGATTGATACGGATTTGTGCCGCGGCTGCAAGGTCTGCCAGATCGAGCGCGCCTGCCCCATGAAGGCGGCCCAGGTGCAAAACGGCAAGCTGATTGTCAATCCTGAAATCTGCAACAACTGCGGCAGATGCGTCGGCAAATGTCCGTTTAAAGCCGTCGAACAATACCGCAGCGGCTACAGCATTTATCTGGGCGGCAGATGGGGTAAAAAAGTCGCCCGCGGCAAACGCCTTGAAACGGTGTTTACCAGCGAGCAGGAAGTGCTGGATGTGATTGAAAAAGCCATTTTGCTTTTCCGGGATCAGGGAAAAACAGGCGAGCGTTTTTCCGACACCATCACCCGGCTTGGCTTTGAAAACGTACAAAAGCAGCTGATGGGCGATGAACTGCTTTTGCACAAAGCAGAAAATCTGGACGCGCAAAAGCATTTGAAAGGCGGCGCGACCTGCTGACATGAGAAAAGCTGCTCGATATTGGATTGTGCTGGCAATGCTTTGCGCGCTTTTAACCGGCTGCGCGCAAAGCGCCGGCGCAGATACACCGCCGTACTACGCGTTTACCGACTCTGCCGGCACGCGCGTCACGCTGACGCATAAGCCGGAAAAGGTTGCCGTTTTGTTTTCCTCGTTTGCCGAGGTCTGGGCGCTTGCCGGCGGCCAAACCGCGATTACCGTCGGCGAGAGCATTGAACGCGGCTTTGCGCCCCAGGACGCCCAATTGGTCGACGAAGGCGCGGGAAAAAGCATCAACCTGGAAGCGCTGATTGCCGCGCAGCCGGATTTTGTCATTTTAAGCGCCGATATTGCCGCGCAGGCACAAGCTGCGCAGGCTTTGGCGCAGGCCGGGATTGCCGCCGCGCAGTTTCGTGTAGAATCCTTTGACGATTATCTTGCAATGCTGCGCATTTGCTGTGACATTACCGGCAACGAGACCGCCTATCAGGAAAACGGCGCCGCCGTTGAGGCGCAGGTCAAAACGCTGCTTGACAAAGCCGCGCAAAGCGGACTGCCGGAAAAAAAGATTTTGTTGATACGCGCCGGTTCCGGCTATGACGCCACCAAGGCCAAGGGGACGCAGGATCATTTTGTCTGCGCCATGCTGGCGCAGCTGGGCGCAATCAATATTGCCGACAGCGCGCCGGTGCTTTTGGACGGGCTGAGCTTTGAGTCGATCCTGCAGGAAGACCCGGACTACATTTTCTTTTCCGCAATGGGCAAACAGGACGCGGCGGAGGCGTATGTGCATACGCTGCTTGCACAGGAATCCTGGCAAAGCCTGCGCGCGATCCGGCAGGGGCAGTATACCTTTTTGCCCAAAGACCTGTTTCACTATAAGCCAAACGCCAAGTGGGCGCAGGCCTACCAGACGCTCATCGAGCTGCTCTGGCCCGGCCTGATGACGCAGTAGATGCGCGCCCCAAAGTCCGGCGTACGCCGCGGGCGCATCATCGGGGTTTCGCTGGGGCTTCTTTTAGCGGTGTGCATCGCGCTTTCGCTGCGCCTGGGCAGCGTATGGATGGACACGCAATCGTTTTGGGGCGGGCTGCTGAGTCTGCCGGGGTTTGAAACGCCGCGCGTCATTTTATATTCTCTGCGCCTGCCGCGGTTAATTGCGGCGCTTCTGGCCGGCATCGGGCTTTCGCTCAGCGGCGTTTTGCTCCAGCGCGTAACCAACAACGACCTGGCCAGCCCCAACATCATCGGCGTAAACGCGGGCGCAGGTTTTTCGGTAATGCTCTGTCTGTGCTTTGCGCCCCGGGCGGTCAGCGCACTGCCGTTTGCCGCGTTTGCCGGCGCTTTTGGGACAACGCTTTTGATTCTGACGCTTTCCAGGCACCTGGGCGCATCCAAAACGGCGCTTGTATTGTGCGGCGTAGCCTGCACGACGGTTTTTCAGGCGGGCATATCTTTTTTAACCCTGCTGGACACCGACGCGCTGGTTTCCTACAGCGCTTTTTCCATGGGCGGCCTGTCGGGCGTCACGCTGCGTCAGCTGGCGATTCCTGCCGTTTTGATCGTGCTGTGCCTTTTGATGTCGCGGATTTTTGCCGGAAAGATCAACACGCTGTGTTTGGGTGATGAACTGGCGTCATGCGTCGGCATCCACGTGCGGACAATGCGTCTGATCTGCCTGATTCTGGCCAGCGCCAGCGCTGCAAGCGTCGTCAGCTATGCCGGGCTGTTGGGGTTCGTGGGGCTGATGGCCCCGCACATTACCCGTGCGCTGGTCGGCGGAGACGTTCGCCGTCAGCTGCGCGCCGCGCCTGCCGTCGGTGCAATTCTGGTGATTGTTTCCGATCTGATCGGCCGCACAATCCTGGCGCCGACAGAAATCCCGGTCGGCGTGCTGATGGCGCTGCTGGGCGCGCCCTTTTTCTTCTTTTTGTTATACCAAGGGAGGCGAACGCATGCTAACCTTTAACAATGTCAACGCTTTCTACGGCGCCAACCAGATCTTAACCGACGTTTGTTTCTCACTTGAGCCGGGATGCATCACCGCCCTGTTGGGTAAAAACGGCGCAGGCAAGTCCACCCTGCTTGGCTGCATCGCCGGACAAACCGCCTGTCACGGGGAAATCAGCCTGAACGGCCAGCCGCTGTACGCCATGACGCCGCGCGAGCGCGCCCGGCAGATCGCGCTGCTGCCTCAGCGTCTGCCGGAAGTCCCTCTGACCGTACGGGAACTGGCCGAGCTTGGCCGCAGCCCGTATTTGGATTTTGCCGGCCGCTTAACGCCGCAGGATCATCAGGCCGTAACGCAGGCGCTGGACGACGCAGGGGCGCTTTGGGACCAGGACCGGCCCGTTTGCCAGCTTTCCGGCGGCGAACGGCAAAAAGCGTTTCTGGCAATGATCCTGGCCCAGCAAACGCCGATTCTGCTGTTTGACGAGCCCACCACGTTTCTGGACATCCGCCGCCGCAGTGCGCTTTTTGCGCTGATGCAGCGGTTAAAACGCCAAACGGGCAAAACCATGCTGGTGGTATTGCACGACCTGGCCGAAGCAATCGACCTGGCCGACCGGATCCTCCTGCTGGAAAACGGCAGAATTGCTTATGACGGCGATGCGGACGGCTGTCTAAGCAGCGGCGTTCTGGAGCGCGTCTTTGGCGTTGAAAAACAGATTTTCCATAAAAACGACCGGCGCTATGTGTTTTTTTCGGACGATCCGTCTGCCCGTTCCCACAACCCGGATTGACGGGCAATGAAAATGAGATCCTCATAATTTGGAAAAGATCAATCCTGCTTCTATGGGTTTATCCAAAACCACATTCAGTTCAGGCAAGAAGCGTCATAAGCGTTATCCAAAAGTTTTTTGTAATTCAACACATTTTTACCCGTTCTTTTATCGCAACTCTCCCAAAAACCAGCGGAAGAGAGACACCGCTGCGTCAATCCATACCGTCTTTATGCCTGTCTTTCCAGGATTTGAAACGATCCCCTTTGGTAATCACGCTTTGTGATGCGTCCAGATCCACGAGCCAATCCAATAACGCTGCGCATCCCTTTGTCACATCCCGATAGGTCGTTTCAAAATCGCCCGTGTACCAGGGGTCCGCCACCTCGCGCATTTCTCCGGCAAAGCCGAGCAGCAAACGCAGCTTTCCTTCCGGATCGCCCTGCGCAATTCGCCGCATTGTATTTAAATTTGTCCGATCCATGCCGATCAGCCAGTCATACGCCCGATAATCCTCCCTGGTCATCTGTCTGGCCGCACGCTTTGAAAATGGAATTCCGTGCGCGCGCAGAACCGATTTTGTCCCCGGATGTATGTCCCTGCCGATTTCCTCCGTACTGGTCGCAGCCGACGCCGCCTGTATCCGATGCATCCTGTTTCGTCTGCACACCATTTCCATAAAAACAAATTCCGCCATCGGCGACCTGCAAATATTGCCGTGGCAAATAAATAGTACTTTTATCATCTTTTTATAACTCCGTATAAGTCTTGTATTTCTTCTCAAACGCTTGGTATTACAGGGTTTTTCGGGTTTTGGCTCCCCGGCTGTTTCCGGAGTATCTTCTCAAATCGCACCATATCTTCTCATGCTTTTCCCTGCAATATTGGCAAATACATTGGTATCGTCAGCGGCTTTACCAGCGGGCTTTTTTAGTCAGTTCCTACCCGAAGCGCTTCTGCTTTGGCATCATCGAAATTCACATGGGTGTAGACATTCAGGGTTACACTGATGTCTGAGTGTCCCATGATATACTGCAATGTTTTCAGGTTCATTCCGGATTTTACCAGATTGGATGCCATGATGGGTTGTTTTTGAAAGCCGGATATGATCCATCCTGTTGTGCGTTTCAATGATCATTTCCATTCCTTGACACCACGAGAACCGTCTTTGGCCTGTCCGGCGCTCCGGCTCCACCCGTTTCAGGTTTTCTCAATCCCCAAACTG
This sequence comes from Christensenella sp. UBA1428, assembly GCA_002329335.1. Classification (GTDB taxonomy): domain Bacteria; phylum Bacillota; class Clostridia; order Christensenellales; family UBA1750; genus UBA1428. The sequence goes on from DCTY01000010.1 coordinate 52,603, forward strand.
AATCTTGCCAACATCATTTTTTCATATTATATCCAATCCAAACCGGCAATAAAAACGCGGCGTTTTTCCGGCAAACATTTTATACACTTCTGCCAGATCCTCTATAGAAAGGCCGGCGCATGGAAAACCTGCGTTTTACTGTCAAAGTATTTACGATTATGATACCACAAAGCATGATTGGCAGCATCATTTTTTCCTTTTGGCCAAAAATAAGCGCATCCTCGTCTGCCCCAGGCAAGCGCCGCCCAGGACCATTGCCGCGCCGAGAATCTGCGCCGGCAGCAAACGTTCGTCCAAAAACACCGCAGAGAAAAGCACCGCGCCCAATGGCTCCAGATATCCGCAAAGTGCAACCGTTTGGGCCGGTAATGTACCGATAGCAGAAAAATAGCAATAGCAGCCCAATCCCGTATGTATCGCGCCCAAAGCCAGCACTGGCAGCCAATCGGAGGCGGCCGGCCGAATCACCGGTTTTTGCGCTGCGGCCATATAAATCGCTACGGCAAAAAAGCTGACCATCAGCTGCACCAGCGCATTTTCAAGCCCCTGTACCGGATATGCTTTTTTATTAAAGATTACCATCAGCGCATATAACACCGCCGATATCGCAGCGCAGCATATTCCCCATCCATCCTTACCCGACCCAATCGCCTGACCATTTATCAGCGCCGCGCCCGCTAACACAATCAGGAATCCAGTCAGCATCCGCCAGGTCAACTTTTCCCGGAATACCGCCGGTGACAACGCCATAACCAGAACCGGGCCGCAATAATAAGCCAGCGTTGCAAGGCTGACGCCAATTCTCTGATATGCCTCATACAGGAACATCCAGCTGGCGCCCATCGCCGCTCCGGAAACGAACAAAAAAAAGTATTGCCTGCGATACAGGTTCATTTGCAAATGTCCTTTGGATACAACAAAAATCAGCGACAATACAATACTGCCAATCATCGTGCGCCAAAAAACGATCTGAACGCTTGGCATTGCAATCTGGCTGGCAACGATGCCGTTTAAACCAAACAGGAGCAGTGCAATAAAATACTTGGTATAGACTCGTTTCATGCTTTTTTTATTTCTTTGCCCTTCCCGGGCAGGCTCTGCCCATAATCGATGATATTTCAGGCAATCGTCTTTCCGTTTGAAGCTCACCGCACAGTTAAACCGCCGGCGCAGCCTCTGTGTGACCGTCTGCAGTCCGGAACTCCCAGCATCCGACAATCCAAACCGTCTGGCAGCATACCCAAAGGTTCTTCGTCCGATCCTGCGCACCAATCAAACGGCATCTGCGGATCATTGCGGATCCAACATCGTTCCATCCTGTGTCCGGCTTTTTTTGTCTGCATCGTACAACGAAAACGCCTGCATCAGGATCTGCCGGAATGGCCAAAAAACATGTCCTCCTTCTGCTTGCAAAATCTACCTGAATATCGTATCATAGATTTTAAAATTACAAAAGCGAATTTTAATCATGTTTATCATGATAAAATCAAATGTATGGAGGTTTTATGGATACGAATCTTCAAAAATACCTGGCGCTGATGAAAACTGCACAGTGCGCAAGCTTTACCAAGGCTGCAGAGGCCCTTTCCTATTCTCAATCCGGAATCAGCCGTATGATTCAGGATCTGGAAACCCAGTGGCAGGTCTCGTTGCTGGAGCGCAGCCGCACTGGCGTACGGCTGACCTCAGACGGTCTTGCGCTGCTGCCGTATGTTCAGGAGGTCTGCGACGCCTACGACCGGCTGCAGCGCCAGGTTGACGCGCTCAACGGTTTACAATCCGGTCTGATCCGGATCGGGACCTTTTCCAGCGCAGCAACGCACTGGTTGCCCAATATTATCCGGGAATTTCAAAAAGATTATCCCAATATTGACTATGAGCTGCTGCTGGGAGATTATACCGAAATCGAGACATGGATTTTAGAAGGTCGCGTAGACTGTGGATTTCTGCGGCTTCCGACAAATTCGCAGCTTGAGACGATTTTTTTTGGAAGAAGATCCGCTGCTGGCCATTGTGCCCATAACGCATCCGCTGGCGGACGCACCCTGTATTCCCGTGCAGGCGCTGTGCAGCGAACCCTTTTTGCTGCTTGAAAAAGGCGCTAATGCTGAAATCTCCGAATTTTTTGACCGTCAGCAATTATCCCCCAAAGTTCATTTTACCACCTGGGACGATTACGCAATCCTGTCCATGGTGGAAAGCGGACTGGGCATCAGCATTTTACCGCAGCTCATTCTCCGGCGTATTCCCTATCGCATTGCGGCAAAGCCTTTGGCGCCCGCAGCATATCGGAGTATTGCGCTTGCGCTGCGCAGCAAAAAAACCGCTTCCCTTGCAGTAAAGCGGTTTTTAGCGTATTTATCCTATCGATAGCGCTGCGCAGTCAACTCAGTCGTCGTTCTGGCTTTGATATATGCTCTGATGCAGCAGCAGCACATGGCGGCCAAATAAAAGCGCAGACAACGCGCCGATTACCAGCAGCAGCACCGCGAGCATCCATTTTGCCGGCAAAAGCAATACCACCGGGTACCCGGTCAACATTCGATAAAAGCCCATATACAACAGGCATGCCGCCGAAAAAATACCGCCAACGGCAAGCCCGCCGAAAGCCGCATAAAGCACGCGGCCAAATGAGTGAGAGAAAATCCACCTGCAAAGGCGATGAAACCGGCAGGCGCCTTTTGGGGAAAATGCGTAGCGGGTAAAATAAAAACCGGAAACCAAACACACTGCACAAACAGCGATCAGCAGTACGCCGGCCAAAATCAGCATCCGCCCCTCCCCTCCTTCAAAAACAGATCATACATCATAATGCCTGCCGCAACGGCAGCATTGAGCGATTCCGTCTTGCCCGCCATCGGCAATCGCAGCACATGATCCGCAAGATCGAGCACCGGCTGGCTTACGCCGTGCGCCTCCGACCCAATAACAAGGACATATCGCTTGCCGGCGCTAGGCCGCTGAAAAAACGGCGAACCGGAAAGGCTGGAGGCAAGCACGCAATACCCCTGCGCACGATAGTCCTTCACCGCCTGCGCCGCATCGGCAGCACGGCTGACAGGAATACGAAAGACCGCGCCCATGCTGGCACGCACAACCTTTGGTGAAAATGGATCTGCTGCCGAACCGGCAAAAACAATCTGATCAAATCCGGCCGCCTCACAGGTGCGCCAAATTGCGCCGCAATTGCCGGGATCCTGCACCCCGTCGAGCAAAACAGTCGCCTGATGCGCGCGCGCCGCCGGCTCCGGCAGCGAAAAAGCCGCGATAATCCCCTGCGGCGTCACCGCGTCGGAAGCGCGGGCAATCGCCGGTGCGCTGCACAGGTAACAGGGGCAGCATGCCTTGAGCCGTCCAGCCGCTTCCAAGCCTGCGCAATCCTCGCGCACCAGCGCAAAATGCGCCTTCAGTCCTGCCGCCAGCGCTTCGAGCACCATTTTCTCGCCCTCTACCGGAAATGCGCTTTCCGCTCTGCGCCCCTTTGCCGTCTGCAAAAGCGCCATGTGTTTGATTTTATCGTTGGATGTGGATCGTATGATCTCAAGCATGGCTCCTCCAGGAAGAAAAAAGCCTCTCGGAAATCCAAGAGGCTGTTGTTTGTGCAATTAGGCGCTCAGAGCCTTTTTCGCAACGCCGACCAGCTCGGTGAAAGCGGCGGCATCGGTCACGGCCAGGTCCGCCAGCATCTTGCGGTTGATGGTCACGCCGGCAACCTTCAGACCGTTGATCAAACGGCTGTAGCTGATGTCGTTCTGACGGGCAGCCGCGTTGATACGGCTGATCCACAGCTTGCGGAAATCACGCTTGCGCAGACGACGGCCAACATAAGCATAACGCAAAGAGCGCATGACAGCGGGCTTTGCAGTGCGGTACAGTTTGGATCTTCCGCCGAAGAAACCCTTGGCTAATTTAAACACCTTACGGCGCTTCTTAAGAGCATTGACAGATCTTTTGATTCTTGCCATTTGCGAATCCTTCCTTTCTAACTCACAGCCCGCTTAGTTATAGGGAATGAGCTTTTTCACCGTTCTGGCTTCTTCAGCAGAAACGAACGCGGTCTTGCGCAGGTTACGCTTGCGCTTGGTGGTCTTTTTGGTCAGGATATGCCTTCTAAAGGCCTGGCCTCTTTTCACCAGACCGGACTTCGTTACAGAAAAACGCTTTGCAGTAGCCTTATGGGATTTCTGTTTAGGCATGTGAATGTCCTCCTCTCGTGGTATAATTGTGACCTATTGTTTTTTGGGGCTGAGCATCATCGACATGGTACGCCCTTCCATGATGGGCTTTTTGTCCATCACAGCGAAATCGTCGACCCGGCCGAAGAAATCCTTCATCACATCCAAACCCAATTCACTGTGGGAAAGCATGCGTCCCCTGAAACGAATGGTAACCTTGACTTTGTTGCCGTCAGCCAGGAACTTCAGGCAGTTTTTCACCCGAACGCCCACGTCATGTTCTTCAATAACGGGAGACAAGCGCAACTCCTTCACCGTAATGACCTTCTGGTTTTTCCGCGCTTCCTTTTCCCTCTTGTCCTGCTCAAAGCGGTACTTACCGTAATCCATGATCTTACAGACAGGCGGTTTGGACATTGCTGCAATCTTTACCAGATCCATTTCTTTCTGCTCGGCCAGCGTCAGTGCCGCCTGAGCGGACATAATGCCCAATTGCGTGCCGTCGCTGTCGATCACGCGCACTTCAGGGTCACGGATTTCTTCATTGATCATTACTTCCGTATTGATTGGGATGCACCTCCGGATAAAATAAAATACTGCGGGCAGAAACACCCGCAGTAATCCATCACTGTTATGGAAAGGAACCCGCGCAAACAAAATTACGTCCAGGTGAGAAACGGGCGTTTCTACTTAACAAAATTATTATACTGTTCCGCCACGGCTTTGTCAAGCACTTTTTTCAGTCAAAAGACGCGCCGCCGCCCAAATTTCCCGAGAATTGCTATGCATTTTCCTGAGATTGAAGCCGTTTAAGATATTCGTGCGTCATTTCGTCCGTAACCGCCGATAAATGCGACGCCTTTTGCGCCGCCGCCTTTTCGGCCCAGGCGCGCGCCGCATCGGAATCGCCCATTGCTTCGCAGGTTTTCGCCAGATAAAACAAAGAGTCTACCTGCGTCGGTTTTTCCTCCAGCGCCAGCTCGAAATACTTTTTTGCCTGCTCATACTGGCCAATGCGGTAATAGGTCTGCGCAAGGTTGTCCAGAATCGTGGGGTCGTCGTCGGCATACTCCACGCCCTTCTGGTTAAACGAAAGCGATTGTTCATAATCGCCCGTCTGGATTGCCTTGAGCAGATAAAAATACCCCAGCGTACCGTAGGTATTGGTCGAAGGCATTTTTTCATGCACCTGTTCTTCCTCGGCAATCGCTTCGTCCAGCCTGCCCAGTTTCCAAAGAGTAATGACATACTGCGAGGTCAGCGACAAAATGCTCATGCGCTGCTTGGCGTTGACATTGCAAACCCGGATGCCCTCGGTAATCACATCGTAGGCTTTTTGATATTGGCCGTTTCGAACCAGCACGCTGGTATAGCCCGCATAATCCCGCGCCCGCTGCGGCTTATCCTGTCTGGCAAACGCTTTGTCATAGGCTGCCAGCGCTTTGTCAAACTGACCGCGCACATGATATAAATACGCCCGATTGGCGCAGTGGTTGGTCCAAAATCCCATAAGAATCACTCCTTTTTGGCAATCTTATCGATCAGCCGTGCGCGCCGGTGGAACAGTTCCAAAAGCTTTGGCGCCCGGCTTTCCAGCACAATGGCACGATCGGTATACAAAAGCGCCTGATCGTAATTGCGCAATTGATGTTCGTAATATTTGGCCAGCGCGACACAGGCCGCAATATCCTGCGCCGAAGCGCGGATCAGCGCCTCCACCGCCTCGCCCATCCGGTTTTGACGTTTATAGATTCTCCCAAGCGCGACCGCCGCATGCGGCGAATCCGCCGCCGCCAACGCATAGCAGCGCTGGGCAACCGCCGTTTGTCCGGCGCGTTCATAGGTACGCCCAACGCCATAAAGATCCTGGGCGTGTTTCAGGGATTCCGGCGTCTGGTAAGCCGTTGCAATCAGCTTTAAAATTTTGGAAAGGGAAAACACGTCCTGCGCGTTATGTTCAAACACAGGGGCCAGCAACGATTCGTCCCCTGTTTTCAAATAATCAAAATATCGCTGCGGCACCTGCGCGCCCGGCAAGTCGTCCTGACGCTGCTGGCCCAAAAGTGCCTGTTCCAGCGCCGTCAGATTCACGCGCCCCAGGCGGAGCTTAAAAATCCGGCGCGCATGGGACAAAAGATCGATGTGTCCCAAAGACGCCATGCGCTTTTGCTGCATGATAAACCGGCTCTGCAAAAGCGGGACATCAAAAGTTTTGCCGTTAAAGGTCACCAAAACCGGTTCGGATTCAAAATGTTTTTCCAGCCGGGCCACCAGATCCGCTTCTTCGTCATAATTGCGCATCCAGTATTGCCGGCAGATAAAATACCCGTCCTCCATCCAGCCAACGCCAACCAGAAACGCAACCGTCCCCGCACCGCCGCCAAGGCCGGTGGTTTCCGTATCCAAAAACAAAAGTTTGGGCAGAGACGAAATCTGCACGCCGTCCAGCTCACAGAGCGCTTCCAGCTGCTGGGGCTGCATGCAAAACGCCGGTTCCAGCGCAAACACGCGCTGCAAAATCGCACAGGATTTGGGCGCGTCTGCTTTTTGGGGCTTTGGCTGCCCGGAAATGGCCTTGAGCCGGGCGTATAAGCTGCTGCTCATGCCAGGAGCCTGCGCAGGATTTTCAGCGCATATGCCTTTCCGCCCAAAGGCCCGACGCAGGAGGGACAGCCGCTTTGGCAGCGGCAATCGCACAGCGCCTCCAGCGCGTGGACGAACAGGTCGCCAACAATTTCATAAACCTTGTCGGACAAACCGATTCCGCCCGCCACCGTATCATATAAATAAACCGTCGGCATGTTGGTAAACGGGTCGCGCACATGATAGGTACAGGCAATATCCCAGGGCGAACACATCAAATGCAGCGGCGCGATGTTTTTCAGCAGCGTTGCAATGCCCAGCATGCCGGACTGCGCGTCCTCCTTGCTCATGCCGTCGAAGATCTGGGCAGGCACGGTAATCATCACCGCGCTGGTATGCATTTCAAGTTCCGGCAGGTTCACCGGGCCAAAGCCCAGGTTTTCATGCGTATCCAGTTTGATTTTTTTAAACATCGTCACAATCGACGTCACCATAACCTCGCCCTTATAGGCCTGCATCCGGCCAACGGGCTTTTCCTCAAACTGGTCGAGCACGCGCAGGGAAACATTCAGATTGGCGTCGGTATAATAATCCACATCCACCGCGCGGATGTAGGCTTTCTTGTTGGGAAAATCCAGCTTCTCCACCTGATACTGGCTGCCCTCGTGCATGTAAATGGCGTGCTCGTGCAGAAGCATGGGCACCGTATACCGGTCCATCTCGCCAATGATCCGATGATGATCCGGATTGGAAATATCCACGATCAGGAAATTCTCATCGTCAGCGCTGCGCAGGGAAATCTCGCTGGCGGGAAATTCCTCGGCCATCCAGTGATAGCGCCCACCGATCCGCTTGATAATGTTTTCTTCTTCCAGATAGGCCAGCATGTCCGCCGTTGCAATGGACCCAAAATCCTCCTGATCCGAAAACGGCAGCTCGTAGGCGGCGCATTTAATATGGTTCATCAAAACATAAATATTTTCCGGGTTGATCAGCGCATTTTCAGGCGACTGCTTAAAAAAGTAATCCGGATGCGTAATGATATACTGATCCAGCGGGGTTGAGCCGGCGACAACGAAAATCGCGCTTTCCCCCTGTCTTCTGCCCGCGCGCCCGGCCTGCTGCCAGGTGGAAGCGATCGTACCGGGATAACCGCAGATGACGCACGCCTCCAGCGAACCGATGTCCACGCCAAGCTCCAGCGCATTGGTGGAAACGACCGCCTGAATCTGCCCGGCGCGCAGCCCCTGTTCGATTTCCCGGCGCAGCGTCGGCAGATACCCGCCACGATATCCGCGCACCGTCGGCGCGCGGCCAAGCACGTCCTTTTTAAGCCGTTTCAGATAGGTTACCAAAACCTCCACCGCCAGACGGCTCTTGGCAAATACAATGGTCTGTACGCCGTTTTCCACCAATTCCTCCGCGATGGCGCGGGTCTGCGCAAGGGAGGATTTCCGAATCCCCAATTGCGGATTGATCACCGGCGGATTATAAAAAATGATATGCTTTTTCGCCGTCGGCGCGCCGCTTTGATCCACCAGCGTAAACTGCTCGCCGGTGATCATCTGCGCCAGCTCGGCGGGATTGTTGATCGTAGCGGAGCAGCAGATAAACTGCGGATGCGATCCATAAAACGCGCAGACGCGTTTGAGCCTTCGGATGACGCAGGCCAGGTTGGAACCAAACACGCCGCGATAGGAATGGATTTCGTCGATCACAATATAGCGCAGGTTTTCAAAAAGCTTTACCCATTTGGTATGGTTGGGCAAAATCCCGCTGTGAAGCATGTCGGGGTTGGTCACCACAACATGCCCGGCCTCACGCACCGCTTTTCGCGCAGACGCCGCCGTATCGCCGTCATAAGTGTACGCCTTGACCGGCTTGCCCATCCGCTCGACCAATTCGTTTAATTCGGCATTCTGGTCGGCAGACAGCGCCTTTGTCGGAAAAAGATACAGCGCCCGCGCATCCGAATCGCGCAGAATCGTTTCCAGAACCGGCAGATTATAGCACAGCGTTTTGCCGGAAGCGGTCGGCGTGACCACACAGACATGCTCCCCGCGCATGGCCGCTTCAAAGGCCTGCGCCTGATGGGTATAAAGCTGCGAAATACCGCGCGAAAGGAGCGTTTTCTGCAAAAAAGGCGACATTTCCGCCGGAAAAGGCGCAAAACGCCCCGGCTGGGCAGGAATTTCCTCCCATCTGGTGACGCCCTGCGCAAACAGCGGGTCTTGTCTGAGTTTTTCCAAATACGCGTGCAGGCTCACGAAAGCACACCCTCGCTTGATACGTCGATAATCTCAATGCCGTCCACGGCCTCCTGCACCAGCGCTTCCACATCCAGCAGCTGTTCGGATTTTTCGATGCGGTCCAAACGCGGCTTGGTCACGGGATGCTTGGGCGTAAAGACCGTGCAGCAATCCTCGTAGGGCAAAATGGAAGTATCGTACGTCCCGATTTTTTCCGAATACGCAATAATCTCGCTCTTATCAAACCCGATCAGAGGGCGCAGCACCAGCATATCCACCGCACTGTTGGTGCAGTTTAGGCTGTTCATGGTCTGACTGGCGACCTGACCAAGGGATTCGCCGGTAATCATCGCGCCGCAGCCAAGCTTTTTGCCAAGCTTTTCGGCGATTTTCATCATAAAGCGCCGCATGATCACCGTCAGTTCATCCTCGGGGCATTTTTCGTAGATTTCCATCTGAATTTTTGTAAAAGGCACAACATGCAGCCGCAGATTGCCACAGTAACGCGCCAGAATGGACAAAAGCGTGATCACCTTCTGTTTGGCGTGCTCGCTGGTATAAGGGTGGCTGAAAAAGTGGATGGCTTCCAGCGTCACGCCGCGTTTGGCGATCATATACCCGGCCACAGGGCTGTCGATGCCGCCGGAGAGCAGCAAAAGCGCTTTGCCGCCGGTTCCAACCGGCATGCCGCCAACGGCCATGATCTTGCGCTGATGCACATAGGTTTTTTCGCGCACCTCAATCTCAACGGTATAATCCGGCGCATGCACGTCCACCCGGAGGCCTGCGCAGGCCTCCAGAACCGCTCCGCCCACCATCGCGCTTAACTGTGGGGAAGGAATCGGAAACGTCTTATCCGAACGGCACGCGTTGATTTTAAACGTCCCCTGCGCGCCGTCAAGCAGCGCAATGGCGGCCGCCTTGATGTTTTCCGGGTCCTTATCGGTTTCAATCGCGGGACTGACCGAATGTACGCCAAATACGCGGCATACACGCTGGGCGCATGCGTCCAGATCCGGCGCATGCACATAGATGCGGCTGTCGGCAAAATGCACCTCGCCGCCAATGGGCTTGACCGCCTGGCGCACACGGCTGACCAGACTGTTGATAAAATACGGCCGGTTCTGGCCCTTCAAATGCACTTCAGCATAACGAACAAGCAATACGTTGGGCTGCATGGACGGTTATCTCCTTTTGAATCTTGACAATACGGTCAATTGTTTTTTCAGACAATCCAGTGTATAATGAATCTCATCAGCGGTGGTATAACGGCTGAGGCTAAAGCGAATCGCGCTTCGAATCCGCGCCGCATCCAGCCCCATTGCCAAAAGCACATGGCTCGGGTGCGCCCGCCGGGCCGCGCAGGCGCTGCCGGTTGAAACGCAGACGCCGTCGCCCTCCAGCGCATGGAGCAGCACTTCAGCCAAAATGCCGTCAAAGCTGACATTGAGAATATGCGGCGCAGAGACCTGCGGATCCGGCCCGTTCACGCGCACGCGCACTGGCAGGTTCATCAGCCCCTGGTACAGCTCAAGCTTTAATCGCGCCATCTGCTCCAGATCCGCCTTGGGATCATGCTGTGCAATTGCCGCGCCCAGGCTGAAAATCCCCGGCGTATTTTCCGTACCGCTTCTCAGGCCGCCCTCCTGGCCGCCGCCAAAGCTGACCTGCGCCAAACGCACGCCGTCTTTCATCCACAGCCCGCCCACGCCTTTGAGCGCGTGGATTTTGTGGCCGCTGAAGCTGTAAAGGTCAATATGCTCAAGCGCAAGGGGCGGCTGATGCAAAAACCCCTGCACGCCGTCGACATGAACCAGCGCGCCGGTATGCGCTTTGACCATGCGCGCCATCTGCTCAACCGGCAGCACTGCGCCCGTTTCATTGTTAACCTGCATGACGGACAGCAGGGAAAGCTCCGGCGTTTTTTTTAAAAACGCTTCAAACGCATCCAGATCGATTTGTCCCTGCCCGTCCACGCTGATAATATGGTGGGGAAACCGTGCAATATTTTCAAGCACCGCAGGGTGTTCTACCGCGCTGCATGCGCAGTCCTGCGCCCCGCGCCGCCACATCGCGCCGCAGATGGCAATCTGATCGCCTTCCGTGCCGCCGCTGGTAAAAACAACGCGGCCGGATGGCGCACGAAGCGCCTCCAGGGCTTGTCTGCGCGCCTGATCCACGCGGTTTAAAACGCCAAGCGCCTGCCCGTACGCTGCGCTTGGGTTGTAATACAGTTCTTCCATCGCCTCCCGCGCTGCCAAAACGGCCTGGCGGCAGGGCTGCGTGGTGGCGCTGTTGTCCAGATAGGCGTTCATGCTCATGCGCCCAGCCTTGGATTGGTCTTTAAGATCATATCCCACATTTCATCGGAGCACTCCATCGTCAAAAGATGTTTGTTGCCCTCCCGAATGAAATAGATAAAATACTTTTTGGCATCAAAGTTGAGCGTCATATCGATTTTCTTGACGCCCTGCATGCTCTGATAGCGGTTAAACCGGTCGCCGTCAGCAAGGCCGCCAGCCTCGGCATCCTTTAAGCGCAGCGTCAAAAGGTGCTTGCGGCGCCGTCCGCCCATGACCTTGGCGTAATCCATCTCGCCGCTGGTGTAGGTATACTCATATTCGATATTGATATTGTCCTTGCTGCGCCACAAAAACCAGCAGCTGCCAAAGCCCAGCAGCGCGCGCAAAACAGCGCCGAGCGTAAATTCCAGGTTCATCAGGCTCATCAGCCCGATCATGCCGATGATACCGAAAACGGCCAGAAAAACATAGGTCAGCAAATAATAAACGGTGCTGAGCACCTTGCTGCCTTTTCGGGTAACGACTTCTTCTTTAAAATTGTCCATGTCAGGCCTCCGATTTTATGGTTTGCTGCCGATCCGCCGCACAGCAGGCATGCGAAAAGATACGGATGGAATCGTTGCTGTTCTTATTATAGCATAAAATTCATTCTTTCAAAGAGTTAAGAAGGATTTTTTATCTTATTTTTGAATTACTTATATTATAGTTGCTTTTTACCGGCGCTGACTGAAGCATAAGCTTTGCGCAGGCTGCCCGTTTTTATTAAGAAAAATCTGCATTTTTTCAAAGAGCAGATTACAGGAGGCTATATTTTGATTTGTCCTCGTTGCGGACAACCGAATCCATCCGCTGCACCCCAATGTGCGCAGTGCGGATATTTCTTTGACGGCGAACCGGAAACCGTCCAGACCCGGGAGCAGACGCAGCGCTTTGTGATTGGCAAAAAGCATGCGGCCCATTCAGATACCCCCAGCACACCGGAAACGCCGACCGTATATTATTATGCCTTTGACCAGTCCGAGCCGGAAACCGTCCCGCTGTTTTCCGACGGCACGAGCCAGGAGCAAAACACGCCCCAAAACGGCGAGTCCTCCAAAACGGCAGCGCCTTCCTCCCACATGCCCCAGGGCGGTTCCATGCCCGACGCGGCGGATACCGATGCGCGCACCCTTTCGCCCGCATCGTCGGACGTGCAGGCGCAGCAAACGCAAAAACCATACGGCGGGTCGCCGGCACAGCCTCGTCACATTGAAAAAGACGCAGCGCCAATGCCGCCGGATGAAGCCGCGCCGGAATTATCCGACTCAGGGCAGACCGACGCCGCTTTGCCGCCTTTAGCCCGCAGCAAAGACAATAAGCGCAAAACAGCGCCAATCATAGCACTGGGGCCGCTTTTCGGCCGCAGAAAAACAAAATCGCAGCGCATGTCGCGCGAAAAACCATCCAGCGCCGGCTTTGATGAAACGCCGCCGGACACGGGCGCCGCTGTCAGCAAGCCTGCAACCGCGCAAAGCGCCAAAGCCCGTACGCGCGGCGGAGAGGAAAAGGTGCGCCGCCGCGTGCCCGTTTTGCTTCCCGCAGCCGCTTCGCACCGTAAAAAGCATCGAAAACCGACAAAAACGGAGTTGGCGCCCGTTATGTCCATGCCTGCCGACACACGCCGGAGGCATGCTTTTGCGCGCCTTTTTGTGCGTCTGCTGCTGTTGGTTGCACTCGTAGCCGTCAGCATCTGGGCCCTGTATCGGTTCTATCCCAATTTATCCGATCAAATGCGTCAGGATGCCGACAATCTGAACACGCTGGCACAGGCGGATATCACCTATCAGGTGGATGAAACGATTCAGAGCGAACGCGATGCGCATAAGATCACCTTTTTCAGCACGAAATACGAAAGCGTATATATTCAGGAGCTCCAAAAAACCTATCTGTTCTCCGCCGGTCAGGCGCATCTGGTGCTTTTTGACGATGAAATCATCGGTCCAACGCCTCAGCTGGATCAGATCGAGGTTTCGCTGACACCGGTTTTCTATACCCCTTCCGGGCAGCGTTTTGCACATGACCCCATTGTCTATACCCTGCCGGTGCCGGTTTCCCCCGTAGGACTGATCAAGCCGGCGCAAAGCAGCGTCACCAGTCAATCTTCGCTCTATACGCTGGAATTCTCAGTCGAGCCCGGCAGCACCGTATTTGTTCAGGGCGAAAACGTGTCGGATTTTGCCGATCAAAACGGCGTTATCGTTCACAACGTCACGCTGGCAGATTTCGGCGACAACCAGGTGCTGCTTCAGGTGCAGGCGCCCGGCAAGCTGGCCACGCAGGTGACGCTGACGATCAACCGGCCATACATGGACGTGCCCATTGAGTTAAACGGATCGTTCACGTTCTCCACCTCCAAATACCTGACCATCACCGGCACGACGCTGCCGGGCGCGTCCATCAGTCTGGACGCCGGACAAAACGGCGAAGCCGTTGTACGCAGCGACGGCAGCTTTGAAATTCAGGCGCTGCTGTCCAAATTCGGCGAAAACGAAGTGGTTTTGCGCGCCAAATATCCTGGCAAAGAGGATTCGACCTATACGCTGACGGTTGAGTATTCGCCCAAGCTGGACGAATATTCCAAGCAGGCATGGCCGATGGACGAAAAAAATCTGGAAGAGCTGTACGCCACGCCTTCCTCCAAGGTTGGGAAAATTTATGTCGCCTCCGGCACCGTATTGTCCGCATCCGAGGACGAGCTGCCGGTATATACCATCGCGCTGGACAACGGCGCCTATGTGAACATCCAGATGGTTAAGGGAAAAACGCTCACCTCCGGCACACACTATCAGATATTCTGCGACTTTGACTGTATGCTCAACGACATGCCGCTTTTTATCGGCAGGTATTACTTTGAAAAATAAAAAGGAGGAAAATATCATGAACCCGACCCGCTCGTTCTGTCAGGCGTATGTGGACCTTGCCACGCCGGAAAACCGTCAATGGTATCAGCGCCAGATGGCCGCCTACCAGCGCAGGCCAGGCTGGGCCAGTGCCCAGCAGCTGTTTTTACAGATGATCGACGATTATCTGGATGCTGAACTGAAAAAAGACGTCGCTCAAAACATCCATGCGCACGAAGCCGGCGGTCAATTCCGCATCGCATTCCCCCATCAGATGATCCGCGCACGTCAGGACGTGTTTGACTACATGCGCGCCGTCATGCTGTGCCGGCAAAAATGGACGGACGAAAATCTTTATCACGGATATGTCGATTGCCATGAAGTCCACCATGAAATTGAAAACTATATTTATTTTCAAAACCCGCTGGTCTACCAGAATTTTCCCGGGCACGACGCTGCGCTGGATTCGGTGATACACGTTGCGCATCACGTCGGGAACTGGGAAAAGGATGTTCCTGCCTGGTACGACTGGGACCGGCATGAATTTGTCAGCGTCTATCTGGGTACGCGCGGCGTCAAAAACTTCCCGCCGCACGATTACCAGGAGGGCAACCACTTCCGCTTTCTGAGCGTCTGCATGCTGGCCTATATTTACACCAAACAACAGCGCTATCTGGATTTGGTCGAGGATTACTGCGGGCGCTGGTGCGACCATATTGAAGCTTACGCCGGCAGGGGCGAACCCATCCCCTGCCAGATCCTGCCCGAAGACGCGCAGACGGTGGAAATGAATCATGCCGGCGTGTTCCAAAAATCCGACGCTTATCAGATCTTTTACGCGACGGTTGCTGACAATACCATGTATGACATTGCCGGCGGCCTGCTGGACGCCTACCTGCTGACCAGCAATCCCCGGTATCTGGCCGCCAGCGAAGCCATGATGGATCAGTTTTACGAAAACGGCGACGGCAAACGCCCCGCCATGCGCTTTGCGCAGGGACAATGGCAGGTGCTGGGCCCGCGCGATGATTTTGACCCAACCTCCGTGCGCGGTTATGTGTGCGACTGCGCGTTTTTGGCGCGCCTTGCCGTGCGCCACAACATGATCACCGGCAGCACAAAATACAAAGAACCTGTGCTGCGCTGGGCCAGGGATATCGACGAAAACGCCAATCACTGCGACCAGATGATGGCCGGTATCCTGACTGCTGCGCATTATTTCGACGGCAACCCTGCCTGGCTGGACCGCGCGTATCTGATGGCGCTGCGCGTGCGCGCCGTTACCGAACCGCAGGATGAGTTCCATCAGTGCAATTGGAGCACGTCGCGTCAGGGCACGAAATTTTTGATGGAACCGCTGTATCTGCCCCTGGTCGGCGACGGCGAGTTCGGCACCCGCGGCGGCATCCCGATTCAGATGCTGCGCTACATTACCGACGGCAAGCAGCAGCTGGATCCTGCAATTGCCATGCGCGTCTGGCTGATCCAGGGGCGCACCTATGGATTTGAAGCGGTCAACACCGCGGATCGTGCCATCAGCTGGCGCGTTTTCTCGCCGACCGGCCATAATGTCGTCATCCGCATGAACGGAGAAGAAAAAGAGAGGCTTGCCGCCGACCCGGGCCAGACGATTCAGGGCACATTTACCATCGAGAAAGCCTGAGCAACCAGCAAAACCAAACGCCTGCGGCTAGAATATGCCGCAGGCGTTTGGTTTTCATTCTCTTTGAATGACTTTATTCTATGGTTTCTCTGTGTGGGAAGCCTCGTCCAAAAGCGGCGCATACATCATGATCGCGGCATTTTTTACAACAAGGCGTTCTTCCAAAAAGCGCCCCGAAAGGTCGAACCTCTGCTGATACAATTCGTTGTTCCGGCTATAGCCGCCCCAATATTCGTTCTTTATCGCATGATTGCGTTCGACAACCCGATAGGTATACTGTGGTTTTGACGATACGCGCCATTCGCCCTCCAGATTTTCATCCCCAACATGAACCATCAGCTGAAAAACATCCCGGGTGTCGTTTCGAATCATCAGATCGCCGTGGGGATAAAAACAGGTCGCTCCGCTTCCAAAGGGCTGCGTGCGATTGGAATCCGGAAAAACGTCATACCCATGACGATGCCGTTCCAGTACCGTCAGCGGCGTATGAAGCGTCATATAAAAAATCAAATTGGAAAGCTGACACAACCCGCCGCCAGTGCCGGCCTTAAACGTGCCGTTTTGCAAAATCATGCCCTTCAGATAACCCTTACGCCGGGTGGGTTTGCCGATCAGCTTCCAATAGCTGAATATTTCTCCCGGTTTCAACACAACGCCATTGAGTCTTGCACACGCAAGTTTTAAATTCGTCACCTTATTTTTCTGCATCCACATATCCACATCTTTAAGTTTTCTAAGCAAAACCGTTTGATGTGAAAAACAGGCATACGCAAGCGGCTGCGCACAAAACGTCCTGGCAAACAGTCCGCGTTTTTGAAGCCAGATCCATTTTCTGCGCCACCCATAGTAGATTTTTCCAAGAAACAGGCGAACCGGCGATCGATATTTCGGTTTTTCAATAGGCAAGCAAATTCCCTCCTTCTGATCAGGCAACAGGCCGACCCGTCGTCATATTTCGCCCCCTTATTGACAATGCGCCGTCAAACAGCGCATGCGCTTTCACGTTCCTTTCCCAAACGTCCTTTGGATATCCCAGGGAACTTTCACATCCGCGCCGCCCTTTTCCTTACAGCCAGCACCGCATTCTATTGATAGACCTTTTGCGGCGTACCCAGCGCCATCTGAACCGCCTCCCGGATCAGTTCCATAGGCAGCGGCTGGCTGTAAGGAAAATAAATCGCATCCTTTTTGCAGGACACGCCTGACAATCGATCCTGCAGCGCTGCAATGACATCCGCTCCGACATACAGGCTGACATGGTTTTTACACGCGGCAAAGGAAAGCGAACGGTTTCCAGCCAAAAATACCGGCATACTCCATTTTATCTGCTCCCGCGCGCCGGGAATCTGCGCCCGGATCGCCACGGCAATTTGCCTTAAATGCGGCTGCGCCTGCGGCGACTGCCTGTCCAGATACGCGTCGATGTCAGCCGGCGCGCCGCCGCAGTAATGGCTTTGATTCTGCCGTGCAAATATTCTGCCGCATTTTGGGCAAGTCCACATAAGCACACCTTCCTTTTGGTCCCGTGCGATCATTTTTATCAAAACGCTGATATCGGAAATTCCAAATTCATTGTACCGCATCCCAGGGCTTCTGGCAAGCGCCGTGCTCAGCAATGGAACCAGCGCAAAAAAGCGGCATGATAAAACGTCATGCCGCCTGTGCGATTTTATGGTTCGCCATCCCGCCGAAAAGCCGGCCTGAATTGCTGCTTTTTAGAAATCCGCATTTTTCGTCGTGCGCGGGAAAGGCAGCACGTCGCGGATATTGGATACGCCGGTCAGATACATCACCAAACGCTCAAAGCCCAGGCCAAAGCCGGCATGACGCACACCGCCGTATTTGCGCAACTCCAGATACCACCAGTAGGCCTGCTGATCCAGTCCCAGTTCGTCCATCCGGGCGGTCAGCACGTCCAGCCGCTCCTCGCGCTGGCTGCCGCCGATCAGCTCGCCCACCCCGGGAACAAGCAAATCCGCCGCAGCGACAGTTTTGCCGTCGTCGTTCAGGCGCATATAAAACGCTTTGATTTCCTTGGGATAATCCGTCACAAACACGGGCTTGCCATAAACCTGCTCGGTCAGATATCGCTCGTGTTCAGTTTGCAGGTCGCATCCCCAATAGACGGGATATTCAAAGCGATCCTTGACCTTTTCCAAAATCGCTACCGCTTCGGTATAGGTCACATGTGCAAAGTCGGCGTCCGCAACGGCGTTGAGCCGTTCCAGCAGCCCTTTGTCCACAAAACGGTTTAAAAAGTCCAGTTCCTCCGGCGCATGCTCCAGCACATAGCGCAGCGCATATTTGACCATATCCTGCGCCAGATCCATATCGTCGCGCAGATCTGCAAAAGCAATTTCCGGCTCGATCATCCAAAACTCGGCCGCATGACGGGGCGTATAGCTGTTTTCAGCGCGGAAAGTCGGGCCAAAGGTATAGACATTGCGAAACGCCAACGCCGCACATTCGGCGTTGAGCTGGCCGGAAACGGTCAGATTGGCCTTTTTGCCGAAAAAGTCCTTGGAATAATCCACAGAGCCATCAGCGTTCCTGGGCGGATTTTCAAGATCCAGCGTCGTTACCTGGAACATCTCCCCCGCGCCCTCGCAGTCGCTGGCCGTGATCAGCGGCGTATGCACATAGACAAAATTCCGATCCTGGAAAAACTGGTGAATGGCGTAGGCAGCCAGCGAACGGATACGGAATACCGCCGAAAACAGATTGGTCCTGGGCCGCAGGTGCGCTTGCGTACGCAGATACTCCACGCTGTGACGTTTTTTCTGCATCGGATAATCGGCTGTGGAAAGCCCTTCCACCGTCACCTGCTGCGCCTTGACCTCAAAGGGCTGTTTCATCCCCGGCGTGAGCGTCAGCATGCCCGCAACCGTCACCGCGCTGCCCTCCGGCAGGCGCGTTACGGCGTCATAGTTATCCAGCTTGTCCGGCTCGATAACAACCTGAAGGTTTTTAAAAAACGTACCGTCGTTCAGTTCGATAAAACCGAAATTTTTCGACACCCGCATCGTACGGATCCAGCCGCCGACGGTGACCAGGCAATCCGCCGCTGGCGTTTGGCGGTACAGATCATGAATCAAAGTATACATGAGGCCCCTCCACGATAAGATGGTTTAATTATAGCGCAAATCCTGTTTTTTTCAAGCCCAAGCTGGTTTTTCCTGTAAAAAAACACGTCTAGGGCAGATATGGCGCAGGGTCTGTACATACGCCGTCGATCATCAGCTGCAAATGCACGCCCGGACAAAGCCCCGCGCCCGCAGTTCCCAGCGCATCGCCCGCCGCCGCCAGGTCGCCCGGCTGTACCAGAACCTGTGCAAGGCCGCGCAGCGTAACCTGTACATTGCCGGCAGTAATCGTCACGGATCCGCCCTGCAAGCCAAAATCAACCGACTGCACCGTCCCTGCAAGCGGCGCGCACACCGGCGTTCCCGGCTCCGCCTGAAAATCCACGCCATCGTGTGGCAGATACCACCCTTCCACCGCTGATTCCTGCGGCAAGCTGCTGTAGCCGGCGCAGACTTTCCCCGGCACCGGTACGGCAAGCATCAGAGCCGGCGTTTTTTCCGGCAAAGAGACGCCGGAAAATTCCTGTGCCGGCCGGCTTTGCGCCGGTTCATGAAACGCCGCAACCGCAGCTGCCTTAGTTGGCTGCGGCAAAGGCGTTGCGGCCGGTTCGTCCTGCATCTGCGGGGAAAAAATCAATACCATAAAAGCCGCCCCCACAAGCGCGCAGCCGCAAAGGCAAACCAGGCGGTCCCGACAAGACTCTTTTTCAGCGTTTTTCCCCACCGCATCCACCCCCAGCGTTCTCGTTAAAATTAGGATGTGCTTTTTTCCTGGCATCATGCAAATTCGCTTGCTTTTTTCAGCAAATTGGTTTATACTAGCATCATGTTCGCATGGGTCTGTGGTTGAAAGTCGATGCCAGTCGCAGGCGAAGCGATCCACGTAAGCTGTGAAAATCGCAGTGAGCATGGTGCGGTCTAGTAGTAAGTCCAACCCGTTTTATCGCGGAGAGGTTTAGTAGTGGGGGGCATATGCCTATGAGCGAACGATCCAGTTGGCGAGTGTGGGGGCAAAAACCAGGTCAGCCGTGTGAGCATAAATCATTCTTTTTTATTTAGGGGGACCTAAACATGTACGAGGACAAGACTTTGGTCTGCAAAGACTGCGGCGCGGAATTCGTTTTCACCGCCGGTGAACAGGAATTCTATGCTGAGAAGGGCTTCCAGAACGAGCCCAGCCGTTGCAAGGCCTGCCGCGGCGCCCGCAAGGCGACTGCTCGCGCAAATGCCAATGGCCCGCGCGAAATGTATGACGCGGTGTGCGCACAGTGCGGTGCTGCGACCAAAATCCCCTTCATTCCCAAGAACGACAGACCGATCTATTGCAGTGAGTGCTTCCAGGCGATGCGCAACGCGTAATTGCCGAAAAGATAAATCCTTTCAACAGATCAAGCGGACGTGCCAACATGGTGCGTCCGCGTTTTATTTGCCGCCCTTCACGCCCCTGCTTTGCGGATCTTCCGTTTTTTCCTTGCGCCTTTTTGACAACGGGCGTATAATAGTGTCGTAAACAGTCATACGGGCATGCCGTGTGCCCCAATTCCAAGCAGGATACGGAGGGTAATGCGTATGGAGAACAACAAACGTCCCGAATCGATGGCGCGCATCACAACCGATGCGCTGGCGCAAGCGTTTATCGCTGATCAGCTGACCGCGCTCAAAGCGCAGATCGGCGAAAAGAAAGTGCTTTTGGCCCTGTCCGGCGGCGTGGATTCGTCGGTTGTCGCCGCGCTTTTGATCAAAGCCATCGGCAAACAGCTGGTTTGCGTACATGTCAATCACGGACTTTTGCGCAAAGGCGAACCAGAGCAGGTTGTGGAAGTGTTCCGCAATCAAATGGATGCAAACCTGATCTATGTCGATGCAGTCGATCGCTTTTTGGACAAGCTGGACGGCGTTGCCGAACCGGAACGCAAGCGTAAAATCATCGGCGCTGAGTTTATCCGCATTTTCGAGGAAGAAGCGCGCAAGCTGGACGGCATTGAGTTTTTGGCGCAGGGCACCATTTATCCCGATATTCTGGAGAGCGGCCCTGTCAAAGCGCATCATAACGTGGGCGGTCTGCCGGAAGATCTGAAATTTGAACTGGTCGAACCGTTGAAATTCCTGTTCAAGGATGAAGTGCGTGTCGTCGGCAAAGCGCTGGGCCTGCCGGACAATATGGTATTCCGCCAGCCCTTCCCCGGCCCCGGCCTGGGTGTGCGCTGCCTGGGGGCCATCACCCGCGACCGTCTCGAAGCCGTGCGTGAATCCGACGCCATCCTGCGCGAAGAATTCGCAAAAAACGGCCTGGAGGGCAAAGTTTGGCAGTATTTTACCGCCGTGCCGGATTTCCGGTCCGTCGGCGTGAAAAACGACGCCCGTACGTTTGCCTACCCCGTTATCATTCGTGCGGTCAATACCGTTGACGCCATGACCGCAACGGTTGAAAACATTCCCTTTGACCTGCTTGAGCATATCACCTATCGCATCACCCATGAAGTCGCCAACGTCAACCGCGTCCTGTATGACCTCACGCCAAAGCCTACTGGCACAATCGAGTGGGAATAAATTGAAAAAGCTAAAAAGTGCTGGAATACCAACGCTTTTTCGGTTTCGCCCACCACTTCTGATAAGGTTTTGATAAGATTCCGCTGAAACGTAATTATTCTGCGTTGCCAGTGGCTTGTGAGTAAAGAGTAATTTCACTTGGCTCACAAAAACCCATATTAGCATTTTAGCCCGTACTGATCGGATGGTCAGTACGGGCTTTTTGCGTTCATTAAATGGATTTGTTCTTTTTCAGGGCCTTAATCAGTGCATCGCTGAACTCCTGTGAAGGAACTTTGCCCCAAATCTGGGTGGTGTCCTCTGCTGGGAAGGTATAACGCCAACGGTCATACTGCTCTTTGCTGATCTCGCCGTTTCTGAGTTTCTCTGCCTGTTCAGCCCAAGCGGACAGCATTTTGAAAATAGAGGCATCCGTTGTGCGCTTGCTGCCATCAAAAATGATGTGTACCTCGTCTCCCTGCTTTTCCGCTCTTACACCATGAATGTCCTCGATAGCAAAAAGCGTATGGATAAAGCCCAGATTACTGTCAATATCGGGAACACTCAAAGCCAAAGGAGAAACCTCCAGAACATTCGCAAGAGCCTTTACCAGATCTTCCTTGGGGGTTCTGGTGCCGGACTCATACTGAGCCATACGAATGTCTGCGGTTTTCTGTGGGAAACCCACTGCCTGACCGAGCCACTTCTGCGTCATCCCACGCAAATTGCGCATAAAGCGGATTCTTTCACCAATTGCCATAGCAATTCACTCCTGATTCATGTTTTTGTCATCATAGCATATATGCTTATGCGCTGTCAAGATATATTAAATAATTCTGTTTAATATTCTCTCCAAAGCCTCTTGACATAACTGAATTTGTTTAGTATAATGCAGTTGCATACTTAAGCTATTATGTTTAAGTATGTCCGCCCGGGCAAATCGGATGGCGGCCAGCAAGTATTCCGACACTAAAGAAGATTACTATACTCAGAAAGGAGGTGAGAACCATGGAAAACAAGTTTATTCGAGTGGATGAAGTCGCAAAAGAATTGGATGTGTCAAAGCCATACGCCTACAAAATCATTCGCCAACTGAATGACGAGCTGAAAGCGAAAGGCTTTATCACCATCGCAGGACGGGTCAACCGTCAGTATTTCAACGAAAGACTCTACGGAGCAGAAAGGAACAAAGTAAATGCCAGCTTATAAGAACAAAGAAAATGGTTCGTGGTATGTGGTCACACAGTACACGGACTGGACAGGAGAACGGAAACAGAAGTGTAAGCGAGGGTTTTCTACCCGCCGTGAAGCACTGGAATGGGAACAGAAGTTCCAACAGCAAAGTGCCGGGGACTTGGATATGAGTTTTGAAGCCTTTGTTGAGATTTACGCCTCTGATCTCAAAGCAAGGCTGAAAGAAAGCACTTGGCAGACCAAGGATCATATCATCAAAACAAAAATCATCCCGTATTTTGGCAAACGCAAGATCAATGAAATCACCACCAAGGATGTGATTGCGTGGCAGAACGAGCTACTTGCCTACCGTGATGATAAGCACAAGCCCTATTCCCAAACCTACCTCAAAACACTGCACAATCAGCTCTCCGCAATTTTTAATCACGCAGTTCGGTATTACGATCTTCATTCCAATCCGGCAGCAAAAGCCGGAAACATGGGTAATGAAGAACGCAAAGAGATGCTGTTCTGGACAAAAGAGGAATACCAGAAGTTTTCGGAAGAAATAATGGACAAGCCTATTTCCTACTACGCATTTCAGATGCTTTACTGGACAGGCATCCGTGAAGGCGAGCTATTGGCACTGACGCCAGCGGATTTCGACTTTGAGCGTGGGACAGTAAAGATCAGCAAAACCTACCAGCGCATAAAGGGCAAGGATGTGATTACCTCTCCCAAGACCAAGAAAAGCAACCGTACCATCCAAATGCCGGATTTCCTCTGTACAGAGATGAAGGAGTTTTTCGGGATGCAATATGGGCTGAAAAAGAAAGACCGCATTTTCACTATCAACAAAGGGTATCTTCACCGGGAAATGGAAAGAGGCGCAAAGGCAGCAGGGGTTAAGCGTATCAGAATCCATGATTTGAGACACAGCCACATCAGTTTGCTGATCGACATGGGCTTCTCCGCGGTAGCCATTGCCGACAGGGTGGGACACGAAAGCATTGAGATCACTTACCGATATGCGCACCTGTTCCCCTCCAAGCAGAAGGAAATGGCAAACAAACTGGACGACATTAACAAAGGAGCGTGATATTTATGTCAGCAAAGAATGTAGACAAGCACAACCGTTTTCGCAGTATAACCGTAGGGTTTCGAGTATCCCCCGAAGAACAGGAAGAACTGAACAGAGCGGTAGCCCTGTCGGGCCTACCCAAACAGGAATACTGCTACCGCAAGTGCATGGGTCGTGAAGTAGTAGTGCAGCCGAATCCGAGAGTTCACAAGGCACTCAAAACGCAAATGGAAGCAATCCTCGCCGAGCTTGAACGCATTGCCACCAGTGATAGTGTTTCCGATGAGCTGCTGAGCACCATCGATCTCATTGCCATCACCATGCAGGGACTGAGAGGAGAGAATGCCCATGATTGATGAAAAAGAAAAGACTGCCCTTGCAACATCTGTTGGCGCAGATGAAAGGCAGCCGTTTCAACTATGTAACACTCAGATTATAACAACTGAAAACACAGAAATCAATTACCCGGACGAAAATTTTTCAAAAGATTATGAAGAAATCTCCCGGCAGATGCAGCGCATGAATGACCCGGCATATCTGCACACGGTGTCTATGAATGAGTTGTATGAAACAGTGTACCAGAGCAGACCGCCCGTCATTGACGGTCTGCTCTACTCCGGCACCTACCTGTTTGCGGGAGCACCCAAGGTTGGCAAGTCGTTCTTTATGGCACAGCTTGCCTACCACATCAGCACCGGGCAAAAGATCTGGGATTATGATGTCCACCAGGGCACGGTTTTATACCTCGCCTTGGAGGACGATTATCAGAGACTACAGGAGCGAATGTCCCGTATGTTCGGTGTTGAGGGTACAGACAACTTATTCTTCGCCGTATACGCAAAACAGCTCGGCGCTGGACTTGACGAGCAGCTCGAAAAGTTCATCCGCGAGCATCCTGACACTCGGCTTATTATCATCGACACCCTGCAGAAAATCCGAGAGGTCAGCACCGATGCCTACAGCTACGCAGGCGATTATGACATAGTGGGCAGGATGAAACAATTTGCCGACAAGTACGGCATCTGCCTGCTCCTGGTACATCACACAAGAAAGCAACAGGCCGGTGATAAGTTTGAGATGATCTCCGGCACAACAGGACTGCTCGGCTGCGCTGACGGCGCATTTCTTCTGCAGAAGGAGAAGCGCACCGATCTGAGTGCCACCCTTGAAATCGTCGGCAGAGATCAGCCTGACCAAAAGCTCCATCTGACAAGGGATACTGAAAAGCTGATATGGCAGCTCGACCATGCGGAAACAGAGCTTTGGAAGAAACCGCCCGACCCGTTACTGGACAAGATCGCCGCTGTGATTACAGAGGGCAACCCGGTATGGAGTGGCAGCGCAACAGAGCTTGTGACTCTTCTTGGAGAGAATATTCAGCCTAACATTCTGACCCGCAGGCTCAATGTCAAAGCAGGCGATTTGCTGAACGAGTACAACATCGAATACGCCATGAAGCGCACCCGCAACGGCAGCTCCATCAGCTTGACTAGAAAGACCGTGTGACGATTGGTGACGGTTGTGACGATTAAAACGGCAGCGGGAACGGTATCGAAAATACCGTCACAATCGTCACAACCGTCACGCTCTCTACGCATCCCCCGTCCCCACGATGAAATCCACAGAGTTCAACGTGGACTGTCTGAGAGAATATCACGGTTTTTTCTCAGACAGCGGACGGCGGTGGTTGCCCTGCCCTGTTGGGAAAGCACCGCTGTCCGTGCCGTGGAATTGCGAAGTGGGTACCGCTTGCAAGCCACGGCAGAGGCTTCCGCAGAAGCCGCATTCCCCGTTCCCCCTCGGGAGAGCCCACGATACTTTGCAGCCCCCGGATGAAAGTATGAAAGGGATATTAAGCCCAGATTAAAGGAAAACACTTGGCTGACAAAGGAAAGCATTATTGAAAAGAAAATCCTACCCTATTTCCAAAAGCGTAAGCTGTGCGATATAACGGCAAAGGATGTGATTGAATGGCAGAACGAAATCAGAGGTCTGACCGATAAAAGCGGTAAAAAATATTCGCAGACTTACCTTAAAACCGTTCATAATCAGCTAAGCGCACTGTTTAATCACGCAGTCCGTTATTATGGATTAAAATCTAATCCTGCCGCTATCGCAGGGAATATGGGAACAGAGGAGCGAAAAGAAATGCTCTTTTGGACTCTTGAGGAATACAAGAAGTTTTCCGAAGTGATGATGGACAAGCCGATTTCCTACTACGCTTTTCAAATGCTTTACTGGTGCGGTATCCGAGAGGGCGAAATGCTCGCCTTAACACCAAAGGATTTTGATTTCAAAGCCGAAACGGTAACGATTGATAAATCGTATCAGCGATTAAAAGGCAGGGATGTTATTACTACGCCGAAAACGAAGAAAAGCAACCGCACGATTAAAATGCCGAAATTTCTCTGTGAAGAAATGCAGGAATACCTTGGTATGTTTTACGAGGCGGGCGAAAACGACCGTATCTTTCCCGTATCAAAAAGCTATATGCACCACGAAATGGACAGAGGCTCAAAAGAAGCTGATATAAAACGCATAAGGATACACGATTTAAGACACCCGAAACCTGTAATCCAGCTGATGCACCCGATTGAATTGCTTGCTTTAAATCACCTGTTCTTCGCCAAGTTAAAAATACAGTGGCAACAAACGTAATTCCTAATGCACAAGAACAGGTAACTGCTCCCGTTAACGCATCATAGGAAAGAGATTCTATCGTACCCGGTTTTGTTAAATTGACAGCTTGTTGATATGTTAACCGTCCTTTTCGAACAATATTGGTAGCTTCATTTGGATCGGTAACGCCAGGCACTTTTCCGTTTTTTATTTTGTTTTTAAATCCTTCTAAGACTTTTTTGATATTGATCTTTAGGCACTTCAAGTTGCATTGGCTTACCGTCACTCATATATCGATATTGTCCAGTTTCAGGATTAAAGCAAGCTTCTAAAGAGCCACGAGCTGAATTGTAATATTTTGTTTGGATAAGGATATCGCCGATTTGTCTATCGGCACCGTCTTTTGCATTATCACGCCCTATTACTTTTGCATCTAATCCATTAAGACGGTCAAGTAAGTTATTAGCTTCCTCTGCCATTTCGCCGTGACCAGCAGCTGTGTTTATATGAGCTTTTTGTTCAGCAAAAATAGCCGTTTGAGATGATTCAACCGCTGCACCCGCTATAACACTTGTTTTGGAGATTACTTCATCATAACTATCCTCAAAATCGGTGACACTAAATTCATCACTCGTATCTTTTGATACCTGCATACAATAGTTCTTGCACACTTTTATAAAATGTTTGGAACATTGAGGCTCTACCAATAGCGCCTTATTCTCCATTTCAGTATCGCCAGTGAACCAACCAGCATCAAAATCTTCCCAGCTATAATAAAGCAATACAGCTTTTCCACTATGAAATTGAGTACGATGCTGCAATAACTCCTGTTGTTCTTCGGCTTTTAGTTCATCAAGTTCAAAATTACTTACTCCGATTTTACCATCAAGCAGCCCTACATTTGTTCTTATAAAAATGCCACGGTCTGTTACGACAATGCCACTTGGACGGAGATCGAATTCTGCGTCTGCCCATAAGATATTATGTTCTCGTGGAACAGGAAAGGTTGATTTAAGCTGATTGATTCTGCTGTCTGTCAATTTAATTGGAGAATTTCCAAGAGCAGTAATAAAAATTTCTGACTCGGTTCCTACGAGAGGGAGCATTGCCGAATCGAAATATCCCTTCCGTTCCTTTTCGGCAGTATTTCGCTTTTCTTCAATAGTGTCCACTACTTTGTCAGTCACATTTACAACAGCCTCTTTCGTAGTCCCGGCAATATTTGAAGCTGTATCTGCAACTGTTTTAACCGCTTTTCGAGAAGCGCTTTTTGCTTTATCCAATAATTTATCTAATTCAAGCCCGTCTTTCATAATGTTATTTCCTCCGTATTGCCCCAAAATACACCCTGAAAATTCTGAGATTATTTATCAGCAGCATTGCCTGCTTTTGCCCAAGCATCTACTTCGCTAATTTTAAATTTCCAAAGCCTGCCCATTTTTGTGGCAGGCATATTTTTCTTATCTATCCAAGTTAAAACGGTGTCTCTGCTTACGCCGAGATGTTCCATAATTTCACGCATAGAGCACCAGCGTTCTGTTACTTCACTCATACCAAAATCCTCCATCTTATAAACTTCTTATTTTATTATACTGCTCATTTTAAAAGAAATCAATGTTTATTGTAGGTTTATAACGGTTAATTTTGTGTTTTGTCGTTTTATATATTGACACCGCTTTTGAATCCAAGTATAATTAAGGCGTAAATTTATTGCTTGCCATCCTATCAGCGTGATAGCAAACAGGTGATAGCTATTTGATAGCAGAAGTCAATATACCTCATAGAATAGAGATAATCTGTATCAATTCATAGCATATCAAGTCAAACCTCCAAAACAAAATCGTTTAAGGTTGGTTTTGTGTTTAGGAGTGGGAATAAGTTAATTGATTTGGTGCACCTCGGATTCCACGAAAAGTGCGAAAGCACTTTCCATCGGTCTCCTCGGTAGCCCTTGAAATATCGAAAAAGAACAGAGCCTTAGTTAGAAGAAAAATCTTCTGACTGGGGCTCTTTCTTTATGCAAAACCTGAGTATCGAAGATACGGAAAGCCTTAGGTTTACGGTCACAAGGAAGTATTTTACGGTTAGGCGGTATAGCCCGTTGTTTGGGCTATGCCGTCTTTTCCTGTTTTTCGGTATCTTTCGTCTGCGGCTCGGTTGGGAAATGGATTTCTCCCACAAAGTTAAAAACAATATCCACTTTCTGAAAACGCTTGCCGCCTATCTTCTCCGGCGCATGGATAACGATTTTCTTGATAAATTCATTGACGATAACGGGTGTCAGTTCCGTTATTCCCACATATTTACGGATAATGGCGGCAAAGCTGTCAAAGTCGTTTTTGTCCTGTTCGTAGGTATCGACTTCCTGCTGTTGTACCGTCAGCTTTTCCGTCAGTTCCTTTTGCTCCGCCTCATATTCTGCGGACAGCTTCAAGAACCGTTCATGGCTGATAGTGCCGCTGATGTCGTCCTCATAAATCCGCTTGAAAATGCGGTCAAGCTCTGCAATCCTCTTTTTCGCCTGTCCGACTTCCCGCCGCTTCTGTTTCATTTCCTTTTCCGCTTCGTCAAACCGCTGTCTGCGTATCATTTCCATAAATGCTGTAACGTCGTCATAGAATAATGCCGTTACAGCAAATATTCTGTTCAGAACAATTTTACGCAGCGTTTCTTCACGGATAAAGTGTGCCGTACAGCTTCCCGTGTTGCTCTTATACTTTGCACAGCGGTAGTGGTCTTGCGAACCGTCAAAGCTCTTGCAGGTGGCAAAATGCAGCTTGCTTCCGCAGTCGGCACAGAACACCAAGCCGGAAAAGAACCCCTGTCTTTTTGCCTTTGTAGGGCGGCGTTTGTTTGACCTTAATTCCTGTACCCGTTCAAAAACGGCTTCTTCTACAATCGCTTCATGGGTATTGCGGAAAACTGCCTGCTGTTCCTTTGTGGTCGGAATACGCTTTTTCAGCTTGTGGGATTTTGAATAGCTTTTGAAATTCACGGTATGCCCGCAGTAGTCCATACGCTCTAAAATTCCCACAATCGTACTTTCATTCCAGTCATACGGATTTTCGGGAAGTGTCTTTCCTTTTTGCTTTGCATAATGGGCTTTTGCCGTCAGCACCTTATCTGCTTTCAAAATTTTTGTTATCTTCATAGGTCCGTTTCCGGCAACACATAAATCAAAAATCCGCTTTACCACAGGGGCGGCTTCCTCGTCCACAATCCATTGCTTTTTATTGTCGGGAGCAACCTTGTAGCCGTAAGGCGGCTTTGTCAGATGTTCTCCCGCCATGCCCTGCGCCCGCTTGATTGCCCGTACCTTTTTACTGGTATCTTTGGCGTAAAAATCATTGAACAGGTTGCGGAACGGGGTAAAATCATTATCGCCTTTTTCGCTGTCAACGCCGTCATTGATAGCAATGTAGCGTACATCTCTTTCCACGAAAAAGATTTCCGTATAGTAGCCGACTTTCAGATAGTCACGCCCAAGACGGGACATATCCTTGACGATAACCGTTGACACATTTCCTGCTTCAATTTCCTTTATCATGCGGTTAAAACTCGGACGGTCAAAGGTTACGCCCGAAACGCCGTCGTCAATAAAAAATGCAAGGTTCGTAAAGCCGTTGTCTGCCGCATATTTGGAGAGGACGGCTTTCTGATTTACAATGCTGTTGCTGTCGCCGTCCAATGCGTCCTCCTGCGAAAGACGGGCGTATAATGCTGTTATCTGTTCGGGTTTATTGGTATATGCTGTCATGTTCATTCCTTCTGTAATGAACGCCCGACAGACTGGTTGTTACCCTCATTATAGCGGACTTTCTTTTCTTTGTCAGTAGGCGATGTGACGGATTCCGATTTTATCAGCCGTTTTATTTTATCGGAAAGCCGTTCCGAACCGCCGCAAATTGTTGACACTTCATAATAAGTGCCGCCTATTTTATAGCAGACTGTTTCATTCAGCGGATTTCCCTTTTTCGGGAGAATATCCGTGTTTTCCTCTGTTCGTTTCTTTTCCATTCCTTTCCCGTCCTTTCGTAGTTTGTGAAAGTTAAAACTGAATAGCAAGCATAGGAAAGGGGTACCCTTTCCGTAAAATCGTCCGTTTTCTGTCTGCCGACAGAGGGCGATTTTTGCTTGTTGGGAAGTTTCCCAAACCCTCTTATTTCCCGTTTCACTTCCTACTACGGACAAAGTTGCAAAATGCCAAAGAAAAGCAAAAGAAAAATTAAAAATCTTAAAATAAAATTGCAGCTTTCAAACTCAATTCATATTTTGTTTCTTGCTATTATGCGGACTTCCGCATATAATTAAATCATTGAAATTTTGAAAGGACGTGAATGAAAATGTTAGAATATATTTCCGCTTCCGAAGCCGCAAAAAAATGGGGAATTTCAGAACGACGGGTACAAAAGTTATGTGAAGATAACCGTATAGAGGGCGTTGCGAAATTCAGTTATATGTGGCTGATACCAAAGGACGCAGAAAAGCCACAGGATAAACGATATAAGAGCAATAAAAAATAACTCCGTTTCATATACGTTCCACATTACACTGATAAACTTATCAAAGGAGGTGTCTTAATGGCTGCATTACTTATTGTGGAAGATGATAGACAGACCAATGATGCTATATGCGAATACTTAAAAGCGGCAGGGCACAAAATTATTCCCGCTTATGACGGAGCAGGCGCATTGCAGCTTTTCGACAAAGAAAGTATTGACCTTGTTGTTTTAGATATAATGCTCCCCAAAATTACAGGGCTTGCCGTACTCCATGAAATACGGAAAGGAAGCACTGTCCCTGTTATTATGCTTACTGCGATTGAAGATGAATATACACAAGTAACAAGTTTTGACGAACAGGCAGACGATTATATTACAAAGCCGTTTTCTATGGTTTTGCTTGGCAGACGTATTACAGCACTTTTGCGAAGAAGCGGAAAAAATACGATATCCGACATAGTAACCTTTGGCAATATAACCGTCGATTTTTCCGGCTATACGGCAAAAGACCCTAACGGGAAAATTGATATTACACCAAAAGAAATTGACTTGCTGAGATTGCTTATTGAACATAAAGGGTTGGTATTAACGCGGTCACAAATACTTGACGATTTATGGGGAGTTGACGCCCCGATTATTGACAGAACGATTGATACCTACATTAAAAATCTGCGAAAGAAACTGCGGCTTGACTGTATTGTAACGGTCAAAGGGATTGGTTATAAATACGAGGTGCAGTCATGAAAAGACTAAAACTTTTTCCTAAAATCTTTCTTTATACATTAGTGTTAATGATATTTATTGTTGTGGTTGCCCACATTATCATTTATCTGCTTGTACCTCAAAGAGCTATGGAGATTACTATGACTGATACGGTTACTAATATTACAGAATTGATTACAGTCGGTAATGGCGAGGAAAAAATCATCATGCAAGCAATACAAAGTGCCTTGCCGTTATCACTCATTTGTTGTTTGGCGATTTCTGTAATTTGTTCCCTCATATTTTCTAAAGCGATTGTTGCCCCTATTAAAGGTATTTCTGCTTCTACCGAACAGATGATGAAATTAGACCGTAACGCGAATTGTCTTATACACTCAAAAGATGAAATCGGACTGCTGGCACAGAATGTAAATAACCTATATTCTAATCTCTTGTCTACTATTGAACACTTGGAACAAGAAAAGAATCGGGTAAGTGAGATAGAACGGACAAAGGTGGATTTTTTGCGGGCTGCGTCCCATGAACTCAAAACTCCGGTAACCGCTCTGAATGCAACTCTTGAAAACATGATTTTAGGTGTGGGAAAGTATCAGGATTACGCCGCATATTTGCCGGAATGTAAAGAAATGGTTGAACGACTGTCTAAAATGATACATGAAATTTTGGAAACATCGAAATTGAATATGACCGCAGAACCACCGAAAATGGTTGATATTTCTGAACTAATGACAAAGTTGTGCGAGCCTTATCAACTAATTGCAGCGGCACATCATATATCTTTTTCCCTCAATTTTCCGGAGAAATTTTCCGCCAACTTACCCGTTGGCTCATTCAGTAAAGCAGTATCAAATATCCTTGCTAACGCTGTTGCTTATACAAAAGCAGAGGGATTTGTTTTTGCTTATATAGACGAGCGGAACCTTGTGATTGAGAATGAATGTGACCCTATCCCTGAAAGCGAGATTTGCCGCTTATTTGAGCCATTCTATCGTCGCGACTTTTCCAGAAACCGTGAAAGCGGCGGAAACGGATTAGGACTTTATATCGTAGACACACTTCTATCTTCTATGAATATTTCCTATTCCTTTGCGCCTATGAAATTCCCGTCGGGAATGCGTTTTACAATTCATCTCTAAGCGAAAAGCTCCCCTCACAAGGGAGTTTTTCATTTCTTCTCAGATTCCATATCCATTTCATACCCACTCCACATTGATTTATTATTCTATGGGTGCATTCAAAAGAATAGCACATCAACGAAACTATGAAGCGGATAAGGAGGCAACATTTATGGACTATATTCTAACAACAAACGCTTTGTCTAAAGAGTACGGCACATTCAAAGCATTAAACGCTGTTTCCATGCACGTCCCCAAAGGGGCAATCTACGGTTTTGTCGGAAAGAATGGTGCGGGAAAAACAACTTTAATTCGTTTAATCTGCGGATTGCAGACTGCCACTTCCGGCGAATACACGCTGTATGGAAGAAAAAATACGGACAAAGAAATTTACAAATCACGCCGGCGAATGGGAGCTGTTGTCGAAACACCGTCAATTTATCTTGACATGACAGCAGAGCAAAATCTTAAAGAGCAGTACAGGGTTCTCGGATTGCCCTCTTTTGACGGATTGCCAGAGCTTCTAAAACTGGTCGGTCTTGAAAATACGGGTAAAAAGAAAGCGAAAAATTTTTCCCTCGGTATGCGGCAGAGATTAGGCATTGCTGTTGCGCTCTGCGGAAACCCAGACTTTCTTGTATTAGACGAACCGATAAATGGTCTTGATCCGCAAGGCATTATCGAAATGCGAAAACTGATTTTGAAACTTAATCAAGAACATCAGATTAGTATGATAAGTTTTCTGAAACTTCCTTATCACTGTTTACACTTGATTTACAAGGGTTTCCGCACCTCTGAGGGAAACTCAGAGGTGCTGGGCATCTTGGAGCAGATGCAGAGATTTGGAGTGTTTTGGACGGAGGCGGGCACGCCTGGGCGAAAGACAGCTTGGGAAAACGGATTCGCACTTTTGAGCGATTTTCGTGGAAAGTGAGTTTGCACCGTGACATTAATATAGGCTTATAAGTCCCGAAAACCTTTGAAAACACTGGGGTTTTCGGGATTTTTGTTTTTTACTGGCTACAAAATGGCTACATCAGCCTATTTTTTGTAGCCATCGCTTTCTGCGGCGATTGCACCAAGCTGATTGGCTGCTTCCGTCTGCTTGTTCGGGTAGAGAGGACTTTAGGTGTCCATGGTGGTCTGCACCTTTTCGTGACCTAAGCGTTCTGCAACCAGAAGCGGCGTGCAGCCCTTTGCCTTCATTGCCGTGACGCCAGGCAACATTCCTGTAGATACGGGCATCTTCCGGATATAAAGCAACCCTCCTGTCGGAATTGATTCTCTCAATTCTACAACAGGAGGGTGTTTCATTCACGGCTCGTTTTTTCCAGCAGGCCAATTTTGCTGGCCGGTCAGATACGGACGTGTTTTTTCAGCCTTTGCGCCAAAAGCAGCGCCAGCGACATCTTGATCAGATCCGGTACAACAAACGGCCATACGCACCAGCCAAGCACCGCGCCAAGGCCTACTGCGCCGCTTTGCCGGGTGTACACCGCCAAAAACCACACAGTACCAAAGGCATAGCACAAAAGAAGCCCCACGATCAGCGCCGCAGGCAAAACCCATTTACCCCTGCCAAAAAGACGTTCGAAGCACCAGAGCGTCAAACCAATCGCCAGAAAGCCAACCAGATATCCGCCCGTTTTGCCCAGCAGCACGCCCAGGCCGCCCTGAAAGCCCGAGAAAACCGGCAGGCCAATCGCACCCAGAAGCAGGTACACCAGCACGCACAGCGTCGCGCGCAGCCCGCCCAGCATCGCCACCGCCGCAAACACGGCAAACGTCTGCATCGTAAAAGGCACCGTTCCCGGCAGCGCAATGGTCAGCCCGGAACAAACCGCCATCAGCGCCGCAAACAGCGCAATAAACGCCATATCCCGAACCGAAAGTCTTTTTTTTACGTCGCGCAAACAAACCACTCTCCTGTCTTTTGACAGTATAGCGGTTTGCAAGCAGATTGTCAACCATTATTTATTTTTGGTTGACAATCTCTTTTTTACACCACATCGATCCCGCCGTCGCTGCGCTTGGCAAACGGACGATGCCAGGGCTTGTAGGTCAGCGTTTCCAGATAATCAAAATTCAGGTCAACGCCCCAGCCCGGCCCTTCAGGCAGCGCAATATAGCCGTCCTTGGGCTGAAGCACCTTGGTCACCAGATCGTTGCAGGCGGGAATTTCACCGATGTTCTGGTTATGCGTTTCCAGGATCAAGAAATTGGGAATCGCCGCGGCATAGTGGACGTTAATCACAGTGGACAGCGGGCTAAGAGGGTTATGAGGCGCAATCACCTTATAGGTCGCCTCCGCCATGGCGGCAATTTTTTTCGCCTCCGTCATCCCGCCGCACAAAAGCACGTCCGGCTGGAGGATATCCGCTGCGTCCGCCGCCAGCAGATCGTTGAATTCATATTTGGTATACAGGCACTCGCCAGTTGCCAGCGGCGCGCCCAGCTTATCCTTCAAGCGGGCCATCTGATCGATATTTTCCATCCGGATGGGCTCCTCGATGAAGAAGGGACGATACTCCTGGATCGCCTGCGCAAACCACACCGCGCGGTAAGGCTCATAATTGCGGGCATGAAAATCGATTCCCAGCTCAAAATCATCGCCAAGATTTTTACGGAAGCACGCAAATCTGGACGAAAGCGCCCGGCGGCTTTCCCCTACCGGCATATCGCCGGCAAAATGCTGGGCAACCTTCAGCGCGTTATAGCCGTATTTTTCCACCAGGCGCTGCGTCGCCTCCACACAGGCCTCGTTGGTTTCCCCGCGCCCGCTGCCGGTATAGCACCAGATCTTGTCGCGCGTCTGCCCGCCAAGCAGCTTGTATACCGGTAAATTGGCCACCTTGCCCGCGATATCCCACAGCGCCAAATCGATACCGGAAATCGCCGAATCCACAATGCAGCCGCCGGGGAAACGCGAGTAATTGTACAGCATCGTCCAGATATATTCAATCCGCGTGGGATCCTGGCCGATCAGCCAGTCCTTAAAATATTCAATGGTCTTTACCGTCGCCAGATCAGGGCCGCAGGAATACGCTTCGCCCACGCCGTACAGGCCCTCGTCCGTTTCGATTTTCACATACACATAGTTGCGGCTTACCGGGGATACGCAATAGGTTTTGACATCGGTAATTTTCATCAGAACGCCTCCGTTATGTAGTTTTCTTCGTCCGCTACAGTATAGCACAAAAAAAACGTTCCCGCAACACACCTTGTCCAATCGGACAAAAGATCGCAAAAAACCGGATTGACAAACGGCGTCAATCCGGCTATGATAAAATTACGATTAAATCAATGGAGCAGAAAAGCACATGAACAAAAAAATTCTGATCACCGGCGGTACCGGCCGGATCGGCACCTGCATTGCAAACGGATTGCTCAAACGCGGCGGCTATGACGTGCTGCGCGGCACGCGCGGCGAGGGCAACGGCAAGGATTTGATTCATCTGCAATACAACGACCTGGACGCAATGACACAGGCCTGTCAGGGCGTACACACCATTGTGCATATGGGTTATTACATGCGCAACGACCAGTTTCTTGAAAAGCATATCGGTGAAAACACCGTAAACGCCTATTATCTGTATGAAGCGGCGCGCCTTGCCGGCGTCAAGCGCGTGATCTTCGGCTCCTCCAATCATGTGTTCGGATTTTATCAAAAAGGCGACCCAATCGATTCCAACGCGCTGTACCGTCCGGACAGCCCCTATGCGCTTTCCAAGGTTTTTGTGGAAACCATTGGACGGTATTATTCGGACCGGTACGGCATCTCCTGCTTTAATGTACGCATCGGCAACTTCGCTACCGACGGCAATTCACAGCCGCGAGATATCCGCGCTTCCTATGTCTGGCTTTCCAATGAAGACTGCGTGCAGCTGTTTACCAAGCTGATTGAATATGACGAAAGCTGCAAATATCTTCAGATGTTCGGGATGTCCGGCAACGACGGGTGTTATTTTGACACATCGGATAATGCCGTCGTCGGTTATGTTCCAAAGTCCAACGGCGCCGTTTTCCGTGAACAGCTGCGCCATACGCCAGGGCGTGTCCGCGACGGTATTGACAGCAACACGCTTACCCGACATAATTTTGTCGGCGGCTACAACAACTCTATGACCATTCATGGTGATTTTGACTTGGAATACCTGGCAAAAATCAGCGCCGACTACAAGGAAGAGCCCTCCATTTATTAAGTATTCATCCGTTGTTGTGTTGCACACTGCTCAATTAAAAAATATGTTCTAAGCAGTTGCATTTCAGGAAGGATTTTGTTATAATATATGTACAAAGGGAAGTTATCTTTTCTTTGCAAAGCCCCGATTGCTGTCCTCCAAACCGCTTCGGGGCTTTTTTTGTTTTTTGCTCTTTCCCGCCCCCCAGCTTCAACGCTGATCAGGCTTTCTGTCAGGATATATGAAAATCGGTTTTGTCTCAATTTTCATCCGCAAAGCGCCAGCGCTTCACGTCAAACATCCCTCGCGTGGTCAGTTTCAATTCCGGAATAACCGGAAGACTCATAAAGGAAAGCGTCATAAACGGATCAATCTGCACCGGCACCCCAAGACGGAACGCAGCGGCTTTGGCCGCCGACAAGAGCGCGTTGACGGTTTCCAGCGATTCATCGCTCATCAACCCGGCAACCGGCAAAGGCAGAGCAGCCAGAACGCCGGATGCATCCACAACGGCAATACCGCCCTGCTGGTCAATCACGGCATTGACGGCAAGGGCCAGCGTCTCATCGCTCGTTCCCACGGCAATGATGTTGTGACTGTCATGCGCAATGCTGGAAGCGACTGCGCCGGTTTTAAGTCCGTATCCTTTCAGATAGCCAAGGCCGATATGGCCGGTAGCGCGATGCCGTTCCACCAACGCAATTTTCAAAATATCCGCCGAAAGATCGACGCCCTGAGCCGTTCCGGCATTTTCGCTGATCAGTTCCCCCGGAATCAGACCGATGACCGACTTACGGCCGCAGGCAAAATCCCGCGCCGTAACAGGGGCAGCGCGCATGGTGTGATGCGCCTTTTCAACAAGCGCGCCGGACACCGTGGGCTTGGGACAAAAGACCTCTTTCCCGTCAAATACCAGCATGCCTTTTTTGAAAACCCGCCGCACGGAAAAGTGCTTGAGATTGTCAAAAACAACCAGATCCGCCCAATATCCCGGCGCAATTGCACCTTTATCGTTCAGCAGAAAATACCTGGCGGCATGGTAGCTGGCGGCCCTGACGGCCAGAACAGGATCTACGCCGCACGCAACAGCCTCCCGGGCAATATCGTCAATATGTCCGTGATACAGCAAATCGTTTGGATGTTTATCATCCGTTGCAAACATGCATCGCGCGCCGTATTGCCAGTTCAAAAGCGGCAAAAGCGCGCGCAGATTTTTTGCCGCAGTTCCCTGGCGAATCATAATAAACTGGCCCAGACGAAGCTTTTCAAGCGCATTTTCAAATGTGTCACATTCATGATCGGAATAGACGCCTGCGGCAATATATGCGCAAAGATCACGTCCGGATAGCCCTGGCGCGTGTCCATCGATCTTTTTATGATGGCTTTGACTGCCTAAAATTTTTTGCAGGACATCCGGCTGCCCCGCAACGACTCCAACGTAGTTCATCATCTCGCCCAGCCCCAGCACGCGCGGATGCGCGTACCAGGGTTCGATTAAATCGGCGTTTAATTCCCCGCCGGCTTCATCCAACGGCGTTGCCGGCACGCAGCTGGGCAGCATAAAATGCACATCCAACGGCAGGTTTTCCGTCGCCTGCATCATGTAGCGAAGCCCGTCCTCCCCCATTACATTGGTAATCTCGTGGGGATCTGCAATGACCGTCGTCGTCCCATGGCGCACAACCGCACGGGCAAATTCCGCCGGGCTGACCAGACTGCTTTCCAGATGAATGTGCGCGTCGATCAAACCGGGGCAAACGACGCCTTCCGATACGTCGATCTGCTCGACTCCCTCGTATGCGCCGATTCCGGCAATCCGTCCATCGGATATCGCGATGTCGCCTTTTAAATATTCATTGCTCAATACATTCAGATATGTCGCGTTTTTCAGCACCAGCTGCGCCGGCTCGCGCCCTGACGCCACACGGATCAGCCGCTGCTTCTGCTCCAGCTTGCGCGCTGCGGCCGCATCGGGATTTATATGGAATTCAGACACGGAGGATCACCTCGCTTTTGCGAAATTATACCATATATATGCCCATGCTGCAACCATACATGCAATTTAAAGTCCTCCATGACAAAATCAGTGTTGATTTTGCATTTTTTATGCCATAAAAAAATAATTCAAACAAAAAACGGTACGACCGCAGCCGTACCGTTTCTGTATACCCGTAAAACCCATATATTTTTTCGCAAACGAACAAACCGCAAACCTTATCGGTTATACGCATAGCGCGACCCGGCCAGAGATTTCCAAACCGCATCGCATGAATCCAAAACCGGCTGCGGAAGAGCACCCTCCCGGATCGAATCGATATTGGCAACAATCTGCTCCATTTTGCTTACGCCGGTAATGATGCTCGTCACATGCTTTTGGCTGACACACCAGCGCATGGCCAGTTCCAGCAGGGAAATCCCCGCCTCCTGAGCGATGACGCGCAGCCGATCCACCGCGTCAAAATTTTCATCCATCCAGTAGCGTTTGTAGTAGCTGGCATTATTGGCAAAACGGGTGCCCTGCTCCGGCTCGCCCTTGTGATGTTTTCCGGCAAGCAGCCCGCCAGCAATGGGATTATAGATTGTCAGCCCAACCTTATGGTGGTCAATACAGGGCAGGAGCTCTGATTCCAACCCGCGGGTGATCATATTATAAACATTTTGCGTAATGACAGGCGCAATATAATTACGCTTGTCACACAATGCCAGAATATCTGAAAGCTGCCAGGCGGCATAGTTGCTCACGCCGATATACCGAACCTTCCCGGCGCGAACCAGGGAGCTGACGGCCTCCATTGTTTCCTCGATCGGCGTGTGATAATCCGGCTTATGCAGGTAATAGATGTCGATATAATCCGTATTGAGCCGGCGCAGGCTTTGCTCCGCCTGATACAGGATCTGGCTGCGGCTGAGCCCCTCGCAGTTCACGTCCTTTCCCATCGCGTTGCGGACCTTTGTCGCCAGAATGATCCGATCACGACGGCCTTGCAGCGCTTTTCCAACAATCTGCTCGCTGCGTCCTTCATTATAGACATTGGCCGTATCAAATACATTGATGCCATGGTCAAAGGCATAGTCCATAATCGCCAGCGCGGAGGACTCGTCGGTTTGTCCGCCAAACATCATCGTCCCAAGGCTGAGCCTGGAAACCTGCAGGCTTGACGCAGGCAAATAACAATACTGCATGCTGATATAACCTCCTGTTGCCGCAGGTGGTCTGGTGCGCGCCGGGAAACAGTTTTGAGCACTCAGCGACGCGCCCGCCACCAACCGCTGAAATTGATATTCCATATTGATTATAGCAGAAATTGGAAAACATGTATAGAACGGAACAAAATTTTCTCATCACAAATTTACCGGGAAACAGGCAATTTTCTTCTTGCATTTTTTCTCAGCCGCTGTATAATAGCCCCAGAAAAGAGGTGGTTTTCCATGACACGGGACATGACCACGGGCAATCCGCTTAAACAGATTCTTTCCTTCTGCATTCCCCTGCTGTTCGGCAATCTCTTTCAGCAGTTTTACAATATGGCTGACAGCATCATCGTCGGCAAATTTCTTGGCGTAAACGCATTTGCCGCGGTGGGCGCAACAGGCTCTGTGAATTTTTTTATTGTCGGGTTTGCGCTTGGGCTCTGCTCCGGCATTGCCATTCCAATTTCACAGGACTTCGGCGCGGGCGATTATGAGTCGATGCGCCGTTGTACGGCTCACTGTGTATATCTTTGCATTGGCATTACCGTTTTTTTAACGACAGCCATGTATTTCGGTACTTATCCGCTGCTTGAGCTTTTACAGACCCCTGCGGATATCATTGACGAAGCCTTTTCCTATATTTTCACCATCTTTATGGGGATCTCCGCCACGATATTATACAATATGACCGCCGCGATACTGCGCGCCATCGGCGACAGCCGGACGCCGCTTTATTTTTTGATTCTCTCCAGTATGGTCAATATTGGATTGGATTATCTTTTTGTCGGCGTGTGGCATTTCGGCGTCGCCGGCGCAGCGTACGCCACCGTAATTGCTCAGGCGCTTTCCGGTCTGCTTTGTTTGGCAACCATTTTAAAACGCTATACGCTTTTGCGCCTTGAAAAACGGCACTGGCATTTTTCGTTTGAGTGTGCGCTGCGCGAATTGGGTATTGGCGTCCCCATGGGGCTGCAATTTTCCATCACCGCCATCGGTTCCATCACGCTTCAGTCCGCCGTCAACACGCTGGGCTCCGGCGTGGTCGCCGCAATTTCTGCCGCCGCCAAAGTTCAAAATATCATCGTATCGCCCATGGAAAGCGTTGGCGCCGCCATGGCTACCTACTGCGGGCAAAATCTTGGCGCAGGCAAAATCGACCGGGTGCGCCTGGGGGTCCGTCAAATGACCGTTATTACCGCACTGTATGCGCTGGCCGGTTTCATCATCGCCAAATTTGCCGGAACAACAGTGGCGCTTCTGTTTATCGACGCACAGCAAACGGCCATTCTTGGCAGAATCGGACAATTTTTATATTGCAACGCGCTTAACTATATCCCCCTGGCACTGATCTTTGTTTACCGCAACAGCCTGCAGGGGCTGGGCTTTTCAAACGCAGCCATGCTGGCCGGACTGGCTGAATTGATCGGCCGGGTCATCATCGCCTTCTGTTTTGTTGGCTTGTACGGATTTGACGCGGTCTGTTTTGCCAATCCTTTGGCCTGGATTTTTGCCGATCTGCTTTTGCTGCCGCTTTATGCGGTTGCCATGCGCCGGCTGACGCGCACCCAGCAGCGATAAATCTGTTTAATCTGGTTGAAAAGCTGCACATAGCATCCGGGAACGCCTCTGAAAAAACAATACAGGCGGCATATCCAACGTCCGATAAGCGCTGGATATGCCGCATTTTTGTTATTACTCATCCCAAGGAACAGCCCTGCTGCGCACCGTGCTGCGCTCCCCACAGACGCATTGTTTACGGGTCTGGCAATGACGAAAACGAAAAAGCAATCGCATTTTCTCATCGCTAATGGATGAAACAGAAATTCATCTATGCACCTTTCCTGATCCGATTGTCCCCTCCGCATCGCTGATGCAATTTGATCCATGAACTTGTCCCACTGATATTATAAACTGCTTTTTTTACAGTATCGCACTGCCATAAAATATTCTCCGATTCTCGCAGCACAATCAACAGTTTCTTATAGGCAACAGCGTTGCGGCTTTTTTTTCAATAAAAATTTATTCATCCCATTGACAATAATACGATTTCGTATTATAATTCTTTTTCAATACGAAATCGTACTGGAAGGGGTGCTCCCATGGATCAGAATTACGAAACCGTCAGACGAATCATGCTTTCGACCAACCAGATTGACGGCGTATATTATTTTCTTGCAAAACAGCTTGGTGTAAATGAAAATATGCTCGCGTTCCTGTACGCCCTTGCCGACGGAAAACCGCATTCGCAAAAGGAGATCTGCGATAAATGGCTGATACCGCGAACCACGATCAACTCGATTGTGAAAACCATGCTCAGCGATGGATATATTATGTTTTCAGAACATCGGCACGCCAAAGAAAAAACGCTGGTATTGACAAAGGTTGGTCAGGAATATACAGACAAACTTCTGGCGGATATTTATTTGGCAGAAGAGCATGCAATCGTTGAAACCTTAAAACAGTATCCGACCGAATTCGTTTTGGCGCTTGAGGATTTCAGCAGCCGGTTATACGGCGAATTCCAAAAAATGTACCGGTATAAGAAGGAGCC
Source organism: Christensenella sp. UBA1428 (assembly GCA_002329335.1). GTDB lineage: Bacteria > Bacillota > Clostridia > Christensenellales > UBA1750 > UBA1428. The sequence continues at coordinate 95,204 of DCTY01000010.1, forward strand.
TGCAAAAAATGAATCATTCTGATTTATACGCCAAAACTGCGCCGTCCAGGCTTTTCTGGATGGTTGCCATTCCCGGCGCTGTGAGCATGACCGCATCCTCGTTGTGGGGATTATTGGACGGGATTTTTGTCGGCAAATTTTTGGGCGAGGCTGCATTTGCCGCGCTCAATCTGGCTTTTCCCTTTATATTGATCAATTTTTCATTGGCTGATCTGGTCGGCGTCGGCGCGGCGGTTCATATTGCCATCCTGCTGGGACAGCAAGAGAATCAGGAAGCGAATAATCACTTTACCTGTGCCTGTTTGATGATCGTGATTGCAGGCGTAACAGGCGGGATCGCCCTCTTTCTGGGCGCCCCTCTGCTGATGCAATTGGCCGGTGCAGACAAGCAGCTGGCGGATTTGGCGATTGTGTATATGCGGGTATATGCCATCGCTTCGCCGTTTACAACAATGGTCTTTGCAGTTGATAATTTTCTTCGTATCTGTGGAAAAATCAAGGGCAGCATGGCGCTCAATATCATTATGTCGATATTGATATTGGGGCTCGAATTTTTTTGCCTTTCAGTATTAAAAATGGGAATTGCCGGCTCCGCTTTCGCTGTTTCCTGCGGCATGTTTCTTTGCACGATCATTGCCCTGTACCCATTTGCAAGAAAAAAACTGGCGCTGCGTTTTTGCAGGCCGCATTTTTCCGCAAAGATGATCCGCAGAATTATATCAGCCGGATGCCCAAACTTTTTAAGCAATGTGGCGTCGCGTTTGACGGCAATTCTGTTCAACTTTCTGCTGCTGAAAACCGGCGGTTCGCTGGCGGTCAGCGCCTATGGCATTTTGATGTACGCGGGCGAAACCATACAGCAGCTGCTGTACGGCGCCTGCGACGGCATGCAGCCAGCCATCGGATATAATTGGGGCGCAAGCCATACTGCCCGAATCCGCAGTCTGATCAAGTGGTGTACATCCGCATGCGCCGTTATTTCCATAGGCGGAATGACCCTGATGCTTGTTTTTCCCGATATGATTGCCTCTTTGTTCGCGCAGGCACATGAAACCGAATTACTCGCGCTATCTGCCCGTGCGCTTCAAATATACAGTTTGACATTTTTAACAAGGTGGATCGGCTTTACAATTCAAAGTTTTTTGGTCACTTTGGAAAGACCGCTGCCGGCAACAATCCTTTCTCTTGCCAATGCGCTTATCCTCCCGGTTGCGCTGCTGCCCGTTCTATGGCCGTTTCACCTGGACGGCTTGTGGCTCAATGCACCCATCACATCAGCGCTTGTGGCGGCTCTTGCGCTGATCTTCTATACGCGGCTGCGAAAAAATGTGTTTGCGGCAAATAACAAATAAACCGCTGTGCACAGCCGACCAGTCGGAAAAGGATATCCCCCGACCGGTTAAGAAAACGCCATTTCAAATTCATGCACCAAAAAGGGCATAAGCAGATAAACGCTTATGCCCTTGATGATTCATTTCTCAGAAAAACCTTAGCATCCATACGATGCGCAATTTCGCCTGTCTAATACAGGCTGCCCTGAAAGCCTGCTGCAAGGATATGACGGTTCAGCCAGCCAAAATAAACATAAAACTGCTTTGCCCCCTTACAATACAACCCGTCCAATGACGCGCAATTCGTCAAACGCGCTGATATCAATCGGCGCATAGGCGCTGTTGAGAGATACCAGGTGCGGCTTTGGCACAAGCGCCAGCTTTTTCAGATACACATTTCCGTCCACCAGAAAAATACCGTATTCCCCATCCTCAACAGAAGGCTGCAAATGCACATAGACAACCTGGCCGTCCACAAAACGCGGAGTCATGCTGTCTCCGCTGACGCGCACGGCAAAATTCGCTTCAGCCGGAATGGAATCGTCCACTTCGATCATTTCATAATCCGTGCTGTCCAGAAATTGGCCCGTGCCCGCAGAAACCGGCATATCATAAAGCGCCAACGTGCGTGCGCCGCGCGTCACAGCCGTCGGTTTTTGTTTGGCAAAGCGCTCATCCTGAGACAAAAGCGAAATATATTCCAGCGCCCGATCTTTTCCCTGCGCGTTTAAAGCAGTAAAAGGATCCTTACGCCGATGTGTCGGGCCTAAAAATGCCGCGCCGATATCATCCACGCCGTAAATTTCACACAATGCAAGGAAATGCACGGCATCCGGCGTCGTCTGTCCGCTTTCCCATTTGGATATTGCGTGCTGCGTTCCACCAAGCCCACGCGCAGCCAGCCGTTTTGACGTCTGAACCTGGGTCATCCGCGCCTGGCGGCGCAGCTCCAACAGCTTTTTGTTGAAATCCATCGGCCTCACCTCATTTTTACTATACCAAAAAGGAACGAAAATATCAAGCGAGATTCAGAAAATATTCCAAAACATTCAAAACTATTTTTTTGAAACCGGCTTTTTTCTTTCCTGCTCCGGCCAGGCAAAGCAAATGACAACCGCACAGATCAAAGCAATGAGAACGGAAAAAAACACCGGTGCAGACGCAATTACCGCGCCGGATGGCATTGTTACCGCGTAACCGCGCAATATGCCCGTAAGCCAAATAATTGCGATCAAGACCGCGCCGACGCCTGCGGCAATACCGGATATCCATTTGCCACGCTTTTGCGCCCGTTCCAGAGCCACTGCGCGCGCCTGTGCAGCGCTGGGGCGCAGCGCCAAATCCTCGAAACAATCGGAATCGCCGACGCCTGCCAGATGATCTTCGCAAACCGCCGCAGCAAAATTTTCAGATGCAGTCAGGGAGGTCACACAGCGAAGCGCCTGAAGCGCGTCGAGCGATTCGCCATGGGATTGATATACCGCAATTGTGCCATCCTTTTTCAGGCCCAGCAGCGCATAGCGCATCCCGCCATAAAGCGCTTTCATGTCCCGCCATGCTTCAATCTGCTGTTCAAAAACAGGGTATTTTGCCGCGCAGACAACGCTCCCGTCCTTTTTCAGCCCGGCAACAAAAAGCGTACTGCCGGCAACGGAATACTGCGAACCAATTGCAACATCGTCAATATCCTGCCATTGCTTCAGCTCATCCAGCCAGTAATTGCGCTCATGATAGCCGCTGGTCTGCACCGTTCCGTCTTTTTTCACGCCAATGGCAAACGTACCATAAAGGGCGATTTTCTGCATATTTTGCCAACGGGCAATATCCGGCGCTTCCTCATCTCCGGCAACAACCACATTGCCAGCCGTATCCACGCCCGCCAGACAATGATCGCCAAGGGCAATAAAAGCAATATTTTCCCATTTTGAAACCGTATGGCGCCACTTTTCATACCGAGCCAGTCCGGCAAGCAGCACCGTCCCCTGATCCGTCAGGGCCGCGACCCCACTGGATTCTCCTGCGGCAATCTGCACAACGTCAGAAAAAGCTTCTATTTCCTTTTTCTTCACCCTGCCGCTGCGCACGCCCTTTCCGGCAATGGACACTGTCCCGTCCTGCCAAAGGGACGCTGTAAAATCAATGGCGGCAGCCAGCCCGGTGATACGCGTCATTTGTTTTTCCATCTGCATTCCCACCTATAAATACACTTGATTACTACTCTATCATACGCGAAATTTTTATCCAGCACAAGCAAAAGGCTGTGAACATTTCGAAAACATTTGATAAAGACAGCTCACAATTCACCTTGTCAAAACACACTTCGGGAATGGTCATCAAAGAAGCACCGTTTTCCTGAGAACCTTGGAATTTGCCGAAAAGCAAACGGAAATCTCAGAATTTACAGCTTTGCAGCCATGCAAGCATCTTTAAACATGCAGCAGAACGGTTTCAACTGAAATATGCAATTTCATTTGAGGCTGTCGAAAGGACGTTTTCGACAGCCTCTTTATAAGTTTGCATTTCACATAACACGTCCGTTTGCAGCGCACCGCACATTGCAGCGCATCTAAGGGATCCGCACACTCAAGCCCGCAAGCCGCTTTACGGTCCCCAAAACAAGCAACGCCAATTCCCGATCAGCGTTTCACTTACCAATTGCATTCGCCGTTTTCCATTTCCCGCTGCACCGTTTCCAATATTTCCTGCTGCGAATCGGCGCTGCAGGTTCGAACAATAAAATGATTGTTGGACCCGTCCGGACAAATGCCTGCCTGCACTGCCTGATCCACCGGCAACTGATTTCGTCCATAAAAACACTTTCCATATTGCGCAAGCATGCGCAGCACCTGCGGCATATCATGCCGCTCCGGATTGCCGAAATTCAATCCAATCGCCAGCTTGGGCTCAAGCTCCACGGCAATTTTAAGCAAATGTGCATTATCGCCGCAATAATGGATATATCCGCCGCCAAAACGCTCGAACAGGGCGGTGGTATACGGGCGCATAAATTCCTCCAAATGCTCCTGACAGATCAGTGTGGAAGAGTCCTCGCTGATTTTCAAGGGATGATCCTTCGGCAGAACCAGACCGTTATAATGGGCAACATACGACTCCGGCGCAATAATCTCAAGGCATTTTTCCATTCCCAGGCAATCCATCTGGACGCACAGGGAAAGCACATGATGCATCGCATCCGGATCGTCATAAAACGCATAGAAAAATTCGTTGCCCAAAAGCAAATGCGCCATGTCAATCGGGCCTTGCAGATCCATCGGAAACACTTCGATCCCCGTGCCCTCAAGCATCTGCTTCATATAGCGCATCTGCTCAAGCCCCCGGCGCATCTGATCGGACAGTACAATATCCGCACTGGTATACGATTTGAGCTGATCCAGTGTCAAATGCTGCAAAAGCCAGGGCATTTTATCGGGAAAATAGGTTTGTTCCAGCCCCCCCAGCATCGTGCAAAACGCTCCGCAGCCCACATTTGCCCGCACACTGGGTACTGCATCGCCCTGGGCAAACGCGGTGCAAAGCGCGCTGCGCAGCTGAGAAATAAACATTTTTTCCGGATCGTCATGAATCTCTTTCAAATCGTACTTCGGCAGCAGATCCTGCTGCGGCACATGATCCAGCGACAGCAAAACGCTCACAACGCCCTTTTCATGCCGCCATTGCCGCAGCTGTTTTTGTGCGCGCGCACGATAATCGCCGGCACGCTCCCGAAGCATCGGCAGCAGTTCCTGCTGGACATAATACATCTCTGGAAGCATTGTGGACTCCTTTCTTGATTGGAGAAAAATGGAACTATATACAGTATACCCGTTTAAACCCGGTATTTCAAGCCCCTGACACAAAATGGATCCGACGATCCCCAAATATCGCTTTTGGTCTGAACATTCTTCTGCAATGCAACGGTCAGACATTTCCCTTTGCCCGATGTTTTTCCGTTATACGAGAAAACGGACGCCGCCAAACCATGGAGTTTCGGCAGCCTCCGCTTTCGTTTATCTGACACGCATTGTGTGGATATGCGCATTCACGTTTTTCGTTGTTCTTCCTAAAATCAGAACCCGTTACATGGTCACAAAGATAAATTTAAACACAAAAAGCACTGCGATAATGGTCACAACGAGATCCTTTTTCTGATACTTTCCCGTCAGCAGTGAAATAAGCACATAGGAAATTGCCCCAATACCGATCCCGTTGGCGATGGAATAGGTCATCGGCATCATAATGAGCGTCAGGAAAGCCGGAACCGCAGCGCGAAGATCTTCCATGTCAACCTGTGCAAAGTTTTTAAGCATCAGCACACCCACAAAGATCAGCGCGGGCGCCGTCGCTGCGCTGGGAATGATGCTCGCCAAAGGGCTGACAAACAGACATACCAGAAAGCACAGCGACGTCACAATGCTGGTCAGACCGGTTCTGCCGCCCGCCGCAACGCCCGCAGAGGACTCCACAAAGGTCGTACAGGTCGAAGTACCCAAAACCGCGCCGGCAACGGTCGCAACGGAATCGCAGGTCATCGCTTTGTTTACGCGGATCGGATCGCCATGCTCGTCAAGCATGCCCGCCTGCGCGGCGGTGCCGTAAAGCGTCCCGATCGTGTCAAACATGTCCACCAGACAGAAGGTAATGATCAAAATCACCGCGCTGAAAACGCCGCCGATATGCGCGCCGGAAAACGCCTGGGCCCAGGCTTCGCCATTGAAAAGCCCGGTAACGCCAATGGCAGAAAAATCACGGAAGGACTGGCGAATCGCATCAAGGCTGAACCCGGAAAGCTCCGGCATTTCGCCCCTGAAAAGATAATACAGAACAGTGGAAGCCAAAATACCCAAAATAATATTGCCCTTGACGCGCAGTTTGCCAAGCACTGCGATAATCACCAGCCCCAGCAGCGCGACCAGCGCACCGGAAACGCTTGCCCATTCGCCCCCATGGATGTCCACAAACTGCACCAGCGTATAGGGATTTGCCTGAATAATACCAGCATTTTGAAAACCGATAAACGCGATGAACAACCCGATACCGGCCGGAATGGCCTTTTTCAGGCAGTCCGGCATTGCCTTGGCGATGTATTCGCGCGTTCCGGTAACGGACAACGCCAGAAAAACCAGACCGGACAGGAAAATGATCACAAGACCGGACTGATAACCCAGCGTTACATCTACGCCCGCAAAATGCGCCCCGGATACAAAGCAGGTGCAGAAAAATGCGTTCAAACCCATGCCGCATGCCTGCGCAAACGGCAGCTTCGCATACAGCGCCATCAGCATGGTGCCGACAATCGCAACCAGGATGGACGCGATATATACGGCGTTCCAGATTTGCCCCATCGCCGCTGCGTCCGCGCCTGCGCCGGCCAGCCAGCCGCCCGCGCCGCCTGCCGCCACCTGCGCAGGATTGACAAAGACAATATAGGCCATCGCAAAGAAGGTCGTTAAGCCTGCCACGATTTCCGTGCGAACGGTCGTATGGCTTTCCTTCAGTTTAAAGAACCGCTCCAGCATAAAGGAAAATCCCCTTTCAGAATTTGTCCGCGCATCCATAAACGCCGCATTTCTTCCACACGAACGCATTTTGCATATTGATTGCGCAACAGACATGATTTCTTAACGATTATAAAACAATCAATGCCAATTTACAAGCTTTTTTGAAAGGTTTTATTCAAACACGATTGAGCATCAAACCGGCGCGACGCGCCCGGCAATCACCTTTGCCGCCTGCTGCGGGGAAAGCGCCGTCGTGTCCAGCAAAGACGCGCCCAGTTCCGGATACAGGGCAAGCCTGGGCAAAGACCGGTCAATCACATCGCCGCTGCGTTTTCCAGCCAGCACATCCGCTTCCAATCTGTGAACAAGCGTCTGGGGCGAGCAGGTCAGCGCAAAGAAATGAAATGCATAATCGTCGGCTTTCAGCGCATCCAAAAGCGCCTGCACGATCTCCCGCTGATGCATCACCCAGCAAAAAATCACATAATCAAACTGCGGACAGGAAAGGAAATTGTCCAGCAAATGCACAATATTGTCCTGTACCATCGCCTTGGTCTGTTCGTTGACAACAAACGGGTTCATGTCCCAGCACCAATCCCCGTCCAAAAGCACGCTTGCAGGCAGCATTTTCTTCAGCGCCTGCGCCGTTGCGGTTTTGCCGACGCCCATCGTCCCTGCGATAAAAATCAGCTGCTTTTGCATCTTTTGCTATTCCTCTTCCGGGTCGCCCAGCAGCTGGGCCGCCGTATCCGGACCAACCTGCTCCACCGTGCGCAGACGGCGCTCAATGGCGCGCGTCCGCTTCGCCGCATCGTCAATATTATTTACCGCAAGCTGTAAATTTCGCTGCGTTTTGGCCAAAACCTCGCCGAATTTCCCAAATTCGGCTTTCACCGCACCCAAAAGCTGCCAGACCTCGCCGGATCGTTTTTCAATGGCCAGCGTTTTAAAACCGATCTGCAGGCTGTTGAGCAGCGCGCCGAGCGTCGTTGGACCGGTAACAATCACGCGGAACTTATCCTGTAAAAGTTCGCACAAGCCGGGGCGGCGCAGAACTTCGCTGTACAAACTCTCCGTCGGCAGAAACATGCAGGCAAAATCCGTCGTCTGCGGCGGATTGATATACTTTTCCGAAATGGACCTGGCCTGCTGCTTCACCGTATTTTCAAGAGCCGCACACGCAGCGTCCAGCGCTTCCCGGTCCGCAGCGTCCGCCGCGGCCAGAATCCGCTGATAATCCTCCAGCGGGAATTTAGCGTCAATGGGCAAAAACACCGTCTGCCCTTCTTTTCCCGGCAGACACACGGCAAAATCGACGAATTGATTTCTGCGTTCACCAATGGCGGCATTGCGCTGATACTGCGTCGGGGACAGCACCTGGGACAAGAGCGTATCGAGCTGTATCTCCCCCCAAACGCCGCGGGTCTTGACATTGGTCAGCACGCGCTTTAAATCGCCCACGCCGCTGGCCAGCTGCTGCATTTCTCCCAACCCTTTATAGACCGCCTCCAACCGTTCATTTACCAGGCTGAAGCTTTGATTTAGCCGGGTGTTGAGCGTGGAGGAAAGCTTGTCGTCTACGGTCAGACGGATTGCTTCCAGCTTTTCCTGATTATCGCGCGCCATTGCGCCCATACCGCTTTGAAGCGTACGCAAAATCAAGTCCAGCTGCTGCGTATTTTGACTGGCGCCGGCTTCCATGCGCCGATCCATCGCCGCACGGAGCGTCTCAAGCTGGCGCTCGCTTTGGGTAATGCGCGCATCTACCGCGCCGCGCAGGCGTTCCATGCGCGTTTCTTCCCGGTCCGCAGCCGTTTCAAAGGCGCTGTCCAAAGCCCGAAGCGTATCGTCAAGCTGTTGATCCAGCCGATTCAGATGCTGCTCGGTCTGAGCGGCGGCGCGCCCCTGACGCAGCAAAAGCATCAGCAAAACAATACAAACCGCCAAAAGTGCCGCCATAACGGCAATCATGATTTCCTGCATGTCAGCCCCCAATCCCAATCGCGCCGGGACGCACATATTGATGCCAAACATCCTGGCAGGTGTCCGAGAGCGTCTGAATCTGGTAAAGCGTGATGGAGCCGTAGGGCGCTTCCAGCAGGCGCTCCACAACGCTTCTGTATACCTCCAAAAGACGCAGAATTTCGCCCACATCCGGCGGCTGCGCCGCGCAGGCAATCAAATACTGCGCCAATTCATCGGTAAACCCATTGATAATCCCCAGCAAAATCCCGCAGATCCGCACAGGATACTGCGTATAAAACAAATGTGTGTCGCAGCCCTCCCGAACAATCTGCTGCAAAAGCGGCAGCAGCCGCTGCGTCATCTTTTCCTTGAGACGCTCGCGCATCATCATATTGCGTCCGGTGCCGCTGACATTGATCAGCAGCCCCAGAAACGCCACGTTGTCCTGGCGCCACAGTCCGTTTCTGTCAAATATCGCGTTTAATCGTGCAGCCGCATCGCCAACCGTTTCCAGCGCTGCCTGGCTGGCATGTACGCTGGCTGTACGCGCCTTTGCATCGCAGATTTCATCCAAAAGCTGTTCTTTGGATTGAAAATGATGATAAAAACCGCCTTTTGACAATCCTACAGCGTCCAGTACATCCTGAACGGCGGTGTTTTCATATCCACGCTGATAAAAAAGCGCCTCGGCCGTATCGAGAATCTGCTGCCTGCGCTTTTCGCCCTTAACCACCCGACCACTTCTCCTTTTGTAAAAAACTTCGGTCGGTTTTATTGTATCGCGACGCGCCTGATCCGTCAAGAAAAGGATGACAAAACAGGCAAAAATATGTTAAAATAAAAATAGCTTTTTTATATTGACGCTTTATGCGCCCGGCGCATACGGCGGATTTAAAGGATGAACACTCATGATATTGCTCAGCGCCGCCCATGTTACCAAAGCGTTTGGCGTGGACGAAATTTTAAAAGATGTCAATTTTACTTTGCAGGATCAGCAAAAGCTTGGTCTGGTCGGCGTCAACGGCTCGGGAAAAACAACGCTGATGCGGATGATCGCCGGATTGGATCACCCGGACGGCGGGCAATTGTTTGTCAAATCGGATCTGCGCATCGGCTACCATGCGCAGCTGGGGGATCTGCTTTCGGAAAAAACCGTCTATGAAGAGCTTTTGAGCGTATTTGACGGTTTGTTTGAAATTGAAGCGCGGCTGCGGGACATGGAAGCACAGATGGGAACGCTGCACGATACCGATCCGGATGGCTATGAAAAGCTGCTGCGGGATTACACGCGCATGACCGATGTGTTTGAACGGGAAGGCGGCTACAGCTATAAAAGCGCCATCTATGGCGTGCTCAACGGCCTGAGTATTGATAAAGCGCTGCATGACCGGCCGGTCAAGCTGCTCTCGGGCGGAGAACGCACACGGGTAAAATTGGCAAAACTGCTGCTGCAAAAGCCGGAGCTGCTCCTGCTGGACGAACCCACCAACCATTTGGATCTGGAAGCCATCGCCTGGCTGGAAGATTATCTGAGCGCTTGCCGCGCCAGCGTTATTGTCATTTCTCATGACCGTTATTTCCTTGACGCAGTATGCAACACGATTGTGGAGCTTTCCTCCGGTGTAGCAGAGCAATACGAAGGGGATTATTCCCGATTTTTAGACCTGCGGGCGCAGGCCTATGAGCGAAAGCTTAAAATGTATACCCAACAGCAAAAAGAGATTGCCCGGCAAAAGGAGATTATCGCGCGGTTTCGCAGATACAATCAGGAATGGAGCATTAAGCGCGCCAAAACGCGCGAAAATGTGCTGGCAAAGATGGACCTGGTCGACAAACCACAGACGCAGCAAAGCATTGAGTTTACCTTTCAGGCGCATCGGCGCACCGGAAACGACGTTTTAATCGCCGAAAACCTTTCCAAAGCTTTCGACGGCCGGACGCTGTTTGCCGGTGTGGATCTGCATGTGCGCGCAGGCGACCGTGTCGCCATCATCGGCCCAAACGGCATTGGTAAAACAACGCTGCTGCGGATGCTTTTAGGGCTGGAGCCCTGCGACAGCGGCGAAATTCTATACGGTACCAATCTGGATATCGGATACTACGACCAGCAGCAAAGCTCGCTGGATGATAAAAAGCAGATCATCGACGAAATCTGGGACGAGTTTCCAAGGATGAATATGACGCAGGTTCGAAACGCGCTTGCAACCTTCCTGCTGACAGAAGACGACGTGTTTCGTCCCATCGGGACGTTGTCCGGCGGCGAGCGCGGCCGTGTCATGTTCACAAAACTGATGCTGCGCGGAGATAATGTTTTGGTATTGGACGAACCGACCAACCACCTGGATATGGACAGCCGCGAAGTGCTGGAAAGCGCGCTTTGTGATTTTACCGGCACGATTTTGCTGGTATCGCACGACCGTTTTTTCATCAACCGGATCGCTAACCGTGTCATTGAGCTGAGCGCTCATGGCGTAAAAAGCTATTTGGGCAATTACGACGATTATCTGGCGGCAAAAAACAAGGAAAACGAACCACAGATTGAAGAACCGCAAAAAACCAAAACCGCGCTGCGCGATGAAAAACGCCGGCAGCGCCTGGAAAAAGAAGCGCGTCAGCAGCAGCGCGCGCTTTTAGCCCAGCTTGAACGCGATATTGAAAATAAAGAGGCCGAGATTGCCCGTCTGAAAACCATTCTGGCGGCGCCGGAAACCTACCAGGACGCATCCCTGGCGCAGCAGACCGCCGCAGAATACGCCAAAGCGCAAAAACAGCTGGAAGCGCTCTACCAGCAATGGGAAGAGCAGGATGAGCAGGTTTTATAATAAGCTGCAATTTCATTTGAAACAGCCCTTCCGCACGCTGAAAACGGCTTGCATGGCTGTAAAGGACGAAAATTTTGCGATTTTCGTCCTTTTCGTGGTTTCGGGATTATAAGTCACGGCGATTACAACCCTGCATAAAGCATGACAAAAAATACAGCAATACCCCGACAATCTGAACTCTGCCAAAATATAAAAAACCACATTCCGGTGCTTGGATGAACCAGTACACAAATGTGGTTTTTTCATCTCTGCAAAGTTTGGATTCTCCATATACTGGGATCACCTACATCTGGAGCATCCTTGTGTGGAGAAGCCGCATTGGAAAAATCCCGCACAAAAATACCAAGTTAAGCAAATACCAAGAAAAGAAATATCAACTCTAAGAAATACCAATCTATCAATCTTGATGAAATAGCATGCCCTTCATCGCTCAATTTTGAGACGGATAGACCGGATGGATTTACCGTCAGAACAAGGATCGAAAATTAAGGCTTTTCTGACTTGTAAGCCGCGTCTGCAATCGGCTTGTATGATTTCATTTAGCCATCGTAAGACAAAATAGCGGTTGATTTTCGACTGTTACTAAGTGCGGCTGTCTGACCTGAAAACGGTTCGGACCTTTTTAACATTTTGCCAAAGCACAGGTCGAATTGTTCATGTCTTATATCGGATTTTTGAGTTTCATTTAAACTTGAAACGGTTTCAAGGGCAGTACCATTATTGGTGCAGCTATTCTTTGCAATGAAAGGCAGATGGCAAAATGGTGCGGGCAGAAAAAACGAACGCTATCCACAGCATTTCAAAAATGACAGTGTGCATTATAGCACTTTTTGAAGAGAACAGCAGTATTTTTGAAACTAATTATTCTTCTTCAATGTAGGTATCTCCCCATTTAGCCAACTCAAAGAAAACAGGAAACAATGCCTTTCCTTTCTCCGTCAGCGAATACTCCGTGTGCGGAGGGATCTCGTTAAATTGCTCCCTGTGAATGATTCCGAGGCTTTCCAAATCACGCAGCGTGGTAGTCAGCATCGTATTGGTAATACGGGGATATGCTTTTTTCAGTTCTCCAAAACGGCAGGACGGACGCTTGCAAAGTTCATAAATAATATGCGTTCTCCATTTGCCGTTTAATAGTTCTAAAGACTTTCGCACCGGGCAGTCGCCATGCGCCTCACTTGACAATAGCTTTTTCAAATACTCTTCCGCCGTCATTTCTTTTTTCATAACCATCCTCCAGTATCATTCACCGTACTATATATCTTAAAACTGCGTACTTGAATACAATTTTCATATATAGTATAATAAAAATACCAACTAAAGTCAAGGAGATGCGCCTATGAAAACTGCAATTGTTTATTATTCCAAACATCATGGTAATACCAAAAAGCTCATTGATGCCATTGCTGCCAAGCATGAGGTGACATTGATCGATGCAACTCAAACCCAAAGCTTTGATCTGAGGGAATATGATCTGATTGGATTTGCTTCCGGCATCTATTATTCCAAATTCCATAAAACTGTGCTGGAGTTTGCCCAGAAGAATCTGCCAGGCAAAAAGTCGGTATTTTTCCTCTATACTTATGGCAGAAAAATGGAAGGCTACACCAAGGTAATCAGAGAAGCTGTTTTGGAAAAATCCGCCCAGATCAAAGGAGCGTTCGGATGCCCGGGATTCAATACCTTCGGTCCCTTCAAACTGGTGGGTGGTATCGCAAAGGGACATCCTGATTCAGACGATACCGCCAGGGCTCTCAGCTTCTTTGAAAATCTGATTGCTCATTCCTGATCTGATTTGCGCAAACAGAAGAAAAGCCAAGCATTGCAAAAAAACGGTTTATTCGTGCTTGTATGGCTAATACTACAGAACCCGGAGTTGCAATTTAAAAAATTCGACTGTAGGAAAGTGAATCCAGTGCCAAGATTCCTTTAGGAACCATCCTGCGCATTTACAGAGTGCTTTTCATATTGACTCACAAGGGGGATACAGAACTTCTCCAAAACAAAAAAATGAGCGCAGAGGCAATGATGCCAAACCGCTCATTTTTTCAATTCAGCACTTGGATATTTTCGGGCCTTTCATTATTCTTATTTCATTTTTTGGAAGCAGCCGTAAAAAGCTTGCCGTACCGGGATAAAAAAAGGGTTAAATCCGCCTGCCCGGTTATCCAGATAATGACCTGTCCGGTCTCGATACCCAGGCGGTGATAGGCCTCCCAACGGTGATTGCCGTCATTGAGTTCAAAAACCCCCTGGGCAAACCCGACAATCAGCGGCGGAATATCTGCTCCGGCACAAATCGCCGCTTCAAGCGCCGCAACACGCGTTTCAAAGCCATCGGCCTCTACCGGCCACTTCATACCAATTTCAGGGCCGCAGCAGCGCTGAAACAGTGTCAGCGGCATTTGCGCCGGTCCAAGATAATATCGCTGCGTCCGGCGCAATCCATCTGAAAACGGCGTATTGCGCCCATCTGAGCGCAGATAAGCATGGACCCACGTTTCCAACTGTCCGCAGGCCGCAAACCGTCCGGCGCAGGAAGAAGTTCCCTGATACTGCATTTTGTCCGTCCCTTTCTGTTCCAATACCATTTTTGCGTTCCCCTCCTCGACCCGGCGTTTGGTCACTGCCGTCATCACAAATTCCGTCACACGCTTCTATTCGTTTCATTTTATGGAATCACATTATCTTTTTATACGGCACCGTTGTTTCGTATTTATGCACTGTATCAAAGCTGCATGCAGTACATGTTTGCGTGTGCTTTCTTATCCATAGGCTTTGATTTTCTTCTGGATACGGATAGAGGAAGCAGAAAACGTCCGCTGCACGATATCCGGCAGATTGCAGTTTACACCTTAAAATGCATTTCGCGACTCTTTTCCATTACCATCAGCCGTTCTATGTGTCAGTCCAATTGCAATCCGTCGGATCAGGCAGGATCGCATACCAGATTCCGCCGTCTTGATCTTCTCCGGATCATTGCCCCTTCGGTTTGCATATTTATTGTGCAAGCAAAGCGATTGAACAATTTATATTAAACTACACTGTTTGCATGGGAGACCGGGCATACGCACATAAGGCTTTATAATTTGCAGGGTTTATCGTCATTTTACTGATCCTGCGCGTACTTGTCAATGGTTTCATTGACAAAGCACATAAAACCCTGTATAGTAATGAATGTTCAATATCATTTTTCAGGAGGAAATTTTTGTCATGCTTTACCGTAAAATCGGCGGCATCTCTACGCCTGTATCCGCCATTGGCATGGGCTGCTGGAATATCGGCAATCAATGGGGCGAAATGACCGATGCACAGGCGGTGGATATCATCCATGCGGCTTATGACAACGGCATCACGCTGTTTGATACGGCGGAATCCTATGGCATTCCCAACGGTCTGAGCGAGCTGCGGCTGCGCAAGGGCCTCAAGGGCATCCGCGACCAGGTCGTCATCGTCAGCAAAATTGCGCACTGGGGCAACCGCACCGGCCAGGGCGTTCCCAAAACCACAGTCGACATGATTCGCCTTTGCGGGCACGCCAGCATCGGCCGGCTGGGTGTGGATGCAATTGACGTAATGCTCTGCCATGAAGAAAACATTCAGAACCCGGAAATTTACATTGAAGGATTCCGCGCGCTGCAGGCGGAAGGATTTATCCGCGAATATGGCGTATCCACCAGCAATCTTGAGGTGCTGAAACATTTCTATGAAGTATCCGGCGGCGAATGCGCGGTTGTTGAGGCGGATTATTCGCTTTTAAACGATGCCGCCGAAACCAATGGCTTCTTCGCCTTTTGCCAGGAAAAAAAGATCACGGTGCTCACCCGCGGCCCGTTGTCCAAAGGGCTGCTCTCCGGGCGTTACAACCGCAACAGTGTTTTTACCGACGCGGTGCGCAGCGGCTGGAACAAAGACGGCGCTCAGCGTGCGCAGTATGAACTTTTGATGGATAAACTGGACCATGTACAGGAAAAGCTGCGCGAACAGGATCAATTGGATCTGCCGACCTATGCGCTGCGCTATATTCTTTCCCAGCCCGTAGCCCCAATTGCAATTCCCGGCGCAACCAGCGTTGCTCAGGTGATCGCCAACGCCAGGGCCGGCGATCGGGTGCTCGATGCGGCGCAGCTGGCGTTTGCATCCAAATAAAATTTGAACCGTCCATCCATCGTCGCGGCGCATATTCGTTTGAATGTGCGCCGTTTTTTAACGCCGCTTCGCCTGAAAACAGGCACAAGCCATACTGAGTTCCAGCCTGGATCGGATCCAAAGATGTGCTGTCCACAGCATACCCTTAAAGAGGCAGCCAACAGCAAAATCAGCACAAGCTTCCGCTGCGCGCAGTCAGAGTGCACAGTATTGCCCTTGAGGATCAAATGCGCGTCTATATAAGCAAGCGGCAGCAGCATGGCGCGCGCCAAAACCGGACAGTGCAATTTTTTCTTAAACTAAAATATACCCGCATAAACACCATCATACACGCATCGCCTCATTGATAAGGCAGTGATCAACCGACAATCTTATAAAAAAGCAAAGAAAAAAGCCAGGCAAGAGCCTGGCTTTTAGTGAAATCCATTATTCGTTGTCTTGGGCTGCTTCATCCATCACGTCGGAATAATCGTATGCTTCACGGACGCTCAGGCTGATACGCTTGGTTTCGGGATTGACATCCAGCACCTTGACCAGAATCAGGTCGCCGATGCTGAGCAATTCTTCCACCTTGGCAATGCGCTGCGGGCTGACCTGGCTGATGTGAACCAGACCATCCAGACCGGGCTCAAGTTCGATAAATGCACCAAAAGGCACAATCCGCACAACTTTACCCTCGACAATGCTGCCAACAGGATATTTTTCAACCGCATTGTCCCAGGGCTTGGGCTGAAGCTGCTTAAGGCCAAGCGAAATCCGCTCTTTTTCACGATCAACGGACAGCACCTTAACGTCAACTTCCTGATTGGGCTTCACAACGTCGGAAGGATGCTTTACGCGCGCCCAGCTCAGATCCGTGACATGGATCAAACCGTCGACGCCGCCCAGATCAACAAACGCACCGAAATCCGTCAAGCGGCGCACGATACCCTTGATGATCTTGCCTTCTTCGATATTTTCCCAGGCCTTTTCCTTCTTGGCCGCCGCTTCTTCCACGATAACAGCCTTTCTGGAACCGACCAGACGCTTTTTATGACGATCCACTTCGATGATCTTCAGGCGCAGTTCCTGACCGACAAACTGGTCGATCTTTTCAACATACCGCTCAGAGAGCTGAGACGCCGGCACAAAGGTACGCACGCCGTCGACCATGACGATCAGGCCGCCCTTGACAACCTCTTTGCCCATACCGGTAACGGTTTCGCCGTTTTCGGAAGCAGCAACGAGCTTATCCCAGTTCTTGCGGACCAGCAAACTGCGCTGAGAGAGCAGAACATTGCCTTCGCCATCATTGACTTTGATAACTTCAACTTCGACTTCGTCGCCGATTTTGAATTGTTCTTTGGGATCGGCGCTGGACTGCAGCTCATTTTTGGTAACGATGCCGTCAGACTTATAACCGATGTTGAGGCACACTTCATCATCCGTGACCTGCACAACCGTGCCCGTCACAATCTGACCCGGTCTGATGGAAACCAGGGTCTTTTCGAAAGCGGCCTGAAAGCTCTCTTCCGAAGTGGCTTCGGCGTCGTTGGGGATAACTTTTTCTTCAACGACGTTGTTGATGTTCTGTTCGCTCATAGTTGGTAACTCCTCCTTGATGGTTCACCCGGCAAATTACCGGGAATATCTCATAGTGAGATTTGTATAGGCACATGAAAAATCATGTAGCTATTGTTTCAATGATGCAGGGATACCGGGCCTTTAGGGCCGCGACAATTTCCTCAAGCGCCTGCGGCGGTGCGGACGCACCGCCGGTGATGCCGCAGATGCTGTCCGGATCCAATTGGGCCAAGACCGGATCCTGCGCATCGGCAATCAAATATGCCTGGCACCCCTGGCAAGCCAGTTCATAAAGTTTACGGGTATTGGCGCTGCTCCAGTCCCCAACAACCAGTACCGTATCGCAGCGGCTTCGCAGCGCCAATACTTCTTTTTGACGCAGACTGGTTGTTGCGCAGACAAAATCGAACACTTCCAGTTCATCCACATGCCGGGCAATTTCGGCTAAAAGCAGATCGCGTTTTTCCATGCTGTATGTCGTCTGGCCAATGACGCAGGCACGGTCATAATGACGAAGCGCACGGGCCTGTGTCAGCGAATCAATCAAAATCGCTCCCGGCCCGGCCCATCCCATCGTCGCTACAATCTCAGGATGTTCCTGCTGGCCAATCACCAGGATCTGAACGCCGTCCTGTGCTAAAGACCGCGCTTTTTCATGAATACGGCGAACAAAAGGACACGTCGCATCCACAATTTCAACGCCAAGGCGCGACAGCGCTTCATAAGTTTGAGGCGCAGCCCCGTGAGAACGGATCACAACCTGACGCGTGGTAACCTGCTGCGGACGCTCGACGGCAAAAATACCCCGGCGAGCCAGCTCGTCCACCGTTCGCCGGTTATGGATCAGTTCCCCAAGCGTACACACCGATCCCCTGGCCGCAGCACGCAGAACCGTTTCAATCGCATTTTTTACGCCGAAACAAAATCCAGCATGTTCCACCAGCAAAACCCGCATAAATAGCCCCTTACACTTTTCGAATAATAAATAATTCTCTATTTTTGCAAAAATACCTTCTTTTTACAGCACAAGCCAATTATTTTGTGCAAGGCATCCAAAAACCGAAAGATACATTAGAACATATTGATCAAAAAACCGACAAAATACAGCGCGGCGGAAGAAAACAATATGCCATCTAACCGATCCATAATGCCGCCATGTCCCGGCAGCAAGGAGCTATAGTCTTTGATCTTGCAGTATCGTTTGAGACCCGAGGCAAACAGATCTCCCGCCTCGGAGGCAATACTGCCGATAATTCCGGCAAGAAAAACAAATGTCCACGATATTGGTATTGAAAATGCGCCAAGGAGATATTTGACCGCAATCATAACCAGTACCGCGCCAACAACGCCGCCAAGCGCGCCCTCCACGGTTTTATGCGGGCTGATCGCCGGACACAATTTGTGCCGACCGAATTTTCGGCCAAACAGCCACGCAAACGTATCGCAGCCAACCGCCGCAAAAATCGCACAGAAGCCGCAGGCAAATGAAGCCCTGGTGCCCAGGAGCATCGCAAACATCGCCAAAAAATTCAAAGCCGGGTAAGCCATTGAAAATAAAGTCATCAACAGACGGTCAAAGACAAAATCACGGAAAAGCAGAATACTCAGCGACTGCAAAAACAAACCGCACAGCAAAAAACACAGACCGGCGCGCGCACCGGCAAAAAACACAACCGTTCCAAGCAAAGCGCCCACAATATAAACCAACGCACAGTAAGGTTTAATGCCTCCCTGTTCAAAGGCGTGCATGACCTCATATTGCGCAGCAAGCAGCAGCAGCGTGCCGGCAATCAGCAGGACAACGCCGCGTAAATACAGAACAGTTAAAGCCAGCGCCGTCAATACGACGCCAGTTGTTACTCTCGCTTTCACAAAAACCTCCGGCGTTCTTTTTCAAATGCTACGTCTTTAATCCGCCCATTTTTCTTTCCCGTCCGGCATATTCCAAAAGAACACGGTCAAACACGGCCGGGGTAAAATCCGGCCAGTATTCCGGAACAACCACAAATTCCGCATATGCGCACTGATAGAGCAAAAATCCGGATAATCGGCATTCGCCCGCTGTACGCACCAAAAGATCCACATCCGGCTGACCTGCCGTGTATAATTGCGCTTCAAAATCGGCAGCCGTAATCGCCGCAGGCGTAAGCACCCCATCCTGCACCTGCGCGGCAAGCCGACTCGCCGCACGCAGGATCTCGGCGCGCCCACCGTAATTGAGCGCAATGTTGCAGATCATCCCGGTATTTTTTGCCGTCAATGCAGCCGCGCGCTCACAGGCCTCGCGCGTCGGGACGGGCAGCGGCGAAAGATCGCCCAAAAAGCGAATCTGAAGATTGCGCTCGCCCGCTCTCGGCGCATATTTTTTAAAAAAATCCACAACCATACCCATCAGCTGGCTGATCTCGCTTTTGGGTCTGGACCAGTTCTCAGTGGAAAAAGCATACACCGTCACTGACTCGATCGCCAAATCTGCACAGTATTCAATCAAATCCAGCATGGTCTGAGCGCCTTTTCGATGTCCGGCGCTGCGCTCAAGGCCGCGCTGGGTCGCCCAGCGTCCATTGCCGTCCATGATAAAGGCCACATGGCGGGGCATCGCAGAAGCCGGCAAAACCTCACGCATCGCTTTGCGCCTCCCCTGTCGCTGAAAGACAAATACAACGAAACAGCGTCACAGTCAAAACCGTCACGCCGTCTTGCATCTCCTGTTTGATCACGCGCCAGTCGCCGGTTTGCGACCAGTAATTATCCAGCCGGCGCACGCGATACGGCGCACCGGCCAGATGCTTTGCCGCAGTTTCAAGCGGCAGCCCCAACAAATTCATACGGACATAATCTCTTTTTCTTTCGCGGCGGCAATCCCATCCACATTTTTAATGTACTTATCGGTCGTCTTTTGAATTTTATCCTCCGCGACTTTAATTTCATTTTCGGATACGCCGTCTTTTTTCAATTTCTTCAGCTGCTCGTTTGCATCCCGGCGAACCGAACGAATCGCAACTTTACATTCTTCGGCCATTTTGCTGACCATTTTTACCAGTTCCTTGCGCCGCTCCTGCGTCAGTTCGGGAACGATCAAACGAATTGCCTTGCCGTCGTTGGTTGGATTGATCCCAAGATCGGACTTCAAAATCGCTTTCTCAACGTCTTTAAGCGCGGAAGTATCCCAAAGGCTGATCAAGAGAACGCGGGGCTCCGGCGCAGAGATATTGGCCATCTGATTCAACGGCGTCGCCGTGCCATAATAATCAACCGTAATTCGGTCTAAAATCTGCGGATTTGCACGGCCGGCCTTGAGCGTTGCCAGCTCTTTTTCCAGAACCGCGACGGATTTGGTCATTTTTTCCTCGGAAACGCTGATCACTTGATTGGTCATATGCGCTGCCTCCTCATCAATGCTTGCGATGCCTATATTATCTTATAGAATCCAAAAAAAGTCAATTAAAACTTATTACGGCCCCACATAGGTACCAATCGGACGTCCCTGCGCGGCGGCGAGAATATTAGACGGCGGCATCAGCGCAAAAACGATCAGGGGCAAATGATTGTTCATGCAATGCGCGACTGCCGTATTATCCATCACCTTCAAATTCTGCGCCAGCGTCTCTTCAAAAGAAATCGTATCGTATTTTACCGCCGTGGGATCCAGTTTGGGATCCGCGCTGTACACGCCGTCAACATTTTTGGCAAGCAGAATAACCTGCGCCCCGATTTCCGTAGCACGCAGCGCCGCGGCCGTATCGGTTGTAAAAAACGGATTGCCCGTACCGCCGCCGAAAATGACGATATGGCCCTTTTCAAGATGGCTGACCGCCCGGCGCTTGGTATACTGTTCGGCAACCGTACGCATTTCAATGGCAGTTTGAACGCGCACCTGAATATCGCCGCCATCCGGGCGCATCCCCTTACCCGCACGTTCGATGGTATCCTGCAGCGCAAGGGCATTGATAATCGTCGCAAGCATCCCCATGTAATCGGCCGTCGTAGGATCCATCTGGCTGGAAATCCCCTGCTTCCCACGCCAGATATTGCCGCCGCCGACGACAACGGCAACCTGCACGCCCTGGCGAACCAGCTCAATTAAGGCAGCAGCAACCTGTTCCAGCTTTTCCGGCGCAAACGCCTGACCGTCCCCGCCCAGCGCTTCGCCGCTGATTTTGAGCAATATGCGGTTGTATTTCATCATTGCAAACGCACCTTTCCGGATATCCCGTTGATTGTTCAAAAAAAGGAACGCTGAACTCAGCGTTCCTTCTGGATTTTCGCTTACGCCTTCATCTGACCCATAACTTCTTCGGCGAAATTATCTTGTCTCTTTTCCAAGCCTTCGCCCATTTCATAGCGAACGAAACGACGCACAGAAATCTTTTCCCCAATGGTTGCGACCTTTTCGGTGATCAGATCCTGGATGGTCTTATCGGTATCCTTGACGAAATGCTGATCCAGCAGGCAGTTGTCTTCATAGAACTTTTTAATGCGGCCTTCGACCATGCGCTCGACAATCTTTTCAGGCTTGCCTTCGTTGAGCGCCTGTGCGCGCAGGATTTCCTTTTCCTTTTCAAGCACAGCGGCGGGCACTTCGTCGCGATTAAGATAGTCCGGCTTGGCAGCTGCAATGTGCATGGCAATATCGCGCACAAAGCTCTTGAACTCAGGCGTTTTGGCAACAAAGTCGGTTTCGCAGTTGACTTCGACCATAACGCCGATCTTTCCGCCAAGGTGAATGTAGCTTTCCACAATGCCTTCCGCAGCAATACGGCCGGATTTTTTAGCCGCAGCGGACAATCCCTTTTCGCGCAGAATCTCGACTGCACGCTCCATATCGCCGTTGGCGTCGGTCAGGGCGCGTTTGCAATCCATCATACCCGCGCCGGTACGTTCTCTAAGCGCTTTGACTTCGCTGGCAGTAATCATCAGATTTTCCTCCGTTTCAAAATTCGTACACCTGTCAAACAGGATTATTCCGCCGCAACAGCTTCCTGTTCGGGCGCAGCCTGCTGCGCAGGGGCAGCAGCGACATCTTCGCCCTGACGGCCTTCGATCACTGCGTCGGCCAGCTTGCCGGCGATCAGCTTCACCGCACGGATCGCGTCGTCGTTGCCGGGGATCACATAGTCCACCTCATCCGGATCGCAGTTGGTATCGACAATACCAACGATCGGAATGCCCAGGATACGCGCTTCTGCAACAGCGATATGCTCCTTGCGCGGGTCAACGACAAACAGCGCGCCGGGAAGCTTTTTCATCTCGCGGATACCGCCCAGGTTGGCAGACAGCTTGGAACGCTCATGCATCAGCTGCGCAACTTCCTTTTTGGGCAGAACATCAAAATCGCCGCGGGCTTCCATCTCATCAATCGCATTGAGACGGTCGATTCTCTGACGAATGGTGCGGAAGTTGGTCAGCATACCGCCCAGCCAGCGATTGTTGACAAAATACATGCCGCAGCGTTCGGCCTCTTCCTGAATGGATTCCTGCGCCTGCTTTTTGGTGCCGACAAACAGAATCGTCTTGCCTTCCATCGCCAGATTGCGCACGAACATATACGCTTCGTCGCACTTTTTGACGGTTTTCTGAAGGTCAATGATATAGATACCATTGCGTTCGGTGAAGATGTACTGCGCCATCTTCGGGTTCCAGCGGCGGGTCTGGTGACCAAAATGGACGCCGGCTTCGAGCAGCTGCTTCATAGAAATGACTGCCATGGGAAATTTCCTCCTTTTGTCCTCCCCGCGCGTATTGTTTATGCCGGCCAAAACTGGCAGGAGCGGCATCGCGCGTCGGGTGCGTTTTTCAACCGGCTTATTATACCATGCTTTTCCCAAAATTTCAACACCGGGAATCAACTTTTTTCATGCTCTTTAAAACATTTCCTTTCGGAATGCCGCACAGCAAAAGCGCGGCCGTGCAAAACGCCCGCATGATCCGCAAAAGATGCGCGAATTGATTGTCAGATACCGGCATTTTGCCCGCTCAGCCAGGCTGCGCCGCATCATAAAACAGCGCGGGCGCCCAAAGGATCTCGCCTTTGGACGCCCGCCAAACCATTTTATTCAAAAATCTGAGGACTCTTTAAAATGCCAAACGGTTTGAGCTGATACTCATACAGCCAAAGCGAATCCCTGGATCTCCAGGAGTCCGGGCTCTGGTAGAAATAGACGCCCTGGGTATGGTGCAGCTGCGCAAAACCGTTCTGCCGCGTGCCGTACAGCGTCAAAGACAGCTGATGCGCGCCGGGCGCAATGGAGTCGGCTTTGAACAGATACGGGGAAAATGCAATCGCACCGATCCGCCGGCCATCCAGGTCCACGCCGATAAGCGCGCCGCGGAATTGTTCCGTACGCACCGCCAGCGTCCCGGACTCGCCGACCTGAACCGGAATATCATAGGTGACGTTGCCGGTATAAAACGGCAGGCCCTGATGGGTAAAGCTGCCAAAGGCAAGCTCGCGCACCGGGCGGATCACCGTTTTAATCTGGCCGTCCACACGCACGCCGAAATCCCCGATGAGATAGAACCATTCCAGATTGGTGCGTTCGCCCAGCGGCACGACCAGCTCCAGCACGTTATCCCCAACCTGAACAGGCGGCAGATCCACCGTTTCAATTGCACGGTCGACATACCATCCGTTGGTCACGCTGGGCACATCCTGGCCGTTAAAGCGGATTTTCGTTACAGATGCGTCCTCCAGCGCCAGCTGCGGCTTTTCAACCACAACTTCCGAAGGAATCACCATCCGCAGGCGGATGCTGTGCGCAGGCGTTTCTTCCTTGATCAGATAGGGCTGGGTCACATGCTTTTTGCGGATCGGGATCCCCAGACGCACGCGGCATTCGTTGTCCAGCCGCAGCAGCTCCTCCTGCGGGCGCAGCGGCTCGTCGTCCAGCGCATATTCCGCCAAATCCAAAAGCAGCGCATTGGGCTCGCTCAGGCGTACCGGCACACGCCTGGCAATCATTCTGCCGCCATTGGGGGCGACCTCAAGATTGCTTTCTCCCTCGTAACGGCCCTTTTGCAGACGAACCAGCATGCTGTCATGCATATACCACGGCCGTTCCAAAATGGTTTTGCCGTTTTCATAGCGCGCCGGCACCATCGCCGTTTTACCGGAAAGCGTATCATAAGCCTCAACGGCAAACTCGCCGTTTAAGGTGATGCGCACCAGGCGGGTAGGATCCACATCCGGGCTGATGGGATTTTTGCCCATCGCGATAAACAGCCAGTAATCGTCGCCGTCGCGGCGCAGCTGATGGATCATGTCCTCCGTACGGGAGCCGGGCACCGTTTTGAACGCTTCGCCGCCCAATACGGCCATGGTCCGCATATCCACAAAACGCTCAGTCTCCAGCTCGTCCAGAATCGCCGCTTTGTTAAAGCTGATGGCACGGCTGCGCTGGAAAAGCCTGCGCGGACGGTCCGAAGGCGCTGCGTCGACATACTGAGGGCAGTCGCCAAGGAAAATCAGCTTGCCTCCGGCATCCCGGAACGCCTCCAGACGCTCCATCGTGCTGGCGCGCAGCGTATGGCACGCCGNNATCACCACATCGTATGCCATTTCGCCCACTTTCAGAGGCGCGCCGCCCCGCTGGCAAAGCTGCGGCAAGCGCGATTCGCTGATAAAATCAAAGTCGATCATCCCAAACAGCAGGATTTCCGTCAGCAGGCTGTGATTATTTTCCAGCTGTTCGCGAATAACAGCCGTCTGTTCTGACGGACCCCAGTGCAGCCAATAGCTTTCAATCGGATGCACCACGCCAACCTTGACCTGAGGCTTGCCGCGGGTCATCGCCGTGTTCAGCCTGGAAAAATGATCCTCGATCATGCGATACTGATCCCACCAGGGGCTCTGATAGCCGATGCTGGCCGGATAGTCGCGCTTCGCCTCGCCTTTCATGCTCATCCAGGTCAAATGCGGTACGCGCACGGTAACGCCAAGCGCCGCCTGCCAGTCCCCCTGGAGCTTATGGCCCCGGAACTCATAGTCCCACCCTGTCACGCCATACAGCTCAGAGAGCATCGCCTCGCCGCCCTGCTGATGCAGCGCGCTCTGGCACTGCTTGGCCGTATTGTATTCGTGACGGTCGCAAAGCATATCGATGCCGGGCATGCGGGTAAAAGCGCGATAGCCGCGCATGGCCTCGCCCAGACGCGCCGTCTGGCTTTGCAGCGTTTCCTCCGCCAGCAGATGACCGCCCAGCATAATGCCGTGCTGATCGCACCAGGAACCTACCGTATCGCAAAATGCGCTGGCAAAAAGTTCGGCGACAAAATCATGGAAATGATACCGGAACGTCGAAATTTTACCGTCGGGCAGTTCCCAGAAAAGCTCCGGATACTGTTCCAGCAGATCCAGGCCGCAGTGCGCCCGGAACAGCTCCGGCATATCGTTTGTCCAGGGCATGAACACATCTTTTTTCTCGCTGGCAAATCCCAGCGTACCCTTGCCGGGGAAAGCGGGCTCATCCGTAAAAATAGCAGGGATCGTTTTGCCAAAATCCTGGCTGAAATATTCATAATAACGCTCATGCGTTACCTCTACAAAACGCTCGATTGCTTTTTTATCCAGCGTATTGACATACGGCTCGTTATTAAACCAGGCCGTTGGTACCGCCTGCTCATTATAAGCATACCATTTTGTTCCCTGCGCCTCATCGTGTTCGCCAATACGGCGGTATGAGGCCAGCGTTCCATCCGTACCCAGCACAACGTCATAAACCGCCACCAGGGTACCATTTTCTTCTCGTGCGCCGCCGCGTCCGCTGTCATGCGCCTGCGCATTGATCGGTCCGTGATACTGGCCGTAAGGCGTCGGTGTAAAAAGGATATTCCGCGCAGCCAGCTCGCGGTTCTTGGTTACAATGCCGCCGGCCGTACCGGAGGGCCACCGATCCTCGTCAT
Organism: Christensenella sp. UBA1428; assembly: GCA_002329335.1. Lineage (GTDB taxonomy): Bacteria > Bacillota > Clostridia > Christensenellales > UBA1750 > UBA1428. The sequence goes on from DCTY01000010.1 coordinate 121,433, forward strand.
ACAGCCACGCCAGCATGTTTTCCTTTTTCGCTTTTTCTACGCAGGTGCGCACATGCCCCATAAATTCTTCGTTCAGATAGGGGCTGGCCATACCCGTGCGAACATGCATATGGAAGCCGCCCATGCCCATGACCTTAAAATAGTCAATCTGGCGCAGCAGCTCTTCCGACGTCAGCTTGCAGTTCCACGCCCAGAAAGGCGTGCCGCGATATTCGCTGGTCGGGTTTTCAAACAGGCTTTTATCCAGCTGTTTTTTGTCGTTTTGGGGGTAAAGCATTGTTTCCTCCTTCAGCTTGCATTTCCTTCCCATCCCGGCGCTGCAAAAGCGCCGATGCAGAAAAGCACATTTTTACGATCACGCTGTTATTGTTGCAAATTTTTTGTGATTTGTCAATGCATCGGCAGTAAAATAGACGGTTAATTTTTCAAACCTTCGATGCTTTTTTTGTGCCAAGCGCTCCCCAAGGCCAGGATCTGTGCGTCAAACCGGCGCCGCAGCGTTTTTTTACGCGTCTCCGGCAATACGGCGTATACCTTTTCCTTTCGAATTTTTTGTAAATTTTTGGAAAAAAGCCGGTGCATTTAGACGCTTCCCAGGCCAATGCAGCTGTATGAGAAAGTAAAAACTTTGTTTGCATTCGCACAACGAATATGCTACAATGTGACCTGGAATGGATCGTTTCCTGCCCCTGACCGCAGGATATGCGCCCGGGCATCGGCGAAAGAGGTGATGGATTTGGCAGAGTATACCAAGGAGCTGACGAAAAACAGAAAAGCCTGGCATGATTATTTTATCGAGGATACCTATGAAGCGGGGATCGCTCTTGCCGGAACGGAGGTAAAATCTCTTCGGACCGGGAAATGCAGTGTGAAAGAATCCTTCGTGAGGGTGGAAAACGGGGAAGTCTACATCTACGGGATGCATATCAGCCCTTACGAGAAGGGGAATATCTTCAACCGGGATTCGGTCCGGGTGCGGAAGCTGCTGATGCATAAGGATGAGATCCGGAAGCTGGACGGCAAAGTCCGCGAAAAAGGAGTTACGATTGTGCCTCTGCAGGTCTATTTCAAGGGACCGCTGGTCAAGGTGCAGATCGGCCTGGCCCGCGGAAAGAAACTCTATGACAAGAGGGACGACATAGCGAAAAAGGATATGCGGCGGGAGGCGGAACGCAGCTTTAAGGTAAAAAATCTGTATTGAGACAGACTTCTGTCTGCTCTGCTTTTATGGTACATGCCAGGGACAGCCGGTTATAGATTTATGATCAGCTGCGTGGAGCATGGAGTATTTGTGTCAGTTAATTCTTGCGCCTGACGCAGGGATTTACTATAATATATCTGGGTCTGTACTGGTTTCGACAGGTCGTTGGAGACGGTAGCAGCACGCCGAGGATGGTGGACACCTCGTAAATCCGACACCAAACAATATTCGCTAACAACGAAGAACCGGTAGCACTGGCCGCCTAAGCAGTGCATCCCCTCGTGGGATCAAAGCTCTGCGGATATCGCCGCTGTATTCCGCAGGGTCCAAAGGAAGCGGCTGCACACAGTTAATCAAGCTGTCAAGAGACTGTGCCAAGATAATCTTGCCAGACCACTCTGTACAGTCTGTCCGTGAGGATGGCAGAGAAGGCAGGAAGACGGACTAAGCGTGTAGAGGAACCGGCAAAGGCGGTTTGGACACGGGTTCGACCCCCGTCAGATCCACTGAACACTAAAAAGTCCTTTGAGGATTTTTGCAAGATCCCTACGGTAACCTGCCGGGATCTATTTTTTTACTAATTTCTGATGCCAGGGTCGGAAGGTTATCCGTCCGATCCCGCTCACATCTGTATTTAGACGGTGAATAGATTCTCAGGTTTTCCCTGTTTGTGCTTTCGATAAGCGGAGGAGAAAATCAGAGGTGCAGAGGACGGNNCCCTTATTCATGCTTTTTTTGTAAGCAGGGAAGGAACCTGGAGGTGTAAGAAATTTCTTCTCTTCATTCTGTTCTTCACAGCGCGGACACAATTAAAAGCTAGGATAGCTTTATACGCGTCAGTTCAGCAGGAGCAGTCTGTTGTTTCTGCGAAACCAGGGTAACTTTGACACAGGCGGAAATAAGGACTGCCTGCGGGGTTTTTCGTAAACAAGTACACCCTGCCGGGGGTACTGCAGGAAGCATAAAAGAAGGTAAGAGGAAATCATATGGACGGATTAAAAATACTGGTTGTGGATGACGAAGCCCGTATGCGCAAGCTTGTTCGGGATTTTCTTGTGAAAAAAGACTTTACGGTGCTGGAGGCCGGAGACGGCAAAGAAGCGCTGAATCTTTTTTATTCGGATAAAGATATTAAACTGATTATTCTGGACGTTATGATGCCCAAAATGGACGGATGGGAAGTCTGCCGGGAGATTCGGAGAGAGTCAAAGGTGCCGATTATCATGCTGACTGCCCGCGGGGATGAGAGGGATGAACTNNCTCAAGTACCAATTATTATGCTGACGGCAAAAGGAGAAGAGAGGGATGAACTGATGGGCTTCGATCTCGGTGTGGATGAATATATTTCCAAGCCATTCAGTCCGAAGGTTCTTGTGGCAAGGGTGGAAGCCATCCTCCGCAGAACCAGCCAGATCGGAGGCAATGATATTCTGGAGGCAGGGGGCGTCCGGATTGACAAATCGGCGCATATTGCTTCTGTGGACGGAAAAGAGATGGATCTGAGCTTTAAGGAGTTTGAACTGCTCACTTATTTTCTGGAGAATAAGGGGATTGCGCTGTCCAGGGAAAAAATACTGAATAACGTATGGAATTATGACTATTTCGGCGACGCCAGGACGATCGACACCCATGTAAAGAAACTTCGGAGCAAGATGGGAGAGAAAGGTTCCTACATCAAAACCATCTGGGGGATGGGGTACAAGTTTACGACAGATGATAAGGATTGATTTTTGAGATATTATAAAGGTCGGCTGATTCAGCCGGCCTTTGCTTCAACCATTTTCCATTCTTTAATGTTTCTTTTTTGCGAGGAAAAGCTCACCCCTATACATTGAATTTTGCGCGAATCGGTAAGGTATGGAGCCGCATAACCTTTTTCTTCAATCTGGTGCAGCGCCTCGTCTGCTGATTGACCTACCTTGAATTCAAAGATATAGACAAAATTTTTCGTTTCGACAACTGCGTCCGCGCGTCCCTGTGCCGAATGCACCTCGCACTTTACGTTCTGTCCGAGAAGTGCGAAAATCAGGAAGATCTGGTTCCGCCATTCCNNTCATATTCCGGAGCTCTTCCTTCAGGATAAGGAATTCCGGCGAAAAGGGAAGAGAGTCTTTGAAGGAATGAATCGGCAGCGCCTTTTCTCAGATCCCAAATCATATTTTTTAATGAGACGGGGTTTTCGGCATCCTTGTTTCCCAGATATTCAGGTGCCAGACCTTTTAGAAAACCATATTTTACTTCTTCATTCGGAAATTTCAGAGAATAAATTCTGAACTCCCTGTCAAATCCGCATATGGTCAGGTATCCCGACTGATAAAACAGCGGGATCGGATTCGGATTGTCAGACTGGTAATCGGTGAGTTCCTGTTCGGTGGCTTCCACGCCGTCCGTAATCTGTTCCGGCGTAAAACTGGAGTATCTCAGTTTTTGAATCAGAAAGCCAGGCGTACCGGTTCCAAACCAATAACTTCCGAAATCCCTGTCCTGAAATGCGTTCAGCAGACTGAAGGGATTATAGACACCTTCGCTTTTAGCAGAGAAATGATACCCATCATACATCTCTGCGAGTTTTCTGAGGCATTCTTCCTCTGTCAGTCCGAGTTCCCCGGCCATGGATCGGATTTCCGTTTTGAATTCCGCTGACATTTCTTTTTGTGTAATGCCGCAGATTTCCGCTCATGCATTTGTAAGGGAAATATCTTTCAGCTGGTTCAGGTCACTAAATACAGAAATCTTGCTGAATTTGGTGACACCGGTGAAAAAGACAAACTTCAAGTATCGATCTTCATCCTTCAGCACACTGAAAAAACCTTTGTAAAGGCGGCGGTTGTGTTCTTCCTGCGTTTCATTGACTGTCATGGTTTCCAGGAGAGGCTTGTCGTATTCGTCGACAAGAACGACAACCTGCCTTCCGGTTTTCGCGTAGAGCTGTTCAATCAGCGTTTTGAAGCGGATCGGCAGTGTCTCCCCATATATTTCATAGTTTCCTGTGAGATGATATTTCCGGCAGCATCCTTCTATTACATTGTTTAACGCGTCCTCCAGACCGTTTTCCGAATGGTAATCCCCTCCGGAGAGGGAAAAATGCACAACCGGATGCTGCAGCCAGGCATTCCCTCCTTTCGCGTCTTCCTTTGCCTTGATAAAAAGCCCGTCGAAAAGATCCGATTTTCCCAGAAAATAGGCTTCTAATGTAGAGATAAGCAGACTTTTTCCGAAACGTCTGGGACGGCTGAGAAAATAAACCTTGCCCGTAGAAATCAGATTCCAAACATAGGCGGTCTTATCGACATACAGGTAATGGTTTCTGCGCAGATCTTCAAAAGACTGGATTCCTATCGGCAGTTTTCTTATATCATCCATGGATCGAACCTCCTGAGGAAGTGATACATAAAGTCCCTCCGCCGCCTGCGTGCAGGCATGTACGGTGTCGGACTTTTGTCCCTGTACTCACATTTTAGCATGATGGGCGGGAAAAAACAGCGTTCACAGAAAATTCAAGGGAATGGGAAGAAGAAACGCCTGAAAATGTTCCTCTGATGTTCCGTTTACTGTTATAATGAAATATATGTTTTATGCGTTTTGTGAACAGGAAAATAAATTATGAAGAAATCAATCCGAAAAAAAATCGCGTTTACTTTTATTATTATCATGGTGCTTGTTCTGGCAGCTGTAGGGGTGTTCCAGTGGTCTTTTGCGGGAACCTTTTATGCTTCCCAGAAGCAGAAAAAGCTGGTGGAGAGCTATGAGAAGATTGCGGATCAGGGGAATGACACGGACTGGGACGCGTTTAACAATTACTGCAGCGTGAACGGCCTCACCTACTGTGTCACAGACTCGCAGATGAATGCCACGCAGACGAACGCGCAGAATGATGATGCCATGGCAGGCCGGCTCTTCGGCTTTATCATGGGGATGGAGGATGATCACGCGCATATCATACAGTCTTCCGGATCCTATAAAATTATCCAGCTGAAGGACCGCTTTACCAATATGCAGTACCTTGAGCTGTATGCCGGGATGGAGGACGGCGGCTACTACATGGTGATGTGCCCGGTTCAGAGCATTTCTGACGCGGCACAGGTTTCCACGAGGTTTTTCGTCTATATCAGCGTGGTCGCCGTCATTGCCGGGGCACTTGCCATGTGGCTGATTACCAGGAAGATTGTGCAGCCGATTCAGGAGCTGACGACGCTCTCCAAGCGGATGGCAGATCTGGACTTCGATGCGCGCTACACCAGCGGGGGACAGGATGAAATCGGAGAGNNGATAATCTGGAACATGCCGTGGAGGATCTGAAAACTGCCAATACAAAGCTGCAGAAGGATATCGAGCAGAAAACGCAGATTGACGATATGCGCAAGGAGTTTCTTTCTAATGTTTCGCATGAGCTGAAAACACCGATCGCGCTGATACAGGGATACGCAGAGGGACTGAAGGACTGCATCAATGATGATCCGGAGAGCAGGGATTTCTACTGCGACGTCATTATCGACGAGTCCGGAAAGATGAATACAATGGTGAAGCAGCTGCTGACGCTGAACCAGCTGGAATTCGGGAACGATCTGGTTTCTATGGCCAGATTTAATCTGACGGAGCTGATCAACGGCGTTATACAGTCCGCGAAGGTGATGATTCAGCAGGCGCAGGTTCGCGTGGAGTTTGAGCAGGAGGATCCGGTCTGGGTCTGGGGCGATGAGTTTAAGATCGAGGAGGTTGTCACAAATTATCTGACGAACGCCATCCATCACGCGGAGGGAGAGAAGATAATCTCGGTTCACTGCCAGGAGATGAACGGCGTCGTGACAACCTGCGTCTTTAACACCGGCAGTCCGATCCCGGAGGATTCTCTGGATAAGATCTGGATCAAATTCTATAAAGTGGATAAAGCCCGCACCAGGGCCTACGGCGGAAGCGGCATCGGTCTGTCCATTGTCAAGGCGATCATGGACGGACATCATCAGAAATGCTGGGCGGAGAATAAGGAGAACGGTGTGGCCTTCTATTTTACGCTGGAGAGTAAAGTAGAACTGTAAAAGACGGAGGACGAACGGCAGTTTCCTGCTGCTGTGGGGGTGCTGTGGTATTCCCGCCTTCCGGGGAAGTATATGCCATGCTTCCGTCGGCAGGGGAGAGAAGACTGGTGCCGGAAGTTACGGTTCGCGCGCGGCGTTGTATTCCCGCAGGAATGCTTTCGGATCGGTGTAATTGATCTGCCTGACCTGCGAGGCAATCTCGGCGATCAGGCGGTTTCTGCCGCACATCTTTTTTCCGTCTGCGGTTGTCAGGGAAAGATAGAGGCCGATTCCGATGATCAGACGGTCAAACAGGCCGGATTCCAGATCGGAGGAGTTTGCCTCGCACAGAATGCCGCNNGTTCCAGATAGAATTCGTCGGTTCCGCGGATGGAGAGCGGGGGCAGCTGCAGGGCGGAAAATGCCCGGAGAACGGCCACTGCGGTACCGGAAAAAACATTTTCAAGCTGGTCGGGGCGGAGACCGGCGTGCAGCAGGAAGCTGCAGTAAATGCCCTTGTTGGCGGGGGAAGGAAAGCTGCTTCCGTTGTGGCCGCGCCCGGCGGTCTGGGTGTCGCTGACCAGCAGAAGCTCTCCGGTCTCTCCGGCGCCAAGAAGACGCGCCGCCTCCCGGTTTGTGGAGTCTACCTCCCGGTATACCTTAAGCTTCAGGCTTCGGCAGCTTTCGGGCAGCCAGGAACGGATCACAGAGGCGGACAGGAGATCGGAGGAATCCGTCAGAAAGTAGCCCCGGTTTCCTGCAGATGCAACAGGATAGCCCTCCTGTATCAAGGCATGGATGGCTTTCCATACAGCGTTTCGGGAAACTCCCAGAGCGTCTGCCAGCTGCTGCCCGGACACCGGCTTTCCCTCTCTTTTATTCAGTTCTTCCAGCAGTTTTCCCTTTATACTCATTTTTTCTCCTGACGCCCAAACCTGTAAAAAGCCTAACATAAGCGTATTCCACATGCAATACAGACAAATGTAAAATCATTGGTGCATCGGAAATAATAATCAGAATATACGTAGAATTCACATGTAAATTCACTACTTACAAAAAATGCGTTTTTTTGTTATAATTAAGTAGAAATACGGACGACAGAAGAATCAGAGTTCCTCTAAGACTTTTATGGATTGCCGCAGGTTTACGTTTTTTGGAGAGAGGAAGTAAAAAAATGTTTGAGAAGGGAGAATATGTGGTTTACGGGACCAACGGGCCCTGTCTGGTAGAAGAGATCACGAAGCTGAAGATGCCCGGCTGTGACGCACGCAGAAAATACTATGTGCTCCGCCCGGTGACAACAAATAAGAGCGTGATCTATTCTCCTGTGGACAATGAAAAGGTGGTTATGCGCAAAGTGGCCACCAGGGAAGAGGCGGCAGAATTACTGAGGGAGATTCCCTCCATCGCGGAGGCTTCCGTGGAAAATGAAAAGCTGCGGGAGGCTACCTACAAGAGTATCANNTATCATGAAGGAAAGCGACCTGAGCAAATGGGTGGGAATGATCAAGATGCTGCTCTCCCGGAGAAAAATACGGGAGTCACAGGGAAGAAAATTCACATCGATTGACGAGCGCTACCTGAAGGAGGCGGAAGATCTTCTGGATTCGGAACTCTGTCTTGCCCTGGGCGAAGACAGGGACACGGTCCGCAAGATGCTGGCAGACACTCTGACGGACGCGGCGGAACAGAATGCCTGAACGGCGGAACCATGGCTCTTACGGGGCCGATGGTTCTTTTTTTGCCTTTTTTTGTCTTGTTTTGACAATTACAGATGCCGGATGTACTATGAAGATAAGCATTTTAACGACCGGAGGGAGACACATGGAGAATTCATATCGCTTCTTTGCGAATAAGGACTGTAAATACTATCCCTGCCACAAGGGGCAGGAGGATTTTAACTGTCTGTTCTGCTACTGTCCGTTCTATCTGAAGGAAAAATGTCCCGGCAGACCGGAATTCTGGCAGAAGGACGGGAAAATTATCAAGGACTGTACCAACTGCACCTTTCCTCACCGTCCGGAAAGTTACGATGTGATCATCAACTGGATCAAAAAAGAGAACGAGAAGCGGGAGTTCAGTGAGGAAATCAGAAAAAAGGCGAAACCGGTCGGACAGGGCTGAAAAATGCCGGTTTTTGCCGTTATATCACAGGAGGATTTGTCATGGCGTTTGAGAAGGAAACACTGATCGAGGATGCATTGAAGCTGGGATTTTCCCACGCCGGCTTTGCCAGCATTGATACGCTCAAGCCAATGGAAGAGGTGCGGGACATGTGCGCGGTGGACAAGTGCCACGCCTATAATAAAACCTGGACATGCCCTCCCGGCTGCGGCACCGTCGCGGAGTGCGGGGAGCGCATGAAAAAATATGACTGGGGCATTCTGGTTCAGACGACAGCGGAGCTGGAAGACTCTATGGATTACGAGGGAATGATGGACGGCGTGAACCGCCAGAAGGAGAACTGCGCGAAGTTCCTGGAGGAGCTGCAGGGCGTTTATCCGGATATTCTGGCGCTTACCTCCGCCAGCTGCGACATCTGCAAAAAATGCACGTTCCCGGACGCCCCCTGCAGATTTCCGGAGAAAGCTACCTCCGCCATGGAGGGGTACGGCCTTCTGGTCAGCCAGGTCTGCAAGGACAATCAGATGAAATACTACTACGGCCCGAACACGGTGACCTATACCTCCCTGTTTCTCGTAAAGGACAGGTAGACCGGATCAGTCTTCCGGAGTTTCTGCTTTCCCGGAGCCGGAACGGATTTTAATTCCGTTTACCTCGACATTGCCGGTTACCGGAATCAGGATATACTCCGTTCCGTCTATGATTCTGGATTCAATCAGATCTGTGCGGGAGGAACTGACAGATATTTTTACGTCATCGGAGCTGACCTCGAATTTCCGGGTGTTTGCGAGGTTGCTGGCCAGCAGGCAGTTTCCGTTCTCCGGGTCGTCCTGGTAGGCCGCGTCAAAGCGCTCCAGCTGTTCCGGACGGGCACCGCAGTGCTCCAGCAGATGGCGGATTTCATTTTTTTCCAGAGGAGTCGGTTCCGGCTCCTCCTTTTTTCCCTCCAGCAGCGCGTTGATGTTCTCGTGAACAGATTTTGCCGTCTCAAAGTCACAGTTTTCCCCGAAGGTTTCTTCAATTACTTCGTTGAAGGTGCTTTTCTGGTCGTCTGCCGGGAGCGGGGTGACGCACCCCAGAAGATCGGTGATCAGCTCCGGGTGAAGCAGATCCGGATTTTTGCTGTAGTAGAGAAGGCTGTGGATGTCTGTATTCCTGTCGTTAAAGGCGGGAAAAAGAAATCCGGCTGCCGGCATCTGGACCATCCGGTCCTGCGTCTTGTCAATAAAGGTTCCGGCGGAAGGGTCATAGCAGAGCCCGGCTTTGGACAGGGAGACCGGGCAGATGCTGCACAGAAGGAAGCTGTAGACGTAGTCCGAGGCATCCTCCAGCTCCAGGCCGTCGCTGGTGTGCCCCGGTACGTCGTAT
>DCTY01000010.1:131147-131568 GCA_002329335.1 Christensenella sp. UBA1428
ACCAGATAGGTCTCGATCACCTTGTCATAGAAGGCGGTCACCATGTCCTCATCCTTCAGCTCCGAATCCCGCAGGGCAAGCAGCTGCTGCTGACGGCCTCCGGGAACTTCTTCCTTCAGCGGAAACTCCAGGTTCAGGAGATTTTTTCCCACGGAGCCGGAAAGTGTTTTCTTCAGGATATCGGAATACTTAAACATTTCCTCTTCCGGAAGGGAGAGGAAGGCCTCTTTCATGGTGGCTATTTTTTCTTTGTGGCCGTCCACATAGCATCCGCAGATCCGGTTTACGTGGCAGTTGTCTTTTTTCAGCTGTTTCTGAATTTCAAGTACTTCTTTTTTATTCATTTCTTCAGGATCTCCTGTATCTTATTTCCTGTAAATCCCATAAATTCAGCCCTGCGGCGCGGAAAATACGCGTCCGC
>DCTY01000054.1:0-69781 GCA_002329335.1 Christensenella sp. UBA1428
CGTGTGCTTGACATACGGGTGGCGCAGATGATGGAAGGGGAAATCGTGCGCAACCGGCCGGACAGCGGCAATCTTTGCAAGGCGCGGTTTTACGTCTGCGCAGACTGCGGCAATATTCTGGTCAGCACCGCCGGCGCGTCGGTTTTTTGCTGCGGCAGGAAGCTGGAAGCCGCAGCGGCGCAGGACGCGCAGGAGGGCGCGGTTGCATTTTCGCAGGTGGACGGCGAATGGTTTGTGCAGATTGACCACCCCATGGAAAAAACGCATTCCCTTTCCTTTGCCGCGCTGGTTAAGGGAGACGAGGTTTTGCTCAGGCGCCTTTATCCGGAGCAGGAGGCGCAGCTGCGTCTGCCCTTTACGCGGATGGGCAGGCTGTTTTTCTACTGCACGCGCGACGGGCTGTTTTCCTGCGCGCTGCCCCGACCGGCGCGCAGGGATCAAACGCCCGGGATTTGACGCGCGAACACAGGCTCGCAGCTGCGGGCAGCCTGCGCCGGACGCTTTTCTGCTGCACGCACGACGAACGCAGGGGAAGCATAAACTTTAATCCATCACGCCGCCGTTCGCTTTTCCGGACGGACGGCGTTTTTTATTGCGGACGGATGCGGGCTGTGATATGATGAAGGCAGGAATATCCAAACAATCGTACAGTACAGAAAAGGAGCGTGCCGTTATGCTGATCGATACGTCAAAAAGCCCGTATGCAAAGGTATGGTCGCTGCCGTTTGACGCGGTAAAATGGCAGGAAGGTTTTTGGAAAACCCGGCTTGCGCGCACGGCGCAGCGCACAGTGCCGCATATCCTGAAGCTGTTTGAGGATCCGGAAGTTTTTCATGCGATTGAAAACTTCCGCATTGCCGCCGGGCTGACGCAGGGGCAGTTTCACGGCACCGTTTTTGGCGACGGCGATTTTTACAAGCTTCTGGAGGCGCTGGTATCCGCCGGCATCGCCACGGGCGACGCCGGAGCGCTGGATCAGGCCGAGCAGTATATCGCCCTGATCGCAAAAGCGCAGGGCGCCGACGGATATCTGTCCACCAAGCAGCTGATCGCCGAAGCGCAGGGCACCGGCGCGCGGGGACAGGATATCAACGATTTTGAGCTTTACAATTTCGGGCATCTGTTCACCGCCGCCGTCACCCATCACCGCTTAACCGGGTCGGCGTCGTTTTTGAAAATCGCGCTGCGCGCGGCGGGATATCTGGAAAAGCTGGCGCAAAACCCCGAAAACATCCAAACGGTCGTGTGCCCGTCGCATTACATGGGGCTGATCGAGCTGTACCGCGATACGCGCGATTTGCGATGGCTGACGCTGGCCAAACGCCTGATCGACCTGCGCGACCAGGTGCCAAACGGCACCGACGACAATCAGGACCGGCATCCGCTGCGCTCTCAGGATCAGATTTTGGGGCACGCAGTACGCGCGGCGTATCTGTACGCCGGCGTGGCCGACCTGTACGCCGAAACGGGCGAGGACGCGCTTTATCAAATGCTCCTTCGGGTCTACGAGGACATGACGCGCACAAAGCTCTACATCACCGGCGGCGCCGGGGCGCTGTACACGGGCGTTTCGCCCTACGGCGACCTGTTTGCCGATTATCAAAAGGTGCATCAGGCCTACGGCTATGCCTATCAGCTGCCCAACGTCACCGCGTATAACGAAACCTGCGCGGCTCTGGGCAACATTTTGTGGTGTCACCGGCTTTTTGCGCTTTCGCCCAGGGCGCAGTATTTTGATTTGATCGAGCAGATTTATCTGAACACTGCGCTGTCTGCCGTCAGCCTGGACGGCGAAAAATATTTTTACGAAAATATGCTCCGGCGTACCCGGTCGCTGCCCTATCGTCTGACCTGGCCGCTTGAGCGCACCGCGATCATCCCCAACTGCTTTTGCTGCCCCACGAATCTGGCCCGGTTTATCGCGCAGGCCAGCGAATACTGCTATGCGGTTGACGAAAACAGCGTCTATGCGGGGCTGTACGGCGCCAGCGAGGCGCGCATCGCGCTGAAAAACGGCGCGCAGATGACGCTTTGCCAGCGTACGGCCTATCCCTGGGACGGCGCGATCCGGTTTGAATTGCGCGACTATAACGGCGTTGCGTTCACGCTGCGCCTGCGCATCCCGGGATGGGCGCAAAGCGGCACGCTTTTTTATAACGGCCAGCACCGCCGGATCGATTCGTCCGATGCGGGCAGCTATATCGGCGTTCCCGTGGACAGCGACCAGCCGGTCGTGCTGACGCTGGATATGCCCGCCCGTCTGATCGCCGCCCATCCGATGGTCGAAGAATGCGCCGGGCAGGTCGCCGTACAGCGCGGCCCCATCGTCTACTGCGTGGAGAGCGCGGACGCGCCCTGCGACGTCGACGAGCTGTATTTGCCCAGCGACGCGCGCTTTTTCCCGGAGCCCATGCAGATTGACGGCGTTTCCTTTACCGCCCTTTCCACGCTGGCCGCCGCCGTCCCGCAGGACGCCCCCGACAGCGCGCTGTACCGCCCCCTTGCCGCCCAGACGATCCCCGCGCCGCTGCGCCTGATCCCCTATTTCGCCTGGGATAACCGCGGTTTCGGTTCCATGCGGGTATGGCTGCCGCTGATGCTGCGCGCTTAAGCGCATTTGCAGCCTCCGACGCGCGCTTTTCTCCGCCGCTGCGCAGCGGCAGGGAAATCTTCATCCACCGCGCGTCCGGCTTTTCAAGGCGCAGACGCCGCGGCAGGGCCCGCGCTTTGAGATGCGCGCCCCGTCCGGTTGAAAAGCACCGGCACGCCGCGATTGGTGTGCGCTGCACAAACTGGCTGAAAAGCAGACAACGGACGGCTGTGCGGCGCCGAACACCGGCAGAAAAACAGTCCATGGACGGCTGTGCGGCGCCAAACGCCGGCAGGAAAACAGCCGCCGGGGGCAGCTTCATATTTTACCGTTGAAAAACCATCGGGCACGTTGTATAATGATAAAATAGTAAGTTTGGCATTTTGTCAGGCTTTATTGACGCAAGGATGTGACACCATGGCGATTCAGGCGCCCAAGGGAACAAAAGACGTACTGCCTGCCGACAGCTATCTGTGGCAGCATTTGGAAAAAACCGCGCGGGAAAGCGCGATGCTGGCCGGCTTTGGCGAAATCCGCACGCCGGTGTTTGAACACACCGAGCTGTTTTTGCGCGGCGTCGGCGACACCACCGACGTGGTGCAAAAGGAAATGTATACCTTTGAAGACAAGGGCAAGCGTTCGGTGACCTTAAAGCCGGAAGGCACGGCCGGCGCGGTGCGCGCGCTGATTGAAAGCGGTCTTGCCGCCGCCGCGATGCCCCAGAAGCTTTTTTATCTGAACTGCCCCGTTTTCCGGTACGAAAACCCGCAGTCCGGCCGGCTGCGCGAACACCACCAGTTTGGCGTGGAAGCGTTTGGCAGCGCCAGCCCGGAAATGGACGCAGACGTAGTGTCCGTTGCGCTGGACGTGCTGAAAAAGCTGGGGCTGAAGGATCTGAGCCTGACGATCAACTCCATCGGCTGCGCACAGTGCCGCGGCGCCTATCAGGAAGCGCTGCGGGCCTATCTGCGCCCGCATCTGGATCAAATGTGCCAGACCTGCCAGGAGCGTTTTGAGCGCAACCCGCTGCGCATTTTGGACTGCAAGGAGCCGGCATGCAAGCAGATCAACGCCGGCGCGCCGTCGATTCTGGACTGTCTGTGCGCGAATTGCCGGGAACATTTCGAGGCCTTCAAGCGTCTTTTGGAAAAGATGGGCGTTGCATACCGGGTGGATCCCGGCATTGTGCGCGGGCTGGATTATTACACCCGCACGGTATTTGAAGTCATCACCCGGGTGGACGGCAAAGAGCTGACCATCTGCGGCGGCGGCCGGTACGACAAGCTGGTAAAAACCATCGGCGGGCCGGACCTGCCCGGCGTAGGCTTCGGCATGGGCATGGAGCGCGTGCTGATGGTCGCGCAGGCGCAGGGATGCGTCTTTGAAAAGCCCGACGTATGCGACCTGTTTATCTGCACCATGGGCCAGGCGGCCAAAGACAAGGCGTTTGAACTGGTGCATGCGCTGCGCGCCCGCGGCGTACGGGCGGATTTGGACACGATGGACCGCAGCCTCAAGGCGCAGCTGAAATACTGCGGCAAGGCCGGGTTCCCCCGCGTGCTGATTCTGGGCGATGATGAACTGTCCAGCGGCCAGTACAAGCTGCGCGATATGCGCTCCAGCGCTGAACAGACGCTGAGCGAGCAGGCGCTTCTGGCGTTTTTTACCCGCTGAGTTTCCCCGCCGCCTTTGGGCCGGCGCAAGGCGCGCAGGATTGCCCCATACCGCATGTGCGGCGGGATGCGCCCGCCCTGCCGGATCGAAACCTCACAGCAAATTGAACCAAGCAAGCGCAGGAGAAATATCGGTCATGACGCAAAACGGCATCGTTATCGCAGTGGAAGGACAAAATGCACAGGTGGAATTTGAACGCAGCGAAGCCTGCGCCCAGTGCCGCCTGTGTCAGCTGGGCACCAGCAAACAGGTGTCCATCACCCTGCCCAATCGCCTGGACGCAAAAGTCGGCGATACGGTCTGTGTGGATCTGCACGCCTCCAGGCTGCTTCAGGCGTCCGCAGTGGCGTATCTGATCCCGCTTTTGGCGCTGCTGGCCGGACTTTGGGCGGGACAGGCGCTTGCGCCGCGGCTGGGCTTTTCGCAAAATGCGGAGCTTTTCGCCTGCGCCGCAGGGCTGGTTTTCGTGGCAATTTCCTATCTGGGCATTCGGCTGACCGAAAAACGGCGCAGCGCAAAGGGGCAGTATGCGCCGAAAATGCTGCGCATCCTTTTGGCGCCTGAGACGGAAAAAACGCCGTAGTCATCTGCCCCGACTTGAATGATCTGTTAACTTTGCGGCTTTTCGCCGCATTTCGGAGGAAGCAAACCCTATGAAATCGCGTACCGTCAAGATCATCCTGGCTGCCGTTCTGATTGCGGCGGCGCTGATCGTGTTGTTCTGGGATTATGTATACGGCTGGTTCCAGCCCGCGCCTTCGGTTACTCCGCCGGCGCAGACCGCAACCTTTACCCCCATTCCCACCATTACGCTCACCCCTACGGCCACGCCCACCCCCACCGCTATGGCGACGCCGGAGCCGACGCCCACGCCGACCCCGACCATCATGCCGCGCTGGTCGGAGCTTTTGGAGGAAACGCCGGATATCGTAGGCTGGCTGAAGCTGGACGGCTGCGATATCGATTATGCCATCGTCCAGGGCGAGGATAATTCGTTTTATCTGGATCACAGCCTGGACGGCAGCTACAAATACGAGGGCTGGCTGTTTTTGGGCGTGGAAGGCGACGTGCTGGAAAACAAGAAAAATCTGGTTATCCATGGCCACAACATGGCAAACGGCCGGATGTTCGGCAACCTTTCCCGCTATGACGTAACGCGCGGGGAAAATGCGGCGCTGAAATTCTACAAGGAAAACCCGACGTTCACCTTTGACACGCTTTACGAGGAAAACGAGTATAAGATCCTGTCCGTCATGATGGTCGACGTGGACGAAAACCCGTTTTTCAACTATTTGTACAACACCTTTGCTTCCGACACGGTCTTTGACCGCTTCTGCACCTTCATCAATCGGCGCTCCATGTTCACCACGGGCGTGGACGTCAACAGCGACGACGAGCTGGTCATGCTGTCAACCTGCACCGCGCACTGGCAGCTGGAAAACGGCCGCCTGGTCGTCGTGGGGCGCAAGGTGCGGGAAGGAGAAGACCCCACCGTCGATACGGAAAACGTCACCATCAACGAAAACGTGCTCATGCCCAAGGCCTGGTATCAGCTCTACGGCGGCACGGAACCCACCTTTGACGATTAAACCTGTGATTCGCGCCGGCCGCCTATGGCCGGCCTTTCCCGCAGCGCGGGGTTTCTAAAAACATACCTTTGGAGGGCCGGACATGATTGATCTTTCCACCGTCAAAAACGCAGACCCGCAGGTCTATGCCGCAATGGCTGACGAGCTGAACCGCCAGCGTACGCATCTGGAGTTTATCGCCTCGGAAAACTTCGTTTCCCCTGCGGTTATGGCCGCAATGGGCAGCCATCTGACCAACAAATACGCCGAAGGCTATCCCGGCAAGCGCTACTACGGCGGCTGCGAATNNTCCCGGCAAACGCTATTACGGCGGCTGCCAGTATGTGGACGTCGTTGAAGAGCTGGCGCGCGAGCGTGCCTGCGCGCTCTTTGGCGCAGACCACGCCAATGTGCAGCCTCATTCCGGCGCGCAAGCCAACATGGCGGTCTATTTTGCCATGCTCACCCCGGGCGACACCATCATGGGCATGAATCTGAGCCACGGCGGGCATCTGACCCATGGCAGCCCGGTCAACATGTCCGGCAAATATTTCAACATCGTCCCCTACGGCGTCAGCCAGGAGGATGAAACGATCGATTACGACGAGCTGGCGCGCATCGCGCATCAGTGCAAGCCCAAGCTGATCGTCGCGGGCGCAAGCGCGTATCCCCGCGTGATCGACTTTGCCCGTTTCCGTCAGATTGCCGACGAGGTCGGCGCGCTTTTGATGGTCGATATGGCGCACATCGCCGGCCTGGTTGCCGCGGGCGAGCATCCCTCCCCCGTGCCCTATGCCGACTTTGTCACGACCACGACTCACAAAACGCTGCGCGGCCCGCGCGGCGGCATGATTCTCTGCAAGGAAGAATACGCCAAAAAAATTGACAGCGCCATCTTCCCGGGCACGCAGGGCGGCCCGCTGATGCATGTGATCGCCGGCAAGGCGGTTTGCCTCAAAGAAGCGATGAGCGACGAATTTAAGGCCTATCAGCACCAGATCGTGCTCAACGCCCAGGCGTTGGCGCAGGGGCTGACCGCCCGCGGCGTCAAGCTGGTTTCCGGCGGCACGGACAACCATCTGATGCTGGTCAATCTCACCGGGCGCAAGCTCACCGGCAAAAAGCTCGAAGCGCTGTTGGACGACGCGAATATCACCGCCAACAAAAACACGGTGCCGTTTGAAACGCGTTCGCCCTTTATCACCAGCGGCGTGCGCCTTGGTACGCCCGCGGTGACCACCAGAGGGTTAAAGCAGGACGACCTGGCGCTGTGCGCAAACCTGATCGCCGACTGCATCGAGGGCGGCGAGGAAGCCGTCAGCGCCGTGCGGGAGCAGGTTCTGGCGCTGTGCGCAAAATATCCGCTTTATCAGAACGATATTCTCTAAGCCGATTATTTCTTCCGGCCGCATCCGGGGGCGTTTGCCGTCCCTGAATGCGGTCGTTTTAAAAAGGAAGCATCCCTGCCGTCCGGCAGGGCGTTGGAGCGTTCATGCAGAAAAATGATTTTGGAAAACTGATCAAGACAACGGACTGGCTTTTGGTGGCGCTGGTGCTGGCGCTGTGCCTGCTGGGCCTGGTAACCATTGCCAACGCCACCTGCGACCCGTACGCGGAAAACGGCGCAACGGGGCTGGCCGGCATTGCCGCGCGGATCAACCCCTATTACGTCCTGCGCCAACTGGTCTGGATCGGCACCGGGCTGGTGCTGGGCATCGCGTTTGCGGCGATCGATTACCGGATCTGGCGTCCGTTGATCTGGTACGCCTACGGGTTCGGGGTTTTGCTGCTGATCATCGTCCTGTTCATGCCCGCAGGGCGCGGCAATGTCAAAAACGCCATCTACATTACCGAAACGCTGTCGTTTCAGCCCGGCGAGCTGGCGAAAATCCCCTACATCCTGACCATGGCCGCGCTTTTGGGCGCGCGTACGACGCCGGTAAAGCATGTGCGGGAGCTGCTGATCTATCTGGCCGTAACGGCGCTGCCGGTCGGCCTGATTATCGCGGAGGGCGAAGTGGGCACGGCGCTGGTATTTATGTGCATTTTCGTCGGCATGATGTTCCTGTCCGGCACGGACTGGAAGCTGCTTTTGGGCATGGGGCTTGTCGCCGCCGTGTCGGCCATACCGGTCTGGTTTCTTTTAAGCGAATATCAGCGCAACCGCATTTTGGACTTTCTGGACCCCTCCCGCAATCTGAACAGCTCCGGCTATAACGTGCTGTACGCCAAAACGGCAACCGGTACAGGCCGGGTCTGGGGTAAGGGGCTTTTCCGGGAAGGCGCGCTGAGCCAGCTGGATTATGTGCCCGAAAAGCATACCGATTTTATCTTTTCCGTCACGGCCGAGGCGGTCGGCCTGGTCGGCTGCCTGATCATTGTCGGCGTGCTGCTGATGCTGCTGGTGCGCATGCTGCGCATCGCCCGCACCGCCAGCGACAGCTTCGGCTCGCTGATCTGCATCGGCGTTGCGGCCATGATGTTTTTTCATATTGCGGAGAACATCTGCATGAATATCGGCCTTTTGCCCGTCACCGGCATTCCGCTGCCTTTTTTAAGCTACGGCGGCTCGCCCATGTGGGCCAACATGATGGGCGTCGGGCTGGTGCTCTCCGTGTCCATGCGAAGGCGCATGACCCGAATCCGACGGTTCTAGCCCGCATGCAGCGCAGAGAATACGCAAAACGCGGATGCTGCATTGCGCATAACGGGCAATCATATGGATCAAAAAAACAGGGAGGGATTACAATGGATCATTCGCAGCAAATGCACAAGCTGTACCAGAAACTGGAGCAAATCGAGGTTTATCAGCGCACGCTGGGCAAGCTGCAGTTCGACCTGGAATGCTGCGCGCCGCCCATGGGCATGGCGCAGGCCGGGGCGGACATGGCGGTTGTCGGCCAGCAGCTTTTTGCCCTGGAGCACGAAAAGGAACTGGAGGAGCTGATCTGCAGCCTGCATCAGGACAGCGCGCAGCTGGCGCCGGCAGAGCAAAAGCTGGTGGAGCATCTTTACGACCAGTATCGCAAGATCAAAAATTTCACGCCTGAATTTGCCTATGAAATGGACAAAATTGCCGCGCAGGCCTATGGCGACTGGCTGGCGGCGAAAAAGGCGTCCGATTTTTCTTTGTATCAGCCCACGCTGGAAAAGCTCATTGCGCTTACCCGCCAGGCCATCGACCTGCGCGACGAAAAACCGGCCAGCTATTATGACGCCTGTCTGGACGATTACGAAAAGGGCGGCAGCATCGCCCAGCTGGACGCTTTTTTTGACGCGCTCAAGGCGCGCATTGTGCCGCTGATGCGCCGCATCGCGCGCGAGGGAAAAACGCTGCGCAGCGATTTTCTCACCCGTCCCTGCCCGATTCCGGCGCAGGAGGCGTTTTCCCGCCAACTGCTGAAATTGGAAGGCCTGCGCGACGACACGCTGGTTCTGATGAGCACGGAACACCCGTTTACCACCAATTTCGGCCCGCTGGACGTGCGCGTGACCACGCATTATTATGAACAGAATTTCGTTTCCAATATTTTCTCCACCCTGCACGAGGGCGGTCATGCGCTGTTTATGCAAAACGAGCCGCAGGAGCTTTACGACCTGCACGCCGCCAACCATATGAGCAACGCCATGCACGAATGCATTTCGCGTTTTTACGAAAACCTGATCGGCCGCAGCGAGGCGTTTATCCAATATCTGTACCCGCTTTTGACCCAACTCCACGGCGGCGCCTTTGCCGATATCAGCCAGCGTGAATTCTACGAAGGGGTCAACATCGCCCAGCCCGGGCTTTTACGGACGGAGGCAGACGAGCTGACCTATTGCCTGCACATTCTGATCCGCTATGAGCTTGAAAAACAGTTCATCAACGGACAGATCGCCGTACATGAAATCCCGCAGCTGTGGAACGAGAAATATCGGGAATACCTGGGCGTGGACGTTCCGGATGCCGCGCAGGGCTGCCTGCAGGACGTACACTGGACCGGGATGTTCGGCTATTTCCCCTCCTATGCGCTGGGCAACGCCTACGGCGCGCAGATTTTGCGGCGCATGCGTCAGGATTTTGACGTGGACGCCGCCGTAGCGGAAGGACAGCTGGACCGCGTGCTTGGCTGGCTCAAAACGCATGTGTTTGCAAAAGCGTCCCTGCTCACGCCCGACCAGTGGATCCGCGACATCACCGGAGAGCCGCTGAACGTGTCGTACTATCTGGATTATCTGGAAGAAAAATTCACTGCGCTCTACGGTCTGTAAGCCCGCAAAAATTCGGCCGGCGCTTTGAACAAAAAGGCGGACCGCGCCTGTCCCCCCGCGCCGCTCCCTTTTCGGGCGGCGCTTTTTTATCCCGTCAAATTCGCATAATTGCAGGCGTGTTCCTGCGTTTATCTGTCAAGGCGCGCGCCGAGATGCAGGCCCGAAAATCCAATCCTGCAAAATATTTTTATTTTTCGTCAAAAGAAGCAGGATTTTTGCAATGGCAGCCGAATAATAAACCATTACAGAATCCGGCGGGAAAGCCCGCCGCCATGGAGGAGCAGCCGATCATGCAATTATCTGAAAAATGCCTGGCAATTACAGGTTCCGTTACCCTGGCGCTGGACGCCAAAAGCAAAGAATTAAAAGCGCAGGGAAAGGACGTTGTCGGCATGGGCGCGGGCGAGCCTGATTTTGACACCCCCGCCTACATCATCAGCGCGGCCAAGCAGGCCATGGACATGGGCATGACCAAATATACCCCGGTCGCCGGGACGCTTTCGCTGCGTCAGGCAATCTGCGACAAGCTTCAAAAGCAAAACGGCCTGCGCTATACGCCCGATCAGATCGTTGTTTCAAGCGGCGCCAAGCAAAGCCTTTTCAATACCTTTTCGGCGATTTTAAACCCCGGCGACGAGGTGCTGATTCCCTCGCCCTGCTGGGTAAGCTACCCGGAAATTGTCAAAATGTGCGGCGGGGTTCCGGTGTTTGTGCCCACCTGCGAGCAAAATGATTTTTGTCCGGATCCGCTGGCCATTGAAATGGCGATTACGCCGCGGACCAAGGCCATCGTCATCAATTCCCCCAACAACCCCACCGGATGCGTGTACCCCGAGGCGCTGCTGCGGCGCATTGCGGAGCTTTGCGTGCGTCATGAGCTGTTCGCCGTTTCGGATGAAATTTATGAGCTTTTGATCTACGGCGATCAGAAGCATGTTTCCATCGCTTCCTTCGGCCCCCAGATCCAAGCGCAGACGATCGTCATCAACGGCGTAAGCAAAACCTACGCCATGACCGGCTGGCGCATCGGCTACACGGCAAGCGATCTGACGGTTGCCAAGGCGATGACCAAATTCCAAAGCCACAGCACGTCCAACCCCAATTCAATTGCGCAGTACGCCGCGCAGATTGCGCTGTCGCAGGAAAATCCGGACGGCAAAACCATGCACGACGCCTTTGACGCCAGGCGCAAGGCGCTCTGCCAGGGGCTCAATGCGATTGACGGGCTGTCCTGCCTGTGCCCGCACGGCGCGTTTTATATCATGCTCAACATTTCCGGCCTGCTGGGCAAGCGCTTTGAAGGCACCGTCATCGACGGCTCCATGACGCTGTCTGATCTGCTTTTGGAGCACGAACTGCTGGCCGTCGTCCCCGGCGCAGGCTTTATGGCCGACCATTATGTGCGGCTTTCCTATGCCGTTTCGATGGAAAACATCGAAAAATGCCTCCAGCGGCTCTCGCATTTTGTCAGCATGCTGGAAGGATAAATTTTCCCGCCGCGCGTTGCCAAAAGTGCTTTGATGTTGTATACTATAGGCAAGTACACCATTTCAACATGGGAGGGCTTTTCATATGATTCAGATGATTTACGGCAAAAAGGGTTCCGGCAAGACCAAGCGCATCCTGAACATGGCCAACGACGCGGTGGAAGCGCATACCGGCAGCATTGCTTTTATTGACGACGACAACAGCTACATGTTTGATCTGAAAAATCAGATTCGCTTTATCAACGCCACCGAATATCATGTGTCCAACCCGGACATGTTCCTGGGCTTTTTAAAGGGCATTCTGGCTTCCAACTACGATCTTTCGCTTCTGTTTGTCGACGGGTTCCTGCGCATCGTCAAGGCGGAGATGGACGAGCTTTCCGAGTTTTTCCACTACCTTGAAAAATATGCCGACAAAGCGGGCGTAACGCTGGTATTGTCCATTTCGGGCGACCAGGAAACGGCGCCGGAATATGCCCGCAAATACATCATCTAATGCGACTGCATCAAGCGGCATGCGCCCCTTGATCCCCCTGTTTGAATAAGGCGCGGCGTTTTCCGCGCCTTTTTTCGTATGCCGGCACAGCCGGAATTTGACGAGGTGAACCATCATGCTGTTTTATTCGACCCGTTCCCAAAGCGCCCCCGTAAGCGGCGCGCAGGCAATCCTGGGCGGCATTGCGCCCGACGGCGGCCTGTATGTCCCCGAGCGTTTCCCGCAGATCGCGCCGGAGCAGATTGCCGCAATGAGCGCCATGCCCTATGACCAGCGCGCCTGCACGGTGCTGTCTGCGTTTTTGGATCAGTACAGCCGCATGCTGCCCGGCATGTGCCAGGCGGCCTATGGCGCAGACCGGTTTGATACGCCGCAGGTTGCGCCGGTGATCCCGCTGGGCGACCGCCAGGCGCTGGAACTGTTCCACGGGCCGACGCTGGCGTTTAAAGACATGGCGCTTCAGATGCTGCCGCACCTGATGACCGGCGCGATGCAGCTGGAAGGCACGACGGACGAGGTCGTCATTCTGGTGGCGACTTCCGGCGATACCGGCAAGGCCGCGCTGGAAGGATTTAAGGACGTTGCCGGCACGCGGGTGATCGTTTTTTATCCCGACGGCGGCGTTTCCCCCGCGCAGAAGCTTCAGATGGTTACGCAGCAGGGCGGCAATGTCCATGTCGCGGCGGTACGCGGCAATTTTGACGACGCGCAGACGGGCGTCAAAAAGATTTTTGCCGACGACGCGTTCAAGGCGCGCATCAAAGCGCGCGGGAAGGTGCTCTCCAGCGCCAATTCGATCAATTTTGGCCGGCTGGTGCCCCAGGTGGCGTATTATTTTTCGGCCTATGCCGACATGGTGCGTGCCGGCGCGATCCAACAGGGCGCGCCGATGAACGTGTGCGTGCCGACGGGCAATTTCGGCAACATCCTGGCGGCGTGGTACGCCAAACAGATGGGGCTGCCGATTGCACGGTTCCTGTGCGCCAGCAACAAAAACAATGTGCTGACCGATTTTATCAACACCGGCGTCTACGACGCCAACCGCGATTTTTACAAAACAACATCCCCGTCGATGGATATTCTGATTTCCTCCAATGTGGAACGGCTGCTGTTTGAACTTTGCAGCCGGGACGGCCAGCAGGTTGGCGCGCTGATGCAGGCGCTTTCGCAGCAGCGCAAATATACCCTGCCGGCGCAGGCCGCGCAGGCGCTCAAAGCGCAGTTTGTCGGCGCGTGGGCCGACGACGAGACCGCTGCGGCGGAAATCCAGCGGGTATACCGCGAGCACGGCGTTGTGCTGGATCCGCACAGCGCAGTCGCCAGCGCAGTTTATACGCGCTATCGCGCTCAAAGCGGCGACGAAACGCCGGCGCTGGTCGTCTGCACGGCCAGCCCGTACAAATTTTCCCGCAGCGTCCTTTGCGCGATTGACAGCGCGCAGGGGCTGGACGAGTTCGGCTGCGCCGACCGTCTGGAAGCGCTCAGCGGGGTGCCCATGCCCGCGCCGCTGCGCGCCCTGCGCACCCTGCCCGTGCGCCATCAAACCGTTTGCGACCGCCAGCAGATGGAAGCAACGGTGGACGCATTTTTGACCAAATAAAGCGGCAGGCGCGGTTTGCGCCGCACAGCCGGGAGGGAATTTTCCCTCCCGCGCCGCGCTATCAGGCGGCGTTTCCCGTGCAGATCCCAAAAGATCGCTGCGCGCATGCGCAAAAAAGGATGATTGCCATGGATTCATACGTTCGGATCTTCGACACCACGCTCCGGGATGGGGAGCAGATGCCGGGGGTCAATTTAAATACGGAAGAAAAGGTGCAGATTGCCCGCCAATTGGACAAGCTGGGCGTAGACGTCATCGAAGCGGGTTTTCCGATCGCCTCCCAGGGGGACTTTGAGGCGGTATGCGCGGTAAGCCGCAGCGTGGAACGCGCTGGCGTCTGCGCGCTGGCGCGTATGACGCAAAAGGATATCGACCGGGCCTGGGAAGCGATTCGTCACGCGCGAAAGCCCCGGCTGCACGTGCTGGGCGCAGCCAGCGACCTGCATCTGACATACAAGCTGCACATCACCCGCGAGCAGGCCCTTGAAATGACGCAAAAATGGGTTGCCTATGCCGCCTCGCTCTGTCCCGACGTGGAATTTTCCCCGGAGGACGCCACGCGCAGCGACCGGGAATATCTGCTGCGCGTTTTCAACACCGCCATCGACGCAGGCGCTACGACGATCAATATCCCCGACACCGTCGGTTACACCGCCCCGTCGGAATTTGAATCTCTGGTACGCTATATCGCCCAAAACATCCACAACCGTGAAAAGGTAACGATTTCCGTGCATTGTCACGACGATCTGGGGCTTGCGGTCGCCAATTCGCTCTCCGGCGTTATGGGCGGCGCGCGCCAGGTGGAATGTACGGTCAACGGCTTTGGCGAGCGCACCGGGAACGCGGCGCTGGAAGAAATCGTGATGGCCGTCAAAATGCGCGGCGAATGCTTTGGCGGCGTCCGGACGGGGATCGATACCACCGCCATCGCCCGCGCCAGCGCGCTGACCGCACAGCTTTGCGGCGTAAAACTACAGCCCAACAAAGCGATCGTGGGCGAAAATGCGTTCCGGCATCAAAGCGGCATCCATCAGCACGCCATGCTTCAAAACCCGCTGACCTACCAGATTCTGCGCCCCGAGGATGTGGGCTTTCGCGAATCGGCGCTGGTTCTGGGCAAGCTTTCCGGCAAGCACGCCTTTGCCGAACGGCTGCGCGAGCTGGGATATATCGTATCGGAAGAAAAGCTGGCCGAATATTTCACGCAGTTCAAAGCGCTTGCCGACAAAAAGAAGGAAGTCACCGACAGCGATCTGGAGGCGATCGTCCGCCAGAAAAGCACCATGCCGGAGGTTTTCGAGCTGGAATACTTCCATGTCATCAGCGGCAACACGCTTTTGTCCACCGCCACCGTGCGCCTGCGGCGCGACGATCAGGTGCTGGAGGAAGCCGCCTGCGGCGACGGCCCGGTTGCGGCAACCTTTTTGGCGATTGAACGCGCAACCGGCATGGCGCTGAAGCTGCGCCGCTACAGCATCCACGCCCTGACCGGCGGAGAGGATTCGCTGGGCGAGGCCGTCGTCCGCATGGAAGGCGCCAGAGGGCTGGTGATGGGCAGCGGCGTTTCCACCGACGTGGTGGAAGCCTCCGCCCGGGCGTATCTGTCGGCCATCAACCGCTATCTTTACACCTTCGCACAGGAGGATCAGGCATGAATATTTCCGTGCTGGATACCACGCTGCGCGACGGCGCGCAGGCAGAGGGCATCGCATTTTCACTGGACGACAAAATCGCCGTCGCGGCGCTTTTGGACGAATTGGGCGTCGCCTATATCGAGGCGGGCAATCCCGCCTCCAACCCCAAGGACGCGGCGCTGTTTGCCCACTTCCAAGCCCATCCGCTTGCCCGTGCCAAGCTGGTCGCCTTCGGTTCAACCTGCCGGCCGGGCGTACGCGCGCAGGAAAGCCCCGCGCTTTTATCGCTGCTGGAATCGCACACGCCCTGCGTTTCCGTATTCGGCAAAGCCTGGGATTTTCATGTGCGGGAGGTTTTGCACACCTCGCTGGAGGAAAACCTGCGCATGGTGCGCGATTCGGTCGCGTATCTGGTTGACCACGGCCGCGAGGTTTTCTTTGACGCAGAGCATTTTTTTGACGGCTACCTGCATTGCCCGTCGTACGCCATGGCGGTTTTGGACGCCGCCTGCGCCGCCGGCGCGTCCCTGCTGGTATTGTGCGACACCAACGGCGGCACCCTGCCGGAGCAGATTGCCCAGGCGGTACGCGCATGCCGCGCCCGGTTCGGCGACCGGATCGGCATCCATTGCCACAACGACAGCGGGCTGGCCGTTGCCAACACGCTTTGCGCCGTACGCGCCGGCGCGCGCCATGTCCAGGGGACGATCAACGGCTACGGGGAACGCTGCGGCAACTGCAATTTATGCACCGCGCTGCCCACGCTGGCGCTGAAAATGGGCTATGACTGTATCGACGGGCCGCTCGCACATCTGACGGCGACGGCCGCATCGGTAGCGGAACTGGCCAATTTGAGCCCGGACGATCACCAGCCCTACGTGGGACGGGCGACGTTTGCGCACAAAGGCGGCATGCATGTGGACGGCGTGCGCAAAGCGCCGCAGTCCTTTGAGCATATCGATCCGGCGCTGGTGGGCAATGAACGGCGCTTTCTGCTCTCCGAAATGTCCGGCAGGGCGGTTGTGCTTGAAAAGCTGCGCCATATCGCCCCTGAAATTGCAGACGATGAAAAGCAGGCGTCTCAGCTGCTTGCGCAGCTCAAGCAGCTGGAATACCGGGGCTATCAATTTGACGTAGCCGAAGCGTCCTTTGAGCTTTTGGTGCTGCGCCATCTGGGCAAGCTGCCCACGTTTTTCAAGGTTTTGGATTTTAAAGTCATCTCGGCCAATCCGCAGGACGAAATGTCGGCCAGCGCCATGATCAAAGTCGAGGTCGGCGGCCAGGTGGAAATGACGGCGGCAGAGGGCAACGGCCCGGTTGACGCGCTGGACCGTGCGCTGCGCAAGGCGCTGAGCGTCTTTTACCCCTGCATCGGGGAGATGACGCTGACGGACTTTAAAGTCCGCGTGATCGATACGGGCAAGGGCACGGCGTCGTGCGTGCGCGTATCCATTGTTTCCACCGACGGACACACCAGCTGGGGCACGGTCGGCGTTTCGGAAAACGTATTGGAAGCCAGCTGGCAGGCGCTGACCGACGCCATCGAGTGTGTGCTGCTGAAAAATTTTGACGCCGCAGGCGTCTGAACAGGGAGGAACCCGCATGAAACAGTTTCCGCAGGCCTATCTTGCGTCCACAGACGCGCTTTTGCCCGCGGCGGGCATCGACAAAACCAAATGGGCCGTCATCGCCTGCGACCAGTTTACCGCCGACCCCGCGTATTGGCAGGCGGTACAGGACGAGGTGGACGGCGCGCCTTCGACGCTGCGCATCACGCTGCCGGAAATTTATCTGGACGAGACCCAAAAGCGCGTCCCGCAGATCAACGCCTGCATGGCGCAATATCTGGATCAGGGCGTTTTCGCGCCGCCACTGGACGGTTTTCTGCTGATTCGCCGCCAGACCAGCACAGGTGTGCGCACCGGGCTTCTTGCCGCGCTGGATCTGGAAGCGTATGATTACCGCGCGGGCGCGCAGGCGCCGGTACGCGCCACGGAGGGCACGATTCTGGCGCGCATCCCGCCGCGCGTGGCGATCCGCCAGCATGCGCCGGTGGAGCTGCCGCATGTGATGGTCTTATTTGACGATGCGGACAACACGGTTTTGGGGCCGCTGCTGGCCCATGAAAGCACGCTGCCCGTCTGCTACGATTTTGATCTGATGCAGGGCGGCGGCCATATCTGTGCGCGGTCGGTATGCGATTTAAAGGAAATGACTGCGCTGGCCGACGCATTTGCCGCATTGGCCGCCCCTGCCGTTCAGGGAAAAAAATACGGCGCGCAGGCCGCGGCGCATCCGCTGCTGTTCGCCGTCGGCGACGGGAATCATTCCCTGGCCACCGCCAAGGCCGTCTGGGAGCAGAAAAAGGAATCCGGCGCGCAGATGGACGACCCGGCGCGCTTTGCTATGGTCGAACTGGTCAACCTGCACGATGAAAGCCTGGCGTTTGAACCCATCCACCGCCTGCTTCTGGGCGCAGACGTGCAGGATCTTGCCGGCGCGTTTGCCGCATGGCTGGAGCAGCATCCCGGTCCCGGCGGCAGACAGACGTTCTGTCTGCATGCAAACGGCCGCGTTTATGATTTTGAAACGGCGCGGGGCGCGCACACGCTGCCGGTGGGGACGCTGCAGGGGTTCCTGGACGAATATCTGCAGGCGCATCCCCAGGTGCAAATCGACTATATTCACGACGACGACGCGCTGCTCCGGCTCGCCGCAAAGCCGGGCCACGCCGGCTTCCTGCTGCCGCCAATCGGCAAAGACGCGTTTTTTGCCGGCGTCGCCCAATGCGGCGCGCTGCCGCGCAAAACCTTTTCCATGGGCGTTTCCCGCGATAAGCGTTATTATCTGGAGGCCCGAAAGATCATCCGTTAGCAAGAGTCCATGGGACGGGCGCACCTTTTGCCCCAAGCGCCGCAGGCAATTCCATACAAAAAAACAGGCAGCCGCAGGGCCGTCTGGCGGTATATCTTATTTTACATGCACAGAAATTGGATCTGTGCATGCTTTTTTATCGCAATGCAAAACCGCTGCGCCGGGCGATCCATAACGCCGGATCGGTCTTGCCGTCCGGGCAGCATCGCCATGGTGCACGCCGGAGCCTGAAAGCGCAGAATTGTTCATCCTTCGCCAAGATTTGCGCCGCTGCGACAAAACATCGCGCAAACTTTTTCACGGCGCTTGCGCGGTCAAAACGGTTGTGTTACTATATATTGGTAGTAAATTTTTTATTTTCCATGCCCGCCGTGCTTTTCGGCCGAACTGGGCAGCACGCCAAAGGAGTTTGATATGACCGTAAGTCTGACTGAATTTTTAGCAAGTCTCGTTCAAAATCCGCTTGTCGCCCTGACGGCGCTGCTGACGCTGGGCGTCATTTTGGTCAACGGCTGGACGGACGCGCCCAACGCCATCGCCACCTGCGTTTCCACCCGCGCCATCGGGCCGCGCGCGGCCATTGTCATGGCGGCAGTGTTTAATTTTCTGGGCGTTCTGGTCATGACGCTCATCAGCGATAAGGTCGCCACCACCATCTACAAAATGGTGGATTTCGGCCAAAACGCCGGGGAAGCGACCACGGCGCTTTGCGCGGCGCTGTTTGCCATCGTCGTTTGGGCAACCGCGGCCTGGCGCTTTGGCATTCCCACCAGCGAAAGCCACGCGCTGATCGCCGGACTGTCCGGCGCGGCCATTGCCATGCACGGCGGTATGGCCGGAATCAACGCCATGGAATGGCTTAAAGTGCTCTATGGCCTGGTGCTTTCCACGATTTTGGGGTTTGGTTCGGGCTATCTTGCCGTCAAGGCCATCGAAATCGTCTGCCGGCGCATGGACCGGCTGCGCACCGCGCGCTTTTTCAAGCATGCGCAGGTTGCCGGCGGCGCGGCTATGGCCTTCATGCACGGCGCGCAGGACGGCCAGAAATTCATGGGCGTATTTTTGCTGGGCATTTTCCTTTCCGGCGGGCAAACCGGCGTAACGGAATTTACCATCCCGGTCTGGCTGATGCTGCTTTGCTCGGCCGTCATGGGCCTTGGCACGAGCATCGGCGGGTATCGCATCATCAAATCCGTCGGCATGGACATGGTGCGGCTGGAAACCTATCAGGGGTTTGCGGCCGATTTGGGCGCGGCGGCATGCCTCTTGCTGGCTTCGTTAACCGGTATTCCCGTAAGCACCACGCACACCAAGACCACCGCGATCATGGGCGTCGGCGCTTCCAAGCGGCTTTCGGCCGTCAACTGGAAAATCGTCAAAGAAATGGTGCTGACCTGGGTATTGACCTTTCCCGGCTGCGGGCTTTTGGGCTATCTGATGGTAAAACTTTTCATTCTGATTTTTTAGGAGGCAATTATGGCAAAAGCGACGCGAAAAAAGGATTTTGATTATTTCGATTATTTCTGTCAGTGCGCCCAATCCATCTGTCAGGCGGCCGCCTACCTGCACGAGTCGCTCAGCGCCTTTGAGCATGACGCGTTTCTGGGACGGATGGATAAGATGCATCAGATTGAAAATCAGGCCGACTGCGCCAAGCACGACATGACGCAGCGGCTGGTGCATGAATTTATCACCCCCATCGAACGGGAGGATATTTTTGCGCTGGCACAGCAGATGGACAATGTCGTGGACGCCATTGACGACGTCATGCGCCGCGCCTATATGTACGACCTGCGCCAGATCCGGCCCGACGCGCTGAAATTCACCGACCTGATCGTGCGCTGCACCCAGCAGCTCTCCGACGTCCTGTGTGAATTCCGCAATTTTAAAACCTCGCCGACCATCCGCGAAAAAATCGTCGCCGTCAACACCTTGGAAAGCGACGGCGATATGCTCCATGCCCGCTGCTATCACGAGCTGTACGCCAACGACAGCACGCCGACCCGGACGCTCATGGTTTGGTCCAATATGTTTGAGGATCTTGAAAGCTGTCTGGACGCCTGCGAGGATGCCGTGGATATTATCGAAAGCGTCATCATGAAAAACACCTGATTTTCGTTAAAACAATCCTGTAAAAAAAGCGTTGGCCCGTAAGCCAACGCTTTTTTCATGGCGCTATTTTGCGCCGCAGCCCGGAAAAGACGCTTCGCTTTCCGGATCGATCTGATAGTGAACGGCCTGCGTATGAAACAGGCGGTAATATGTGCTGTCCGTTTGGGCCATCAGGTTGGCATGCGTGTCAAAAGCCTCCGCCTTTCCGCCGTTGAGCACCAGTATTTTGTCGCAAAATACGCTGCTGGACATGCGGTGGGAAATATAAATCGCCGTTTTATCCCCCACCATGGCGTTAAACTGCTCATACAGCTCCGCCTCGGCCATCGGATCCAGCGCGCTGGTCGGCTCATCCAGAATCACCAGCGAAGCGTCCTTGTACAGCGCGCGGGCGATGGCCAGCTTCTGCTCCTGACCGCCGCTAAGCTGTGCGCCCTCGCGGTCCAGCGCCCTGCCAAAGAGCGTCTGCGCGCCCTTGGGCAGGGAATTGATTTTTTCCTCAAGCCCAACGTCCCGGAAGATCCGTGCAAGGCGCGCCGGGTCCGTCCCCGAGGGGCTGCAGGTCACGTTTTCTTCGATTGAAAAGTGCATCAGTTTAAAATCCTGAAACACCGCCGCGATCTCGCGCAGATAGCTTTCGCGTTCATACGCCGCAATATCCCGGCCGTTGACGCAGATCCGCCCGCGATCCGGCACATACAGCCGGCAAAGCAGCTTGACAACCGTGGACTTGCCCGCGCCATTGAGCCCAACAATGCTGATTTTCTGCCCTTTTTCAACACAAAAAGACAAGTCGTCCAAAACCAGGGCATCCGACTTGGGATACCGGAAGGATACATGTTCAAAACGAATGGACGAAACCGGCCCTTCAAAGGGCACGCAGGCGTCCGCCTGCGCCTCCGGCAGCGTCATCAGCTCGTAAAACGGGTCCAGATACGACAGCATCTGCCCCATGGTCACCACGGCGCTGCCCAGCGCAATGACCGCGCCGGAAAACTGGACCGCCGCGCTGACGTACATGGAAAGCGAACCAATGCTCAGCGCGCCGTTTAAACAGCGCACGCCGACAAAGCCATAGGCAAGCGCCGTCTGCGCCACGGTGACCAGCTGATACAGCCCCATAAAAAAGCCCTGACGCCGGTAATACCGGCCGAACCAGCTGAAAATTTCGCCGTTATACTGGGTAATGCGATCTGCCAGCATCCCGCTCATACCGTAGAGCCTGAAATCCTTTTGTCCCTGCGTCCCAAAGGAAAGCCCGACATAGTAGCCGTATCGCCGGTTTACCGGCAGAAGGCTGTCAAAAAACGCCACCTGATAGCGTGCAAAGCCAGCCTGAATCAGCAGCATCACGCAAACCGTCGCCGCCAGAATTGCCAAAAGCACCCAGGAAAGCTGCAGCATCACCGCCGTCAAGGTCAAAAGCGTGATCAGCTGCGTCAAAGCGTTGGCCGCCGAGGTGATCAGATTGCTCACGCTGCTCTGGTTCTGCATGGCAAACCGGGCACGCTCACGCAGATCCAGATAATATGGATCCTCCAAAAACCGGTACGGTACGCTCATGATTTTTTCGGAAAGCGCCTTGTCGACGCCCAGAAGCAGCCGCTGCTGATGCAGCTGCATCGCCCGGGCGCAGGTGCGGTCCATCAGCGTCCAAAACACATTGCCAAAAACGATCAGCCCCACCCACAGCGCCAGCTGCTGCGGCCGCGAAGCGCCTGCCAGCTCGTCAATCAGATATTTGGGCAGCAATACGTTGGTCAATACGCGCCCCGCATTGACCAGCGCCTTGAAAATCAGCAGCGGCGTATACCAGGGATCGATCCTTTGACACAGCGCAAAGACCAGCGCCAGCTTTTTGATATTTTTCATGCCTTTGCCTCCTGCTGACGGTAGTATTTGCCCTGGGTCTCAAACATTTTATAATACAGCCCGCGCTGCGCCATCAATTCGTCATGCGTGCCGTACTCGCGCAGGCCGTCGCCGTCGATCAGCGCAATTTTGTCGCAGAATCGGGTGGACGCCAGGCGGTGCGAAATATAAATCGCCGTACGCCCCCGGGTCAGGGCGTCAAATTCACGATAGATTTCTTCCTCCGCCAGCGCGTCAAGCGCGCTGGTCGGTTCGTCCATCACCACGCAGCCGCCGCCCTTGTACAGCGCCCGGGCAATGGCAAGCTTCTGGCTTTCGCCGCCGGAGAAAACGGCGCCGTCCTCCTGGATGATTTTGAGCATCATCTGATCCTGCCCGCCGGGCAAACAGCGCACCTTGTCGGAAAGCCCCGTCTGTTCCAGCGCCCAGTCCACGCGCGCCCGGTCGATCCCTTCGCTTTTGCAGGCGATATTTTCCGCCACGGAAAACGCCAGAATCTGTACGTCCTGAAACACCACCGCAAACAGCGCCCACAGATCCGCGCGCGTATATTGGTTGACATCCACGCCGTTGATTCGGATTTCCCCCGCATCGGCGCGGTAAAGCCCGGTAAGCAGCTTGACAAACGTCGTTTTCCCCGCGCCGTTTACGCCCACCAGCGCCAGCTTCTGCCCGGCCGGAATCGTCAGGGAAAAGTCGGTAAACACGTTTTGCTCCGTGCCCGGGTATCGGAACGAAACATGAGAAAACTCAATGGACGGCGCCTGGTCCGGGTGGGCGATGGTCTTGTCGCCGCCCTGCTGGCCCAGATCCGCGTCCATAAACGCATAGAAATCCCGCACATAAAGGTATTCCTGCTGGATATAGGTCAGATGATCCGACAGCTGCGTCAGCTGCGTGCTCAGCGCCGCGCAGGCGGCCAGGTACATCGAAAAATCCGCAATCGACATGCCGTTTTGCGTCAGCGCCGTCAAGATGCCATAGGTCGTTGCATCCGCCGCCAGCAGCGTCAGCAGCGAACAGAACCCAAGGGCGTATTCCCGGTTCCCAATCAGGCGCACGATGTCCAGATAGCCGCGGATTTCCAGCTGGAAATTTTCAAGCACGCGCGCCTTCAAGCCGTAAAGACGGATATCCTTGCCGTAGGCAAAGTCCTGCGTCGTATATGCATAATCCTGCACGCGCCGCTGCTGCCTTCCCTGCCGTTCCTTGTTGGCATAGCGAAACCGCGTCACCAAAAGCGTGACCGCCGCCGTCACGCAGACATGCAGCAGCACCGCAAGCAAAATCCATACGCTTTTTCTGCCCACAAACACCCCCAGCGCCAAAACCAGCGCCGTCAAATACGGCAAATCAAACAGCTTATGATAAATCCCCTCCACGCCGTTGTCGTTGCTGGATGTAGACTCCAGCGCCCGGTCGTATTTTTCCCCGAACGCCGCGTCCTCGCAATAGCGATAATCCATCTGAAAAAGCTTGACCGCCTCATCGCGCACATACCCGATGCGCAGCTGCGTAATGCGCGGATAGCAAAAATCATGCACAAAGGTTTTCCCAAAATAAAACAGCCCCGCCGCCAGGAAAAACCATAAAGAAAGCCGCCAGATATCCATCGACTGCGCGCCCGGCGCGCGGATGGCGTCGATGACGAGCTTGGGCAGCACCACGCCGAAAAACGGCACGCCCAGCGCAAAAACCGTATAAAGCGCGCATCCCCAAAAAAGGCGCGCGTCCCGCTGGGCCGCATTGGCCATCATCCGCCCCAGCGGCCCTTTTTTCTTTTTCTCCATCGCATCCTCCTGCGGGCGCGCTGCACACCCGCTTTTTTGTTACAGCCTCGCGCCGGATACCGGTTTGGCTGCACAGTTTGAATCCGCAACCCGCGGAAAAAGCAAGCGCGCTGCGAACGTGCGGACGCCGCCGGCAGCCTTTTGGCAAACTGCCGCCGCATACCACTCCCCACGCATAACCGCCGCACCTGCGGGCAATCCTACCGGCAGGAAAGCCGGCCGGCGCGCTGTCATCAGCGCCGGTAAATGCACCGATCCTGGCAGATCGTCGCCAGCACGCGCAGACGCCGCAGATCCATCGG
Organism: Christensenella sp. UBA1428; assembly: GCA_002329335.1. Taxonomy (GTDB): domain Bacteria; phylum Bacillota; class Clostridia; order Christensenellales; family UBA1750; genus UBA1428. The sequence goes on from DCTY01000054.1 coordinate 24,251, forward strand.
CGCTGTCGCAAGCGGATTGCCGTCCAAAATCGCAAAATCGGCGCGCTTGCCCGGCGCGATCGATCCTTTGTGCGCCTGTTCGCCATATTGATACGCCGCGTTGATCGTCACCGCCTCAAGCGCGGGCCAAACGCCGATCTTTTCCTCCAGTACAACGCCCGATCGGGTAACGCGGTTGACGGCGCACCAGACGGTTTCCAGCATATCCGGCGCGACCACCGGGGTATCCTGATGGAAGGTAAAGCGCACGCCCCGGGCAAGCGCCGACGCGGCCGGGCTGATCCGGCGCGCCCGTTCCGGGCCGAAATTTTTCAAATGCGTGTCCCCCCAATAATAGACATGGGCCGCAAAAAACGATACCAGCACGCCCAGCTGCGCCGCCTCGTCGAGCTGATCGGCGCCCAGCAGCTGCGCATGAATCATCACCGGCGTGCAGCCGCCCGGGTTTGCCCGGAGCGCGGCCAAAAACTGCGCCGCAGCGGCGTCTCCGTTGCAATGGGCCAGAATCGGAATATGCCGGCTTTGGGCAAAGCGCACCGCCTGAGCAACCTGCTGGTCGGTCATCGTGGGATAGCCGCAACCGCCCTGAAGATAGGGTTGGCGCATCCACGCGGTACGCCCCTGCGGCGATCCGTCCAGAAAGATTTTTACCCCGCCCAGATGCAGATGCTGCGCATAATCGGTGCGCGCCGGCGCAAAGGCTTCCGCCGCCGCATCATAATCCTCGGGCGGCGGATATGCCGTCACGTCCAGCCAGAGCCGGTTTTCCGCCGTCAGCTTGCGATAAATGGGGAAAAGCTGGCGCGGCATCATCCCCTCCTGCACCGTCGTGATGCCATAGGAAGCATATTGCCGCTGCGCCCGTTCATACGCTTCCATCAGCGCATTCAGGTCCGGCATGGGCACTTTGCCCTGCCAATGCACAAACGCCGCCTCCTCCATGTATCCGGTCGGCACGCCGTTTTCGCGCTCGATCCGGCCGCCGGGCACATCGGGCGTCGCTTCGCCGATCCCCAATTGCGCCATGGCGGCGGTGCTGAACACCCCCATATGACCGGATTTGTGCTGAATCACAACCGGATGCCCCGGCGCAGCTTCATCCAGCAGCGCGCGGGGCGGATGCGCTTTTTCCTGAAGCTGATTTTGATCGTAGCCGCTGCCGATCACCCACGCGCCCTGGGGCAGCGTACCGGCAAACCGGCGCAGCGCGTCGGCAATTTCGTCAAAATTGACCGCCTCCGCCAGCGGCGCCTGCAAAAAGGCGTTGGCGGCCGCGGAAAGGTGGCTGTGGGCGTCCAGAAACGCCGGCAGCATCGTGCGGCCCTTCAGGTCCGCCATTCGGGCGCCGGGGCAGGCCTCCCGCAGGGGCTGCAAATCGCCCACGCGCACGATCTGTCCGCTGCGCACCAAAACCGCCTGGGCTGCGCCCCGGTTTTCCATCGTCAGAATCGGTCCGCCAAAATACAAAGTTTCCATTCCCCTGCTCCTTTCGTCTGCCGGCTGCGATTCGCTTCGCTTTGCGCCTTGTCCTATGCCTATTGTACCATCCCGACGCGCCGCCGGCAAGAACGCGTCCAAACGCCGCTTGACAGGGCGCAGGGGATTTGATATCGTACAAGCATAAAGAAACGATCCCGCAGAAAACGCGGGTTTTGATCAGGAGGTGCTTTTGTTGTCCGTACAGCCCGTATCCCAAAACGATTTCGAGCGGGAAGTGCTTTTGTCCAGGCAGCCCGTGCTGGTGGTTTTTTCCGCGCCGTGGTGCGTATATTGCCGCAGGCTTGCCCCGGCGCTGGAGCGTCTGGCGGAAAAATACGACGGCCGGCTTTGTGTACGCAGCGTCAATATCGACGACGCGCCGGATCTGGAACGCGAATATGACGTGCGCGTGGTCCCCACGCTGCTGCGCTTTGAGGGCGGCGAATTTTCCGAGCCGCTGGTTGCGCCGCAGTCCCAGGCGCAGGTAGAACAATGGCTGGAAACGCGATAAGCAGGGAGGATCGTATGGCGCAGATTTATGACGTCATTATCATCGGCGGCGGCCCGGGCGGGTACAGCGCCGCGCTTTACTGCGCAAGAGCAGGGCTGGACACGCTGGTTTTGGAAATGCTCTCCGCCGGCGGGCAAATGGCCACCACAACGCAGATTGACAACTACCCCGGCTTTGACCAGGGCGTGGACGGGTTTGACCTGGGACAGAAAATGCAGGCCGGCGCAGCGCGCTTTGGTGCAAAAACGGCCTTTGATCAGGTTGTCCGGGTGGATTTAAACGCTGCTGTGCGCAAAATCGAAACCGCCTCCGGCGTGTATTTTGCCCGGGCGGTGATTTTGGCCACCGGCGCTTCTCCCCGCATGCTGGGCGTACCCGGGGAGGAAGCCCTTCGCGGGCGCGGCGTATCCTATTGCGCCACCTGCGACGGCATGTTTTTCAAAGGCAAAACCGTCGCCGTCATCGGCGGGGGCAATACGGCGGCCGCCTCCGCGCTGACGCTGGCCAAGCTCTGCCAGAAGGTCTATCTGATCCACCGGCGCGACCAGCTGCGCGCCGATGCCCTGGAGCAAACGCAGCTGCAAAGCGCGCCCAATATCGAGCTGGTGCTTTGCGCTTCGGTGGTTCGGTTTGAAGGCAGCGATCAGCTGCGCGCCGTCGCGCTTCAGGACACCCGCGACGGACACGCCCGCGAGCTTGCCGTTTCGGGCGCGTTTATCGCCGTGGGCGCAACCCCCAACACCCAGCTGGTAACCGGCCAGATCGCGCTGACGGAGGGCGGCTATATCGATGCGGATGAAACCACCTGCACCTCGCTGCCCGGCGTATTTGCCGTAGGCGACGTGCGTCAAAAGCCCCTGCGCCAGATTGTCACCGCGGCCGCCGACGGCGCCGTTGCCAGCAAATTTGTTCAGGAATATCTCCGGCAAAATCCCTAGGCGCGCCTGACGCGCAGGCCCGGCAAAACCGGCGCTGCTCATAGCCGCCGTTTAAAAATTGTGGGCAGAATATTTTCCGTGTTCGTTTTTTCGCGCGCGCCGATCCCAGCGCCGGAATTTCAGCGGTTTTCATCCGCTTTTCAGCCAGGCCGGCGATGCCGGAATTGGCCGAAGTATAAAAAATAACAAAAAAATTGCCGCAGTGCCGCAAAAAAGCAGCGCTGCGGCCTTTTTTGCGATATCAGCTGCCTTCTTTATTCGTTCAAAAAATCGAACGAAGCCTGCCAAAAAAACAGGCCTCCGCAACACGGATCGGTTCAGCAAAATTTACCCAGCCTCGCCTGCCTCCGGGACGTTTTTCGGCCGCCTGAAAAATCCCCCCGCCTACGCTTGACAAACGCGCCTCGGGTTGCTTACAATAAAACGGTATGAAACGAAAAGGAGCAAAAGAGTGATGGGGCTGGGTTCGTCTATCGGACAGACGCTGCGCGATCGGGACATGATGCGCACCATTTTCAAGCTTGCCTGGCCGACGGTGCTGGAGCAGGCGCTGCAAACCGTCGTCCAGTACGCAGACACGGCGCAGGTCGGCGCAATCGGCGCAAACGCATCGGCAGCAGTTGGTCTGACCGGCACGATGATGTGGCTGGTCAACGCCCCGATGTTCGCCGTCGCCATGGGCGTATTATCGTGCATCGCCCGGTCGTTGGGGGCGCAGGACATGCGCCGGGCGCAGTCGGCGGCAATGCAGTCGGTGCTGCTGGCCGGAATTTTGGGCGTCGCGCTGGGCGCCATAACGCTTTTGATCAGCCCCTTTTTGCCGGTCTGGCTGGGCGGCGCACCGGAAATTCGCCATGATGCGTCCGTCTATTTCGCCCTTGTCAGCGCGCCGATGCTCTTTCGGGCGTCCAGCATCGTGTTCGGTTCGGTGCTGCGCGCAGCCGGCAACACCAAAACGCCGATGATCATCAACACGCTGATGAATCTGATCAATATTACGCTCAATTTTTTGCTGATCCTGCCTTCCCGGGTGATACGCCTGGGCGCGCTGGCGCTGCCGGTTTGGGGCGCAGGGCTGGGCGTCACGGGCGCAGCCGCCGCAACGGCGGCCGCCTATGTTGCCGGCGGGCTGCTGATGGCGCTGGCGCTTTGGCGCGACCCGCTGTTCAACCTGCGCGGTCTGAAAATCCGCTATGACCGTCAGGTCATGGCGCAGTGCGTCCGCATTGGCGCGCCCATTGCGGCCCAGCGCGTGGCGACAAGTCTGGGCCAGGTGTTTTTCACCTCGCTGATCGCGCGTCTGGGAACCGTCGCCATTGCCGCGCACGCCATCGCCATCACCGCTGAGCAGGCGTTTTATATTCCCGGCTTTGGCATGCAGGCCGCCGCAGCGACGCTGGCCGGCTATTGCGCCGGCGCAGGGGACGAGAAAAAGCTCCGGCAGTATACCGCCACCATCAGCGCCATTGCGGTGATTTTGATGGGGTTGCTGAGCGTTTTGCTGTTTTTGTTTCCCGGGCCGGTCATGGGTTTGTTCACGCCCGACGCGCAGGTCGTGCGCCTGGGCGCGCAGGTTTTGCGCATTGTGGCCATTTCCGAGCCGTTTTACGCGTTTTTGATCATTCTGGAGGGCATTTTCAATGGGATCGGCGATACGCGCGCGCCCTTTATCATCGCCCTGTTTTCCATGTGGGTCATGCGCATCGCCTTTACCTGGCTGTGCGTGTGCGTCCTGCATCTCGGACTTGCCGCCGTATGGCTGTGCATGGTCGCCGATAATATGACCCGGTTTGTCTGCCTGCTGGCGCGCTATCTGCGCGGCGGCTGGAAAAGCCACCTGCACGCCGCGCTGCGCTGATCGCATACTCTGCCGGCGCGCAGCGATCACAGCGCCATAAGGCGCCCCTTCCATCCTTCAAATTCAGTTCCCACCAATAAAAAAGACGAGCCGTCCAGGCTCGTCTTTTTGATGTTTTAAGTTCATCAAGCCAAAATCCGCGCGCGTTACCGCTGCGCCGGTTCAAAGGCCAGCGTCATTTGCATGGTAAACGCGTCGGGCAGGCGGTACTGCTCCAACAGCTCCGGCCCGCAGGAATTGGACCCGATCCCGCTTTGAGCATAATCCAAACACAAAACGGTGCCGCCGCTTTGTACCAGTTCATAATTGTGCGCTTTTTCGGTTAACTCCTCCTGCGTATAGCGCGAGGCGTTAAACGACAGGCCGTCCGGGCCGCAGGCCAGAATATCCGGCCGGCCGCACGCGCACAGGCGCACATCGGCGCAGCCGTAATGGCTGGCGTTTTCCTGCGGGCGCAGATAGTCCTCGTGCATCTGATCCACCTGCTGCTCAAACCGGTCCAGCCAGGACGCGCGGCGTTTGTCGATATAGCTTTCGTGCGGGCCATACCCGTAATACGACGCCCGGTCATAGGCGCGGTTGACGAAAAGCCGCACGCCAAAGCGCGGCAGATACGGCAGCGCAGGCGTTTTGCAGACCGAAACGGCCATTTGCACCCGGCCCGCAGCGTCGATTTCAAACCGGCCATGCAGTGTGGCAATGCGCTGGATCACCGGCGCCGTCAGGGCGAAATCGGCCTCGATGACCGCCAGAGCGCCATTTTCACTGGCGCTTGACGCATAAACGCGCACCACTGGATGGTCGTAGCCGCACCTGAGCCACTCCAGCTTGATGCGCCGGTCGTTATCGGTAGGCGCACGCCAGATATTATACGCCATCGGGCGCTCCAGCACGTTCTCCCCGTCAAAGACCATGGCGTCAAAGCAGGCGGTTTTGCGGTTAAATCGATACTTGAAATGCGCCCCGCAAATCACAAAAACGTCGTCCTGCACCGCGATACGCGGGGCGGGGCCCGCCGCTTCCGGCAGCGCGTCCGCCGTCTGCGGCCCGACCACGGCCTGATCAAACCCCAGCACATGGCCTTTCCCGGTCATCGCCAGGTCGCAGGTCTGCTCATAGGTAAACAAAACCGTCGTGCGCGCCTGAGGCGCAACGGCGCCGATGCGCACATCAGCCGACTCGCCGGGCGCCAGCGCAAGATCGCGCACAACGCCGCTGCGCACCTGTTTGCCGTCGCAGCGCACCTCGAAGCGGATCTGCACAAAATCGCGCAGGTTTGTAAAATCCAGCCTGTTTTGGAACGTCGCCGTACCCGATTGGGCGTCAAACGCAGTCAATCGTACCGGGCGCATGACGTTTTTCAATTCCAGCAGGCTTTTGGAAACCCGACGGTCCGGATAAACCAGCCCATCCATGCAGAAATTCCCGTCGTGAGGCCATTCGCCCCAGTCGCCGCCGTAAAAATACCGGTCGCGGCCATCGGCGCTTTTGCCCATATAAACGCTGTGATCGCACCATTCCCAGACAAATCCGCCGCAGAAATTGTCATGGTTCAAGATCAGCTCATAGTAGTCCTGCGCATCGCCCGGGCCGTTGCCCATGGCGTGGACATATTCGCACAGCACCAGCGGTTTTTGATTTTCCGGATTTTCCAGATAGGCCTTAACCCAGGCAATCGGCGGATACATGCGCGAATGAACGTCCAGATTCGTCAGGTCAAACTCGGGCTTTGGGCGCGCATAAGCGTGCAGGCCGTCCCAGAACAACGCCTTTTCCTCCGGCGTAAACGGCGCGCCATTGTTGACGTTGTTGGCCCCTTCATAATGGACCAGACGGGTCGGATCGGCCTTTTTGACATACGCGGCGGCGGCCTCAAAGCATCCGCCATAGCCGGATTCATTGCCCAGCGACCAGAACAGCACGCTGGGGGCGTTGATATCGCGCGCCACGCAGTGCGCCACGCGGTCGACAATGGCCGTCTCCCACCTGGGATCGTCGGCGATGATATTGTATCGCTGGGGCTGGCTGCTGCCGTAAACGCTCATAATACCGTGGCATTCCACGTCGCTTTCGTCAATCACATAAAACCCAAGCTCGTCGCAAAGCTCAATCATGCGCGCCTGCGGCGGGTAATGGCTGGTACGGATGGCGTTGAAATTGTGCGCTTTCATCAGGCGCAGATCCGTTAAAAGCTCTTCCCGGGTCATGGCATACCCATGAACGGGGCTGGAGTCGTGATGATTGGTGCCGCGCAGCTTGATTTTTTGGCCGTTGAGCAGCAGCACCCGGTCGCAAATGCGCACCTCCCGGACGCCGACGCGCTTTTCAATCGTCTCCTGCGGCGTTTCCAGGCGCAGCGTGTACAGATACGGATCCTCCGCGTTCCAAAGATGCGCGCCGGGCAGCTCGATGCGCACCTGCCCGTTTTCAATCTCGCCTGCGCCCACCAGCGCGCCGTCCCGGTCCAGCACCGACGCCCGCACCGCAACCGGCTGGGTCACCTGCGCGCAAACGCACAGTTCCGCGTCCCGATAGCCGGGCGCAATGGGCGTCGTGACGGTAAAATCCGCCACGCGCGCCCGCGGACGCGCCAGAAGATAGACGTCGCGGAAGATGCCGCTCATGCGCAGCTTATCCTGATCCTCCAAATACGAGCCGTCGCACCATTTAAGCACCAGCGCCGCCAGCACGTTTTGCCCGGGGTGTACAAAGTCGGTAATGTCAAATTCATTGGTGCTGTGGCTGACCTGGCCATAGCCCACAAAGCTGCCGTTGATCCATAAAAACACACAGCTGTCCACGCCTTCAAACACAATCTGGCGCGTCAAATCGTCCTTTGGAATTTCAAAGGACGTCCGATATGCCCCGCAGGGGTTTTCATGGGGCATATAGGGCGGATCAAACGGGAACGGATAGCGCACGTTGGTGTACATATTGCGGTCATATCCGTGGATCTGCCAGCAGGATGGCACCGGCAGCCGGTCAAACCCCGACGCGTCAAAATCGGGCTGCACAAATGCTTCCGGCACCGCATCCGCGTTTGGGTAAAACGCAAACGCCCACAGGCCGTTTAGCATCGTCTGCGCGCCGATTGGCACATAATGGCTGCGCGCGGGCAGCGTACCGACATGCAGTTTTGTCAGGTCCTCATAATAGCTGGGCAGTTTCATCGCCCCACCGCCTTTCCGAATTTGTTCCATCGCAAGTTAAAGGGATCAGCCCTTTGGGTTTGATTTAAAAAATACGCGGCTTCGTCGCCCGACGTCAAAGCCCGCAGGCGCCGCAGTCCGACGGCGTTTTCTGTGCAATCATTTTCTGCGGCAGACGCGCGCGGGATCTTGGGCGTTAAAGATTCAATACGGCTGCGGCGGTCCCGTAAAAGCATTGCTCATACTGCCGGTCGCTCAGGCGCAGCGCGCGGTATTTGGCCAATTCCACCCCTGCGTTGAGCGGGACGTCCGTACCGAACATCAGCCGGGTACAGCCAAGGGTCTGAACGAAGCTTTTCAGATCCAGCACCGTACACCAGGACGTTTCCAGAAAAATATTTTCACAGGTCTGTGCGGCAACCAGCGCCTCGGCGCCGTACATGCCGCCGCCGGCATGGGCCAAAATGATTTTCAGGCGCGGGAAATCCCGGGCAATCGGGATGGCCAGAGAGGGCAGCGCCGTGGGCACCCCGTTGCCGGTATGGATGATCACCGGCACGCCCAGCTGGTCGGCGGTGTCAAAGATCTTGCGCGCCTGCGGCGAGGACGGCGCGGCGCAAAAGGCAAAGCCCTGCAGCTTGAGCGCTTTAAACCCCAGATCGCATACCGCCCAGCGCATAAACGCTTCATACTGGGCCTGCGGCGTGTACGGGCTGAGCACCGCAGCGCCGAAAAATTTTCCCGGGTACTGTCTGGTCAGCGCGTACAGGCGCTGCGTTGCGGCGCGCGGATCGGCAGGCAGAATCCCCGTCTGCAAAAGCGCGGCGTCAATGCCATGCTCGTTCATATAGGCCAGCAGATCCGCCGGCGAATCATTGGTACCGAAAATCAGGTCTTCCCCAAGATGCATATGCGCATCGAGAATCATATCCGCCCATCCCTTTCCTTGAGCCGGCGTTTTTCCGGCCGGTAAAAACGCGCCGCGGCGTTTGAATCCTGCGCACGCCCTTGCGTGCAAAGACGCCGGATCTGCCGGCCGTCGTTTTTCAAAGTTGCTCTGTGGTTTCTATTGTAGCTGATCCGCAGGGTATTTTGCAAGCCCTGCGCCGAATATTCTGCGCAGCCGGCAGCTTTTCCGCGAACAGCCGCACGATTTTTCCGCAATGGCTCCCGCGGCGCAAAACCAATTTGCCCAAATCCGGCAAACAAAAGGAGAAAAAGAGGATGGACAACGCCGTCCCGCGCCGATTATAATAGAAACCGGAAATAAAAAAATGATGGGAGTGCTCTTTACATGACCTTAAACGCACAGCTTTTAAACCAGAAAATCGACGCGGTTGTCGCCAAGCTTTTTGCGCTGGATGAAACCAGCGACGATTTACTGAGCAAGGAAGGCGGTGAAAAGGCCGGCGTCATCCGCCGCGATTTTGGCATCCGGGAGTGGGACTGGCCGCAGGGCGTAGGGCTGTATGGGCTCAGCAAGCTGTCCGCCTATCGTCAGGACGGCAAGTTCGACGCGTTTATTGAGAAATGGTATGCGGACAACATGGCCATCGGGCTGCCCTCGCGCAACATCAACACCACCGCGCCGCTGATCACGCTGGTGGATCTTCTGGATCAAAAGCCGTATCAGAAATACGAATCGCTTTGCCTGGATTGGGCGCAGTGGCTGATCGATTGCCTCCCCCGCACCAAAGAGGGCGGGTTTCAGCATGTGACCAGCGCCATCGGCGACCGGCAGGGCGTACGCCTCAACGCCGGCGAAATGTGGATCGACACGCTTTTTATGGCGGTGCTGTTCTTAAACAAGATGGGACGCCGTTATCAGAACCCCCAGTGGATCAGCGAAGGGATCAAGCAGGTGCTGATGCACATCAAATATCTCTATGACGACAAAACCGGGCTTTTCTACCACGGCTGGACGTTCCGGGGCAACCATAATTTCGGCGGGATCTTCTGGTGCCGCGGCAACAGCTGGTTTACCTTCGGCATCATGGATTACATCGAGGATTTCGGGCCGGATATGGACAAGGGGCTGAAAGCCTACCTGATCGATACCTACCGCGCGCAGGTGGACGCGCTGGTCCGCGTGCAGGCGCCCAGCGGGCTTTGGCATACCGTCCTTTTGGAGGACGACAGCTATGAGGAGGTTTCCGGCTCCGCCGCGATTGTCACCGGGATCCTCAAGGGCATCCGGCTGGGCATCCTCGATGACAGCTATCTGCCCGCCGCACGCAGGGCTGTGTGCGCAATCTGCGAGAACATCGCAGCGGACGGCACGGTCTTAAACGTTTCCGGCGGCACCGGCATGGGCGAAAATGCGCAGCATTATAAAAATATCATCATCGCCCCCATGGCCTATGGTCAATCCCTGACCCTGGTCGCGCTGTGTGAAGCGCTGCGCAGCGCCTCCTAAAGCGTTTAGAACGCCAATTGTAATTTTTCTGCCAAAGGACGTTATGCTTCGGGCTCTGCGCGCTTTGCACGCCCAGACGGTCGGGTGTGCCGGCGGAACGCTGCATGGCGTCCTTGCACCTTCGGGCCGCTATGCAGTCCGAAGCTTTGCGCTGCTTGGCTCTATGCATGTGCAGGTCAAAAGGGACGGCCTGCACATGCTTTTTTTATGCGCACATCGATGCGCCAATGGTTTTTGCTAAAATCAAATGGATCAAAATTGCTGCGGTCAGCAGAACGGACGCCCGTTTTTCGAAGATCAACGTCATTTTCTCCCAAAATGCAGCATCCGGCGTCCATCTTTTGGAACGCCGGATACGGAGGGTAAAAATCTTTTCTTACGGGGTTAAGGGAGCCAGAGCTGCGCGCCCTGTGGACAAGCAGGCGAAGCCCGGTTCGAACAAACGGGTTTCTTATACAGGCAAGGTTTCCCCAAGGACTGCTTGCAGCCCGAAGCCGCGAAAACAGCATACAGCGCCGGGCATGCTTTGGGCAGGAGCAGAAAACGCCCATTGGCCTAAGGGCATAAGCGCCCTTGCAAGAAGTCCGGCGGGCTGTGCCCTATCGCCAAAGCGCCTCTAATGCTGCATAAACCGCGCGAGAAAGTCCTTTGTCTTTTGATCCTGCGGATTTTGGAAAATCTGCTGCGGCGTTCCCTGCTCGCAGATCACGCCGTCGGCCATAAACACCACGCGGGTAGAAACATCGCGCGCAAAGGCCATTTCGTGGGTCACGATCAGCATGGTCAGCCCTTCCTTTGCCAGGCTGCGCATGACGTCGAGCACCTCGCCGACCATTTGAGGGTCCAGCGCGCTGGTGGGCTCGTCAAACAAAAGCACCTCCGGCCCCATGCACAGCGCCTTGGCAATCGCCACACGCTGCTTCTGCCCACCGGAGAGCTGACGCGGCTTGGCGTTGATATAGGGCGCCATCCCGACCTTTTCCAAAAAAGCCATCGCGATCTTTTGGGCTTCCTGCCTGGGCCGGCGCAGCACCTTGGTCTGGCCGATCATGCAATTGCCCAGCACGGTCATGTTGGCAAAGAGGTTAAACGACTGAAATACCATGCCCACCTTGGCTCGATACGCGGATAAATTTCCGGCGCCGACGACATTTTGCCCGTGAAAGACAATTTCGCCGCCGCTGGGCGTTTCCAGCTGATTGATGCAGCGCAGAAGCGTCGACTTGCCGCTGCCGGACGCGCCGATGATGCAGGTCACATCGCCGGCGCTCACCTCAAAATCAATGTCGCGCAAAACGGTGTTCGTGCCGAATGCCTTGCTCAGATGACGAACGGATAACAACTCGCTCATGCTCAGCGCCCCCCATCCCGGATATCCAGATTCTGATTGCCCGATTTGGGCGCCCGGGGATAGCTGTACATCCCCGTGGTGTGCGCCAGCGTATCGGTAGTGGAAAGATCATAAAGCTCGTAGCTGTCCGGCCCGTCCATCCGGCCCTCCGCCCAGCGCAGCAGGCGCGAGCAGGTGAAGGTCAGCACGAAGTAGATCGCCATGGTGATCGTAAAGGCTTCAAAATAGGTATAATACGCCCCGGCAATGCCCTTGGTCGTATAAAACAGCTCCACCGTACCGATCACGGACAGCACGCAGGTATCCTTGATATTGATAATCAGGTTGTTGCCGATCTGCGGCATGATATTGCGCAGCGCCTGGGGCAAAATGACGTAAAGCATCGTCTGCACATGGGTCATGCCGATGGCCTTGGCGCCCTCGGTCTGCCCCGGATCGATCGACAGGATGCCGCCGCGCACGGTCTCGGCCATATACGCGCCGGTGTTGATGGACACGATAAAAAACGCCGCCTGCCACATGCTCATGTGAATATTAAAGAGCATGGACGAGCCGTAAAAAATAAACATCGCCTGCACCATCATCGGCGTGCCGCGGAACACCTCGACATAGGCGTTGAGCAAAAACCGCACGACCGCCAGCGGCAGACGTTTATACCACGGATCGGTTCTGGAAACGGGAATGGTCTGCACAATGCCCACGGCAAAGCCGATGACGCAGCCGACGAGCGTGCAGACCACGGCGATGATCATCGTTACCCCCGCGCCGCGCAGGAACGATACGCCGTATTGCTGTAAAATAAATAGAATTCGCGGCCAAAAGCCCTCTGGCAATGACATGGTCAGCTTCCTTTCCCGGTTGAGACAAAATTGGTAAAAACAACGAAGCATCTGAAGGCAGACGCGCCTTCAGATGCAGCTTTATACGGTTGTTACGCGCGCCGTCCGGTCAGTTGCTCAGCGGCTGCGCGGCGATGGCCTGATCCATCATCTGGGTGAAATCCTCCACCGTCAGCTCGGCCAAAACGCCGTTGATCTGATCCAGCAGCTCGGCGTTGCCCTTTTTGACGGAGATGCCGATGTTGATTTCCTCGTCGGAAACTTCAAAATTGCCGTCCTTGCCGGTGAAATCCAGCAGCACAAAGTCGGAATAGGCCACGCAGGCCGCCATCGCGGTGGGCATATCGGTCACGACCAGATCGCACCGGCCGCTCTCCAGCGCCACCAGCATCGCCGGAGCGGTTTCCTGCGCCGGCAGAATATTGGCGTTTTCAATCTGCGGCAGGCAGGCGTCATACCAAACGGTGTTGATCTGAGAGGTGCAGGTCGCGCCCGCCAGATCCGCTACGCTGGCCGCGTTGGCATAAGGGCCGTCAGCCTTTGCCAGCGCAACGATCGACGCATAGTAGTACGGCGTGGTGAAATCCACGCTCTGCAGCCGATCCGCCGTGATGGACTGGCCGGCGATCACGCAGTCCACCGTGCCGCTTTGAACTGCGGGAACGAGCGAATCCCAGTCAAGTTTGACAATTTCAAGCTCCATGCCGAGCTTTTCGGCAATGTGCTGAGCCATCATGACATCGTAGCCGTACGCATAGTCCGGGCTGTCCTTGATGGGCGCCGCGCCGTTGCTGTTGTCCGGCTGGGTCCAGTTATAAGGGGCATAGCTGCATTCCATCGCAACGGTGAGCACATTGTCCCCTGCGCCCGAGGCGGCGTCTGCAGAAGCCGCCGGCGTGCCCGTGCAGCCGGTAAGCGTCAGCGCGGCGGTAAGCAGCACGCACAGCGCCAATACAAAACTCTTTTTCATGGTCAGGATACTCCTTTTTCTTTTGGGTGCGCCGCAGGCAAAAAGAAACGCCCACGACTTGATATCAGCAAAATCATGGGCGTTGCATACGAATGACACATCCGTGCGTAAAACCGATGATAGCGCTCCACAAGATTGTGACAGTGCGCTGCATCTTTTGCAGCGCCCCAGCGGCAATCGCACGGCAGCGCCGATTCCCGCTTCGGCAAAAACCCCTTTCCCCCGCGGCGGCCTGCCGGCCATTGCCGCGCGCTACTGATGGTTTTCGCGCCTCTATCCTTTCGGATATTCAATTATTTATCATCATAGCGCGCCCGCGCGCATTTGTCAACCGCCAATTCGGCCTTTTTCGCCGCTGGCGGACAAAATCCCGCGCAAACACACCCTGCGGCTCAAACGCCGCGCCAAAGAAAGCCGCCCCGGCGGACACCGAAAACCGCTGCTATGCCTCCACGCGGCGCAGCCGCACCGCCAGATACGGCTTTTGCGGCATGGGCACCAGGAAATTGCCGCTGAAAACGCCGGGCACCGGCGTAACGGTCATCTCCCAGGTATCGATGATGTCGGCCTGGTACTGCTCCTGCTCGGGCAGGCTGAACTCCGCGCCGACGCTCTGGCTGGGGCCGGCATAATACAGGTACTGGCGCGACGGGCTGCCGATACAGGGGCGTACCACCCCGGGGCGCAGCGGAACATAGTCCCCCGGCATTTCGCTGAAGATCTTCAGGAAAAACTTCAGCCGTTCCGGGCTCTGGCCAACCAGTTCGCCGCCCTTGCTCCACCAAAGCTCGTCCCGGTCGTTCAAATACGTTTCGCCATGCCCGCAGTACGCGCCGTAGGCCAGGCTTTCCCAGAAGCGGTGGACCATTTCCCGGGCGGTAATATTGCCCCAGGTGTTGGGGATATTGCCCTCATAGCAGCACTCGTCGATGCAGATGGGCTTATGATAACGCTCATGCCACACGGGAATCTGCAAAAAATCATGGCTCTGAATCGAGCAATGGGTCACCCACGGCTTGGTATGGTCGTAGTAAATCCGGCCGTTGTGAATCCCGCGCAGATGCCCTACCGGGTCCAGCCGCTGCACATAGGGGCCGTAATGGTCCCAATCGGTCATGTTCTTGTCGCGCATGAAGTCAAACTCGTTGGCAAACGACCACCATACGTTGCGGTAGCCCGACAGGCGCGCCACGCAGTAGCGCAGGTACAGATCCTCCGTTTCGCGGTCCATATGCGCAAAGCCCCATCGGTCGTAGGGATGGAACAAAATGATGTCCGCCTCGATGCCCAGATCCATCAGCTGCGTCACGCACCTGTCCAGTTGCGCCCAGCAGGCAGGATTGAACCGGGTAAAATCAAAGCCGTCCTTTAAATTGCCTTCAAAGGGGAAGAACGCCGGCTCGTTGGCGTTATAGCGGTAATGCTTGGGGAAAACGCACATGCGCATCTTGTTAAACGGCGCATCCTTAAGCGTCGCAAGCGTCTTTTCCCGCAGCGCCGGCTCCTGATGGTTCCATACATAGCAGGTTGTGCCGCATTCATAATACGGCGTGCCGTCGGCATAGGCAAAATGATATTCGTCTGCAACCTGAACCGGGCCGTGTACGCCGTCGGCGGCGGCAATGCAGTCAAATTCAGCCGTTTGGCCGTCCAAAAGCGGGTCGTTGCTCTTGAGCGTTACCTGCCAGCGCCCGCAGAAATCCGGCAGGATGCGCACGCGGTAAACGCCGTTGCCGTCGTAAAATCCGGGCACCTCGACGGTCCGCCCGCCGCAGCGCGCCAGCGCGTCGACGGTCACGTCGACAAACGGATTGCCCGCCTGCGTGCCCTCAAAGCTCAGCTGTGCCATATCCCATTTACGAATCTGCATCATTTTTCTCCTTTTTTGTTTTTTAATAATCCCGGCCGTCCTTTTAAAGCGGCCGCGCCCGTCCTATGCGCGGTGCACATGCACCTGCCAGCCCATATACTTGCCCAGCGCCTCGGCAATTTCCTGCGCGCAATGGCCGCGCACCAGCGCAACATGATGTTCAAACCCCTCGTCGGTCAGATAGTGCATCAAATCCTGAAGCCCGGGCACATGGCAGACCGCCACGCCGCCGAAGCTGTCGAGCGGATCGTCGGTAAAATTCCCCTCGCCCACATAGGCGCGGATGCGGCCGTTCTGGTCGTCGGTAGAAATTTTCAGGAAGGTCATTTCGCCCGGCGCCACGCGGCCCTTGAGCGCGCCGAAGCAGTTTTCAGCGCCCAGCGTGGTGCCCAGAATATCCAGACAGCCTACGCTGACCTCGCCGCCGAAAAATGCGCGCGGGTAATTGGCGCAGTGTACGTTGACGCATTTGTCGCGGTCGTCGCCGTAATTGTTGTCCCAATCCATCAGCCCCGGATAGCCGTCCGTGGCCAGACGCAGCGCCAGCATCGAAAGCGCGCCGGTGACATCCGTCTCGCACGCCGCCGGGATCCCGTCCTCGCTTAAAAGGCTCATGGACGCGCAGGCCGCGCAGCCGAAATTGTTTTCCAGCGAATCCCAGCATTGCACCGCCGCAGCGTCACAGCCGTTTTCCCGCGTCCAGCCGCGCAGGGCGCAGGTGAATTTTGCCTGGCGAATGCGCTGCTGGGCGGTTGCCTCGGCGCAGACGGCGCCATAGCCGTCCAATTCCGCCATCGCCGCCAAAACCGCCGGATCATCGTCCGCCATACGGTTCATGGACGCCAGAATATCGCTCATATCGCATACGGCGGTATGAATCCCCGAATCCTCCAGCAGCTTTTCGGAAAAACGCACCGTATAAAACGGCGCCACGCGCGCGCCCACCAGCCCGACCGTCGCATTTTTCAGCCCGGCGACCACGCGGCAGATCCGCTCAAAGCGCCGAACGTCCTCGCAAAATGCTTCGGATGTGATCGCGCAGGAGTGCAGCGCTGTGGTCGTAAAGGGGATTTTGCACTGGCGCAGCACCGCGCACAGCGACAGCTTGCCGCAAAACGCGTCGCGGCGGTTGACCAGATCCATCTTGTCCAGATCGTCGTCACTGGCCTGCACCAGCACCGGCACGCGCCGGTCCATCCGCGTCAGCGCCGCGCTGATGCCCGTTTCATTGCCGAAATTCGGCAGGCAGACGATGACCCCCTGGATTTCCGGATGCGCATTAAACAGCGCCGCGCATTTGATCCCGTCGGGAACGGACTCCACCGCGCCAAGATGGGTCGCGTCCGGCGGCAGAATCACCGCCTGATGCCCCATCGATTCGAGCACCGACAAAAGCTCGCGCCGCCCGGTTTCCACCAGATGATCCGGGAAAAAGCTGCGATTGGATACGATTACGCCAAAAACTGCCATGGGATTCTCTCCTCTTCTGATATGGATTGCGCGCCCTGAGGCGCTGATTTCATTTTGATATGCTGCAAATCCGGCGCGCCGCTTAGATACGCGCCTGCGCCAATACGATATTGCGCGCACGAACCCAACCCTGCTGCCAGGCGCGCATCTGCGCCTCGTTATCCCCGGGCAGGTAGGTGCGCCTTTGGTCCAAAAGCGCCGCAGCGGCCGCGCCGTTTTCAAACAAACCCATGCCGATGCCGCCGGCCATGGCTGCGCCCAGTGCGGAAAGGTTGTCATAGCGCGCCACCTGAAGCGGCGCGCGGATCAGATCCGCCTGAAACTGCATCAAAAACGCATTGGCGCAGGCGCCGCCGTCCGCATCCAGTCGTGTCACGGGCACGCCGGCCGCGCCGGCCATTTCCCCCAGCACGTCGCCGATCTGATACGCGATGGCTTCCAGCCCCGCGCGCACCAGATGCGCCGGGCGCGTATCGCGGCTCATCCCCCAGATCATCGCCCGGGCGTCCGGTTCAAACCACGGCGCGCCAAGCCCCGTAAAAGCCGGCACCAGATAAACGCCGCCGTTGTCCAAAAGCGCGCGCGCCATCGGCTCGGTCTGCGCCGGGTCCGGGCAAAGCTGCATATCGCGCGTCAGCCAGGATACGATATCGGCGCTGTGGCTGATATTGCCCTCCAGGGCATACCCCATCTGGCCCGCAAGCCGGTAGCCCACCGTGGCGGCGAGAAATCCGCTGGTCACAATATGATCCCCCACATGCACCATCACCGACGAACCGGTGCCATAGCTGGCCTTTGCCCGCCCCGACTGATGGCAGCCCAGCGCAAAAAACGCCGCCTGGGAATCGCCCGACACGCCGCACAGCGGCACCTTTTTGGGCAAAACGCCGCCAAGGTCGGTCTGTCCGAACACGGCGTCTGACGGCAGGATTTCCGGCAGCATCGCCGGATTGACCCCAAAAACCTCGCACAAACGCGCGTCCCAGGCCATCTTTTCCAAATTCATCAGCTGCGTGCGCGACGCGTTGGTAAAATCGCACGCATACCGGCCGCACAGACGGTCGGCAAAAAAAGCGTCCATCGTCCCGGCGCGCAGCCGCCCTTTGGCATAAAACGCGGCGGCATTTTCGTCGTTTTTCAGGCACCAGCGCAGCTTCGCCGCCGAAAAAAGCGGCGAAAGCGGCATGCCGCTTCGTTCAAACACCAGCCCCGCCGCATCGCCCAGCGCGCGGCAGTCCTGCGCCGCACGGGCGTCCTGCCATACCAGGGCGCGGCAGACGGGCATCCCGGTTTGCGCATCCCACAGGACCAGCGTTTCGCGCTGGTTGGAAAGGCTCACGCAGCAGATCTGCGTCCCCGCCGGACATGCCGCCAAGGCCGCCTTTGCGGCCTCCTGAACATGGCGCAAAATCTCCTGCGCATCGTGCTCGACCCAGCCGGGCTTTGGATAGTATTGCCGGTGCGCGGCGCTGGCTGCTCCCAGCACGGCAAGCGCATCGTCCAAAACGAGCGCTTTGGTCGCCTGCGTACTCTGATCGATCGCTAAAATGGCCATACGCGCCCCCCTTTAACCACCGATGCGTTCCAGCACGCGCGCGGCAATGCCCGCCGCATCCAGCCCGTAATGCGCCTTGAGCGCGGCAGGCGCAAGGCACGGCGCGTACTGGTCCGGAAAGCCCAGGCGCAGCCGCGGCAGCGCAAGGCCCTCCTGCTCCAGCGCCAGCGATACCGCGTCGCCCAGGCCGCCGGCCAGGAAATGCTCCTCGGCGGTGACGACCAGCTTTGCGCCTTTGCATACGCGCACAAGCGTCTGCGTATCGAGCGGACGCAGCGTATGCACATCCAGCACGCAGGCGTCAACGCCCTTTTCAGCAAGCAGCTTCCGGGCGTCCAGCGCCGGACGGACAATCTCGCCCGTGGCGGCGATGACGACGTCTCCCTGACCGAACGCATTGATTTTGCCGGGAATAAAACAATCGTCGTCCGGGCCATAGATATCCTGCGTATCGCCCCGGCCGGTGCGCAGATACGCCGGGCCCCGGTAATCGGCTAAAAACGCTGCCATCCGCGCTGCCTGCCAGCCGTCGCTGGGCGCCAGAATCATCAGCCCCGGCATTGCCCTTGCGGCGGCAAAATCCCCCAGCGCATGATGCGTCGCACCCAGAACGCCATAGCTGACGCCGCTGGAAACGCCGATAATTTTTACGTTGGCGCCCGAGTAAGCAACGTCCACCTTGACCTGCTCCTGAGAGCGCATCATCAAAAAGCACGCGGGGCCGCAGACAAACGGCGCTTTGCCCGTGAGGGAAAGGCCGGCGGCGACGCCCACGGCGTCCTGTTCGGCAATGCCCATTTCCACAAAGCGTTCGGGCATATTCTGGAAAAACCCGGTCATGGCGGTGGAACCGCGCGAGTCGGTGGTCAGCACCATCAGGTTCGGGTGCGTCTTTGCCTCCTGTTCCAGCTGGGCGGCAAAGGTTTTTCTTGCGTCATGCTTCATGGCTTGCCTCCAAAATCGCCTGATCCAGCTCGTTTAGAGCCTGCTGATACTGCTGCGGCGTCATGACGCCATGGTGCCAGGACGGGACGTTTTCCATATAGGAAACGCCCTTGCCCTTGATCGTTTTGGCAATAATCATGCGCGGCGCGCCATGTCCCGGCGCGTCCAGCGCCTCAAACAGCGCCTGATGATCGTGCCCGTCAACCACCGCCGTTTCCCAGCCGTAGGCGCGGCACTTGGCCTGAAAATCGCCCAGCGCCAGAACCTTTTCGGTATCGCCGCTGATCTGAAGGCCGTTGCGGTCGCACACGGCGACCAGGTTGTCCAGGCGGTAATGCGCCGCGGCGGCCATCGCCTCAAAAATACTGCCCTCGCCCATCTCGCCGTCGCCCATCAGAACAAAGCTGCGCCCGCCGGTTTTGTCCATCCGCTGTCCCAGCGCCACGCCCACCGCGATGGGCAGGCCGTGCCCCAGCGCGCCGGTGTTCACGTCGATGCCCGGCACATGCGTCGTGGGATGACCGTACAGATCGCTCATCGGCTGGCAATAGGTATCCAGCTGCGCATCGTCGATTTTCCCCGCCTGCGCCAGCTGGATATACCATGCCTCCGCGCAGTGGCCCTTGCTTTGGATATAATGATCCTGCGGCCGCAAAACACGATGATACAGCACCGTCAGAATGTCCGTACACGACAGCGCGCCGCCGATATGGCCGCCGCTGCAGGCATAGTCCATCTGCACGGCGCGCCTGCGCGCCAGCGCCGCCCAATAGGCTGTGGTTTTCATAATGCCTCCCGAATAATCCGTTTGATGCCTCTATTATACGCCATTTGACCGGGACGGGTCAATTTAAAGCCGCTGATTTGCCAATCGGATTCAGTATGGTGGTTGACTTAATTTACTGAATTTGATATAATTATTAAGTAAATCAAGTTTAAAGTGTGCTCCATTGCCCGGCCCCGTCCCCACACGATATCAGGCCGTATGGTTTGCGCAGCGCACCGGGCTGCGGGCAGGAGCGGCGTATTCAAACAGCAAACGGAGGAGATGGGAATTTGTCTGTTACCGCAAAAGAACTGGCGCGCCAGCTGGGGCTTTCCCCGGCGGCGGTCTCCATGGCGCTTGGCGGCAAACACGGCGTAAGCGAAGC
The DNA here is from genome assembly GCA_002329335.1 of Christensenella sp. UBA1428. Classification (GTDB taxonomy): domain Bacteria; phylum Bacillota; class Clostridia; order Christensenellales; family UBA1750; genus UBA1428. Next base: position 44,753 of record DCTY01000054.1, read on the forward strand.
CACGCGCGAACGGGTGCTGGCCGCAGCGCGCGCGCAGGGGTATGATTTTTCAAGAACGCGCCTGGTCGGGCTGCGCGGGAAAATCGCCTTGGTCATCTACAAAAAACACGGCGCCGTCGTGTCCGACACCCCGTTTTTTTCCCAGCTGATCGAAGGCGTATCGGCCAGCTGTCAAAAAAACCGGTACAATCTGGATATCCGGTATTTTTACGAAAAGGAAAACATCACTGAGGGGATTCGGGAACTGCGCGCGAGCAGCATGGACGGCATCATTTTGCTGGGCACAGAGATGCAGCCCGCCGATTTTGCGCCCTTTGAACAGCTGCCGGAGCCGATGATCGTGCTGGACACCTATTTTGAGGGCATCCCCTGCGACTGCGTGGCGATCAACAACGTACAGGGCGCGTACCTGGCGACCAATTACCTGATCTCAAAGTGCAGCGCGCAGCCGGGCTATCTGCATTCGTCCTATTCCATCGCCAATTTTGAAGAACGCGCCGACGGCTTTTACAAGGCCGTACGGCAAAACGGCATGTCCGCCTCCCGCAGCATCGTACACCGGCTTGCGCCGTCGATGGAGGGCGCGTATTCGGACATGAAAGCGCTGCTGGAAGCCGGAGAAGCCACGGCGTCGTGCTATTTCGCCGACAACGATCTGATCGCCGCCGGCGCCATGAAGGCGCTGAAAGAGGCCGGCCGGCGGATCCCGCAGGACGTGGCGCTGATCGGGTTTGACAATACCTCCCTGTGCGAGCTGATCGAGCCGGCGCTCACAACCGTACATGTCCCCAAGCAGGACATGAGCCGCCTGGCCGTAGAGCGGCTTTTGGACGCCATGAAAGATCCCAAGCTGTCCACCGTCAAAATCGAGCTGGCGACCTATCTGGTGCGCAGAAAGTCGCTGTAAATAAAAAGCCGCAGAAAAAAAGCGCCCAACCGCTCCGGTTTGGGCGTTTTTCATTTCCGCGATCCTGTCAAAATCGCTTCAGGTAGCGCACGTCGCAGGCAAAATGCGCCGTTTTCACCGGCGGCGCGTCCACGCGTTCAAAGCCGTTTTTCTCATAGAAACGCTGCGCCGCCTTCATGTTTTCCAGCGTTTCCAGGTAACATCCCCGATAATGCGCCCGGGCAAAGGCCAGCGCCGTCTGCATCAGCCGGTGCGCCGCGCCGGTTGCGCGCGCCCGCGGCAGGCAATACATTTTCTGAAGCTCGCAAAGCTCCGGGCATCCGGGAAGCGCGCCGATCCCAACGCCGCCGACGATCTGCCCTGATGCGTCCAGCGCCACCCAGTAGCGCTGGGACGGACCGGTGTAAACCTGCGACAGCCGGCCCAAAAATGGGTCCTCCCACGCTGTGCCCGGGTGATCCGCGCCAAATTCCACCAGGCAGGAGCGGATGATCCGCTCGATGGCCGGATCATCTTTTTCGGTCAATTCCCTGATTTGAACCTGCATCCCGTTTTCCGGGTTCATCCGCACACCCCCTGCACCGTTTCAGAACCGTCCGCCTCCGAGCATACTCCCGGCCGCGCGCCGGCGTTCAAGCCCGTTGCTCAAAGCATTTTTCACAAAAAATACCCTTCCAAACTTCCCGCGCCATCCGGGCGCAAAAGCTTTCCGGGCATTTTTAATCCGCCGCTGCAAAAATGCGCGTCAGCTCATCCACTCCGGCCGCGTACGGATGGTCAGCGGCGCCGCAATGCGTGCAAGCGCCGGCGGCAGCTTATTGACCAGATCCTCGCGCGCAACAACGGCGCGCACCGGCAGCCCCAGCGCCTTGCCCGCTTCCTCCAGCACCGCATGCCCCCTGACAATCTGTTCCACCGTCGTGTCCGGGCCGCAGTTGGTATTGTTGATCAGCGCGCTGGCCTGCATGCGCGCACGGTTGCAGATGCGCCCGTATAAGTCCACAATATCGGCCACATTGCCGGAAAAAGGCCTCAGTACATTGACGACAAATATCATCTCATAGTCGTCCTGATCAAAATACGGTTTATAACGCCCCAGCGCCACCGCGCCGGTATCGTCCCCGCCCACGTCAAAAACCACCCGCGCCCTGCGGTCGGCAAACACGGACTGAATCTGCGCAGGCAGCCCGGGGATATCCACCGTCGTATTGGCAAACGTCGGCGCCAGCAGCGCAATATCGTGCTGGGCAAACAGGTCCTCATGCTCGGCGCTGCGGAAATAGGGGTTGACAATATCCAGATCCACAATCGTCACCCGGTCGTACCTCTGGCGCAGATTCAGCGCAGTGGAGATGGAAATTTCGGTCTTGCCGCTGCCATAATGGCCGCAAAACACGGTAATGCGTCGGTCAAACATAACCCTCATCCTTTTCTTTTTTCTGCTTCGGCAGATATTCCGGCAATTCCACCGTCACGCGCAGCGCCTCAGGATAAGCCTCGCCCTGCGGCGCCTGCCGCGTTACCGCCGGCTGCGACGCCTCGCGCTGCGCCTGCCCGGGGTGCGCCCGGCGCGTCGGCGGATCCGCCAGCGGATCGCTGCGCGTTGGATAAAAATCCGCCGCCTCATACGCCGCATTCTCCGCACCGCCGGCCGAATTGTCATACCGCCCATCCGCTGCGCCTGTCCGGTCTTTTTCGCAGGCTGCATCCAATGCGTTTGCAGCAGGACGGCCGCTGCCTGCATCCGGCGCGTTTGCCGGATCCTCCCCAGGCGCAGCCGCCCATACCGGCCGATCCTGCCCGCCGTCAGTCCTGTCATTCCCGTCTTGCGTATCATATGCATCCGCAGTTTCGGATTCATACCCAAAAGCGTCCGCGCCATCCGCCGCCGGAGCGTCGTATGCGTCCGCAGTTTCGGATTCGTACCCCAAGTCCTGCGCACCGGCAGCATACCCGCGATCCTGCGCGCCGCCGTCTGCATCTGCATTGCGGAACTCATACCGACCATCCTGCGCACCATAGCTGTCTACGCCATCCACCGCCGGAGCATCGTATGCGTCCGCAGCTTCGGATTCGTACCCCAAGTCCTGCGCGGCGTCCTCCGCCTGCGCGCAGCCGGGCTCATATCCGTAGTCCCGCGTATCATAGTCCTCTGCGTCATCCTGCGCCCGCGCATCGTCCTCATACCCGTAGTCCTGCGCATCGTAGCCCTCTGCGTCATCCTGCGCCCACGCATCGTCCTCATACCCGTAGTCCTGCGCATCATCGTATGCATCATATTCCTGCGCATCATAGCCGTCTGCCGGCTGGTCGGACGATGCATCCGCGCGGCGCGGCCAAAGCGCAGCGGCTGCGCCAGGCAGCAGCGTCTGAACGTGCCGAAACGCGCTGACTGCATGCCGCCACACCGCGTGCAGCTTGCAGCGCCAGTCCGCCCGCGCCGGTTCCTGCTGCGGCTGCGCCGGCCCGGAAAAGCCGTCCTGCACCGCGATGGTTTCGTCATACAGCGCTTCCGGCGCCGCCGCGGGATCCTCCGGTTCATCCGGCGCGCGCCCGCGCAGCTTCCGGTACAGCGTTTTTGCGCCCTGCCAGAGCCGAACCAGCAGCGACGAGCCCCCATACCGGGCATAGTACAGCGCCTGATCCATCAGAAAGCCGCCCAGCGCCAGCAGCAGCGCAATTTTCCACCAGTTGGCAAAAAACCCGTCAAAACGCCCCATGCGCAGCAGGTTCCACAGCTGTTCAAAGAAGCCTTCCATCCAGGCAAACATCCGGGGGCCAAACGATTCGAGCCATTGCACAAACGCCATGGACGACGCTCCTTCCCTCTAAATTCTCAAAACGCTTACTCTTTGGTGAGCGTTACCTCGACGCTGACCTGCATAAACGACAGCTCCGGCGCGTCGGGATTGGTCACCGTAAACGTCACCGGCATGGGCGTTGTGCCGTAAACAGCGGAGAGCAGATCCACCTTTGCGGTAAAATCATCGCGCGAAAGATTTTTCATAAAGCTTGCCGGGCCGACAACGGCAACCGTCACCGTATCGGCGGAACACTCAACCCGAGCACCCTGGGGCGCGTTGACAATTTCAAACGGCACCTCGGAAACGATCACCGTTTCCCGCTCCTCCTGAATTTTGAGCGTCACCTGGGCGCTTTCATAGTTCATCCAGCGGATGCCGGTCTGCCCGATGAAGGAAACGTCCTGGGTAAACGGTTCGCTTTTGCCGTCAACGGAAATGGCGGAAACAAAAACCTTTTCGATGCCCGCCAAATCGGACGCATAGCCGGCGATGGTCACCTGTTCGGGGAATACCGACGCGCCGCTAAGCTCATAGCCGGACGCCACCTCGCCGGTGACGGAGCCGCGCCATTCCACCGCGACCGTCTTGGTCTGGTAAACCGGAAAGCCCACGATAACCGTCGGATCGGACACCTCCACCGAGGACACCACCTCGCTGCCCTGCGCATCCACCAGCGTTACCTCCTGCTGCGCGCGCACGCTTTCGGTTACATCGGTAAGATCCACATACACATAAGCGGCGCTGATGCGCGTCACATCCGACTCCGTCCCGGTAACCGTCACCGTCGAGGGCGTGACGGAAATGGAATTGCTGGGAATCATATGCCCCGCCGGCAATTCGCCGTCGGTTTGCGCCACAACGGGAATTTCACGGCTGTAGAGCGACTCCACATCCACCGTAACGGCGTCATAGGGGGAAATACCCGTCACGCTCAGCCCGCTGGCGTTGCGCACCTGCAGGGAAATCGTCTGATCCTCGCCGGTGGCGGTGATGCGGCTTAAATCCACCACCACGCGCAGGTTTTCTTTATTCAGCGCCGTCAACAGCGCTTTTGTGCCCTCCAGGCGCACCGAGACGGGCCGCTGCGTCAACTCCCGCAGGCTCTGCTTGATCGCCAGCTCGTTTTCCGCCAGCGTATCCTCGCCCAGAATCTCCACCGTCAGGCCGGAAACCGTCGTAAACCGGCGCGCGTCGTCCCGGCTCATCACCACCGCCCACATCACAACCGCCAATACGAGCGATAAAATCCGCATCCCCAGCTGTTCGTCGGTAAAATGGCGCACCCAGCGCACCACGCGCCGCCGCACTGCCTGATACAGCGCACGCAGTTTATTTTTCATCGCCGGATTCCCCCTTTTTGCGCATAAGGCTCATAAGCCCACGGTGCTGCTGCTGGCGCGGCCGGATCAGCCCGGAGAGAATCTCCCGCAGCTGCTCCTCGTCCAGATAGCGCGTCATCCGCCCGCCGGTGGCGCTTGAAATGACGCCCGATTCCTCGCTGACAATCAGCGACACGCAGTCGCTGACCTCGCTGACGCCGATGGCGGCGCGGTGCCGGGTGCCAAGCTCGCGGCTCAGCCCGGAATCCGCCGTCAGCCGCAAAAAGCAGCCGGCCGCGACGATCTGCGTTGCGCGCATGACGACCGCGCCGTCGTGCAGCGGCGTATTGGGTTCAAAAATATTTTCAAGCAGCGCGGCGGTGGTACGCGCCTGCAAAAGCGTGCCGGTCGCCACAACGTCGTCCAGCCCCGTGCGCTGCTCGATCACGATCAGCGCGCCGACCTTGCGCCGGGAAAGCCGGGTAAGCGCCAGCACCATTTCGTCGATGACCCGCGCGCACTCCGCCGCCGATTCGTCCACGCCGCTTTGGCGCATCGTTTCAATGTTGGCGGTACGCCCGACGCGCTCGAGCATGGCGCGCAGCTCCGGCTGAAACAAAATCACAATCGCCACCACGCCGATGCCCAGCACATAGCCGATCAGCCAGGAGATCGTTTGCAGGCCGATATAAGAGGTAATGCCGTAAAACACCAAAAGCAGCAGCACGCCCTTGAGCACCTGCCCGGCCCGTGTACGGCGGATGAGCTTTAGCAGCTGATAAATCACAATCGCCACAATAACGATATCCATTATATCCAGCAGCGACACGCTTTTGAGCGTGTTTTCAAAGAAATTGGTAATATCCAGCCAAAGCGATTCCATCCCTGCACCTCTATTCTGCCGCTGCCTGCCGCTTTCCCAACCGGCGGGCGTTCATTTCTTGACGTTTTCTTGATTCTATTATAATCGATTTATCCCCGCAAGGAAACACCCAGGGGCAAAATATCAATAATTTATTCCTCTTTAACCGCGCTGCGGAGCAAAACATGGCCGCAGCGCACGCCTGCCGAAAAACCGGGAAAATGGCAGAATCCCCGAAAAGGCGTCTTTTTGCCGCCCCGCGCTTTTCAAGTCCGTCCCGGTATGCTAAAATGAGAACGGATTTTATCGGGCGCGCTCCTGATGATAAACGAACGGCAGGCGCGCTTTGTTGCCTTTTTTCCACATATTTGCCGCGATGCTCAGGGAGGGCCGCACACATGGATCAGCTTTTTATCATCGACCGGTTTGAGGGGGATCAGGCCGTTTTATCCGGCGCGGGACAGACGGTTCTGGCGCCGCGCACACAGCTGCCCAAAGCCAGCGCGGAGGGCGACGCGCTGATACAGACGCCGGACGGCCGTTTCGCCCTGGTGCCAGACGCCGCGCAGGCAAGGCGGCGTGAGGCGGCCGCGCGGCTGCGCGCGCTTTTAAAGCGCGGAGGAAACGCCTGATGGCGCGGCTTTTCGGCCGCCGGCCGCGGCTGTTTTCCCGCCGCCGGTCCATCGCTTATTTGGTATTTGTGCTGGTATGCGTGACAATCCTGCTCGTTTCGCTCATTGCTATGGACAATCTGCGCATCGCAGTGCGCCGTCTGGACGTCCCGATCCCCGCGCTTTCCGATCAGGCGCAGGGATACACCATTTTGCATCTGAGCGATCTGCACGGCAGGTATTTCGGCAAAAACCATGCCACGCTTCTGTCCGCGATCGAGGGGGAATCCTACGATCTGGTCGTCATCACCGGCGACCTGCTGGACCGTACCAGCACCGGCAAGGGACAGCAGGCCGTGCTGGATCTGGTCGATCTTTTTTGTATGCGCGGCAAACCGGTTTATTTTGTCACCGGGAACCACGACCCGACGCTCACCGCCGCAGATGCGCAGGGCCAGACCGTGCTGCATCCGTTTTATGCCGCGCTGGAGGCCCACGGCGCGCAATGGGTGGACCGGCCCATCGCGGTGGCGCTGCCGGCGCAGCAAACGCTCTGGCTTTCGCCCATGGAGCTGTTTTATATCACCCCCCCAGCAGGCGCAGACGGACGTTGACGCCATCAGCGCCATCGATCCTCAAACGCGTTCGCTGTCCCAACAGCTGCTGCTGCGCCAGAGCCAGGGGGTTTTAGATTATGTGCAAGCCCATCAGGAGCAGGACCTCGTCGTTGCGCTGACGCATTATCCCTTAACCGACGCGCAGCTGGCGGATTTTGCCCTGCGCGTTCCCCAGAGCGAAGCCGTGCTGAACCAGATCGACCTGGTGCTGTGCGGCCATTATCACCACGGCCAGGTACGCCTGCCGCTCCTTGGCGCGCTTTATGTCCCCGCCAGCGACCAGGGGCTGCACGGTTTTTTCCCGGACGAAAGCAAGATTTATGGCCTGGTGCAGCTGGACGGGCTGACCATGCACATCTCCGGCGGCATGGGCGTCAGCAGCCGTTTCCCGCTGCGCGTGATGGCCACGCCGGAAATTACATTTCTGCGCCTGACCCGCGGCGCCTCCCAGCCGCAATGACGCCGCGCTGCGCGTCTTTGTCAACGCCTGGCCAATGGCGGCAGGATTATCCGCATACAAAAAACGGCGTGTTTGAAACGCGCCGTTTTTCTGTCCTGATTTTATCCATGCTCATGATCTTTTTTCCACTGCCTGATCTGCGCCAGCCGCTGTGCGTACCGCGCCTCAAGGCCCTGATCCGTCGGCTGATAATAGGTCCGATCCTTCAGCGAATCCGGCAGGCACTGCATATTGGTCAGCTTCTGCGCAGTATCATGGGCGTACTGATAGCCTTTTCCATAGCCCAGCTCCTGCATCAGATCTGTTACCGCGTTTCGAATCACCAGCGGCACCGGCTCGGCCAGTTGGGTCAGCGCGTCCTTTTTGGCCGTTTCATATGCCGTATACAGGGCGTTGGACTTGGGCGCAAGCGCCAGATAAACCACCGCCTGGGTCAGATGTACCGTACATTCGGGCATGCCGATCATATGGCAGGCCTGATGGGCCGCCACCGCGATTTCCAGCGCCCGCGGATCGGCCAGGCCCACATCCTCGCTGGCAAAGCGCACGACGCGGCGCGCCACATACAGCGGGTCCTCCCCGGCCTCCAGCATGCGCGCCAGCCAATAGACCGCAGCGTCGGGGTCGGAATTGCGCATCGATTTATGCAGCGCAGAGATGAGGTTGTAATGCTCCTCGCCCCGTTTGTCATACAGCAGCGATTTTTGGCTGATGCACTGCTCCAGCGTCTGCGCCGAAACCGTCACCGTATCGTCGTGCGCGTCCCCGTTTAAAACGAGCATTTCCAGCGTTGACAGCGCCGCCCTGGCGTCGCCGTTTGCAAAGCCCGCGATTGCCTCGAGGGTATTTTCCGGCAAATGGATCTTTTGCGCGCCAAAACCGCGCGGATCCTCCAGCGCACGGCGCAAAAGCGCGCACAGCTCATCGTGCGACAGAGGCTTGAGCACAAACACCCTGCACCTTGAAAGCAGCGCGCCGTTGACCTCGAAGGAGGGGTTTTCCGTTGTCGCGCCGATCAAAATGATGCTGCCCTTTTCCACAAAGGGCAGAAAGGCGTCCTGCTGCGCCTTATTAAACCGATGGATCTCATCGACAAAGACGATCGTCTTTTCGCCGTACCGGCGATTTTCCTGCGCCTGCTGCATCACGGTGCGAATTTCCCGGATGCCGCTGGTTACTGCGGAAAACTCGATAAACGCCGCGCGGGTGCGCCCCGCGATGATCTGCGCCAGCGTGGTTTTGCCCACGCCGGGCGGTCCCCAGAAAATCATGGAGGAAATCCGGTCGCTTTCAATCAGCCGCCGCAGGATCTTGTCCGGGCCCAGAAGATGGGTCTGCCCGGCAAACTCCTCCAGCGTGCGCGGCCGCATGCGCGCCGCCAAAGGCTGCGCCGTATTCGGATCAAACAGGCTCTGCTGCATTTTCCATCCCTCCCCGGCTCTATTATAAATCCCCCGCTCCTGCGCGGCAAGCGCTAAAAAAACGATACCGTTCGTTTAACAAACAACCTCTTTTGAATTTCTCCATAAAAATGGGCGTGCGCCGCAAGACACACGCCCATCTGCCATCATTCCAATTACCAAAAAATGAACCGCGGACTTACCCGAATATCCGCCCGCGTCAGCGCTGCACCGCTTCGTTCAATACGCGCACAGCGGGCGCCTGGACGCCGTTTTCGCCGAAGGCTTCGGTGACGCCCTGGGTCAGATCAAAATAGACGTCCCAGTAGTCCGCGTTTTTGCACCAGGCTCTGACGGTAAATTCCATCGACTCGTCGGTTCCGCCGCTGAGTCGGGCAAACGGCGCGGGATCCTTCAGCACCTTTTCATGGCTGGCGGCAACGCTCAGAAGGATCTGCTGGATTTGGGCCGGCTTTTCGCTCTTGGCGCAGCGGAAGGTCAAATCCACCCGGCGCAGCTCTTTGGCCGAATAGTCGACAATATTCGCGTTCATCAAATTGCCGTTGGGCACGGTAATGCGCTTATTGTCCAAAGACGCAAAGACCGTGTAAAACAGCGTCACTTCCTCCACCACGCCCGCAGCGCCGGAGGCCTCCACATAGTCGCCCACATGGAAGGGCTTGAAGATCATCAGCATGATGCCGCCGGCCAGATTGGACAGCGCGCCCTGCAGCGCCAGGCCGACTGCGACGCCCGCCGAGGCCAGCACGGTAATGACGGAAGCCATGGGCACGCCCAAAATCCCGATCACGGCGACCGTAAGCACCACATAGAGCACGCCACTGATCAGGCTGGCGGCAAAAGAAGCCACCGTGCCTTCCAGTTTGCCAAAGGCTTTGCTCTTTTTCAACGTCTTGACAACGGTTTTAATCACAACACAGCCGACAATCAGCACCACCGCCGCCAGCAAAAGCTTCCCGCCTGCCGTCGTCACAATACCCGCCAGGTTTTCAATCCATGTGTTCATTATACTCCCTGCCTTTCGTTCATTTGGGATAAGCCGGGTAATAAACCCGGCAAAACCGCGCTGTGATCCGGATTTCAAACGGCTTCAAATGCCTGCATCCAGCTTTTTGAGATAATATCTGTCTAAAATACGCCCGCCTGCATGCTGCAAGCTGCGCTGGCTGCCGCTCCGACAGAATTACAGTCACGTTCTGTATGCAGCACACATTTTTTCCCGGAGGCTTTCCTTTAGTCTACAGTGCATGCAGGCGTCCTTCACCCCCAAAAAGCGCAGCGGTCACCGCACAAAAAATGCGGCGGCTTTGCCGAAACAAAGCCGCCGCGCTGAAGTATTATTTTACCAGGGACATGATCCAGTCCAGCAGATTGTAGCGATTGAACACCGCAACGGTAATGAGCGAAACCGTGGACATGATCTTGATCAGGATATCCAGAGACGGGCCGACGGTATCCTTGAGCGGATCGCCGACGGTATCGCCGATGACGCCGGCAGCATGGGCTTCCGAACCCTTGCCCTGGCCCTGGATAGCGCCGGTTTCGATATACTTTTTGCCGTTGTCCCACGCGCCGCCCGCGTTGCCGCAGAAGATCGCCAGCATGATGGCAGAAATCGTCGCGCCCAGCAGCAGGCCGCCGACAAACCACGGACCAAACAGGAAGCCGGTGGTGATCGGCACCAGGATAGACATCAGCGAGGGCACCTTCATCTCAGCCAGCGCGCCCTTGGAGGAAATCTCGATGCAGGTCTTATAGTCGGGCTTCTGGGTGCCGTTGAGAATTCCAGGATATTTTTTGAACTGACGGCGCACCTCGTCCACCATCTTGCGGGCAGCCTTGGCAACCGCTTCGATGAGCATGCCGCTAAACAGATACGGCAGCGCCGCGCCGACCAGCGCGCCCACCAGGACGAGCGGATCCATCAGGTTCAGCTGCAAAGGCGTGGTCGGATCGTTGAAGGAATACAGGAAGGAAATCATCAGCGACAGGGTTGCCAAAGAGGCGGAGCCGATCGCAAAGCCCTTGCCGATGGCGGCAGTGGTGTTGCCGACGGAGTCCAGGGTGTCGGTGATCTCGCGCACCGCAGGCTCGAGCTTGGACATTTCGGCGATACCGCCGGCATTGTCGGAAATCGGGCCGTAGGTGTCAACGGAAACCGTCGCAGACACGAAGGAAAGCATACCGGCGCCTGCCATTGCCACGCCGAACATGCCGGAAACCAGGTAGGAAACATACAGGGACACGCCAAGGACGATCAGCGGCGCCATGCAGGAGATCATGCCCACTGCCAGGCCCTGGGTGATGGTCAGCGCCGCGCCTTCCACGGAAGCGCTGGCGATTTTCTTGGTGGGATTATAATCGTAGCTGGTATAGTATTCGGCGATAAAGCCAATGAGAATTCCCGCGATAACGCCGGTAGCCGCGCCGATCCAGGGAGAAATGGCGCCCAGCTTGAAATCAATGCCGGAAACATCCATGCCGCCGAACATCACCAGCGTGGAAACCAGACCAAATACCAGCGTCAGGCCGGCGGAAACCCAGGTCGCGCCGTTGAGCTCTTTATGGGGATTGTCGGACAGATTTTTGCGCGCCAGAAGCGTAATAACGCCGATCACGCAGGAAATCAGGCCGCCCGCGGCAAACAGCAGCGGATAGAGCATGAGCTTTTGAAGCAGTTCGGTGGAGATACCGGTTTTATTGCTCAGATACAGGTGCACCGACAGGATAATCGCCGCGGTGATCGCGCCCATATAGCTTTCCAGCAGGTCGGAGCCCAGGCCGGCCACGTCGCCCACGTTGTCGCCCACGTTGTCGGCGATGGTCGCGGGGTTGCGGGGATCGTCCTCGGGAATACCGGCTTCGGTCTTGCCGACCAGGTCGGCGCCCATGTCGGCAGCCTTGGTGTAGATGCCGCCGCCGATACGGTTAAACAGCGCGATGAGCGAGCAGCCCAGCGCATAGCCGGAAAGGGACATCGTAAAGGGAACGAACGTGACGCCCATCCAGTTGGTCACGTCGGTCGTGGCATTTGCCAGCTGACCCATGCCAAGGCCAAAGACCACGTAAACGATGAAAATGCCCAGCAGCGCAAAGCCGCCCACGGAAAGGCCCATGACGGAGCCGCCCTTGAAGGCGATCTGCAGCGTCTTGCCCAGCTTCTTGGTCGTACGCGCCGTGTTGGTCACGCGGACGTTGGCATACGTCGCGGCCTTCATGCCGACCCAGCCGGCGCAGCCGCTCATGATCGTGCCCAGCACAAAGCACACGCCCGTGTACCAGGACACGAAAACGCCCAGCGCCACCGCAACGATCAGGGCAACGCCCAGGAGCACTTTGTACTCGTACTTGATGAACGCGTCGGCGCCGATGCGGATGGCGGAAGCAATTTCCTGCATCAGTTCGGTGCCTTCGTCCATCTTCTTGATACCGTAGTAGTTCGCGGCTGCAAGCGCCAGCGCTGCCACGGCGGCAATGATGACAAAGATCAGTACCACTGACATGTTCCCATACCTCTTTCTATAGGTGAAATTGTTGGCCATGGGCGCATTTTCGCCCAATCCCCACGATACTCTACTATATGCGGAATCTTAGCGATTGTCAAGCCAATTTCTGAAAATCTTTTCAATAAAATCCTTTTTTTCCAATATATATTCGGTGTTTCGATGCTTTTGGGACAAAACCGGCATGAAACTAGTTACGATATTTTGTAAGTTTCCATAACGCGCCCTTAGCGCGCATGCCGCAGCGCCGCCAAACGCAGGCAGCGCCCCATTTGTGCGCGCCGCTGCGGCTCCAAAAAACAAAACCCGGTCTGGCAATACCAAACCGGGTTTTCGAAAAATCACACTGAATATTGTATCGGATCTGCCGACAATTTCGTTCACGAGTTTTGTCCCTGCGCTTACGCCGCGCCGCCTTTTTTGGGCGTAATGACCACCCGGCGATAGGGCTCGTCGCCCTCCGAATGGGTGCGCACGCGGTTATCGTCCTGCAGCGCGCTGTGCAAAATACGCCGTTCATAGGGGTTCATCGGTTCCAGCGATACCTTGCGGCCGGATTTGACCGCCTTATTGGCCAGATGATGCGCCAGGCGCACCAGGGTCTCCTCGCGCTTACCGCGGTAATTTTCCGCATCGAGCAAAACGCGGTGATACGCCTCTTCCCCGCGGTTGATGTGCAGGCTGACCAGATATTGCAGCGCGTCAAGCGTCTCGCCGCGATAGCCGATGAGCGTTCCGACATCTTCGCCGGACAGATTCATAAACACGCCGTCGGCGTTTTCAAACGCTTCGGACTGCGCGTCGAGCCCCATGCGTGCAATAATTTCATCCACATAGGTTTTTGCGTTTTCGGAAAGGGCCGTCGGCTCCCCCGTCGGCGCGGGACGCGGCGTTACCGGGCGGACGGGCCGTTCCCGGCGTTCCCGTCTGGGCTTTGGCGCATCGGCTGCCTGAGGCGCCGGCGCGGCCGCTTCGCCCGAAACCGGACGCGGCTCCCGGGGCGCGCGCCGTTCGCGCGGTTCGGTGCGCCGGGGTTCCCGGCGTTCCGGGCGCGTACGAAGCGCCGTATTTTCCACATCTGCCGAAGGCGCAAAATCAACCGGATTTTCCGTCTGCGCATCCTGCTCCTGCGGCTTTTGCACAGGCGCGGCCGGACGCTCCGCCATTTTTTTGTCCGCAACCGGCTTTGGCTGCGGCCAGGCGGAAGCAGCCGCCGAAACCGTCTGTCCGCTGGGCGCGCCAGCCGGCTTTACCGGACGCACCGGCGCGGGGCGCGGCGCAGCGGTCTGCGCGGCGGGTCTTGGCGCGGGCGTCTGCACCGCAGGCGCGGCAGCTTTGGACGCAGGCGTCTGTCCCGCAGATGCGGCAGGCCTGGGCGCTGGATTCTGTACCGCGGGCGCGGCGGCTTTGGGCGCAGAAGGCTGTACCGCGGGCGCTTTTTTCATAACGGCAGGCGCTGCGTTTTCCTGCTGGCGCAGCGTCTGACGGGCTTCCATCTTTTCCTGCAGCTGCTGCAGGCGCTTGGGCTTTTCGGTCAGCAAAACGCGGGCGGGCTTTACCCCAAAGCCCAGAAAGCCCTTGCTGCCCTCGTCAAAGACGGTCACATCCACCTGGCCGCGCGTCAATTCCATCTCGCGCAGGCCGTTTTGGATGGCTTCCTCAACGGTTTTGCCCTTCACTTCGAGCATTTTCAAGAGATCAACACCCCTTCAGCTTCCTTGGCGTCCTTGCGTTTGAAATAATAGTTGATGATCAGATTCTGCGCAATACCCAGCAGCGACGAAGCGACCCAGTAAAGCGCGAACGCAGCGTTGAAGCTCCAGCAGAAGATCACCGACATAATCGGGAACATATAGTTCATCATCTTCGTGTTCTGACTCGTCTTCGGATCCGCCGCAGGGGCCGAGGGCATCATCTTGGTCTGCAAAAACTGCAGCGCGCCGCTGAGCACCGGCAAAAAGCCCCAGCCGTTGGCATATCCGGCAAACGCATCGAGCGTGGGCTGGATCACCTGGGTATAGTTGGCCTCAAACAGCGCAAGGCTTTCCGGCGTAATGATTTTGCTGGAATAGCGCTGAAGCTGCGGGAGGATTTCCTCCAGCGACGGCAGCACCGCAGCGGAGAAATTATCCGGCTGGAAAATATTATGTACCCACAGGAAATTTTCCAATTGCACCGCCCCGGACTCATAGGCGTCCAGGAACATGCGCATGATGCCGTCATACGCCAGACGGTTCATCACCGACACCATCGCAAAGAGGATCGGCAGCTGGATCAGCATCGGCAGGCAGCTGGCAAACGGGCTGCACTTTTCCTTTTTATAAAGCGCCATCGTCTTTTGGGCGCGCTTGTCCGGGTCGTTGGCGTAACGCTCGTTGATCTTTTCAATCTGGGGCTGCAGCGCGTTCATGCGGCGCATGCTGTTGCGCTGTTTGAAATCCAGCGGCGTCAGGCACAGCTTGACGGCCAGCGTGAACAGCACGATCGCTGCGGCATAGCTGCCCGTGACGTTCTGGAACCATTCGATCAGCCAGGTCAGGGGGGATAATAACCAATTCATAGGTTCATTCTCCTAATGCGGTTGTTTCATGCGGCGCTTAAAACAGCGGCGTTTTCTGATAGCGCCGGGGAACCATGCGCGGCGGGACGGGATCATAACCGCCCTGGGAAAAAGGGTTGCAACGCAAAATACGCCACAGGCTCAGCGCCAGGCCTTTAAAGGCGCCATGACGCCGGATTGCCTCGATGGCGTAACGGGAACAGGTGGGATAATATTTGCAGCAGCGCGGCAGCGCCGGCGAAATATGGCGCTGGTAAAAGCCGATGCATCCGATCAGCGCGCGCTTCATGCCTGCGCCCGCTCCGGGCTTTCCAAAAGGCCCAATTTCCCCGCAAGCGACAAAAACGAACGGGAAACCGGCGCAAGCGGCGCATCCACACAGCCGCGGCGGGCGATGAGCACATAGCGGCCCGGCTTTAAATGCGCAAGATTGGGGCGGACGCTCTCGCGCAGCAGCCGCTTGATCCGGTTGCGCACGACCGCACCGCCCAGCTTTTTGGACACGGAAAGGCCGATTTTCAGATCCTTTCCGCCGCGCAGATACAACAAAACCAGATACCGGTCGGCACGGGAAGCCCCCCGGTGATACACGGCGGAAAAATCTCTTCTCTTTTTCAGGCTGTAGCGGCGCTTCAATCCCATCGCAAACCCTTCCGGTCAAACGCTTTTTCCAGTACGGGCAATTATGCGCTGAGCACCTTTCTGCCCTTGGCTCTGCGGGCCTTGATCACTTTGCGGCCGCTTTTGGTCTTCATTCTGGCACGGAAGCCATGCACCTTGCTGCGCTGACGGCGCTTGGGCTGATAGGTCATCCACATGGTAAAAAAACACTCCTTTATAGGACGCCCGTAAAATCGGGGCGAAAAATAGCACTGTCCATGAAACAGCTATTGTAGTATAGCGCCAAACGGTTTTTCTGTCAAGAAAAAGCGCATAAAATTCCCGAAGAACTTGCGCCTGTTTCCCCTGCAGCCGGGCAGGCGGGCGCGTTTTTTAATTTCCCGCCGGGAATTTTGTAAAATTCTTGTTTTTCCCCGCGCCTTTATGCTATAATGAAGGGCGCGGCTGTAACGCCGCGGCGATCCCATGTGAATTTTATCAGGAAAGGCAGGCACACGCAATGAGCGAGATGACCCAGCAGGAACTTGGCGGTCTTTGGGACAGGGTATGCGAGCGCCTGCGCGGGCAGATGCCCAAAATGACGGTCGACAATTTCATCCGCCCGATCACGCCGGTATTTTGCAATCATGAAAAGCTGGTGCTGATGATTCAGGACGAGGTGCAGCTTTCCTATGTGCGCAAGCGCTATCTGGTGATGCTCATTCAGGTTGTGACGGAACTTCTGGGCTCCTACCGGGACATCGAGCTGATTTTGGAGGCCGAATACCGCCGCCGCCTCGCCAAGGAAAAGGCCTCGGGCGAACCGGTCAAAATCCCGCTCAACCCCAAATATTCCTTTGACAATTTTGTCGTGGGCTCCTCCAACCGCTTTGCGCACGCCGGAGCCTGGGCTGCGGCCAATTCGCTTGGCACAGCGTATAACCCGCTGTTCATCTACGGCGGCGTCGGCCTTGGCAAGACGCATCTGATGCACGCCATCGGCAACCGCGCCCTGCAGGTCAACCCCGACGCCAAGGTTTTATACATCACCAGCGAATCGTTCACCAACGAGTTTATCACCGCCATCCAGACGCGCAAGAACGCCGAATTCCGTCAGCGCTACCGCAGCGTGGACCTGCTGATGATCGACGATATCCAGTTTCTGGGCGGCCGGGACAGCACGCAGGAGGAAATTTTCCATACGTTCAACGAGCTGTACCAGGCCAACAAGCAGATTGTCATTTCCTCGGACAAGCCGCCGGAAGAAATCACCATGCTGGAAGAGCGCCTGGTCTCCCGCTTTGCGCAGGGGCTGGTCACCGATATCCAGAAGCCGGATTTTGAAACCACCGTTGCGATTCTGCGCAAAAAGGCGGAAATCGCCGGCTATCAGTTTTCCGACGATGTGTTTTTTGAAATTGCGCAGCATGTGTTTTCCTCCGTCCGGGAGATGGAGGGCTGTTTGAACAAAATCGTCGCCTTCAGCGCCCTGACCGGCCAGAGCGTTACCAAGCAGCTGGTCAGCGAAGTGATGCGCGACATGAAATCCGTGCGCGATTCGCGCCGGATTACTTCCGAATTTATTATCCAGACCGTATGCGACTATTTTGACGTCAGCGCCCTGGACATCAAGAGCCAGAAGCGCACGCGCGAAATCGCCGTCCCGCGCCAGATCGCCATGTATCTGATCCGCGACATGCTTTCCCTCTCCCTGCCCGCCATCGGCCGGGAATTCGGCGGGCGCGACCATACCACGGTGATGCACGCCTGCGACAAGATTGAAAAGGATCTGAAAAACGACCGCCGTCTCAGCGAAAATGTGCAGGATCTGAAAAAACGCATTTCCGAAGGCTAACGGCCCGCGGCGCGGTCCTCTGGCATTGCATCCAAAAACGCATGGAATTTCCGTGCGCTTTTTATGATCCGCACGATTGTGCTTGCGCCGCCGGCGGCGCTGCCTTATAATGCCTTTATCGGGAATCTGAAATTGAAACGGAGGAAAACGATGAAATTCAGCCTCAAAACGCTCTTCGGCGCGCAGGACATGACCGTGGGCAACCCCACCGCCGTGCTGCTCAAATTCGCCATCCCGCTGCTGATCGGCAATTTTGCCCAGCAGCTTTACAACACGGTGGACGCCATCGTCGTCGGGCATTATATCGGCGACACCGCTTTGGCGGCCGTCGGCGCGGCCAATCCGATTTTAAACCTGCTTTTGTCGCTGTTTATGGGCGTCGCCACCGGCGCGGGCATCATCGTCGCGCAGTTTTTCGGCGCAAAGGACCGGCAGATGCTGTCAAAATCCGTGGGCAATATTCTGTTTTTGACCGTCGTGGTCGGCGTCGCCGTTACCCTCATCGGCACGCTGGCAGCGCGGCCGTTTTTGGTATTGCTGGATACGCCGGCGGAAATTCTGCAGGGCGCGTCGGATTATCTGTCGATTTTCATGATCGGCTTTATCGGCTGCGCGTTTTACAACATGGGCTCCGGTATTCTGCGCGGCCTGGGCGATTCGGTGATGCCGCTGATCTATCTGCTGATCTGCTGCGTGATCAATATCGTACTGGACGTCGCCTTTGTGGCCGTGTTCCATATGGGCGTGGCGGGCGTCGCGCTGGCGACGATCATCGCGCAGTTCGTTTCGGCCGTGCTGTGCCTGGTGCGCCTGCGCCGGATGCGCAGCGTGCTGGACGTCAATTTAAAGCTGATGCGTCCGGACCGCCGCCTTTGCGCGCGCGTGGTGACCATCGGCATGCCCGCCGGTTTGACGCAGGCCGTCTTTTCCTGCGCGGCGCTGGTCGTGCAGTCGCTGACCAATACCTTCGGCACCAGCGTGATTGCCGCCAGCACCGTCATCATGCGCGTGGACGGCTTTGCGATGATGCCCAACTTCTCCTACGGCAACGCCATGACGACCTATGTCGGGCAGAACGTCGGCGCACGCAAGACGCAGCGCGTGCACGAAAGCGCCCGCTACGGCCTGAAAATCGCGCTGATTACCTGCGCCCTGCTGGTGCTGTGCATCCTGTTTTTCGGCGAGGCGCTCATGCGGGCCTTTACCAGCACGCCGGAGGTCATCGATATCGGCGTGCGCATGCTGCGGCTGCTGGCCGTGGGGTATATGGCCGTCGCCGTCACGCAGGTGCTCTCAGGCATCATGCGCGGCGCGGGCGACACGGTTACGCCGATGCTGATTTCCATCATTACCACCGTCGCAGTGCGCGTGCCGATCGCCTATCTGCTGGCGCATTTTACCAAATCCGCCGCGCAGCCGGCCGGCGCGCCCGAATCGCTGTTTATTTCCCTGATGGTCTCCTGGGTGCTGGGCGCCGTGCTTTCCGCCGTCTTCTACAAAAAAGGCGCCTGGAAGAAAAAAGCAGGCGCCGTCATGGGCGCGGCGCTTCCGGACGAACCGGCGCAAAACGCCAAAATGTAGGGGTTTTGCAGGAACGATCGCCGTTTTGCGGCGCGCCATGCCCGTTTGTTTGACCGGCCCAGGCATGTTCTGCCGCGCCGCCAACGCGCGCACGTTTTTTGCAAATGCATACTTTTTTTCCAAAACCCCTTGCATCCGCCGCGCTTTTGTGCTATATTATTAAAGCGGCTTGAGAAAAAGCCGCGATAACTGGGTGTAGCGCAGCTTGGTAGCGTGCTTGAATGGGGTTCAAGAGGCCGGAAGTTCAAATCTTCTCACCCAGACCAGGGTACCGGAAACGATGTTTTCCGGTACCTTTTTTTATCCGGCAGGCGGTTTTGCCGTCCTTTGGGCAAAACCGGACAATAAAACGGTTTTCATATCTGCATACCGGCTTGCGGCAAAGCCGGACGCTGGATGGAAAACCGCGCGCAGGGAGTGGGAATGCATGCTGGAAGCCGCCGCAGCGGCGCTGGCCGCGTTTGTTTCAACCAACATTGACGATATTTTGATCCTGACGGTATTTTTCGCCCAACAGGCCTCGCCCGCGCGGGGGCGCGCGGTTGTCCTGGGCCAATATCTGGGCGTCTTTTTTCTGACCGCCGCCAGCCTTTGCGGCGCGCTTTTGCTCCGTTTTCTGCCCGGGTTTGCCATCGGGCTGCTGGGCGCCGTGCCAATCTGGCTGGGCGTTTCCCAGTGGCTTGAAAACCGGAAACAGGCCGGCGATGCGCAGACGCCGCAAAAAAAGCGGCCGGCCCTGCCCCTTGCAATCCAGGTCGCGGCGGTCACCATCGCCAACGGCGCGGACAACATCGGCGTATATGTCCCGCTTTTTGCCGGATACGCCCCGGCCCAGAACGCGGCCGTCTGCGCCGTATTTGCCGCCATGACGGCGCTGTGGTGCATGCTGGCCTGCCGGATTTCCCGGCTGCCGCCGCTGAAAAGCGCCCTTGAAAAGCACGGGAAAACCCTTGTGCCGCTCCTATACATCGCCCTTGGCCTCTATATTTTCCTGAAAAACGGGATGCTCCGGCCATAAAGCGCGCACTGTTCAGAACGGAAATTTATGCTATAATGATGCTGTGCTTTCTTTTTTGAAAGATTCCGGCCGCAAAGCGGCAATTTCAGATTATGGGAGAGGGATTTCGATGAAAGTGGTTTTGCGCAATCTCACCAAAAAATTTCCCAGCCGGTCCAAAAAAGCGCCGCAGGACGTCGTGGCGGTCAACAATTTCAACTTTGAAATTCCCGACGGCAAGCTCGTCGGCCTGCTGGGTCCGTCCGGGTGCGGCAAAAGCACGGCGCTGAACCTGATCAGCGGGCTTTTGGAGCCGACGCAGGGGCAGATTTTCTTTGGCGAGGACGACGTAACCAGGCTGCCGGCGGAAAAACGCGGCGTCGGGCTGGTGTTTCAAAACTATGCGCTTTATCCGCACCTGACGGTACGGCAGAATATCCTGTTTCCGCTGGAAAACCTCAAGGGCGCCGACCGGCTGTCCAGAGCGGAAATGCTTTCCCGCGCGGACGAGGCAGCGGGTCTGGTGCAGTTGGGCGAACTGATGGACCGCCGCCCCGCCCAGCTGTCCGGCGGACAGCAGCAGCGGGTGGCCATCGCCCGGGCGCTGGTAAAAACGCCGCGCGTGCTGCTGCTGGACGAGCCGCTGTCCAATCTGGACGCCCGGCTGCGGCTGCAAACGCGCGAGGAGATCAAGCGGATTCAAAGCCAGACGCAGATCACGACCATATTTGTCACCCACGATCAGGAAGAGGCCATGAGCATTTCCGACCTGATCGTCGTGATGAACCAGGGCGTCGTCCAGCAGATCGGCCCGCCCCAGCAGGTCTACGACAGCCCGGTAAACCTGTTTGTCGCCAAATTTCTGGGCACGCCGCCCATCAATGTTTTTGACGGCTGCATCCGCGGCGGACAATTGTTTTTGGGTGACAACAAAATCGCCGCCATCCAGGGCGCGCACGACCAGCCGGTCTACGCCGCCATCCGCCCGGAAGGCCTGACGCCCGACGAGCACGGCCCGCTGGTCTGCACCCTTGGCCGTGTGGAGGTCATGGGACGGGATACCAGCGTCATCGCCGCCCACGGCGCCTGCACCGCCGGGACGCTGCGGGCGATCATCAGCGCGGAAAACCGGGTGGATCCGTCCCGGGAGGTCGTCCGGTTTGCCGTCAAGCCCAGCAAGCTTTTCCTTTTTGACCGGCAAACGCAAAACCGCATCGCGTTTGCAATCCAGTGAGGCGCGCGATGGGAAAAAACACGTTCAAGCCATGGCTGTATCTTTTGCCGGCGATCCTTTTCCTGGGCGTCTTTATGGTGTACCCGCTTTTTGACGTTTTTGTCTATTCTTTTGAGGAAGGCTACAATTCCGCGTCTCAGACCTTCTTTGGCGTGGGGCTGTACAACTACGCCTATGTGCTGCGCGACCCGTATTTCCTTCAGGCGCTGAAAAACACCTTCCTGCTGGTGATCATCACCGTGCCGGTTTCCACGGTTCTGGCGCTGCTGATCTCGCTGGGGCTCAGCTCCATTGAAAAATTGCGCAGCCTGTACCAGACGATCTACTTTTTGCCGTATGTCACCAATACGCTGGCCGTCGGGCTGGTGTTCATGATCCTGTTTCAAAAAACCGCCTACAGCGACGGGCTGATCAATCTGCTGCTGGGCTGGTTCGGCCTGACGCCGGTGGATTTTATCGACGGGCCGTACTGGGCGAAAATGTTTGTGCTTTGCCTGTACACCGTCTGGGTGGTTCTGCCGTTTAAGATCCTGATTTTGACCAGCGCGCTGGCGTCGGTCAATCAGACCTATTACAACGCCGCTCGGGTGGACGGCACAGGCAAAACGCGGATTTTCTTTAAAATCACGCTGCCCATGATTTCCCCGATGCTTTTTTATCTGGTCATCACCGGGTTTATCGGCGCATTCAAAGCCTACAGCGACGCCGTTGCGATTTTCGGCACCGATCTGAACGTCGCCGAAATGAACACCCTGGTCGGCTATATCTACGACATGCTCTACGGCAGCGGCGGCGGCTATCCGTCCTTTGCCTCTGCGGCGGCGATCCTGCTTTTTGCCATCATCCTGACGATCACCTGCGCCAACCTGCTGATCAGCAAAAAGCATGTCCATTACTGAAAAAGGAGGGGCCGTTTATGGGCAGACAAAACGATTTTTCCCGGATGCAAAGCGCCGCCCGGATCCGCAGGGCCGCGGCAAGGACGATTTTATATATGCTGCTGTCGCTTTGGGCTTTGGCGGTGCTTTTTCCGTTTTACTGGATGGTTCTGACCTCGCTGAAAAGCTACAGCGCCTATACGTCCGAAACCATTCCAAAATTCTTCACCCTCTCCCCGACGCTTGAAAACTACGCCTACGCGTTTTCCGCCGTGCCGCTTGGGCAGTATTTTGTCAATACGCTGATCTTCACCGTGGCGACCACCGCGCTGATGCTGGTGGTCATCACGCTGGCGGCATTCGCCTTTGCACGGCTGGATTTCAAGGGCAAGAACCTGGTTTTCACCCTTTTTCTGGCGCTGATGATGATTCCAGGCGAACTGGTGATCATCACCAACTTTGTCACGATCACGGAGCTGAACCTGCGCAACTCGTTTACGGGGCTGATTTTGCCGTCGGTCACGTCGGTTTTTTACATTTATCTGCTCAAGGAGAGTTTTTCGCAGGTGCCGGACGAGCTGTATTACGCCGCCAAGGTGGACGGCACTTCGGATCTGAAATATCTGATGCGCGTCATGGTGCCCATCTGCCGGCCAACGCTGGTGACGGTGATCATTTTAAAGGTCATCGAGTGCTGGAATTCCTATGTGTGGCCGCGGCTGATCACCGACGATCAGGCGTATTTTCTGGTATCCAACGGCATACAGGCTATCCGGGAAAGCGGTTTTGGCCGCGAGAATATCCCCGCGATGATGGCGGCAGTCGTGGCCATTTCCCTGCCGCTGATCGCGCTGTTTCTGATCTTCCGCAAAAAGGTAATGGCCGGCGTATTAAGAGGAGGCACCAAGGGATGAGCATCCGCAAAATCATCGCAGGGGTTTTGATCGCGCTTGCAATCGTGCCGCTTTGCGGCTGCCACGGCGCCCGGGGGCTGGATCCGTTTGTGATGCCCGAAGAATTTGACGCCTCCGCCCCATGTGAAATCACCTTCTGGGCGAAAAACGACACCAACAAAACCCAGACCCAGATCTATGAAAAGGCGATCGACGACTTTGAAAAGCTTTATCCCAACATCACCGTACAGCTGCGTTTGTATACGGATTATGGCCGGATCTACAACGATGTGATCACCAACATCGCCACGAACACCACGCCCAACGTGTGCATCACCTACCCCGACCATATTGCCACCTACAAAACCGGCGTCAACGTGGTCGTGCCGCTGGATGGCCTGATGGCCGACCCGAACTACGGCCTGGGCGGCGAAAAGCTGCGCTTTGACGGGCCGGACGCCGGCCAGATCCTGCCGCAGTTTTTAAACGAGGGCGTGATCGGCCAAACGCAGTACGCGCTGCCCTTCATGCGCTCCACCGANNCAACAAAACCTATGTGGAAAAGCTCGGCTATACGGTGCCCGATGTGCTGACGTGGGATTTTGTCTGGGAGGTTTCCGAGGCGGCGATGGCCAAAGGACCGGACGGCAATTTTCGGGTCAACGGACAAAGCGTGCTGATTCCCTTCATCTATAAATCCACCGACAACATGATGATTCAGCTGCTGCGTCAAATGGACGCGCCCTACTGCACGCCCGAGGGGCAGGCGCTGATCTTTGGCGGCCAGACCGCGCAGGTGCTGCGCACGGTAGCGCAGCATACCAAAACCGGCGCGTTTTCCACCTTTAAAATATCCAGCTATCCGGCCAATTTCCTAAACGCCGGCCAATGCCTCTTTGCCGTGGACTCCACTGCCGGGGCGACATGGATGGGTTCGCACGCGCCGCTTTCGGATATCAGCCCGGATAAATTCGTAGAGTTTGAAACCGAAGTGCGGATGATCCCGCAGATCGATCCTGAAAACCCGCAGATGATCTCCCAGGGGCCCTCTGTGTGCATCTTCAACAAGGCCGACCCGCAGCAGGTTCTGGCCTCCTGGCTGTTTGTCCAGTATCTGCTGACCGATTCGGTACAGATCGCCTACGCGCAGACGGAGGGGTATGTGCCGGTTACCGCCAGCGCGCAGCGCAATCCGGCGTATCAGGACTATCTGGCAGGCAGCGGCACGGACGATACGCTGCACTATGACATCAAGATTCAGGCCGCGCAGCTGCTGCTGGACCATGTACAGGATACGTTTGTCACCCCGGTATACAACGGCTCCGCCTCGCTGCGCGACGCTGCGGGGCAGATGATCGAAAACGTCGCCAAATCGGTTCGGCGCGGGGAAACCGTCGACGACGCCTACCTGGAAAAGCTTTACCAGGACGTCGCCGCCCTGTACCGGCTGGACCAGAGCGCCGGAAAACCGGGCGCTGCGCTTGACGGCAAAACGCCGCTGGGGCCGCTGCCCGCCGCATCCAGGGCGCTGTTGGCCGCATTGGCCGCCGCATGGGCGCTGTTGATCGGCTTTGCGGTGCGTCAGGCGCTGAAAAAGGCGAAAAGCAGCCGTGAGCATGCGTAAAAGCGAATTTTCAAACGCCAGGGGCTTGATTTGTTTGTGTTTTTATTTATAATATAGAAGGATACGCAAACACGATTTGGAAAAGGAGTATCAAAAAATGAAAAAGTTCCTGGCTTTAGTGCTTGCTGTGGTTCTGGCCGGCGCCGCTTGCGGCTGCGCTGCACCGGAAAAAACGGCGGACACGGACGTAAAGTCCGAAGGTGTGATGACCTACGAGCAGTACGCTGCTGCGCCGCTGGATTCCCAGGTGGTCGTTGAAACGTACGTTCAGGCAAAGCAGTCCTGGTGGGAGGACAAGGCCAC
>DCTY01000054.1:69809-91832 GCA_002329335.1 Christensenella sp. UBA1428
GAGGTGGAAATCATCGACGCGACCTTTGAAATCCAGGAGGGCAGCTACATCGCCCCCGCGCTGGATGTGACGGCGCTGCTGGGTTCGGATGCGCTGATCGATCACCAGAACCAGTTCGTTTCCTTCAAGGGCATGACGGTCGAGCCGGCAGCCGAGGGCAGCGACGCGGCGTTCCTGTACAAATGGGACGGTTCTGGCACGGACGGCGACGATCTGTATTTCAACGTTTCCAGCAACGGCGCGACCTATACCTTCACCGTCGAATCCTACCTGTGCGATAATACCACCGACGTTTACGCCGCCGTCAAGGCGCTCAAGGTCGGCGACAAGATCGACATGGAAGGGTTCCTGTACTGGTACGAAGGCGTCAATCCCCATATCACCAAGGTAACGCCCGCTCAATAACGCATAAAACCGCCAAGGCGCATATCCGCAGGGATATGCGCCTTTTTTTGTTTCGGTTCCGCCGCGCCGATTCCGCAAAGCCGCCCGTCATCTGCCGGCTTTGTACAGCGTCTCGGCTTCCTGCTCCATCTGGCGCACCAGCTCGTACACCCGCATTTCAAAAGCGTTGGCAATGCGCCAGATCGTTTCAAAATTCGCCTGCTTGCTGCCGTTTTCAATCATCGCCAGATGGCTTCTGGCCAACCCGGCAAAGCCGCTGAACACTTCCTGAGACAGCCCCTTTTCCTTTCGGATTCTGCGGATGACCCGCCCGGCCGCCAGCTTATGATATTCTACCATCGCAGACACTCCTTCTCTATCAGTCTATGGATCTTCCGCGTCTTTATGTCTGCGATAATAGACATTTCTTTTCTTTTGTGTTATCATGACAGCAAACCCGCGCCCCTCAGGCCGCGGACGCATTCCCCGGCCGGAAAGGAACTGTCATGAAGCGCCTTTTAATTTTTTTCGCCGCAGCAATTGTGAGCCTTTCCCTGTGCGCGCATCCGAACGCGCCCCAGGCGGCGCTACCGGCATGCAAAACGATCCAAAGCGCAGCGTTTCCAGGCGCCTGCGCCGTACCGCAGCGCCGGCGGCAGGATTTTTACCGGCTCAAATGCAAGCGGTTTGTGCGCAATCGCGACGGCGTGCGCCGCACGGAGAACGCGCCGGCCGTCACAGTGTTTTGCGCCTCAGGCAAAACGCAGATCCCGCTGCGCGGCAGGGAAGCGCCGGCGGATCCAAAAGGGACAATCCCTGCGCAGAATTGACGCAGATTGCCCTTGCTTCCCGTCCGGTTTTCGGCTATAATAGGCCTGCACCAAACAAAAAAAGGAAGCGTCAGCCATGCGATGGAAAGAAAAGCTTCGTTACAGCCGTTTTTTCA
Organism: Christensenella sp. UBA1428; assembly: GCA_002329335.1. Taxonomy (GTDB): domain Bacteria; phylum Bacillota; class Clostridia; order Christensenellales; family UBA1750; genus UBA1428. The sequence goes on from DCTY01000054.1 coordinate 71,140, forward strand.
CGCTCTTTAATATGACCGACGACCTTGCCCGCGGCCGCTGCGTGATGCTGGGGGCCAGCATTCTGGAAAACATCATCGGCTGGCTGACCACGGGTATGTTTTATACGGGCTTTCTGATGATCTACGGCATTGACATCGTCAATGTCGGCATTCTCAGCTTCATCCCGTTTATCGCCTCCTGCTTCAGCATTTTTTCGCCCAGCATCCTGGAGCGCATTGCCAGACGCCGCCTCGTGCTGGCGCTGGCAAAAACGGCCTATTTTACGCTTAACATTGCCGGCGTGACCATTTTGCCGGTGCTGGTAACCGCGCCGGGGCCGCGCATCGCGCTGTTTGTGCTGATCATCCTGGTCGCCAACATCATCAACGCGCTGTTTGCCAGCGGATACACCGTATGGCATGTGCGGTTTATCCCCAATTCGGTCCGCGCGGATTTTTTTGGCCTGCAGCAAATTCTTACCAGCTTTCTGGGCATCGGCGTGGCGCTGATTTCCAGCATCGCCGCAGACGCGCTGGCCGGCTCTCCCCATCAAAATACGATTCTGATCGCGCTGCGCTATATCGCCTTTGTTTTTGCGCTGCTGGATGTGCTGGTATTGAGCCTGCCAAAGGAATACCCCTATGCCAAAAGCGCGGCGCACCCGCGTCTGCGCGATATTTTTGTCAAGCCCATCGGGCACCGCAAATTCATGTACACCATGCTGATCGTTTTTCTGATCACCTATTTTAATAATGTCCCGGCCGCTTCGCTCAACTATTATCTGCTTGACAGCGTGGGCGTTTCCTATACCTATATTCAGGTCATCAACATGTTCTGGCCCGTTTTGCTGCTGGTGTGCATGCCGGCGACGCGCCGGATGATTGCGCAGCTGGGCTGGTTTAAAACCTTTGCCTATTCCACGCTTTTGCTGGCGCCCACCTATGTGCTGTACGCCTTTGTCAACGCCGGCAACTATCTTTGGCTGATGAGCATCGTGCGGCTAAGCCAGCACACCTTCGGCGTGGCGCACAGCGTATCCAATGCCAACATGGTCTACATCAACCTGCCCCGGGAGGATCAGACCAACTACACAGCGTTTCATTTGCTGATCACCAACGTGGCGGGCCTGCTGGGCATGGCGACGGGCACCGCGTTTGTGGCCGCGTTCGGGCAGCTGCATCTGAGCTTTTTCGGGTTTGAGATGATGCATGTACAGCTGCTGCTTTTGGTGCAGGCCGTCGGTTTTATCCTCACGCCGCTGCTGCTTTTGTCGCTGCTGAACAAAATCACCCCCGACGACGACGCCTGACGCGCCGCCGGGGAGTTTTAAAAAATGCAGATTTTCTTGCCGTCTTTGCGCGCATTTGCTAAGAAACCGCAAAAATCCGCTGTTAACAGGAATTTTCTCCATTCATGGCATAGGAAGCATTATGAAAAATCATGGGCGATCCGGCATTTGAGCTTCACATTTTTTGCGTTTGTGCTATAATGATATCAAAGACAGGCAGAACAGCCGGAAAAGCGCGTACAAAGCGCATGCCGGAAAAGCGCGCGCAAACAACGATACGCTGCTTTGGCGGCGTTTTTTATGCGCGGTTTTCGGCTGTCTGCACAGAGCAGAGGTTCATATGGCAGGAATCCTAAAACGCAGCGACGCCGACATGACTTCCGGCGTCATCTGGAAACAGCTGATCGCTTTTTCCGTCCCAATGATGATCGGTCTGTTGTTCCAGCAAATGTACAATACCGTCGACACGCTGGTCGTCGGTCAGTTTGTCGGCAAGGAAGCGCTGGCCGCGGTTGGCAGCGTCGGCAGCATCATCAACACCCTGGTCGGCGTTTTTAACGGTTTATCCGTCGGGGCAACCGTCGTAATCTCCCAGTGTTATGGCGCGCACGATGACAAAGGGCTGCATCACGCCGTTCAAACGACCTTTTTGCTGACGTTCATCATGTCCGCCGCGCTGACGGCCATCGGCATCGCGCTGGTGGATCCGCTTTTGAAAATGATGGATACGCCGCCGGACGTCATCGAAGGGTCCAAAACCTATCTGACGATCTATTTTGCCGGCATCGGCGGGCTTTTGATTTACAACATGGGCTCGGGCGTGCTGCGCGCCGTTGGCGATTCCAGGCGGCCGCTGTATTTCCTGATTTTCTCCGCCTGCACCAACATCGTGCTGGATCTCGTGTTCGTGCTGGCGTTTCGCATGGGCGTGGCGGGCGTGGCGTACGCCACGATTATTTCCGAGCTGTTTTCCTGCGTGCTGGTGCTTTACACGCTCAGCAACACCACCGCCTCCTACCGCATCGTCTGGCATCAGCTGCACCTGAACGGCCCCATGGTCAAACGGATTTTCAACATTGGGCTTCCCGCAGCGATTCAGCAGGCGCTCACCGCGTTTTCCAATGTTTTTGTGCAGTCGTATATCAACTATTTCGGTTCCTCGTGCATGGCCGGCTGGTCGATCTATGGCAAGCTGGACGTTTACGCGCTGATCCCCATGCAGAGCATTTCCATGGCCGCTTCGACCTTTATTGGGCAGAATTTCGGCGCGAAAAACCTCAAGCGCGCCAAGCAGGGCGTTACGCAGTCCATCGCGCTTTCCTGCGCCATCACCGCCGTGCTGCTGACGATTCTGATCCTGGCGCGCAGGCCGCTGGTACGCTGCTTTAACAGCAACGAAGAGGTCATCGAATACGCCGCCTATTTCCTCGGGGTCATTTCCCCGTTCTATCTGGTGACAAGCTTTAACCAGATCTACGCCGGCGCGCTGCGCGGCACAGGCGATTCGCGCACGCCGATGATCATCATGCTGTTTTCTTTCGTAGTGTTCCGCCAGGCGTATCTGTATATCAATAAGCTGCTCGGCAACTCGTTTTTGATGGTCGCCCTGGCCTATCCCATGGGCTGGGTGGTATGCAGCATTTTGGAATTTATCTATTACCGGAAAAGCAAGCTCTACCGCGAAATTCTTGACGAACCGGACAAACAGCCCGACGCGGCCTGACCCGGTTCAGGGGCGTTGCTGTTCTGATGCGAGGCGACAGGGGCTTTGCCCCTGTCAACCCCACCAGAGGGATTGAGTCCCTCTGGACTCCCACAGACCCTTTCGGCCTTTTCCGGTCGCCCCACGCGCCAAAAGCACGGCGCGCGGGGCTTTATTGGACTACGGCGAGGCGACAGGGGCTTTGCCCCTGTCAACTCTGCCAGAGGGACTGAGTCCCTCTGGACTCCCACAGAGCTTTTCGGCCTTTTACGGTCGCCCCACGCGCCCAAAAGTACGGGCGCGCGGGGCTTTATTGTGCTGGAACGAGACGTCGGAGCTTTGTTGTTTCAGCAAATGCTGGAAAACAAAAAAGCATGCACAGGCTTGTTGCAGCCTGCGCATGCTCATCGTAATAAAAAGCAAACCTGAAGAAAAAGGGTCAAGCAACCGCTGTTGCCCGAACTTTCCGTCCCGGCTTCTCCGGCAAAAGGACGGCGGGATGCCGGCTATTGATGCCCATCAGGGAAGCGGCTGGCCGTTTTTCGGTTCGAACCACATGGCCCCCAGAACGTCCGCGCCCAGATGGATTCCCAGAACGGGACCGAGCTTGCGCAGGGTAACGGGCTTATCGCACCGGGTCTGAATCCGCCGTGCCAGATCCAGCGCCGCTTCACGCTGACGGATATACTGCACGGCGATCGGCCCGGCATGGGCTGGAACGGCGGCGGCCAGGCTGCGCAGCTGTTCCACCTGGCCGCGCACCGCGCCGCAGGCGACCACCGCGCCGTCGCGGCAGGTCAAAAGCGGGCGGATGTTGAGGATCGTCCCAACGCTCTGGCGCACCGGCCCCAGCCGTCCGCTGCGGCGCAGGGGACGCATATCCTCAACGGTAAACATGGTTTTCACGCAATCGCGCATGTCCGCAATCTGCTGCGCCGTTTCCTCCAGGGAAAGCCCGCGCTGGATCATCCGGCGGGCCTCATAGACCAGAAACGCCAATCCGATGGCGGTTGTGCGCGTGTCCACAACCCGCACGCCTGGAATTTCCCGGGCGCAGGCGGTCGCATTGGCGTAAGTGCCGCTCAGGCGCGAGGAGATGGTCAGACACAGCACTTCAAACCCTGCGCGGCGCAGCGCCCGAAACGTGCGCTCATAAACGCCCACCGCCGCCTGAGAGGTATGCAGATCCTGCGTGCTTTCAATCAGCGCGGCAAAATCGCCGTTGTCTCCCTCGTATTTTTCGGTATACTGCACGCCGTTGACCGTATAGGTCATGGGAATATAAATCACGCCCAGCTGGCGGGCCTCCTGCTTGGTGAGGCTGGCCGTGCTGTCCGTTGCGATGACGATCATAAATCGATCCTCCCGATCCTGCGGAATTTTTCATAACGCGCCTGCAAAAGCGCGTCCAAAGGCAGCTGCCTGTCCGCGGCAAACTGCGCCTTCAGCGCCTGGCGCAGCGTCTGATAAAGCGCGTCAAAGGGCTGTCCCTGCGCCGGCTCCTGAAAAATACGGTCCGCAACGCCCAGCGCCAGAAGATCCTGCGCCGTCAGCCGCAGCGCCTGCGCCGCCTCGCGCACCCGCTTTGCGTCCTTCCAGATGATGCTGGCGGCCCCTTCCGGGGAAATCACGGAATAAACCGCGTTTTCAAGCATCCATACCTGATCGGCCACGCCCAGCGCCAGCGCGCCGCCGGAACCGCCTTCGCCGATCAGGATCGTCACAACAGGGGTTTTCAGCGCCATCATGGCCATTAAATTTTGCGCAATTGCGCTGCCCTGGCCGCGCATTTCCGCGCCGACGCCGCAATATGCGCCGGAGGTATCCACAATACAAACCACCGGCCGGGCAAACTTTTCGGCCTGCTGCATCAGGCGCAGCGCCTTGCGGTACCCTTCCGGATTGGGCGAGCCAAAATTGCGGGCGATCTTATCGGCCGTATCCACGCCCTTTTCAATCCCGATGACCGTCACCGCGTCGCCGCAAAGGCGCGCCACCCCGCCGACAATCGCCGGGTCGTCGCCAAAGAGCCGGTCGCCGTGCAGTTCAAAAAAATCCTCAAAAATTCCGGATATAAAAGCCGTCGCCGTCGGACGCCCCTTGGCCCTTGCCAGCGCGACCTGTTCGTAAGCGTTCATGCGTCCCCCCTGCCATGCAGCCGCAGCAGCGCGCCAATGGTCTTTTTTTGCTCGCCTCTGGGGACAATCGCGTCCACGAAGCCTTTTTCAAGCAGAAATTCCGCCCGCTGGAAGCCCTCGGGCAATTTTTGGCGCAGCGTCTGTTCGATCACGCGCGCGCCGGCAAACCCGATCAGCGCGCCCGGTTCGGCAAGGATGATATCCCCCTGCATGGCAAACGACGCGGTAACGCCGCCGGTTGTCGGGTCGGTGAGCAAAACCAGATAAAACAGCCCCAAATCGCTGTGACGGCGCACCGCGCCGCTGGTTTTGGCCATCTGCATCAGCGATAAAATCCCCTCCTGCACGCGCGCGCCGCCGGAAACGGTCACGCCGACTACGCTGAGCCGTTCCTGACAGGCATATTCAAACAGACGGGTAATTTTTTCCCCCACCGTCGGGCTCATCGAGCCCATCATAAACCCGGACTCCATGGCAAACAGCGCCGTATCGTTCCCGTCAATGGCGCACCGCCCGGTAACGACGGCTTCCTTTTCGCCGCTTTGCGCCCTTGCAGACGCCAGCTTTTGGGGGTATTGGGGAAATTCAATGCGGTCGCAGGCTTCGAAATCCGCGTCATGCTCCAAAAACGTGCCCGGATCCGCCAAAAGCGCGATACGCCTGCGCGCGCTGATGCGCAAATGATACCCGCACCAGGGGCACACCTGGAGATTTTCCTCCAGCTGCTGCGCAAAGACCGGCCGTTTGCACGCAGGGCAGGGCTGCGCCGCCGCCTGCGGGGCGCGCGCCTGTCCCTCCAGGGCAATTTTGGGCTTGATAAATAAACTTTTTTTCAGCATGTCCGTCCCTTATTGGCCGCCGGCTTCACAAAGCTGTGCCAGCGTGCCGGTATGATAGGTGCCGTCCAGAAAGGCCGGCGAGTCGATCAGATCCAGCAGCAGCTCCCGGTTATGGCAGACGCCCTCAACGACCATCTCGCACAGCGCGGAATTGAGTTTGCGTACGGCTTCCTCCCGCGTAGGCGCGCAGACGATCAGTTTTGCGATCATCGAATCATAAAACGGCGGGATCGCATATCCCTGATACAGCGCCGTGTCAAAGCGCACCCAGGGCCCGCCGGGCACATGCAAAAGGCTGATCGTGCCGCAGGACGGGGCAAAATTGCGCCTGGGGTCCTCCGCGCAGATCCGGCATTCAATGGCATGGCCGGAAAAGCGCACATCCTGCTGCGTAAAATCCAGCGGCAGCCCCGCCGCCGCGCGGATCTGCCATTTGACCAGATCCACGCCGGTGCGCATTTCCGTCACCGGATGCTCCACCTGCAGGCGGGTGTTCATCTCCATAAAATAGAACTGATCCCCCTGCAAGAGAAATTCGATCGTCCCAAGGCCGCGATAGCCGATGGCCGACAGCGCGTCAATCGCGCAGCGCATCATCTTTTGACGAAGCTCGGGCGAAATGGCGGCGCAGGGGGATTCCTCCAGCACCTTCTGATTTTTGCGCTGCATGGAGCATTCCCGCTCGCCCAGGCAGATCACATGGCCAAAATTGTCGCAAAGCATTTGCATTTCGACATGCTTGGCCGGGGAAACGAATTTTTCAAGATAAACCGCGCCGTCGCCAAAAGCGCTCTGCGCCTCGGCCTGCGCGGCGATCACCGCGCCTTCCAGCGCGTCTTGCTGCGTCACCTTGCGGATGCCGCGCCCACCGCCGCCGCTTCTGGCCTTGACCAAAAGCGGAAAACCGATTTTTTCCGCCCACCGGCGCGCCTGCTCCGGGCTTTCAATCACGCCGCTGCCGGGCGTGACGGGCATGCCGGCGCGCGCCATGGTGCGCCTGGCCTGGTCCTTATCGCCCATGCGGTCGATCGTATCGCCGTCCGGCCCGATAAAGGTCAGCCCGCTTTGGGCGCATTTTCTGGAAAACGACGCGTTTTCAGACAAAAGGCCGTAGCCCGGATGCACCGCCTGCGCGCCGCTGAGCAGTGCGCAGGTGATGATCGCGTCCTGATTCAAATAGCTTTTCGCCGCCGGCGCAGGGCCGATGCAATAGCTTTCATCCGCCAGGGAAACGTGCAGCGCGTCCCGGTCGGCCTGTGAAAATACCGCCACCGTGGCAATGCCCATTTCCTTGCAGGCGCGGATAATCCGCACGGCAATTTCGCCCCGGTTGGCAATGAGAATTTTTGAAAACATGGCTAGCGCCCTTTCTCAACGGCAAAAGTCAAATCGCCCTGACAGCAGACCTGACCGTCGACGCTGGCCTGTGCGTGCGCAAAGCAGAACGGGCCTTTCACCCGGGTCAGCGCCGCCGAGACCACGATTTGTTCGCCGGGGCGCACCTTGCGCTTGAAGCGCACGGCGTCGATGCCCGCGTAATACGCCGTCGCGCCGGCAAGCTTTTCGCCCAGCAAAAGCGCGCAGGCCTGCGCCATAATCTCCAGCTGGATCACGCCGGGCACCACCGGGTTGCCGGGGAAATGCCCCTGAAGGAACCATTCGTCCCCGCGTACGCGATAAACGCCGCGCGCCGTGCCGTCCGCCTCCAGCGTCACCTCATCCACCAGGAGCATGGGCTCCCGATGCGGCAGGATGGTTTTGATCTGTTCACGATCCATCGTGCGGCCTCCTAATACAGCTTAAAGAGCGTCTGGCCAAATTCCACCACGTCGCCGTCGGCGGCGCAGATGTCCACCACCTGCCCGTCGCGCTCGGCGGTAATCTCGTTCATGAGCTTCATGGCCTCCAAAATACACAGCACGTCGCCTTTTTTGACGCGGCTGCCCACCTTGACAAAGGGCGGCTGCCCGGGCGCGGCCGCAGCGTAAAACACGCCGACCATCGGCGCAGTCACCGCCGTGACGTTTGCAAAATCCATCCCCGGGTCCTCCGGCGTCTGCGGCGCCTGCTGGACGGGCGGCAAAACGGGCGCGGCGCTTTCCTGCGCCGGCGCAGGCAGCACAGGCGCAGGAGCGCCGGCGCGCACAAAGCGCACCGAGCCCTGTTCGTCCTCCAGCTCCAATTCGGACAGATCGTATTCTTTCATGAGCTTTGCAAGCTCCCGCACCGTACGGATATTCATCGGCTTTCCTCCAATGCGCGCAGCGCAAGCGCGCCGTTATGGCCGCCGAAGCCCAGCGAGGTCGACAGCGCCAGCGTAATGCGCGCCTGACGCGCCTGGCCCGGCACATAATCCAGATCGCAGGCCGGATCCAGCTGTTCATAGCCGATGGTGGGCGGCACGACGCCGGTTTTGAGCGTCATCGCGCACACCGCGGCCTCCACCGCGCCCGCCGCGCCCAGCATATGGCCGGTCATGCTCTTGGTGGAGCTGACCATGGCCCGATACGCTTCCTCCCGGCCCAGGGCAAGCTTGATGGCCTGCGTTTCGGCGCTGTCGTTTAGCGGCGTACCGGTGCCGTGCGCGTTGATATAGACCAGATCCGCCGGGCAAAGCTGCGCCTGCTGCGCCGCCTGGGCAATGGCCCTTGCCGCGCAGGCGCCGTCCGGACGCGGGGCGGTGACATGATAGGCGTCGCAGGTGTTGCCATAGCCGGAAATTTCACAATAACACTGTGCGCCGCGCGCCATGGCGTGGTCGTACGCCTCCAAAATCAGCACGGCTGCGCCCTCGCCCATGACAAAGCCCGCGCGCCGCCGGTCAAAGGGCAGCGAGGCCGCCTGAGGATCCTGCGACAGGCTCAGCGCCTGACAGCTGGTAAACCCGGCAACCGCCAGCGGGATAATCGTGGCTTCCGAGCCGCCGGCGATGATGGCGTCGGCATAGCCGCCGGCAATCGCCCGATACGCTTCGCCGATGGCATGGGTGGAAGTCGCGCAGGCGGTCACGGTCGGCAGGCACGGCCCCTGAGCGTTAAAATCGATGGCAATATTGCCCGCGGCGATGTTGCCGATCATCATGGGGATAAAAAACGGCGAAACCCGGTTCGGCCCGCGGTTTAACAGCTTTTCCGTTTCATTGACAAAGGTGGTCATGCCGCCGATGCCGCTGCCAAAATAGACGCCCAGACGGGTCGGATCGACATGATCGCCAAGGGCGCTGTCGGCCATGGCCTGGCGCGCGGCCGCCATGGCATATTGGGTATACAAATCCATCTTCCGGGCGGCAGGCACGTCGATGCCAAAATCCGCCGGGGAAAAACCGCGCACCTGCGCGGCAACCTTCACTTTATAATCCGACGCATCAAACCGATCCAAAGGCCCGATGCCGCACCGGCCAGCGGTCAGGTTTTCCCAGAACGTATTCAAATCGTTTCCTACCGGGGTGATCACGCCGATGCCGGTTACAACCACTCGTTTCATTGTGCCCTCCTCACATGCAAAGGCCGCCGTCCACAGGAATCACGGCGCCGGTAATATAGGCCGCCTCGTCGGCGCACAAAAAGCCGACCAGCGCGGCAACCTGCCGGGGCGTGCCGGCGCATCCCAGCGGGATCTGCGCCAAAAGCGCCGACTGCGCTTTTTCAGGCATCGCCCGGGTCATATCCGTTTCAATCATGCCGGGCGCCACGGCGTTGCAGGTCACGCCGCGGCCAGCCAGCTCGCGCGCGACAGACTTGGTCAAACCGATCAGCCCCGCCTTGGCGGCGCTGTAATTGGCCTGGCCGGCGTTGCCCATCAGCGCGGCAACCGAAGAAATGTTGACGATCCGCCCGCCCCGCTGGCGGATAAAACCGCTGTAGCATTGGCGGATCAGATAAAACGCGCCCTTGAGATTTACATCCAGCACGCGGTCAAAATCCGCGTCGCGCATTTGCAGCGCCAGCTTATCGCAGGTAATCCCCGCGTTGTTCACCAGCGCATACACCGGGCCGAGCGTTTCCTGAACCTGCTTGACCAGCGCAGCGGCAGCCGCAGAATCGGACACGTCGCAGGCAAAGCACTGCGCCTTTGCCCCCATCGCTTCGATCTCCTGCTGGGTTTGGCGCGCCGCCTGCTCGTTGCCGGCATAGACGACGGCGACATGCATGCCGCGCCCTGCCAGCTCCAGGGCGATGGCCCGGCCAATCCCGCGCGACGCGCCGGTAACCAGCGCGGTTTTTCCCTTCAGCATGGCGCGTCTCCTTTCAGCGCGGCAAGCGCGGCTTTGAGGCTTTCGGCGTCCTGAACGCCGGTGCATTTTACATCATAGGGCATCTTGCGCATCAGCCCGCAGAGCGTTTTTCCCGCGCCGACCTCGACAAAGACCGCTGCGCCGTCGCGCACCATCTGATCGATGGTGCGCTGCCACAAAACCGGGCTTTTCACCTGAAGCGGCAAAAGCGTTTTGGGATCGCCGTAGGGCCTGGCGGTTGCGTTGGCATACAGCGCGATGCGCGGGGCAGAAAATGAATAAGATTGCAGATAATCGGATAACCCCTGCGCAGCCTGCGCCATAAACGGGCTGTGAAACCCGCCGCTGACCTTCAAGCGCATCGTACGGCCCCCCCGGCCGGCAACGTCCGCCTCAAAGGCGGCCAGCTGATCCGGCTGACCGGAAACCACGATCTGGCCGGGACAATTATAATTCACCGGGAATACCTGGTCGTATGCGCCCGCCAAAGCGTCGACGGTCGCCTCGTCCAGTTTCAGCACGGCCGTCATCGCGCCCGGATGCGCTTTGGCCGCCTCTGCCATGAGCTGTCCGCGCCGGCACACCAGCGCAAACGCATCGTCAAAGGATAAAATGCCGCAAAAAGCCGCCGCGGCGACCTCCCCCAGGGAAAAGCCGGCGGCAAAGTCCGCGCAGACGCCCGCCTCCTGCAAAGCAGCCGCACAGGCATAGTCCACCGCGAACAAACAGGGCTGGGTATTTTCGGTCTGCGCCAAAAGCTGCGCGTCGCCAAAAAAGCATTGCTCCAGCGTACCGGGGCGCAGCGCCTGCACGCGGTCGAACACGCGGCGCGCGGCGGGCGACGTTTCATACAGGCTTTTGCCCATGCCGGGATACTGCGCGCCCTGTCCTGCAAAAAGAAATGCGATTTTACTCATAGCTGCTCCTTGTCCAGAAACCGGCCTGCGCCGTTTAAGATTTCCTGCGCCTGATCAAACATCGTCCGGATGATCTGCGCGGCTGGCGCTTCGTCGTGAATCATGGCCGCGCACTGGCCGGCCATGACGCTGCCGTTTTGAACGTCGCCGTCCACTGCGGCATGGCGCAGCGAGCCGGCGCCGAACGCGCCGATCTGCTCGTCGGTCAGCGCCGCGTCGTATTCCATCTCATAAAACCGGCGGCTGAATTGATTTTTCAGCGAACGCACGGGATGGCCCAGGCGCTTGCCGGTGACGATGGTGTCAATATCGCGGGCCTTGAGGATTTTTTCCTTATAATTGGGATGGACGCCGCATTCGTTGGCGGTTAAAAACCGCGTGCCGCACTGCACGCCCTGCGCCCCCAGCATCAGCGCCGCCGCAATGCCGCGCCCGTCGGCAATACCGCCCGCAGCGATCACGGGAATATCCACCGCGTCAACCACCTGGGGCACCAGCGTCATGGTGGTCAGATCCCCTACATGGCCGCCGCTTTCGCCGCCCTCGGCAACCACGGCGCACGCGCCCATGCGCGCGACCATTTTGGCAATGGCCGTAGAGGGCACCACTGGTACCACGCGGATCCCCGCGTCCACCCATGCCTGCATGTATTTGGACGGCATCCCCGCGCCGGTGACGACCACGGGAACCTTTTCGTCGATGACCACCTGGGCAACCTGATCGGCAAAGGGGCTCATCAGCATGATGTTCACGCCGAAGGGCAGCGCCGGATCCGCAATCAGCGCGCGGCACCGGGCAATCTGGCCGCGCAGATAATCCGGGCCGGCGTTCATGGCGGAGATGATGCCAAGGCCGCCGGCGTTGGATACCGCGCCTGCCAGGGCGGCGTCTGAAATCCAGGCCATGCCGCCCTGAAAAATGGGATATCGCAGCCCGAAAAGGCCGCAGACGGGGGTACGGATCATGCCTTTTTCTCCTCGATGAGCGCCACCAGGTCCGAAACGGTCTTGAGCGATTCATTCATTTCGATCTCGATGGAAAAAGCGTCCTCCAGATTCATCACAATTTCCACAGTGTCCAGCGAGTCCAGGCCCAAGTCGGCAAAGGTTGCCTGCTCGGTGATGGTCGATACGTCCACGTCCTTGTACTCGGCCAGGATTTTGGCGACGGTTTCAAAGGTGTTCATGTGTTTTTCCTCCAGTATTTTGTGAATTTATCGCAGCGGCATTGCCGCAGCATGGCAAATGGATCTTCCTGCGCAAAAAACGCAGCGCAGCTGAGCCCCGGCACACAGCGTCGGCCGCTACCAGCGCATCAGGCACGCGCCGGTGGTCAGACCGGCGCCAAAGGCGCTCATCGCCACCAGATCGCCGCGATGAAGCGTTCCGGCGCGGTTGAGCTCGTCAATCAAAAGCGGCAATCCCGCCGAGGAGGTGTTGCCGTAGCGGTCGATATTGCTTGGGAATTTCTCCTGCGGCTGCGCAAGCCGCGTGCGCACGGCCTCGAGAATCCTGGCGTTTGCCTGATGCAGCAAAAACCAGTCTACCGCCTCCGGCGCAATTTCCTGCCCCTGGCACAGCGCGCGGATGTCCTGCGCCGCGGCGTGTACGGCAAATTTGTAGACCTCCTGGCCGTTCATCCAAAGCGGCTGCGCCTGGGGGTTTTCCTTTTCATACGGGCAGTTGCCGGCGTCCCTGAGCGCATAGAGCACCTCGCGATTGGCCTGCGCGCGCATCAAAAACCGGGCCGGTTCCCCGTCGCCGGTGACAATCGCCGCCGCCGCCGCGTCGCCAAAGAGCACGCAGGTGGCTCTGTCCGTCCAGTCCACCGCGCTGGAGGGCTCCTCCGCGCAGACGATCAGCACGCGCTGATACCGCCCCGTCTGAAGCTGCGCCTGCGCCAGCTCCAGCGCGTAAAGAAACCCGGCGCAGGCGCCGTTGATATCCAGACACGGGCACTGCGCGCCGATCAGCCCCGCAACGATGCACCCAAGCCCGGGCGCAACATACCGGGAAAGCACATTGGAGCACAAAATCAGGTCCAGCTGCCCGGCCTGAAGCCCCGACGCTTCAAGCGCGTTTTGCGCCGCCTGCGCCGCCAGATATTCCAGCGGACGATCCGCCACACGCCGCTGGCAGATGCCCGTGCGCGTGCGGATCCACTGGTCGGAAGTATCCAAAAACGCGGCCAGATCATCGTTGGTGACGACCCTTTCCGGCACCGCGCTGCCGGTTGCAAGAATTTTCATAACAGGCCCCCTACTGCGGCTCATCCAGCTGAGCCAGCTGTCCTTTTAAAAATGCGTCGATGCTCTCCACCGCGTCCAGAAGCGCCGGACGCTGCGCCGGCGGAACGTCGCGCAGCAGCGCCCGCACCATCCGCTCGTGAAAATAAGCATGCATGGCGTTATATTTGCGCCCCAGCCGCGTCAAGTGCACCTGAACGATGCGCCCGTCGCGCGCGCTGCGCGTCTTTTCCACATACCCCTTCTGCTCCAGCTTTTTTACCGTCACCGTCATCGACGGCAGCGAAACCTGCCGCGCCTGCGCCACGTCGCTGATGCTCAGGCCTTCTTCGCCCGCCCGGCCGATCGCCTCAAGCACATGCAGCTCGACAATGGTCAGATCTTTTACGCTGCGCGCCAGCATCTGGCTTTCCACGCGCATGATGGCGTCATAGATGTCGATGATCGTATCATTTAACCGCTGCGCGTATGGATCCAGCACAAAAACGCCCTCTTTCCAAATACTTAATTAACCTAACTAATTATATGGTACTTTCCAATTCTTGTCAACCGTCCGCCCGCAAGACGACAAAGAAAGACAAAACGCGCCCCGCAAAAGCCCCGCGGAGCGCGCCCGGGCCGTATGAGCCTGCCCCCAAACGACCGCCGACAGGTCAAAGCCTTTTTTACCCCGGATCAGCCGTTTATACAGCAAAAAGACGTCTCCGCTTTTGCGGACACGTCTTTTGTACGGCGCGGCTTAGTTGTACATATTATTGGCGGCCATATAATCGTAGATGCGCTTGCCGTGCTCCTGTTCCTGCTTTTGGATCTGATTGAGCATGCTGCGGGCGTCCTCGCCCTTGAACTCGAAGATGCAGGTATCGTACAGCGCCGACACATGCTTTTCGGTATCCAGGGCATCCTGACACAGATAGGCGTCCATCTGCTTTTCCGGCGCGCTGCATCCGGAGGCCTGCGGCGCGGCAGGCTGCTGCCCGCCCTGCTGGCCGCCCTGACCCTTGGGCTGGGGCACCGTGCCGCCGATCATCTGGTTGATGATGTTCAAATGGCCCTGCTCCACCTGGGCGATGGAAGAAAAGAGCTGTTTGAGCTGGCCGTCGCAGGCCTGGTTGGCGTACTTGTTGTACTTGTCCACGCAAAGCTGTTCCTGGGTTTTGAGATCCTGCAAAAGCATGGTTTCCTTTTGCGATAAAATCATTTTGATCACCTCGCCTTTATCATGCCCAGGCACGAAAAAAACATGAGCCGGGCAAAAAACGATCCTAAAATTCCCGTTTACGGCTTTTGCGCCGGTGCTTCCCGGCGTTTGAGCGCCAGGATCGCCGGGCTGTCCAGCACCGCGCCGGAGGGATCAAAGCGCGAACCGTGGCAGGGACAGTCCCAGCTGCGTTCGTCCGGGTTCCAGGTCAGCAAACAGCCCAGATGCGTGCAGCGCGGATCCACCAGCATCAGCCGCCCCTGATCGTCGCGGTATGCGCCGGTCTTTCTGCCGTCCAACGTAAAGATGCCGCCATGGCCGCGCGGCAGCTGCGCAAGCTGCGGGGCGGCGGCAAAATAGACCCGGGTCAGCCCCTTAACCGATTGGACGCCGTTTTTCAAAACCGCGCCCGCCGTCGCCAGGTTGATCCGGCGCACGGGCAGCCCGTTTGTGTTTTGCCCGCAGATCATCCCGGAAATCTGCCTGGCCGCCCACATCGCACGGGTCATCCCCCATTTATCAAACCCGGAAGCGACATACCATTGCGGCGCGGCGGCGCTGTACCGCCCGGCATAGGGCATCAGATCCGGCGACATGGCGTCCTGCGCCGACCAGCAGGCAATTTCCCGGCATTGCCCAAAAAGCCTGCGCGCCGTTTGGCGCAGCGTGTCATAGCGCCCGCCCCGGGGGTTTTCGCCGGTAGTGTGATCCATCCCCGACAAAATGGTCCACGCGCCATGCCGGCGCAGCGAAAGCCCGTCCTGTTTGACGTCCAAAAACATCCCGGGTGGCAGCGGCGCGTTTTCAAGCGCCAGGCAATAGGCCCGCTGCTGGGAAAGGCGGGTAAAATAAAGCCCCGGCAGATTCCACAGCGGATAATGCGCCGCAAACACCACCGCGCGCGCACAAACCGTATGGCCGCCGGCCAAAAGCTTCCCGCCGCGCACTTTTGTAACCGGCGTATTTTCAAAAATACAAAGCTCCCGGCTCAGCGCGTCCAGAAATTTCAGCGGATGAAACTGCGCCTGCCGGTCAAAGCGCACCGCGCCGTCGGTTTCAAACGGCAGATGCAGCGCCCCAGGCCCGCAAAACGACGCCGGCAGCCCCAGCGAAGCGGCCGCCTCGGCCTCGCTTTTGAGCAGCGCGGCGTTGCCGCTGCCGTACAGATACGCGCTGGCCGGTTCAAAGTCGCAGTCGATGTGCAGGCGCTGTATCAGCTGCTGATACAGCGCTACGGCCTCCTGCTGGCTTTGGGCGAATTTTTTCGCTGTCCCGGCGCCGAACCGGCGGATCAGCGTTTGATAGATCAGCCCCTGCTGGCTGGTGATTTTCGCCGTCGTTCTCCCCGTCTGGCCGCAGCCGATCCGCCCGCGCTCCAAAATCACCGTTTTAAGGCCCTGACCGGCCAAAAAATAGCCGGTGAGCACCCCCGTAAGCCCCGCGCCGATGACCGCCGCGTCGACGGTAAGATCCTGCTCAAGCGCCGGACGCGGCGCGATCTGCACCGTTTGATGCCAAATGGACGTCATATTTTGCACCTCCGGCCTTATTATGGCCCGCGGCGCAAAAACAACCCCGCGCGCAGCCGGGAAATTTCCGTTAAAATATGGTATAATAAAATACCCATTGGATTTAAGCGCCGCAGACGCATCAAAAAGCCCGTCAGGAGGCCAGGCATGGATTTTTTACCGCAGGATATTTGGACCGATCTTCAAAACGACGGCGCCATCGGGCTTCAAACCGCCGCCCGCATACCCGGCGGCTGGCTCAACCGTCTTTGGCGCGCGCAAACGGACGCCGGCCCGCGATTGATCAAACAATACAGCCCCGAACGCTTTGACGAAAAAAAGCTGCGCGATATCGAATCGGCGCTTCAGCGCCAGCGCGTCCTTTGGGAAAACGGCTTTCCCTGCCCGAAAATTTTCCCAGCGCACGGCCGCGCGCTGCGCGTTTCGCCTCTTTTGACCACATATCTGGTCACGGAATTTTGCCCGGGCAAAAATGAAACTGCCGAAACGATCACGCCGGCGCAGATGGCGGATTTGGGGCGGGTCTGCGCGCAGATGCATCAGGCTTTTGCGGCGCTTCCCTGCCAGGGCGTAAAGGGGTTTCCCCTTCGTGTGCAAAGCGTGCGCGACGCGCTTTGGGAAAACTACCGCCAGCGCCGCCAGGCGCTTTCGCCCGAGGATCCCGCGCCGTACCGGCAGGCGGTGCTGGATCAGGAGGCCCTTTTACGTTGGGCGGACGGCGGGTTCTGGGCGCGCATGCCGCTTGGAATCGCCCACGAGGATTTCACCCCCGACAACCTGCTGTTCACCCCGCAGGGCGTTTCGGCCGTCATCGACTTTGACCGCAATCAATACAGCTTTTTATGGCACGACATCGGCCGGGCGATCATCTCCTTTGCGCTTGAAAAAGGCGGCCTGAACGCGCGCAAGGCCCGCGCCTTTGTCCGCGGCTATGCCGGTATTGCGCCGCTGACGCCCGCCGACGCGGCAGACGCGCTGCGCCTTTGCTGCCTGCTGGAGCTAACATGGTGGATTCAGCCCGCCATGTTTTTGCACGACGCCGGCAAGGCGACGCGGTATTTGAATGAAACGCTTTGGCTGATGGCGCATTTTTTCAAACTCGATGCGCTGCTGGACGGCGAATAAGCGCTCGTTTACACCGCAAAAGCCCGCCAAAATACATTAGGGGACGAGCGCGCAAATAAAAAAACGCCGGACTTCTAAAACGCAAAAGCGCAAAACGCGCGCCTGCGTCTTGGAACCGCGCTTTCTGGACCGCCGCGCGAAAACGCCCATTTTCATCCAACAGCGTTTTTTCGCCCGTATGCGCAAAAACCGCCGCAGGCACAACAGCCTGCGGCGGTTTGGAAGGATGCACAAAAAAATACGCTGATCCCCGCGTCTGATAAAAAGTTGGCAGCGGCACAGAGCCATCGTGAGCGCGGCTGCAAGCGAGCAAGCGGATACTGTGTGATTTTTTGCCGCTAGGCAGGAGCAGCGGAACAGGCGCGCGATGATTTTTCCGCGAAACAAAAAATCGCCGCAAGCGATATGCATCTTGCGACGACATGCCGTAATGCAGTAAACAGACTTTTTCTAAAACCGTTTCTCCCACCGGAGCGCAACCCGTTGTAATTTGGAAAGGAGGAGCAAGGAAGCGGGCGGATGACGTCTTTTTTGCCGCAGGCATAAAAAAACGCCGGAGCAAAGCGAACTTTGCTCCGGCGTGGCGCGCCCGGCGCGATTCGAACGCGCGGCCTTTCGCTTAGGAGGCGAACGCTCTATCCTGCTGAGCTACGGGCGCATATTATGAAATCTGTGAAAGTTGGGCTGAAATTGCCGATCCCTTATGTTTTTCGAAAAAACGCCGTCCGGTACGCCAATTTCCCGATAGCATTGAGAGAATGTCGCAAAATCGCGGCTTTTGTCGCATATGACCAGCATCCCGCTCCATCCGGCGGACAGAGCAGCACCTTAGGAGGGAAGCGCTGTATCCAACCAAGCTGCTGGCGCAAGGACATCGCGCAACGGTTATTATGGCATAAAAGCGGCGCTGTGTAAAGCCCCGGATAAAACAGGCATTGAGCTTTGCGCGCTTTTCCCTTGCGAAAGCTCAATGCCATTTGACTGCATCAATCCAGCGTGACATACGTTTTGGACATAAAGCCCTCGACGCTACCGATTTTCACCAGGTACCAGCGGCCGCTGGTGCCGTAAACCTGCACAGCCTGTCCCTTGTCGTAGGTTTCCAGGCTGGTACCGCTGGAATCCGGCTTTGCACGCACATGCACGCCGTCGCCGGTCACCTTGCCCGTCTCGATCCGATCCAGATAAGTCACGTCGATGCCGTCGGCCACGGAAAGGCGCGGCACCTGCTGCGGCTCGACGGTAGGCGCGGCGGTTGTCGCCGCGGGCGCGCTCGTCGCAGGCGCCGTTGTCGCAGGCGCGGTCGTTGCCGGCGCATCGGATTGCGTCGGAGGAATGAGGGTGCCGATCTGAGGATCGTCGGTAACGTCAGGCGAGGCGGAAGGCGAGGGAGACGGTGAAGGCGAAACGGGAGGCGTCGTCTGACTAAGCGCCGCAGCGGGAGGCGTCGTCATAACCGGCGCAGCCGGCTCGCCCGGGGAAGTCAAAATCATGACCAATACAATCACGGCAAGAATCAAAGCAATCACCGCGTCAGCCACGGCGATGAGCAGCAGGCGGTTATAATCGGTTTTCACGGAAAACTCCTCCAATCAACGTAAAGCGTGCGCCCCATAGGGTATTCTGCATAAGAAACGCGGCAGATGCGCGGATTGTTGCGGTAAAGCAGGATCAAACACCCTTAGTATACCATTTTTGCGCCCGGCGCGCAACCACTGCCGGCGCAGGATTTTTACCCGCCGCCGTATTGACAAAAGGTCAAAACGTGATACCATAAATAAAACGCGTGCGGCGCTGTTTTTTGCGCGGCCGCAGCAAGCCAGGGCAAGCGGCGTGCGCCGTCGTCCATGGCGCCTGCGCCGGCCGCGGCAGGAGGGCGTCTGCACGAAAAAAAAGGAGCGTTTTACATGCGTACGACTTCGATCAAAAAGCTGGCGGCAGCGGCCATGCTGGCGGCGCTGACCTGTGCGGCGACCATGGTGGTGCAGATTCCCACGCCGATGAACGGCTATGTTCATCCCGGCGACAGCATTGTGATGCTCTGCGGGTTTGTTCTTGGCCCCATCTGGGGCGCGGCCGCGGCGGGCATCGGCTCGGCGCTGGCTGATATTCTGGCGGGCTATTTCCACTATGCCGTCGCCACGCTGATCATCAAAGCGCTGAGCGCTTTTTGCGCCGGCATCGTCTGGCATATGCTGACAAAAAACAAGACCGACCGGATCATCCCGGCGCTGGCGGCCGGTTTTTGCGGCGCAGTGCCGATGGTACTGGGCTATTTCCTGTATGAGGCGCTGCTGCTGGGCAACGGCTGGGGCGCCGCCGCGGCAATCCCCGGCAATATTCTCCAGGGCGTTTTCGGCATGGCCGTGGGCGCGCTGCTGATCGAGCTGCTCGAGCGCGTGCCGCAGATGCATCGTCTTTTTGAACAGCTGCGCAAATAATCCCCGAACGCGCATGGGATGGAACGGATTTTTGCCGTTTCGCACACAAATCGTCTTGCGCGCGCCGTTTTTCCCATCAATTACAGCCGTCCCGACCTTATGGGGCGGCTTTTTGGAGCGTGAAAATCCATGAAGCGTTTTTTGGGGACGCTGCTGAAAAAAGAGCCCGTTTTCCTGCTGGCGTTTGCCGCCGCGGCGCTGAGCGCTTTGGGCGGCGCGCCGCTTTCGGCGTATCCCGGCTATCTGGACGGCGCGGTTTTGATGCTTTTATTCTGTCTGATGGCTGTCGCGTCCGGGATGGAGGGCGCAGGGGTGTTTGGATGGGCGGCCTGCATGCTGCCGCGCCGCTTCACCACCTGCCGTTCTTTGGGGCTGGCGCTGACGGGCGTATGCTTTTTCGGCGCCATGCTTTTTACCAACGACGTAGCGCTGATCGCCTTTGTGCCGCTGGCGCTGCTGCTGTTTGACGCGCGGGACGACGCCGTGCGCGCGCTTGTGATCTGCATCATGGCCGTTGCGGCCAATCTGGGCAGCCTGGTAACGCCCGTGGGCAATCCGCAGAACCTGTTTTTATATTCCTGGTATCAGCTTGACCCCGGCGATTTTTTTGCCGTCACGGCGCCGCTGGGCGCGGTCAGTCTGGCGCTGTGCGTCCTGCTGACCCTGCTGCTGCCAAAAAAACCGGTCTGTGCCGCTGCGCGCCGCATGGCAAACGTCAACCGGCCCATGGCGGCCGGCTACAGCGCGCTGTTTGCACTTTGTCTGTGCGCGGTATTCCGCGTGATTCCGGCCTGGGTCTGTCTGGCGGCTGTGACGCTGTCCCTGGCGGTCTGGGACCGGCCGCGGTTTAAAAAAGTGGACTGGTTTTTGCTGGGCACTTTCGTCTGTTTCTTCATCTTTTCCGGCAACCTGCAAAGGATCGGCGCCGTCCGGCAAGCGCTGGGCAGCATGCTCGCGGGGCGGGAATGTCTGGTCAGCGCGCTGTGCGCCCAGGTCATCAGCAACGTGCCGGCCGCCGTGCTTTTGGCGCCTGTAACGTTACAATAGATGTGAG
>DCTY01000001.1 GCA_002329335.1 Christensenella sp. UBA1428
CCTCTTTGGCTGCTTTGCGCAAGAAGAAGGTGCTTGGAAATTTGCCGCCGCTTCCGTTTTTTCGATTTTGGCGCAATGATCCGCGTCTTGAAATCCGTCGATGGCGCTGCGCCAGACGGATCCTGTCAGGCGCGGCGCAAAAAACAGCCCGCGCGCCGTATGGAAGGCATTGAAAAAGAAAACCGGGGAATTGACGGTTCCCCGGTTCAGCGTGTCAAAAATCATCTAGAGAAAGGTTGGACAGAAAAACGCAGCCTGCCTGGACTTTTAGTTCCGGCCTTGCCGCTAAGCGTAAGCTTTTTGTACATTGCGGCGCTGCAAGCGTTTTTCGGCGTACGGCAGGGCTGTTTTACCATGAAAGCGCAGATTGCATTTGAGGCGGGCAATCCGACAAACCGGGTTTGGCTTTTTCACCGATATGACGCGTCGATTGGTCTGCTTTTGGTAAAAACGCCCTGCGTTCAGTGAAAAAAGCCTGGCGGCGCGCGATCATCCGCAGGAAGCGCCGTCAAACCAGACGCGGTAATCCAACAGCGCCGCGTCGCCGTTTTCGGCATAGACCGCCAGCGTTACGCCGGTAAAATTGGCGACGCCCATGGATTCCTGCGCCAGATTGGGCAGCGTCACGCTGCCCAGGGGGACATCCTGCCCGGCGGCGTCCACATAGCCAAACCGGTAGCGTTCGCGGTCCGCATGCACAAACAGCGTCACCTGATCCGCCTGCGGCGCGGGCACGCGGACGCATTCCAGCTTCAGATCGTGCACGCTGCGGGCAAACCCGACCGCGATCGTCCCGTCGCTCTGGCGCGACAGGTATACGTCGTTATGGTAGCAATCGTTTTGAAACACGGACAGGCCGGCGCGGGCTGCGGAAAGGTCCGCTGTGCGCACAACCGCCTGCGCCCGGGCGCAAAACTCCGCCTGACGCAGGCAAAGCATCGTGGGCGAGCCGCACCCCGGGTCGTCCAGCGGCTGGCGGCCATGCAGCAGCAGCGCGCCGTTGTGCAAACGGTAATCCGCCGGATGCGGATTGCGCAGATGGATCAGCCGCGGGTCGATTGCCGGCGCGCGCATGTCCAGATGAAAATCAAACTGCTGCGGGGCCGCGGGCGCGGGCAGACGGCTTTGATCCAGCTCCTGCGTCAAATGGCCGCCCGGCACGACCGGCCAGCCGTCCGGCGTCCATTGGACCGGCGCCAGAAAGGTTTCCCGCCCCAGCGTCAGCTGAAGCCGCGGGCCGAAATTGCGCACGCCAAGGCATACCAGCCACCAGTTGCCGTTCTGATCTTCAAACAGGTCCGCATGGCCCGTCGCCTGGATCGGGTCGCCCTTGCGCTCCATATGCGTTAAAATCGGGTTGTGCGCATAGGCCTGATACGGCCCGAAAACCGTTTTGCTGCGGTGAATGGTCACCCGATGGCCATATCCGGTGCCGCCCTCGGCAAAAAGCAGATAATACCAGGCGCCGATCCGGTACAGATGCGGCCCTTCCGGGCATTGCCCGCCGCAGCCGGTGCCCAGGTCGTGCTTTTCAGACAGAATCGCGCCGGTAAAGGGATCGATCTGAAACGCCACCGTGGCGCGATGGCCGTCCATCTGGCCGGTGGAGCAATAATAGCATTTGCCGTCCTCGTCCCACATCAGCGAAGGATCGATCCCGCCCTGGTCGATCCAGGCCGGCGCCGACCATGGCCCGCGCGGATCCGATGCGTGTACGACAAAATTGCCGCCGTGCGCCTTGTTGGTCGTGATCATAAAAAACGTCCCGTCATGATAGCGGATCGTCGGGGCGTAAATGCCGCGCGAGGTCGGGCAGTTTTCAAGCGGCAGCTGCTCCGGCGTGGTCAGGCAGTGGCCGCAAAGCTGCCAGTTGACCAGATTTTTGCTGTGATAGACCGGTACGCCGGGGAAAAATTCAAACGTCGAGTTGACCAGATAATAGTCCTCCCCCACCCGGCAAACGCTGGGATCCGGGTGAAAGCCCCGCAGGACAGGATTTTTTACAGACATGGACAAAACCTCCCGCCGCCAAGCGGCTGTTTTTTCATCGCTTGATATGAGGATACCAACCCCGTGCGGCGTCTGTCAAGCCTGCGGCACAGACAGCACAAAAAACAGGAAGCCCGTTTTTTACACAGGCTTCCCATTGGTTTGCGCCAAAGCGCCGGGCTTGCTATTTGGCCGCACATTGTGTATGATAAGAGTAAATCCAGAAAAAATGATGATCAAAAGGGCGGCGCCTGCCAAGGGTGCGTGCTTTGCCGGGACAGCGCCTGCCGGGTGAAAGAAAAAAGAAAAGGAGATAAAAATGAAACAGCCCAATATTTTGTTCCTCATGGCCGACCAGATGCGCCACGACGCGCTGGGATGCAACGGCAATCCGGTCATTTCAACGCCCAACTACGACCGGCTGGCCGCTTCCGGCGTCAATTTCAGCAATTCGTTCAGCACCAATCCCATCTGCGTGCCGGCCCGTGCCAGCATTGCCACGGGCTGCTATCCGCACCGGTGTACCGGAGACAAAGACAACAGCGGCACGATCCGCGACGGGTTTCCCAAGCTGGCGCAGGAGCTGAAAAACCGCGGCTATGAAACCTACAGCGCCGGAAAGCTGCACTATGTGCCCTATGCCCCGCCGGGACAAAAGCGCCTGACCCATGGCTTTGACCATGTTCAATTGTGCGAATCCGGCCGTATACTGGCCAAGTTCGATCCCAAAGCGCAGCTTCGCGGCGTGGAAGATTATATCGATTATCTTCAGGATGTGGGCTGGGGCGGCTATTCACGCGCGGACGCCATGGGCAACAACGATATCTATCCCAACTCCACGCCCATACCGCAGGAGCATTATGTGGACACCTGGGTGGCCGACTGCGCCCTGGCGTATCTGAAGGAGCATTTGGCGCAGCGCCCGGACCGGCCGTTTTTCCTGCACGCGTCCTTCCCCAAGCCGCATTCCGCCTTTGACCCGCCCCATCCCTGGGACCGGATGTACGACCCCCGCCAAATGCCGCTGCCCCAGGGCGACATCGACCTGCTCAAAAGCCGCGGCCTGGATGATCTGGTTTTGCAGAACTGGGAGTATATGTGGGATCTGCTTTCGCCGCAGGCCAAGCAGACCATCAAGGCGCATTATTATGGCCTGATTTCCCTGCAGGATCAGCAGGTCGGCCGGCTGCTGGACTTTCTGGACGAGAACGGCCTGACGGAGGATACCATCATCGTCTATACGGCCGATCACGGCGAAATGCTGGGCGATCTGGGCGTTTATTTCAAGGTCAAGCTTTATAACGGCGCGGTGCGCGTCCCGCTGATGTTCGCCTACCCGCGCAGGCTGCCCGCCGGCGCAAGCTGCGACATGCCCGCCGGCCTGCACGATATTTTGCCTACATTGCTGTCCCTTGCCGGCGCGCCTCTGACACAGCCGGTTGACGGCATCGATTTGACGCCGGCCATGCTCGGGCAGCCCCAGACGCGCGCCTGCATGGTCAGCCAGACGCAGGAATCGCCGTATCAGCAGTACATGGTCGCCGACAAGCGGTATAAATACATCTATCATGAAGTCAACGGCGTGCAGGAGCTGTTCGATCAGCAAACGGACCGCGCGGAGCTGCACAATCTGGCCGAAGAACTGCCGGAGCTGACGGACGCCTATCGCCGCTATTTGATTCAATGGTGCCGTGAAAACGGCGATGAAGCCATGCTCGACGGCGACGGGCTGAAAATGACGCCCCTGCATCTGGAGCAAATGCCGCCCCGCGCCAAACACTTTGGCAGACGGCTCTATTGAGCTTCTCCGGAAAATCCGCCCTTCCCCGGCTGCCGCCGGGGATTTTTCGCAAACAGGCGCTGTATGGCCGGGTATTTCCAATCCGTGCATACCGGGCTTTGAGCCCTGCGCCGCATGGCGGGGATTTCATATTGAAACGGGCGTCCCGGCCGTGCTGTGCTGATCAATCAGCGCCGCAACAACGATATATCCCGCTGTACGGCCAAAGGAGCGCCCTTTGGCGGGTAAAGCGGCGATCGGGTTATGAAAAGGAAAAAGGAGTGAAATTGGATGGAAAAGCGCAATATTGTTTTTTTGATGACGGATCAGCAGCGCTTTGACGCGCTGGGAATCGTCAATCCGCATGTCAAAACGCCGAATCTGGACGCGCTGGCCAAAGACGGGGTGCTGTATGCGCAGGCGGTATGCAATTGCCCCATGTGCGTCCCCAGCCGGTATTCGATGATGCTGGGGCTGTACCCCTCCCAGATCGGCGTGCGCCATAATATGCAGATGATCGAGCGGGACGAAAAGCTGCCCGCCAAGCCCTTTGCGCAGCGGCTCTCCGAGGCGGGGTATCAGACGGCGTGCTTTGGCAAAACCCACTGGTTTATCGGCGAATACGACATTGCGCCGGCGGTTTCCGGCGTCGTGCCGTCCAAGCGCGGGTTTGATGTCCGCTATGAAACGGGCAAGCGCCCCAGCGCGGACCGGACGGACACGGTTTATTTGAGTGAATTGGATCAGAACGTCCAAAGCTCCTGGGCGGACGTGGATAAAATCGTCACCCAGCGCGGCGGCGAGGATGTCGCGGGCTATATCGGCAAAACCTGCGAAGCGCCGACCGAAACGATGGACGATTATCAAAAAGCGTCCCTGGCCGTTGACTGGGTTGTAAACCGGCGCAAGCCCGATCAGCCTTTTTTCCTATATTTATCCCTGAATAAACCGCATGCGCCGCTGACCGCTCCGGCGGAATTTGAAGCGCTCTACGATATCGATCAGATTCCGGACACGCCGCTGCCGCCGCCGGACTGGACGCTTTACGAGCATACGACCCCCTGGCGGCACCGCGAGGCGTGGGCAAAACTGGACGCGCAGACCAAACGGCGCACGACGCTGCGCTATTGGGCGCTGTGTTCGTATTCGGACGCGCAGTTTGGCCGGCTGCTTGGCGCGCTCAGGGCGCAGGGCCTGTATGAAAACACCGATTTTATTTTCTGTTCCGATCACGGCGATTCGCTGGGCGAGCGCTATCGGTTCAGCAAATACAGCCTTTATGAGCCGAGCGTTCGGGTGCCGCTGATCGTGCGCAGCGTCCGGATTGCGCCGGCGCAGCGCGGCAGCGTGGATGCGCGTCCTGCCGAGCTGGTGGACGTGCTGCCCACGCTGCTGGATTTTGCGGGGCTGGACTGTCCGGAAGAATTCCCGGGGCGCAGCCTGCTTGCGCCGCCCTGCCGGGAAGGGCAGTTCGCCGAGTTTTCCGGCAGCGGCTATCATGAGGTTCAATACGGCCCCAAGTATATGTGGCGCAGGGACGGCTATAAGCTTGTGCTCCATGTTCCCGGCAAGGTGCCCGACGCGCTGACGCGGCTGGACAGCGTGATCGGCGAATTGTACAATCTAAAGGAAGATCCGCTGGAAATTGACAATCTCTATGAGGATCCGGCTCATTTTGCCCTGCGCGAACGCATGACCCGCCAGCTGCTGACGCATCTGATGATCTGCTGGGCAAAGTTTCCCAGAGGGATGTCCACCACCCGGGTATAGCCTCCGGCTCCGGGACTCATGCGGCCAAAGCCCGCAGGCGCAATCCGACAAAAAAACATCCGGTCCCGATTTTTTCGGGAACCGGATGCTTTTGTTTGGGGGAGCGCTTTGCCATTACGCGGTTTCGATGCTGTTGGCTTCCTGCAGGCGCAGCTTCTCAACGGCCTGCTCGCGCATTTTGTATTTGAGGATTTTACCGGCCGCGTTCATCGGGAACGCATCGACAAAGTCGACATAGCGCGGCGTTTTGTGCTTGGCCATATGGTCGGCAACGTATTGCTTGAGCTCTTCCTCGGTAAGGGCTTCGCCGGGCTTTAAGATGACGCAGGCCATGATTTCCTCGCCGTACTGCTTGTCGGGCACGCCGATGACCTGAACGTCGGAAACCTTGGGATGGGTATAGATGAAATCCTCGATTTCCTTTGGATAGATGTTTTCGCCGCCGCGGATGATCATATCCTTGATGCGGCCGGTGATTTTATAATACCCGTTTTCGTCGCGGCGCGCCAGATCGCCGGTGTGCAGCCAGCCGTCCTCGTCGATGGCCAGCGCCGTGGCTTCGGGCATTTTGTAATAGCCCTTCATGATGTTATAGCCGCGGGCGACAAATTCGCCGTCCACATTGTCGGGCAGATCCGCGCCGGTTTCCGGATCGACGATTTTGCACTCCACGCCGAACATGGCGCCGCCGACCGTATTGACGCGCGCTTCCAGCGAATCGGTCGTTTTGCTCATCGTGCAGCCGGGGGACGCTTCGGTCTGACCGTAGGTAATGCAGATTTCGCTCATATGCATTTTGTCGATGACCTCCTGCATGACCTTGATCGGGCAGGGGCTGCCGGCCATGATGCCGGTGCGCATGTGCGAAAAATCCGTCGATTCAAAATTCGGGTGCGACAGCATGGCGATAAACATCGTCGGGACGCCATGGAACGCCGTGATCTTTTCCTGGTTGATGCAGGCCAGCCCGAGCCGGGGCGAAAAAGCGGGGATTGGGGACATGGTCACGCCGTGGGTCATCGACGCCGTCATCGCCAGCACCATGCCGAAGCAGTGGAACATCGGCACCTGGATCATCATCCGGTCGGCTGTGGACAAATCCATGCAGTCGCCGATGGCCTTGCCGTTGTTGACCACGTTGTAATGGGTCAGCATAACGCCCTTGGGGAACCCGGTCGTGCCCGAGGTATATTGCATATTGCATACGTCGTTTTTGCTCACGGCCGCCGCGCGGCGATATACTTCCTGCACCGGCACCGATTCGGACAGCGCCACCGCCTCTTCCCAGGTATAGCAGCCGGGCTGGCTGGACTGAACCGTCACGATATTGCGCAAAAACGGCAGCCGGCGGCTGTGCAGCGGGCGGTCCTTCTGATGGGTTTTAAGCTCGGGACAGATTTCGTTGATGATCGACACATAGTCGCTGTCCTTGTACCCGTCCACCATCACCAGGGTGTGGGTGTCGCTCTGGCGCAGCAGGTATTCCGCCTCGTGAATTTTATAGGCCGTGTTGACCGTCACCAGCACCGCGCCGATCTTCGTCGTCGCCCAGAACGTGATGTACCATGCCGGCACGTTGGTCGCCCAGATCGCCACATGGTCGCCTGCGCGCACGCCCATGGCGATCAGCGAACGGGCGAACTGATCCACGTCGTCGCGAAATTCGCTGTACGTTCGCGTATAATCCAGCGTTGTATACCGGAACGCGTACTGGTCGGGGAATTCCTCCACCATCCGGTCCAGCACCTGCGGGAACGTCATGTCGATGAGCGTTTCCTTGGGCCAGACATATTTGCCCGTGTGCGCGTGATTGTCATAGAGCCGGCCGCGGCGCTGATCCTGCTGGACAAACTGGCTCATATAGTGGATAAACTGCGGGAATACCACGCCCGGATCGGTCAGGTTCGGCGCATAGGCCTTGAGCCATTCCAGGGAAACATAGCCCTCATAGTTGATCGAGCGCAGCGCGCGCATGAACTGATCCACCGGCAGGTCGCCGTCGCCCATGATGCGGTAAAGGGTCTGGCCGTTTTCCACGACCGAGTCCTTGATATGGGTGTATTTGATGTATGCGCCAAGATTCTGCACGGTCTGCTCGGGCGTTTCGCCGAAATACCGGTAAGGATGGTGCATATCCCAAAGCGCGCCCACCGAGTCGCTCTGGATGCCTGCCAGCAGCCGCGCCAGCCGCGCTGTGTCGGCATAAACGCCGTTGGTTTCCACCAAAAGCGTCACGCCCGCCTGCTCGGCCATGGGTACGATTGCCCGCAGCGTCTGCGCGACGACCTCGTCGTCCACCTCGTCGCCCTGAGGCGCGGCCAGAAGATCGCCTAAAATGCGGATGTACGGCGTTCCCAGCTTTTGGGCAAGGGCGATGTATTCGCCGATTTCCGCGATGGTCTGCTCCCGCCGGTCGGCGTATTTGAGCGCGCAGCCCGACGACAGGCAGCAGATCTCCAGCCGCCTGCGGCGCAGCTGGTCAATCGTGTTCTGGATGTTTTCCGGTGTGAACGGTTTGGCGCGCACGGAAAAAAAGTTGTTGCCCAGGCCGCGCATTTCAATGCCCGAAAAGCCCAGATCTTTGGCCATCGAATAAATCGTTTCCCATCCAAAATCCGGGCAGCCGAGGGTGGAAAAGGCAAATTTCATGTTCTTCTACCTCCAATTGCATTTTGGCCGGGGAAAAAGAAAGAACGCCAATCTTCCCCTGCCGTCAGGCAAGAGACGAAAAGCGTTCGTTTTCGCGGTACCACTCTTGTTGGCATCCCCTTGCGGAAATACCCCCTCATAGACGTCCATCAACGTCCTGTGCCGGTAACGGTGCACAACTCCGTCCAAACCTACTGAGCGGTTTCCCGCCGTTGGGCCGGCTGCTCCGGGGCCAGTTACGCCGCGCGCTGTACCGCCTTGCACCTGCCGGCGGCTCTCTTTAACAAGCGAATGCTGCGCATACTCCCCATCCCAGCATTGTACTTGGGATTTTAGCACATTTTTTTGTGGCTGTAAAGCACTTTTTAAAATTCTTTGCTGCCATATTCTACGGCACGGGCCATTCCCCTGGTCTGGCCAAAGGGTTTCACCCTTTGGAATCCCACCAGAGGGATTGAATCCCTCTGGACTCCCGCGGACGCCTTCGGCCCGGCGCCGCCCGCATCCCGCGCCCAAAAAGGACGGGCGCGGGATGCTGCGTTTGGGAAGAAACCGCGGCGCCCTGCAAAACGGGGGTGCGGTTAGGCTGGCGGCAGATTCCGGATGGATCGGTTTGATCTCTGATGCAGGAAACCGCTGACGATGTGGTTTTTTGGGACACTGCAAAGGGAAAGAATAAGCCGACCGGGCGTAAAACGCCCGCCGAAACAGAGGGAGGGGCGCTGGGAAGCACCTTACAGGCGTTTCCCAGCGCCCCTCCCCCTGTTTCGGGTCAGCAGCAGTGCAAAGCACTGCTGCCGTCGGCGCGCCTGTGGCAGCAAAGCTGGTTTGGTACAAACTTAAATACCCCGCCTTATCCACAACAATTCCCCCGATATACGTTCCTGCCCGCATCATTTCCACTGGAGCGCCTATGTTCGTACAAAAAAGCATGTGCAGGTCGTCNNGGGGCTTAGCCCCTCTTGCGGGAGGCAGAGGGCAGCGCCCTCTGGTAAAAGAGAAATCGGAGGGCCGCAAGGCGATCTCTGGCAGCGCCCGGACGCTTGAGACGCATTTTCAACTGGAAATTCGGATGCGCATAAAAGCGCGGCGTCCTATTTGCCCGAGCGGCCGCAAACCGTCGGGTATTGTAAAGGCGTTCGATCGCCGCTTTTATTCAAACCGCGCTTCAATCCTGCGGCGCCGTCTGATGGTTTTTAAAATACGTCATACGGATCGTTCTTTTTCTTTTCGGGCGCGGTGCTGACCGGTGCGCCGCAGCTGCCGCAAAACTGTACGCCTTCGTTTAAAGGCGCGTCACAGTGGGCGCAGCGCGCAACATTCCGGATGGGCTGCGTCAGCGTGACAAGCGTGCCTTCCGCGCGCATTTTTTGTATGGCCTGCTGGTTTGCCACATGCGCATCCCACGCCTTACAAAGCGCGGAGGATACCCCGCCGCCCATGATGAAAAAAATCGCCAAAACAACCATTCCGCCGGGGTAATACCCACACTTTTCGAACAGCCATATGAGCACGTTTGCCCCCATTATACAGCAAAAAAAGATCAATTTTTTCATTTAAAACATCCCCCTGCCTGATTTGTTCTGTGGGAAACCAAAATAAACGCGCTTGACGCGCAAAAATCCGGCATGGCAGGCCGTATGCCTGCGCGGCGGCAAACAATGCCGAAAGAAAGAAGTCTATTTTTGTCTGGTATAGGGTTAGTATACCAGACGGGTATATTGTCGTCAAGCGCCGTTTTGACCGGTGTGTGCGAAAAAGTCTTGCGCGGGGGGGCGAAATGCGCTATACTGTATAAGAAAAAATGCTGTCAAAGGAGCGTTAAGACTATGAAGCATATTCAGACCATCGCTGTTCCCTGCATGAAAAAGGGCGAAGGCACCGGCTGCGGCAACTGCCAGGCATCCTGCCAGAGCGCCTGCAAGACCTCCTGCACGGTGGCCAACCAGTCCTGCCAGAACAAGAAATAAGACGCGTGTACGCGTATGCCGGGGCGCGGCTGAACGCATTATGCGCCGCGCGCCCGGCTTTTCCGGCAATATGGCGGCGTCGTCGGCTGGCGGCGCGTGAAGTTAGAAGGTAAGGCGGGCTTTTTCCCGCCTTCTGTTTTGTTTCAGGCCGTCCCGGCGCTGCGCGCGGCGGCTTTGTTTGGAAAGGAATTTTGAATTATGGTACATGCCTATGCGCTGTGCGGCCATTATCTGGCGCTGGACGCGGATACCGGCGCGCTGCACCTGCTTGACGAACTGGCTTATGAGGTGATCTGCCGCTTTGAAACGCAAAGCCGGCAGCAGATTGCGGCGCAGCTGGGCGCGCGCTTTGACCCGGCTCAGGTGGAAGCGTGCTATGACGAGGTGGCGCAGCTGAAAGCGCAGGGCCAGCTCTTTACGGATATTGATATGAGCGCCGAAGCGCCCAGCGGCGAGCCCGGGCCGATCAAGGCGATGTGTCTGCACGTCGCGCACGACTGCCAGCTGCGCTGCCGCTACTGCTTTGCCGGAACGGGCAGCTTCCACGGCACGCGTGAATTCATGAGCGCGCAGGTGGGTAAAAAAGCGCTGGACTTTCTGATCGCGCACAGCCAGAACCGCAAATATCTGGAAGTGGACTTCTTTGGCGGCGAACCGCTGATGAATCTGGACGTGGTCAAGGAGCTGGTGGCCTACGGGCGCGAGCTGGAAAAAAAGACCGGCAAGATTTTCCGTTTTACGATCACCACCAACGCCATGGAGCTGGACGAGGAAACGATGGACTATTTCAACCGGGAAATGTTCAACGTCGTTTTGAGCGT
The DNA here is from genome assembly GCA_002329335.1 of Christensenella sp. UBA1428. GTDB lineage: Bacteria > Bacillota > Clostridia > Christensenellales > UBA1750 > UBA1428. The sequence continues at coordinate 10,980 of DCTY01000001.1, forward strand.
CGACGGGCGCAAGGAAGTCCACGACGCCATGCGTCCGACGGAAACGGGCGCGGGCTCCTATGACACGGCTGTGGCCAATTCGCTGAAAATGGCCAAAAAGCGCGGCGAAAAAAGCTATTACGCGCGCGGAACGTTTACGGCGAAGAACCTGGATTTTTCAAAGGACGTGCTGCACCTGGCCGACCTGGGGTTTGAACAGATCTCCGTGGAGCCGGTGGTGCTGCCCGCCTCTTCGCCGCTGGCGCTGAAAAAAGAGCATTTGCCGGTGATTTTAAACGAATACGAAACGCTTTTAAAGGAATACCTCAAACGCCGCGCGGACGGACGGTGGTTTAATTTCTTCCATTTTTATGTGGACGTCACCGGCGGCCCCTGCGTCAGACGCCGGCTTTCCGGCTGCGGCGCAGGCTGCGAATACGCGGCGGTCACGCCCAAGGGCGATCTGTACCCCTGCCATCAGTTTGTGGGGCGCGAAGGGTATCGGATGGGCAGCGTGCTCACCGGCGAAATGGACGAGCAGATGCGCCGCCATTTTGCTCAGAACCATGCGTTTGCCAAGCCCGTGTGCCAGGGCTGCTGGGCAAAATACTTCTGCGCGGGCGGCTGCGCCGCCAATGCCCAGGCGCACAGCGGCGATATTTTCACCCCCAACGATTTTGAGTGTACGCTGATCAAAAAGCGCCTGGAATGCGCGCTGCTGGTCGCGGCGCTTGAGAAGGCCGCGCAAGCGGAATAACCCAAAAACGGTCATTGCCATAAGGAGGAACCCCGTTTTGAACATGAAAGCCAAAAGTGCAGTCAAATTGATTGCCGTGCTGCTCGTCGCCGCCGTCGCTGCGGTGTTTACGCTGTGCAGCTTCCAGATCGGCGGCTATGAAATCAAGCCGATCGTCAGCAACATTTCCCAGGGGCTCGACCTGCGCGGCGGCGTATATGCCGTTTATCAGGCCATGGACGACGGCGAGGGCGATTTTGACGCCAAGCTTGCCAGCACCATCGCCGTTTTGCAGACGCGTCTGACCGGCCAGGGCTTTACCGAGGCCACGGTAATCGCGCAGGGTACCGACCGTATCCGCGTGGAAATCCCGGACGTGCAGGACCCCGAGCAGGTGCTTGAAATCATCGGCACGCCGGCGCATCTGGAATTTGTCGAGCCGGACGGCACGGTGATTCTGGAGGGCAGCAGCGTAAAGGAAGCGCAGGCCGGCGTCAGCTCCCAGGACGGCAGCTATATCGTTTCCTTTAAGCTGGACAGCACTGGCGCGGAACGGTTTGCCGAGGCGACCGCGCGTCTGGTCGGCAAGACCATTGACATCACCCTGGACGGCGAATCGCTCTTTGGCGCCAATCCGCCCACCGTTAACGACGCGATCACCAACGGCGAAGGGATGATCACCGGCAACTATACCCAGCAGGCCGCCCAGCAGCTGGCCGTGCTGATTCAGTCCGGCGCGCTGCCGCTGGATATCGAGCAGATCGAGGTGCGCACCATCAGCGCAACCCTGGGCGAGGACGCGCTGTCCAGCGCGATTACCGCCGGCGTGATCGGCGTGGCGCTGGTCATGCTGTTTATGATCGTGATGTACCGCCTGCCCGGCGTTGTCGCGTCCCTGGCGCTGACGATCTATATCCTGATCGATCTGATTTTGCTGGCCGTCGTGCCGGGCGTGCAGCTGACGCTGCCGGGTATTGCCGGTATCATTTTGTCCATCGGTATGGCCGTTGACGCCAACGTCGTTATCTTTGAGCGCATCAAAGAGGAAATGGCCAACGGCAAAATGCTGCGCGCCGCCATTGCTTCGGGTTATCAGCGCGCCTTTACCGCCGTTTTGGACGCCAACGTTACAACCGTCATCGCGGCGGTGGTACTGGGCATTTTCGGTACCGGCACCATCCGCGGCTTTGCCATTACGCTGGGTATCGGCGTTGTGGTGAGCATGATCACCGCGGTGTTTATCACCCGCTGGCTGCTCTATGTCCTGACTGGCTTTGGCCTTACCAACCGCGCGCTTTACGGCGTGAAGGAACACAAGGACGGCGAAACCGGCAAAAAACGCAATATCATCGGCCATTTCAAGGGCCATGCCATTGCCGTTGGCGCCGTGCTGGCGCTGGCGGTCGTCATGGGGCTGTTTACCGGCGGTTTTAATCTGGGCATCGATTTTACCGGCGGCACGCTCATCACGCTGGATCTGGGCGGCGAATTTGCCACCTCCGACGTGGAAGCGGTGCTGGCCGAAATGGGCATCAGCGACTATTCCGTCGCGCGTACCGGCGACCTTGCCGGCGGCGACCAGGCCAACGTGCGCATCAAGGAACTTGAAAGCGTCGAGGCCGAGGACGCCTTCCGGGAAGACCTGACGGCGCGTCTGACCGCGATTTATCCGCAATGCCAGGTGGTCTCCGCCGAGCGCGTGGGCGCGGTTGCCGGAAAAACGCTGGTGGAAAACGCCGTATGGTCGGTGCTGATCGCCTCTGCGCTGATGCTGATCTATATCTGGATCCGCTTTGAGCTGGTTTCCGGCGTCATCGCCGTGATCACCTGCGTGCTCAACGTGCTGCTGATGATGGCGGCCATGATTTTCTGCTCGTCCTTTTTGCAGATCAACTCGTCGTTTATCGCCGCCTGCCTGACCATTGTGGGGTATTCGATCAACAACACCATCGTCGTGCTGGATCGTATCCGCGAAAACAACCGCAAGCTGTCGCGTAAATTTGCGCGCGTGCAGGTGGCTGAAAGCGCGGTGGAAAGCAGCATGAGCCGTATGATCAATACCACGATTACCACGCTTTTGACCATCACCATTTTGTATGTGCTGGGCGTGGAGTCCATCCGGGAATTTGCCCTGCCGCTGATCATCGGCATCGCCCTTGGCGCTTACATTTCCGTATGCATCGCGCCGGCGCTGTGGGGCCTTTGGATGGATCGCGCTGCGGCGAAAAAATCCTGAACCGTCTGGCGGGGCTCAGGGGCTGCCCCGGCGGCCCCTGCCCGTCGCTTTTCCCGTGCCGACCGCGCTTTCGCCGCTTTTTTTCTGCGGGGCGCGCCTGCCGGCTGTCTGGATGGAAGGATAGCTCCGGCTGGGGCTATCCTTGTCTGTTTATGATCCCCCCGCTTTTGCGCCCGGCGTTCCGGCAAGCTGGCACCCTGCCCCTGCTTTTGCGGCGGCGGGGCGCTGCCGCGTTTATCGGGGAGAAGCCCTTGTCCCGTCACAACCCCAAAAAGGAGGCACCATGCGATTTATAGCCAAACAGCCGGCGCAGCCGGAGCAAATCAAGGCGCTGATCGACAGCGGCATTTCGCCCGTTGCGGCCCAGCTGCTGGCGCAGCGCGGACTGACGGACGCCGCGTCCGCACAGCGCTTTTTGCATCCCGACGAAAGCTGGCTGCACGACCCGATGGCCATGCACGATATGGAAAAGGCGGTTCTGCGGATTCGCCGGGCCATGGCGTCGTCGGAACGCATGGTCGTCTACGGCGATTACGACGCCGACGGCGTGACGGCGGTTTCCGTGTTGCTTGGCTATTTTGCCGGATGCGGCGTCCGGGCGGACTATTATATCCCCGCCCGGCACGAGGAGGGCTATGGCCTGAACGAGCACGCCGTGCGCGAGCTGGCCGGCACGCATACGCTTCTGATCAGCGTGGACTGCGGAATCGCCTCCCATCAGGAGGTGCTTCTGGCGCAGAGCCTGGGCATGGACGTGATTGTGACGGATCACCATCAGCTCAAGGAAACCCTGCCGCCGGCGCTGGCCGTGCTCAATCCGCTCATCGGCGATTATCCCTGCCCCTTTTTGTGCGGCGCCGGCGTCGCGCTCAAGCTGGTACACGCGCTTGGCGGCCTGGATGCGGCGCTGGAACAGATCGACCTGGCCGCCATCGGCACCGTGGCCGATATCGTGCCGCTTCTGGACGAAAACCGCGCCATTGCCGCGCTTGGCATCGCCAAAATGAACCGGTCGCGCCGCGTTGGCATCGACGCGCTGTGTCAGGTGGCGCATCTGGGCGACAAGCCCATCGACTCCGGGCACATCGGATTTTTGCTGGGGCCGCGCATCAACGCGGGCGGGCGCATCGACCGGTCCGGCCGTACGGTGGAGCTGATGCTCACGGATGACCGTGCGCTGGCGCAGGAGGTTGCCGCCCAGCTGGAGTCGCACAATCTGCACCGCCAGCAGCTGGAGCGCGAAATCACCGCCGCATGCGAGGAAAAAATCCCCAAAGAAATCGACTTTCAAAACGACCGCGCCATCATCCTGTGGGGCGAGGATTGGAACGTCGGCGTGGTGGGGATCGTCGCCTCGCGCATGACCGAAAAATATACCATGCCCTGTATTTTGCTCAGCCGCTCGGGCGATACGCTCACCGGCTCGGGGCGCAGCGTGCGCGGGGTCCATCTTTTAAACGCAATCGGCGCCTGCGCGCAGACGCTTACCCGGTTTGGCGGCCATGAAATGGCGGCTGGGGTGACGCTTTGCCTGGATCGGTTTGAGCAATTCCGCGCGCAGTTTAACCAATACCTGCGCGATACCGCCGACCCGCAGTGCTTTGTGCCCGCTGCGTTTTATGACGCGGTGCTAAAGCCAAAGCAGGCGACGCTGTCGCTTTTTCGGGAGCTGGAACAGCTGATGCCCTTTGGCATGGGCAACCCTACGCCCCAGTTTCTCATTTCCCAAGCCCGTCTGGGCGCGCTGCGCACCATGGGCCAGGACGGACGCCATGTGCGCGCAATGCTGGAGCAGGACGGCGCGCAGGTGGAATGCGTGGGCTTTTCCATGGCCGACCAGCTGCCGGCGCTGCGTGCGCCCTGCGACCTTCTGGTGCAGCTGGGGCAGAACCAGTGGGGCGGGCGGGCGCGCGCGCAGGTGATTTTGCGGCGCGTGAAACCCGCCGATCAGGCTTTTTTTGAGCAAATACGAACCTGCGGCGATGAAATCATGCGTGATTTTTTTGCAGGAATATTGTATAATACAATCGACGATGTGTCTGCACAGCCGCAGGCGGCGCCCTGGCAGGAAACCGCGTTTGGCCGGGGCGATCTGGCGCTGGTGCTGGACGTATGCAACACCGCTGCGCCGTGCCTGGACACGCTGGAGCATTTTCTGGGCGCGCCGTCGGAGGATCCGCGCGCGTTTCCTGCGCTGGTTGCCGCGCCGCGGCTGAATCAGGCGCTGGGACCGTATCGCCGGTTTATTTTCTGCGACGGGTTTGATGCGCGCGTGGCGCGCGCCATTTTGCATCATTGTCCCGACGCGCAGTTTTTCACGATGGACACGGGGCTGGCGCGCCGGCCGGTTTTGCCGGATGTGGAAGCGCTGCGGCGGGTATACGCCGTTTTGCGCGGCAAGGCGGGAACGCTCAACATCTGCGCCGACGCGTTGGCGGCCGCGCGCAAGGCGGCCCAGTGCGCCGGGGTTTCGCCGCTGGGCGTTTTGTGCGCGCTGATGATTTTCCATGAGCTGGGGTTTATGCGCGTTTCCTTTTCCCCCTGGATGCTTACGCTCTGTCCCGACGCGCCCCGGCGCGAGCTGTCCCAGAGCGGCCTTTACCGGTATCTGACCGCGCTTGGGCAGTCCGACGGATGAGCGCAGGCGTTTTTGGACGATTTGTTTTTGATATTTGGAGGCGACGATGATGCAGCAATTGACTGAACTGATCCGTACGATTCCCGATTTCCCCAAAAAAGGCATTCTGTTTCGCGACATCACAACGCTGCTGAAGGATCCGAAGGGTTACCATGACGCGGTTGCGGCGCTGGCCGATTCGCTTTCCGGTCTTGACGTGGACCTGGTCATCGGGCCGGAGGCGCGCGGCTTTATCATCGGCAGCGCGGTGGCCTACGCCGTTGGCGCGGGGCTGGTGCTGGCGCGAAAGCCCGGCAAGCTGCCGGCCAAAACGGTTGGGTATCAATACGACCTGGAATATGGCTCCAATCGCCTTGAAATCCATCAGGACGCCATTTTGCCCGGCCAGAGGGTCGCCATTGTGGACGATCTGCTCGCCACGGGCGGTACGGCCGTCGCGGCCTGCGAGCTGGTAAAGCAGCTGGGCGGCGAGGTGGTCGCGCTGCGCTTTTTAATTGAGCTGGACGATTTGAAGGGCCGCGAGGCGCTGGCTGGCTATGATGTACAAACGCTGATTCATTACTAAGGAGGAACCGGACATGCACGTTCGTACGCGTTTTGCGCCCAGCCCGACGGGCTATCTGCACATCGGCGGGCTGCGCACCGCGCTTTATACCTATCTTTTTACCAAGCAGCATCACGGCGCGTTTATTCTGCGCATTGAGGATACCGACCAGGAGCGGTTTGTGCCGGGCGCGACCGAAGCCATTTACAGCGGCATGCGCAAGGCGGGCCTTTTGTGGGACGAGGGACCGGACGTCGGCGGCGATTACGGTCCGTATATCCAAAGCCAGCGCAAGGATCTGTACCTGCCCTATGCCCAGCAGCTGGTCGAAAGCGGCCATGCCTATTATTGCTTCTGCACCAAGGAAGAGCTGGATGCGCGCCGGGCGGCGTGCGAAGCGGCGGGCGGCACGTGGAAATATGACAAGCACTGCAAGGATATGCCCAAAGAGGAAGTGCGCCGGCGGCTTGCGGCGGGCGAAAAATATGTCATCCGCCAGAACGTGCCCGAGGAAGGCTCCGCCTCCTTTGACGATGTGCTCTACGGCCATATCAGCGTGGACTGCTCGGAACTGGACGATATGGTGCTGATCAAGGCCGACGGGCTGCCGACCTATAACTTTGCCAACGTCATCGACGATCACACGATGGGCATTACCCACGTCATGCGCGGCAACGAGTACCTGTCCTCCACGCCGAAATACAATCTGCTCTATGAGGCGTTCGGCTGGGAAAAGCCGGTATATATCCATTTGACGCCGGTGATGAAGGACGCCACGCGCAAGCTGAGCAAGCGCTACGGCGACCCGTCGTTTGAGGACCTGCTGTCGATGGGGTATCTGAAGGAGGCCATCGTCAACTACATCGCCCTGGTGGGCTGGAACCCCGGGGACAACCGCGAATTTTTCACGATGGACGAGCTGATCGAAGCGTTTTCACTGGAAGGGCTTTCCAAATCCCCTGCGATTTTTGACATGGAAAAGCTCACCTGGATGAACGGCGAATACATCAAAAACATGACGCCGGAGCAGTTTAAGCATACGGCGATGCCCTGGATTGAAAAATCCGGCTTCCCCATCGAGCGCTTTGACGCGGACGTGATCTGCCAGCTTTTGCAGACACGCGCGCTGCGGCTGGATCATATGATGGAACAGTTTGACTTTCTGGTGCGCCTGCCCGACTTTTCGCCGGAGCTATACACCCATAAAAAGATGAAGACCAACCCGGAAATTGCCAAAACGGCCCTTGCGGCGGCGCTGGAGCCGCTGCGCGCGCTGCCGGAATGGTCCGCCGGGAGCATTCACGATTGCCTTTTGGGCGTCGTGGCGGCTTTGGGCATGAAAAACGGCCAGGTGCTCTGGCCGGTGCGTATCGCCATATCGGGGCTTGCCAGCACGCCCGGCGGCGCGACGGAGATCGCGCTGCTGCTGGGGCAGGCGGAAACCTGCGCCCGGATTGAAAAGGCGCTGGCGGCGCTGTAGGCGAAATACCGATAAAGAAAGGTTTATGCATGATCAACAACGGCAAAAGCACGGTGCTGTCCTTTGACCAGCCCAGCGAATTTTTTGGCAAAAGAGCGCAGAAGCTGCTGGATAAAAGCGACCTTTGGGGGGCGCTTGCCAACCTGCGCCGTGCTTTGCGCAAGGACGGCGGTAACGCCGGCTATATTTTGGACGCGGCGGAGATTCTGGCGCAGATGGGGCTGTACGAGCGTTCCTGCAGGCTTTTGTTTTCGCTGATCCTGCGCGGGGACGAGGAAAATACGCCGGAGTGCTATTTTGCGCTGGGCTGTAATTTTTACGCGCTGCGCATGAACGAATTATCCCGCGAATGTCTCACAACGTATCTGACGCTGGATCCGGAAGGCGAATACCGCGAGGACTGCGACGAGATGCTCTACATGCTGGAGGAGGAGCTGGCCGATTCGGGCCAGTACCTTTACACCACTGCCGAGCGCGATGCGGACGACGGCAAATACGCCCTGGATACCGGCGATTATGCGCAGGCGCAGCGGCTTTTGGAAAAGGCGCTCGCGCAGGATCCGTCCATGCATTACGCGCGCAACAATCTGGCGCTGGCCTGCTTTTGCGCGGGCGATACCCGCCGCGCGGTGGAGGAAGGGGAAAAGGTCCTGGCAAAAAAGCCGGAGGACGCCCACGGGCTGTGCAATATGGCGCTGTTTTTAAACAGCCGCGGCCAGTATGAGCAGGCGCAGGCATTGGTGCGCCGCGCGTGTCCCGCGCAGGACGACGACGGCGAGGAACAGTACAAAATCTGCCTGACGTTGGCGGAATTGGGCATGGATCAGGATGTGCTGGCGCAGACGTCGGATCTGCTCAAATATTCACCCTATGACGAGCGCGCGCTGTTTCTGCACGCGATTGCGCTTTGCAATCTGGGCGCGCCGGCGCAGGCCTATCGGGACGTCAGCCGTCTTGCGCTTATCGAGCCGGACAGCGAGGTTTTTGCCTACCTGCACGGCGTGGTGACGGCCCGCATGCGCGAAGAACCGCCCAAAAAACACCATCCGATCTCCTATACCGCGCCGATTCCGTACCGGCAGATGGTAAAAAAGGTCATGCGCGCCCAGGAGCTGATGCGCATCAAGGACCCTGCGCAGGCTGCGGACGCCTTTTGCCAGGACGCGCAGATGCGCAGCGACGTCGTCTGGTGCCTGTATTACAGCGAAAGCAGCATGCTGCGCCTGTCGCTGTGCCAGTTTTTGGCCCAGCTGAAGCGCCCGGAGATCACGCTGGTGCTCTATGAAATGCTGGTGAGCCTGCAGCTGTCCGACGAGGTGAAAAAGGGCGTCGTCGTGGCGCTGACCCACGCGGGGGAAAAGCCGCCGTATCTGGCGGTGATTTCCGGCCACCTGACCGAGGTGAACGTGCGCGAAACGGGCAACCCGCTGGCGGGGCGCAAAATACCGCCGTGCTATGAACGGGTGCTGCACGACGCGCTGGCGACGCTGGCGCAGGATCACGACGAAGAGGTCATGGCGCTTTGCGCACAGATCTGGCTGCGTTATATGATGGATCAGCCCGACCCCATGCCGTATCTGAAAAACGAGGACAGCTGGGCTGCGGCGCTTGCGCTGGCAACGCTGGAGGTGCTGGGCGAATCCTACCAGATCGACGACTACGCCAAGCGCGCCCATACCTTTATCTACCTGCTGGGACGGCGGATCAGCCATCTGGTCAAGCTTTATCAGCAGCGGCCGGAAGAAACTTCCACAAAGGAGAGCTAAAGCATGAAATGCATCGATTTTGACGCCCAGTTTTCCAAATACACGACCCAATGGGTTGCGCAAAACGCGTCCAAATATAAAAACGCCGACGAGATGGAGGCCGATTTCCCGGACGTCTATCTCAAATGGCTCAATACCCCGGCCGATTGGCTGGGCCGCGTCAGCCCATCGATGTATTTTGCCCAGTACGATAACGCCAAGATGCTGGTCAAATGGATGCGCGATTATTTTAAGCAGGGCGTCGCCGTGCCGGATTTGATGCTCGACCGCATTGTCCAGTTGGGCGAGGCTGCCGTGGCGGAGCTGATGATCCTGCTGGAAAAGCCCGCCCGGGACGAGGACGAGGCCAAGATGTGCGCGATTGGGATGCTGACCCAATTGGAAAGCGACGCGCCCTTTGCGCTGTATGTCAAATGGATGGCGCAGGCGCAGCCCGGCGACGATCTGGCCGAGCGAGCGGCCGACGCGCTCACGCCGTATGCGGCGCAGTGCCGCCAGCTGCTTTTGGACGCCTATGACGGCGCGACCGATACGGGCAAGGCTCTGTTTTTGGACGTGCTGGCCTATGTGCGCGAGGACGACCGGGTGTTTGAACTGCTTATGCGCCAGTTTGCGCAGGGGAACAATCCGGCGCTGTATGCGTCGTATCTGCTCAAATACGGCGACGAGCGCGCGCTGCCCGAGCTGGAAAGGGCGCTGAACGACCCGGCCCTGCCATATCTGGATTATATCGAGGTGCGCAACGCCGTGGAGGCGCTGGGCGGCGAGGTGCTGCATGAGCGCGATTTTTCCGGCGATGAGGACTATGAAGCGCTGCGGCAGATCTGATCCGGCAAGACGCCTGAAAAGCGGACGCATACAGGCCCGCAGGCATGGATGAAACAGAAATCGGCGGCTGGAACGCGTGAATCGCGTATCAGAACCGCTGGAAACAAAAACAAGCGATCCCCGGTTTTGCAGCCGGGGGTCGCTTGTTTGGCTTTGGCGGCATTGCCCGCTTTGCATGTCTGCCGGGTTCAGCCTCCTTCGCGCCATGCGATGGAAAATGAAACGAAATTTGTCCTGGGGGCGTGGAAGCCCGGTCGGGGGCAAAACCCCTATGGCGGTAAAACGCGCTCTTTTTGGGGAGCAGGGGCCGCGGGGACGGCTTTTATTTGGCGTCCGGCCCGTAGAGCGTGATTTCAAAAGCGAGCGCCGGCTGGTCGCTGCCGCCCGTCAAAAACACAAAGCCCCTGTCATCCGGACGTTTTTCAAGCGCATACAGGCGGTTGCCGTGGATGTCCAGCGCGTGGATTTCACCGTCCTGCGCCAGGGTCAGCGTCCCCTGCAGATCGTCGGCAAACAGCTTGCCGCCAAAGCCCAGGCAGATATCCCCGACAAACCGGTTGCCGTCGTTGCCGGTTTCGCCGGTGGCGGTAAGCACCATGCGGCGGGACTGTGCCAGCGGCAGCCCGTCCCGGGACAGCAGCGCCAGCGTCATGCGTTCGTTTTGAACCTCGGCGCATACCGGCCCCAGGCAAACCGGCGCGTTTGGATGGCCGGAAAATACCTGAACCTCGGGCGCGTCCACCGTGAACTGCCCAAGACCAAAATCAAAGGAAAGCTCGTGGGTATCCGACACGAACCGGTTGGGGCCGGCAAGCCCTGCGTCCGGATCCCAAAGCCCCCAGCGTTTCATCGCGCCGTCGACGAAACGGGAAAAACCGGTATAATCGGCATGCCGCTCGATGCCGTCGATTTTGTCGGGATCGATGACCGCGGCGGTGTCCGAAAGCGTGCCCATCCTCAAAAACGGCGCGGCGCCTGCTCCGCGGTGCCGGTCCCAGAAGGGCGCGCCGACATACACCTGCTGCAGCGCATCCTGATAGGGCGAGCGGGCGTATACCAGCGCATGGCCGGCGCCGGTATAATCCCCGTTGGCGCTGAAGCCGCCGCTGACGGCAAGGTCGCCGTCGCCGCGATACACGCCGTCGGGCAGAAACACCGTACGCGTCCCGGAAACGAAGGGCAAAAACCCGTAGGGCATTTTATAGTTTTCCGGCAGCATGCGCGTGTCCTCCATCGTGTAGCACAGATCGATTACGCGCTGCGCGGCGCGCACCTGGCCCTTGAGGAAAATGGAGGCCATCACGCCCAGATGCGCGATCAGCGAGGGGTCGTTGTAGGCGTCCATGAGGATTTTGACCTGATCGCAGGGCAAATCGCGATATTCTTCGCCGTGGCAATAGCAAAACAGAATCAGCCCGTCCCAGTCCTGCAGGCAGGCATAGGCCGCCTGCATGAGAAACGAGGTGGAATGAAACGGTGTCGCGCCGCAATCCAGCCATTCGCTGATCACATACGGCTTGTCCTTGAGCGCCGCGCCGGCAAGCTGAGCGATCATATGCCCGTCGCGCACGTCAAAAACGGGATAGGTTGTGGTGCGCGGATCCGTCTGAACCGTTTCGTGCCAGGTAAACCGCGCCCCGGCGTAGTTTGTGCTGGGGCCGCTGCCCATCGCGTGATTGTAATAGGCGTTGTTTTCGCATACGTCCGCGCTGCGGGTGGAGGAATAGATATCGGCAATGCCGTGCAGCAGATTGGTGCCGTTGACCGGGGCTTTTGCGCCCAGGGATTTGACGTAATCGATCATCTGCCTGTAATAGGATTCGTTGACTTCCATGGCAAAGGAAAGATAGTCCGCATAGCGCGCGGGCGACGCCGGCGTTGTCCAGCAGCGGCGCATATCGCGGTAGGGCTGCATATAATCGCCGTATTCGATCGGCGCTACGGTGCCCTGGGCGGGATCCTCCTGCGGCAAAAGCGCGCACTCCCCTTCGCGCGTCCAGGCCGCCTCCAGTCCCTGGCGGCTGCCGTATTTTTTCAAAAGAAATTCATTGAAAAGCCGCTGGCGTTGCTGTTCGTACGGCGCGCGGTCCCTGTGTTCCAGTTCCTGCAGGTTGACCCAGAGCGCGCTGTTTTCGTTGGTGATCTGGATGCACATCACCGCGGGATCCTCCAGGAGACTCAGCCCCGTATACGGATTGACGGCGCTTAAATACTGTTTTGCGAATTCCTTTTGCAGGTCGATCAGTTCCTGGTCGAAAATCGTCAGCGCCTTGGCGGGCGCGTACGGCGGCGTTGCCTTCAGATCGCCGATGTTGGTAAACGCGCGGTAGCAGTGCAGGTCCACCTGCACATAAATGCCCCGGGCTTTTAACTGTGCGATCAGATAATGAATGCGCTCCAGCGCCACGGGGTTGAGCCTGCGCCCCTGGCCCGTTTCGCTGTAGTCGATCAGCGAAAGCTCATCGCGCCCGCGGGGCAGGCAATCCTCCGCGTGCAGCCGCACGACGTTGCAGCCCAGCGAGGCCAGCCGCGCGGCGAAGCGTTCGGCGGTTTCATGGCGCGCAAATACCGTGGGGCTGGTGAAATTAAACCCGATAAACCGGGCGCGGGTACCGTCCTGAAAATACAGATGTCCGTCCCGGACGACGGTTTGCCCATGCTTGCCGGCGGGCGCGTCAAGCAGGTCTGAAAAATCCAGCGCGCCGGCGCTGGGGGTGACGGCGTCAAGGCACAGATGCTTTCTCATAAAAATATTCCCCCTGTTGGTAAAATCCGGCAGGGAGAACCCTGCCGGATGATGCGTTATTTGAGCGAATAGGTGCTGGTAAAGCGCGCATAGGCTTCGTCCCAGGCTTCTTTGCCGCCCTGAGGACGGACGACGACCGGCGGGAACGAATCGCGCACCACGGCGCGCAGCGCCCACAGATCCGCCACATCGCCCATGGCGACCGCCTGCATCATCAAATTGCCGATGGCGGTTGCTTCCGACGGGCCGGCGATCACCGGGATGCCCAGCGCATCGGCGGTGAACTGGTTGAGCAGCGCGTTGTTGCTGCCGCCGCCGACGATGTGCAGCGCGTCGACCTTCTGGCCGGTGAACGCTTCATATTTTTCGATGCACCAGCGATATTTGAGCGCCAGGGATTCATAGATCGCCCGGGTGATGGCGCCGATGGACTGCGGCACGGGCTGGCCGTGCTTTTCCATATACGCGCACAGACGGTCGGGCATGTTGTAGGGCTTGAGGAAACCCTCGTCGTCCGGGTCAAACAGGCTTTTGAGCGCGGGCGCCTGCTGCGCCAGTTCAACCAGCTCCGGGAAGGAATAAACCTGGCCGTGGCTGTCCCAGTGACGCTTGCATTCCTGGATGATCCAAAGCCCCATGACGTTTTTCAGCACGCGGATGGTGCCAAATACGCCGCCTTCGTTGGTGAAATTGGCCGCCTGCGCCTCGGGCGAGATGACGGGGGCGTGGGTTTCGCCGCCCACCAGAGACCAGGTGCCCGAGGAAATATAGGCAAAATGCGCGTCGCTGGCCGGCACTGCCGCCACGGCGGAGGCGGTGTCGTGCCCGGCAACGGCGATGACGGGCACCGGCCCCAGCCCCGTTTCTTCCTGAATCTGTTTGCTCAAATAACCGCGCACCGTGCCCGGGTCGGAAATCTGCCCCAGAAGCTGGGTCGGCAGGCCAAGCTTTTCCAGCATCGGCACGGCCCAGCTGCGGGTGGCCGGGTCGATCATCTGGGAGGTGGAGGCGATGGTGTACTCCGTGCCCTTTTCCCCGGTGAGCAAATATGCCATCAGGTCCGGCATGAATAAAAGATCCTTTGCCGTTTTTAATTCGCTGTCGTCCGCCTTTGCGCTGGCAAAGAGCTGATAGAGCGTGTTGAATTGCAGGAAGGCCAGGCCGGTCGCTTCGTAAATTTCCTGCTTGGGCACCGTTTTGAACGCTTCGTCCATCATGCCGTCGGTGCGCGTGTCCCGGTAATTGGTCGGGTTGCCGATCAGCCGGCCGTTTGCGTCCAAAAGCCCGTAGTCCACGCCCCAGGTGTCGATGCCGATGGCGTCGATGCCTTCGCCGGCGGCCTTTTTCAGCGCGGCGATGATCTCATAATACAGCCGCGGCAAATCCCAGATGAACCGCCCGTTCATCGTCACCGGGTCGTTAGAAAAACGATGCAGCTCGCGCAGGGACAGCTTGCCGTCCACCAGCGTGCCCAGCATCGCCCGGCCGGACGATGCGCCAAAGTCAAAGGCCAGATATTTTTTTGCCATAGCAGGTTCCTCCTTGTTTTGTCATACACAAAAATCAATAGCATCATTATTATACCAGCTTTTTCTCCGCTTGCCCAGTGCGCCGGCGGATTTTATCCGATCCGCGTCCGGCGTCCGCACCCACAAAAGCCGGCGGAGCGTCCGGCGTTCGGTTTGGGCGCATGGCTCTGGCCGGATTTGTCCCAATCCCAATAAAGGGTTGACAGCGCCGGCAAGGCTGTGAAATACTAAGGAAAGGATCCATAAGGAGGCGCCGATTTGAAAAACGTATGCGTCATTACCGGCGGGGCCAACGGCATTGGCCGCTGCCTTGCACAGGCCTTCTGGTCGCGGGGCGATCAGGTTGTGGTGATCGACCGGGACGAAGCGGCGGGCAGCGCGCTTGGGGCGCGGCTAAACGATCATTTTTTCTTTTTTCATGGCGATATTGCTCAAAAACATGTTCTGGACGACTTTGCCCGGTGCGTCCGCGCGCGCTTTGGCCGGGTGGACGTGCTGATTCATAACGCCTGCTTTGGCGCCGGCGGCCTGTTGAGCTGCGATTATGCGCGCTTTGAACAGGTGCTGCGCACCGGCGTGACGGCGCCGTTTTATTTGACGCAGCTGCTGCTGCCGGCGCTTGCGCCCGGCGCGCTGGTGCTCAACATCGCCTCGACCCGGGCGTTTCAGTCACAGGCGGATACGGAAAGCTACAGCGCCGCCAAGGGCGGCATCAGCGCGCTGACCCATGCCATGAGCGTGACGCTTGCCGGCCGGGCGCGCGTCAACGCCATCAGCCCCGGATGGATCGACGTGCGGGCGTGGCAGCACGCAAAGACGGACAACGCGCCGCTGGAAGGCGCGGATTTGCTGCAGCATCCCGCCGGACGCGTCGGAAAACCGGAGGATATCGCCCAGCTGGCGCTGTTTTTGGCGGATCCGGACAAAGCGGGCTTTATTACCGGGCAAAATTTCCCGGTCGACGGCGGGATGACGCGGCGGATGATCTACCACAACGACGAGGGGTGGCAGTACCGGCCCGAAACGAATCCGGATGCAGCCTCGTTTGAGCAGCAGAGGTGATGCCAATGCGGCGGATAAAATGGGCGCTGGCGGCGGTTGGCCCGCTGCTTTGCCTGGCGCTGTGCGCCTGCGGCCTTTTGGGGACGCGGCCCTTTGCCCAAAGCGCGGCGCAGGGGCTTGAAAAAGCGGTGATCCAGCGCATGTCTACGCAGGGCCTGGCAGAATTTACCGACGAGAAAAGCCTGTCTGAGCTCAGCGCATTTTTAGAAAACCTGACCGTTTACGGTCAGACCGATCCTGACGACAGCGATCCCACGCTGATTTTTGTGCTTTACTGGTGCGACGGCACGGTTCAGACCCTGCTGACGGCGGGGGAAACGCTGGAAATCGACGGCGCGTGCTATCGGGCCGGCGCCGGCGATTGCCGCGCGCTCAATGCGCTGGGCTGGTCGCTGCTGTTTCCGTAAGCGTTTGGCGGCTGGAGATGCAGCGCCGTTTTTTGCCAAATAAAAAAAGCCCGGAAGCGCGGTGATATGCACCGGACGCTTCCGCGGCCCTTTCACTTGCCGGGCGGCAGAAAAATCTGCCGCGGCGGTTTATTTGCCAAACAGCCCTTTGAGCTTGTCCGCGGCGGCAGAAAGCTGATCCGCCGTCAATTTCGTCTTGACCAGGTCTGCCACCTGCTGCGCCTGCTCCTGGGGCAGCGCGATGCGCAGCGCCTGCTGGATCGCCGCAGCCGGATCCTTGCGGAAATTTTCAAGCAGCTGCGGGTTATCGCGCAGCTGCTCCATCAATTTTTCTGCCAACGCCTTTAAATCCTGCATGATTATGCCTCCTCGTAAACCACCGGCGCGTCCGGCGCGTTTTTGCGGACGCTCTCGATGCCGTTTTTGCATCCGGCGCGCGCGGCGTAGCCCTCGGACACCGCAATGATTTCGCCGTTGCGCGCTTTGAGACGGAACCGGAATTCGCCTTTTTTATCCTGATACAGCTCAAACTTTGGGTGCGTCTGCGCTTCAAACCCGCTTTCGGTCTGATCCTCCAGGTTTGCCGTGGGCGCGCACTTGCGCACGCTTTCAATTCCCGTTTTGCAGGAGGCTTCGCTGGCGTACACCTCGGAGGTTGCGATCACCTCGCCGTTTCCGGCCTTCAGATCGAACTTTACGCCGGTTGCCGTCTGTTTTACAACAAATTTACCCATTAAAAACGCTCCCTTCCATTGTCAGTATCTCATTTTGAGCATACAACTTTTTTGGCCAAAGATCAAGCATACGGGCGCTGTTTTTTGCCAAAATTCCGCTGGGGGGCCGGAAAATGCGTCCCGCCCGCCTTTGGGATCCCGCCTGCGTGCCCGGCGTATTTTGCCCGGCTTTTGTCCGCTGCGGCCCGCCTCAAACAAAAAAGAAAAGCCGCATCCCAAAAGAATGCGGCTTGAAAACCCGGATATGAATTAATCCACGGTATAGGGCAAAAGCGCGATGTGACGGGCTCTTTTGATGGCCTCGGACAGCTGACGCTGATGCTTGGCGCAGTTACCGGTCATGCGGCGGGGCAGAATCTTGCCGCGCTCAGAGGTAAACTTGCGCAGACGGGGCAGATCTTTATAGTCCAGATGCATCACCTTATCCACGCACAGCTGGCACACCTTGCGGCGGGGCCGACGGCCGCGCGGACGGCGTTCCGGACGTTCCTGTCTGGTCTCAGACATTGCGATTCATCTCCTTCATCCAAAATATGGCCTGCCAATAGCCTGCAGGCAAGCGCGGGCGATCAGAACGGCAGTTCGTCGTCGTCCACGCTGGTAAAGCCTTCGCCGCCGAAGGACGGGGCGGGCTGTTGTGTCTGCTGTTCTCTTTGCTGGTAACCGCCGCCATAGCTCTGGCCGTCATAGCCGCCCTGGCCGCCCTGGGAATTCTTGGATTCCACAAATTCGGCCTCGTCAACCACCACTTCGGTCACATAGCGCTTTGTGCCGTCGTTGGCGTCGTAGGTACGGGTCTGGATCGAGCCGGCTACGCCGATGCGCTTGCCCTTGTTGAAATACTTTGCGACAAACTCGCCGGTCTGACGCCAGGCAACGCAGTTGATAAAATCAGCCTCGCGCACGCCCTGGGCGTTTGAAAAGCGGCGCTGAACCGCCACGGTAAACGTGCAGACGGAAACGCCGGAGCCGACGGTACGCAGCTCGGGGTCGCGGGTTAAATTACCGACCAAAATGACTTTATTCATTCGATTACCTCAAAAAAACATGTGACCGGATTATTCTTCGACTCTGGTGACGAGATAACGAATCACGCCGTCGGAAATCTGAAGATTTCTCTCCAGCTCACGGGGGAACTCGGGCGCGGCTTCAAAGTGCAAAAGCACATAGTATCCTTCATTCTTGTAATCGATCGGATACGCCAGACGCCGTTTGCCCCATTCGTCGATGTCGGACAGGATGCCGCCGTTATCGGTGATCAGCGTGTTGAAACGCTCGATCAGCGCCTTGCGGGCTTCCTCTTCGATGGCCGCATCGATGATGTACATCGCTTCGTATTTGTTGGACATTCGGTTTCACCTCCTTATGGACTCCGGCCCTGCAGCATGTGCAGAGCAAGGGGATTGCGCTGACGATTATTATACCACAATCGACCGGCGTATACAAGGGGCTTTTCCGCGAATTTTTGCTCTGAAAAAACGCTGCCGGCGGGCTTTGCGCGCGCAAAATCGGGCGAAGGCCGCAGGGCTGCCCGGCAAAGCCGCTGCGCATGGAAGCGTCGGGCCGCTGCGGGTGTGCCGGGGACTGTATCCGCAGGACAGCAGGCAATGGCATTGTGTTTTTGCGTGCGGGAGGATATAATCAGTTTGTAGGAAGCATAGAAACTTCCTGCGCTTTTGCATCTTTTTGCCATGCTGCGTCGTCTAATAAGCAGGAGACGCAGTTTCCTGGTATGAATGGGAGGTATGAATATGATTTATAAAAAAACATTCGGCGCCATGCTGGCGCTGGCACTGTGCGTAAGCCTGTGCGCCTGCGGGCAGACGCCTCAGACGATTGCGGCGCCGACGCAGGACGCGCAAAGCGCTGCGGCGCAGCAAAGCCCGTCCGCATCGCCCTCGCCGTCCCCTGCGGCGACGCCTGTGCCGACCGAGGTGCAGCCCGGTGAAACGGCGCAGCCGATCCCGACGTCGATTATGCAGTCCATCTATGAATTTTACGGCTACGACGGCGAGACGTTCCACGGCCCGGATATCACGGTGGATTATTCGCAGCCGTTCCCCTTCGGCCCGTCCTCAACGGCGCTGAAAAGCGGCGAAAAATCCGGCGATCTTTATTGGATCTTTAACGGCGAGGCCGCGCAGATCGAAGCGGGCGGAAAAACCTACAGCGTCAACTGCGTTGAAAACGACGATTATACCGCCACGGCGACGGTGGTCGACCCGGACGGCAATAAAATGACGTATGACTTTGAATCCCTGTCCTATCTGCGGTCCTGCGCGGCAACGGTCGCTCAGGACGGGTCGCTGCTGCTGCTGGTAAGCGTGGACGAGGCGTCCGATGATTTTTATACCACGATTTTGCGCGTTGACGGCAAAAAGCTGGTCAAGGTGGAGGATATTCAGGGCGCTGTGCTGTTTTGCGAGGACGGCCATCTGATGGTGGAGGATCACCTGTACCTGCTGGGTACCCGCCCGTTCCGCCGCAGCTATGAGCTGGACGCCGGCGGTAAGCCCGTCGAGCCCACACCCTATGATCTGTCTGTCGGTTCGTCCGTGACGGTGAAGGCGGACAGGGCGCTGCCGGTTGTCGGCGCGGACGGCAAGGAGACGACCGTTCCGGGCGGCACGGTCCTGCAGCCCATGCAGACCGATTATGATACCTATCTCACCGCGTCTTTGCAGGATGGTACGGTCGTACGGATTGAGCTGGAAAACAAGGACGGTCAGTTTTTGATCGATGGCGAGGATCAAAATGAATGGTTCTCCGATCTTTTCTGGGCGGATTGACGGCGCTTGTTTTGTACAGATGCCCCAAAGGGTTTCACCCTTTGGAATCCCACAAGGGAGCAAAGCTCCCTTGACCCTGTTAAACCGTTGGTTTCATATTCCCGCATCCGGCGTCCAAAAGTACGGGCGCCGGATGCTTCGTTTCGGGCAGCCGGCATCTGTGTGCAGACGGGAAGATTGTCCTGGTTGAGTGATTGCACGGGCGTTTCTCTTTTTGTACGTTGGACGGTCGCAAATAATATTGTTGAGGTACAACGCCGCTGGCGATGCGGTTTTTGGGAACGCTGCAAAAACTTCGATATAAGCCGACCGGGCGTTAAAACGCCCGCCGAAGCAAGGGAAAGGGTCCGGAAAACGCTCGAAGAGTGCTTTCCGGGCCCCATCCCCTTGCTTCGGGTTAGCAGCAGCGCTTTGCGCTGCTGCCGTCGGCGCGCCTGTGGCGGCACAGCTGGGATGGTACAAACCCAAACACCCTGCCTGACCCACTACAATTTCCCTCATGTACACAATCTTATCCGCATCACCGCCACCGGAGCGCCCATGTTCGCACAAAAAAGCATGTGCAGGTCGTCCTTTTGACCTGCACATGCGAACAGTTGAGCACCGCGAAGCGGTTTGCGGGCGTCCAGAGGGCCTCAGGCCCTTTGGCGGGGTGCGGGGCAGCGCCCCG
>DCTY01000042.1 GCA_002329335.1 Christensenella sp. UBA1428
CGGAACACGGCCTTGATGGCCTCCAGCAGCTGCGTTTTGGGATCCTGCGGGAACTGCGCGCCCAATTCTTTCAAATACAGCGCCTGATACCGCTTCACAACTTCCTTGAGATTGTCCGCAGAAAGCTCGCTGTCGTAGGTGACGCCCGCTTCCTCTTTCACCGCAGAGAGGATTTCCTCAAACTTTGCCTTTTCAAGCCCCATCACGACGTCGGAGAACATCTGGATGAAACGGCGGTAGGAGTCATAGGCAAAGCGCTCGTTGCCGGTAAGCTTGGCCAGCCCCTGCACCGAAACGTCCGTCAGACCCAGGTTCAAAATCGTGTCCATCATGCCGGGCATCGACACACGCGCGCCGGAACGAACCGAAACCAGGAAAGGATTGTCGATGTCGCCAAATACCTTGCCGCAAATCTGCTCGGTCTGGCGCAGCGCTTCTTCAATCTGATCAACGATGTCCTGTGCAATTTTTTTACCGTCCTGATAGTACCGCGTGCAAGCTTCGGTCGAAACGGTGAACCCCTGGGGCACCGGCAGACCCAAACCGGTCATTTCGGCCAGGTTGGCGCCTTTGCCGCCCAGCAGATTTTTCATGCCGGCGTTGCCCTCTTTGAACAGGTAGATGTACTTGTTCATTGCAAATCCTCCTAAAAGGTTAATAGCATTATGAATATTTTGGCTCAAAAACAGAAATCCAATCGGCTTTCTTATAAGCTAACCTATTATACAACAATTTTTTCCTGTCAGCAACTATATATATAGGAATGAATTGGATTATTTTTTAACATTTCATCACATCACCGGCCATTTTTTTCAAAAATTCCGAACATTCGTCCCTCAATTGCATGATATTCGTTCAGATCTTGCATTTCCGCCTTCTTCAGTGCTTTTATCAAGGGTTTGTTATCGCTAATTTTGCAATTATTTTCATTGACAGATTCATGTCAAACAAATTCCTCTGCTTGATTCACAGACCGTTTTCTGCCATAATAAGCATATCGAATGCCAATGGAGGATAAAAAATGAAAGTTCTGCTCTTTAACGGAAGCCCCAAAACAAACGGCAACACCTATCAGGCGCTGTGCGAAGCGGCGCATATCTTAAACCTGGCGGGGATCAATACGGAGATCATCCAGGTTGGCAGCGTCCGTGTATCCGGCTGCATCGCCTGCGGCGGATGCGCCGGCGGCAGCGGCTGCGTGCTGCCGGATCCCTGGTTTGCCCAGGTCACGAAAAAGGCAATCGAATGCGACGGCATGATTTTCGGCAGCCCCGTTTATTTTGCCGGCATGAACGGAACGATGAAAGCCTTTTTGGACCGGCTTTTTTACCAGCGCGGCATCCGTCAGCATTTCCGTCTGAAGGTCGGCGCAGCGGTGGCGGTATGCCGCCGCGCAGGCTCTGTGGGTACGTTTGATGAAATCAACCATTATTTTCTCATCAGCGAAATGCTCATCGCGCCGTCGACCTATTGGAACAATGTGCTGGCGTTACAGCCTGGCGACGCCCAAAACGACGGCGAAGGACTGCGCACCATGCGCAACATGGCGCGCAACATGGCCTGGATGCTCCAGATGAAGCAGGCCACCCGCCAGGCAATTCCCCTGCCGGAGGCTGAAAAGCTGTAAGTATTTTCACAGAAAAGCCAAATCCCATTTTTTAGCAATTCCATACCGGAAAAACCGACTCATACAAAAAAGGCGGCCTCTTTCAGCCGCCTTTTTGCAATGCTTAATTGTCCAGATAGCCCAGCGTTTTCAGCTCGCTTTGGCGATTGCGCCAATCCGGCACAACCTTGACCCAAAGCTTCAGATTGACCCGGGCGTCCAGCATTTTTTCGATGTCCGGGCGCGCCTGAGAACCGATACGCCCGATCATCGCGCCGTGCTTGCCGATGATGATGTTCTTGTGGGCGTCCCGTTCGCAGTAAATCGTCGCGTCGATATGCACCACGCCGCTTGGCGCGCGCTTGATGCCCATGATTTCAACCCCAATGCCGTGGGGAATCTCCTGATTTAAATGCATCAGCGCCTTTTCCCGGATCATCTCCGCAATCAGGAACCGCTCCTGACGGTCGGTAATATAATCGTCCGGAAAATACTGCGGCCCCTCCGGCAGATTTTCGGCAATCAGGTCGCGCAAAACCGCGACCCCGTCGCCGCCCAGCGCGCTGACCGGCACAATATCCGAAACGAAAGCGCCGAGCTTTTCCATCAGCGCCAAAAGATTCTGCTTTTCCACCAGATCGATCTTATTGAGCGCCAGGATCTTTTTGCACGAAACCTTCGCATATTTTTGCAGGATTTCAAGATCCTTTTCCCGGAAATCCGACGCATCCACCACATAGAGGATCATCTCCGTATCCTCCAGCGCGCTGTCAACGGCTTTCATCATCGTATCGCCCAGCGCCGTGCGCGGTTTATGAATCCCCGGCGTATCCATAAAGACGGCCTGCCAGCCCTGGCCGGTCAGCACGCCCATAATCCGGTTGCGCGTCGTCTGCGCCTTTGGCGAAATAATGGCCACTTTTTCACCGACCATTGCGTTCATCAGCGTGGACTTGCCCACGTTTGGACGGCCGATGATTGTCACAAAGCCGGAATGAAATGTTTTTTTCTCAGTCATGCTGCACGATCCTTTTCAAATCGATTTGTTCCAGCGCGCGTTCTTCCAGCGCGCGCATTACCGTTTTTTCCTCCGGGGTTTCATGATCATATCCCAGCAGATGCGCCGCGCCATGCGCGCATAAATAGCCCGTTTCCCGCTGCATGCTGTGGCCATACGCCTGCGCCTGCGCCCTGGCATGCTCAAGGGAAACGACGATATCGCCCAGATAAACCTCCCCGGTTTGTACATCCCGGTCCCGTTTTTTGGGCGCATACTGCGCCTTATCCAGGCTTGCAAAGCGCACCATCGGGAAGGAAAGCACATCTGTGGAACGATCTACGCCGCGCATCCGCCGGTTCAGCTCCCAGATGCCCGCGTCGTCGGTAAACACCACACAGATCAGAAAAGGGTACTCAAAACCGTCGCAGCGCGCCACCGATTCGATGCTGCGCCGGGCCAGCGCACACAGCGCGGGATCTGCCGGCTGATCGTTTTGGCTGATAAATTCCACGCTCATGTTGTCTGCTCCTTTGCCGTTTCCTGCCGCTCCATGGGCTTTCCGGCTTCCTTGGGCGTTTCCGGCGGCAGTTCGGGCTTTTCCGCGCCCGAACGCACCTGATTTACGTCCGGATATTCGATTCTGTCATGATAAAAACCGCTGAGGGCAAAGACAAACGCCTGCGTAATTTTTTCAAGCTCCGCCAGCGTCAGCGGCGCATTTTCCAGCTGCCCATCCTGAAGCCTGGTGAAAATCAGCTTGCGCACCGTATTTTCAATATCCTCGCGCGTATGCTTTTTCATCGAACGCACTGCCGCTTCCATCGTATCGGCCAAAAAGATGATCGCAGCCTCCTTGGAGTCCGGCTTCGGCCCGTCATAGGTAAAATCGGCAATGTCAACCGTCGTTCCCGCCGCCTCGGCGCGCTTGCACGCCTCATAATAAAAATAGGCCGCCGTCGTCTGTCCATGGTGCTGACGGATGATATTTTCAATACAGGGCGGCAGCTTGTACTTTTTGGCCAAAAGCACGCCGTCACGCGTATGGGCCGTAATTACCGCCGCCGACACATACGGATCCATATGGTCGTGCGGATTTTCTGCGGCAAACTGATTTTCCTTAAACATATAAGGGCGCTTGAGCTTGCCAACGTCATGATAATAGGCGCCCACGCGCGCCAAAAGCTCGTCAGCCTCAATGGCCTGCGCCGCCGCTTCGGCCAGATTGGCAACAATGAGCGAATGCTGATACGTCCCGGGCGCCTCCGTTTGCAGCTTGCGCAAAAGCGGATGGTTGGAGTCGGCCAGCTCCATCAGCTTTTGAGGCGTCACAACCGCAAAGACGGACTCCAGCATGGGCGAAAAGCCCATCGCCAAAAGCGCCGAAAGCACGCCGGAGCCGGCAAAGCTCAGCGCCGCCGTCAGCGTTTCGCGAATGCTCGACATGGTCATCAGGCCGATCCCGAACATTGCCGCAAAATTCATCAGCGCAACCAGAAGGCCGGTATACACCAGCGACATGCGCTGATTGACCGAACGGGAAAGCGCTACGGCAATGCTGCCGGTAATGACCGCCACCAGCAAAATATTAAACATGCCGGACGCCAGCAGCCCTTCGTCGCCCGTGGCCAGAATTCCCACCAGCACCGCCAGGGAAGCGTTGCAGACAATGGCAAGGCGCCGGTTGATCAAAATGGCCATCAGGAAAATGCCCAGCTGCAATGGGATCAGATAAATGCTCAGCTGACGGGTCACCACGCCGATGCCCATCACCAGCACATAAACCGTCACAATCAGCAGCAGCATGCGCGGACGGGTGAGCACCTCGCGCTCCAGCAAAAACAGATAGACAAAAATATTGACAAAAACCAGCAAAACGACGATCGCCAGCCCAAGATAAAGGTTAAAGTCGATGCTGTCGTCCTGCAAAAGGCCCAGCTTTGAAACCACCTCATACTGCGCCTGGGTAACGATTTCATTTTTTACAACGATATTTTGACCCTTTTTGTAGATGACCGGCTGCACAGCGTCCTGCGCCTCCTGGCGCGCCTGCTCCGTAGCCTCCTGATCATAAAACAGGTTTTCGGTTATGCAGCCCTCCACCAGCGCCTGTGCCAAGGGCAGGTACGCGGCGTCCACGGAATAATAAACGCTCTGCACATCGCGCAGGATCTGGGTTTTGGCGTTTTGAAGCTCCGCATCGCGCACACCGGCGCTCATTTTTTCATCCACCAGCTGCAAAAGCGCTGCGCGGAAACTGATCAGCCGCGTTTCGCCGACCATCAAAATACTGCTTGCCTGATCGCGCGAAATCGTATTGGGCACGGTCAGCGCCTGGGTATACTCGTCGCAAAGCGAAACCGGCGGCAGATAAACCTCCATTTCCGGCGTTTTGTACAGGGTGATCATTTCCTGATATTTTTTGCGGTAATCCGCCGTAAGCTGCAGGTTTTCCTGGACCTGGGAAATCACGGACTCCGTGACCGTGTCGTCAAGCTTTAAGATGCTCTCCACCTGCGCGCGCGCACTGTCGATACGCTGCTGGGTCGTCACCTCGTCCTCAATTTCCTTCGTCGCCGTAATCGTACTGCCCGCAATTTCCCCTACGGTAAGCACATGGCGCTTTGGCGAAACGACGTTAAATAAGATCACATATACCAACAGAAAACCGGCAAGGCCAATCAGCACGCTTGCCGTGATGGGATGAATGCGTTGAAACCAACGCTTTTTGCTGCGCTGCATCTGGCCCTCCTTTTTATCCGCCCTGTCGGCCTGCCTGTCTGCGCTCAAATTTGTCATAGGCCTTGACGATGGCTTGTACCAGCTCGTGGCGCACAACGTCGCGGTGCGTCAGCGTCACCACCGCGATGTCGTCCATATTCTTGAGCACCTCGACGGCCTCGACCAGCCCGCTTTTTTTACCGCCGGGCAGATCAACCTGCGTAATATCGCCCGTGACCACGACCTTGGAGCCGTAGCCAAAACGGGTCAGAAACATCTTCATCTGTTCCGAAGTGGTGTTTTGCGCTTCGTCCAGAATAATGAACGAATCCTGCAGCGTGCGCCCGCGCATATACGCCAGCGGCGCAACCTCCACAGCGCCCTTTTCGACCATGCGGCCGTAAGCCTCCGCGCCCATCAGATCAAACATGGCGTCGTAAAGCGGACGCAGGTACGGATCAACCTTCGTTTGCAGATCGCCCGGCAAAAAGCCGAGCTTTTCCCCGGCTTCCACCGCCGGACGCGTCAGAATGATCCGTTCGACCTCTTTGTTTTTATACGCCACCACCGCAAGGGCCATCGCCAGATAGGTCTTGCCGGTACCGGCCGGCCCTACAGCGAAGGTCACGGTGTTTTTCCGCACGGCCTCCACATAGGTTTTCTGCCCGAGGGTCTTGCTTTTGATCTGCTTGCCGCGATAGGTAATGGCGATAACGTCATTCATGATCCGGTCGATCATGTCGGCCTGCCCCTCGCTTGCCAGCTCGATGGCATAATGAATGCGCGAGGATTCAATCCGCTCGCCGCGGCTGATCATCAAAAGCAGCTTATCCACAACCGTGCAGGCCAGCGCCACCGCTTTGGGTTCGCCGCTGACCACGATGGTCGCGTCCCTCTGGGCAATCTCAACGCCGATCTGCCGGCGCAGCACGCTTAAATTTTCATCATACGGCCCAAACAGCGCCGCCATGTCCTGCATGGAGGCGACCTCGATTTTCTGAGAAATAATCGCTTCTGCCAAAAATGTCAAACTCCCTTTTCGTTTGGTAAAACACATACCGTTACGGTTCAAAATAAACCGTCTGACCGATGGGCGCCGTCGTTTCAAACGTCACCCTGGCCGTCACACCGTCCTGCGTCTGCGCGCTGGAAACGTCCGTATTGCGCACCAGCTGCCCCAGCGGCAGCTTCTCAAGAGCTGCCTCATAGGCCGACGCCACGGCCTGCTCCCGCGCCATCGCCGCGCTGGTGCGCATCGGCGCGCTGCGCAGCTGTTCCTGACAGGTGGTAACCAGCGAAACGTCCAGAAACAAACCGTCCAGCAGCCGCACCGACGACTGCTGCGTTCTGGCCAGCGGATACGCCGGGTCTGTTTTTATTATATCACACATCCATGGCGTTTGAAACTGCCTTGAAACGGTTTTACTGCCCGTAGGCACCAAAATTTCGCGCTCCAACGGGCATTGCCCTTCGCCGCTGTACCAGATTCTTCCAATCACGTCGCCGCTGGCGCAAACCAGCGACGCCTCGCCGGCCTGCATCTGCGCGCCGGCGATAAGCACCTGGCCCTTAACCACGGTATCGCCCGGTTTGACCATCGCCGTGCCTTTATAAACATAAATCTGGTCGATCACCGCATCGCAGGATGCGACAATGTTGGCGCACGCAGCCTCGCTGCCCGTATCGGGCTTCGGCGTTGCCGCTACCGCCCGCACGCGCAGCACCATGCCGCGCTGATCCAGCGCAATGTAGGTATAATCCGTATAATCGATCAGCATCTGATCTTCAATATCGCGCAGAGTCTGACCGTCGGCATGCATGCCGACATGCACGCCCTGTTCAGAAAGATGCCGCGCCAGCAATTGGACGTCCAGCCCGTCGCGCGGCTCAATATCGATGCGCCAAACGCACTGGCAAAAGCCGTACAGCGCCGCCGCGCCCAAAACCAGACAGATTCCCAGCCAAAGCTGCGGCCGCAGGGCGCGCCAGGTAAAAAACGGGCCGCGCCGGCTGAGCACCCGGAAGCGCGCGCCCAGGGTTCTGACAATCCCGCGCAGTGCCGGCCACTGGCACAGATCAATCGACGCCGTTATTTCCCGCGCGTTTTCCCGTCGCACCTCATAAAGCTGCACACCCTGGGTAAGCGCCATGTTCATCAGCCGTTCCGGCGAAAGCACGCGGATACGCACCCGGATCCGGTTGGAAAAAGTCTCACCCATGCGTTTGTCCTCCGCAGGTGATGCTTTGGATTTTTCCGCGCAGCAAAAGCAGGTTCGCGCCAATGCTCTCCAGGGAAAAACCGTCGCCCACAATACAGATTGTGCCAATCGTTGTCCGCACGCAAAGCTGCGTGGATTCAAAACGCATGACGCCGCGATGATTGCCCAGCATCAGTTCGTCGGCGCCGCGCATGGTCAGCCGGGGCAGATCCTGCGCCACCTCGCGGGGCAGCTGCAGCGCCCCGATTTTCAATTTTGTCCAAAGCCCTGCGCCCAACGCGATCCCTCCCTGCGCCGCTTTCTCAAACAAGCGTATGCACGTCGCGCCGTCGCTTATGCGCTATTGCCAGTTTTTCCAGATTTCCGGACAATAACCCACGGTCGCGCGCCTGCCGTCGCGCACCACGGGGGTTTTGAGCAGGCGCTGGTTTTCCGCCAGATATTCCAGCTTGCTTTGTGCGCCGCTTAGATACGCCAGCATACTCTGGGCATAATCCCTGGCCTGCGTGTCAATCAAAGCGTCCAGCCCGACGGCTGAAACGACGCTTTTCAGTTCGCCCATGCTCATGGGGTATTTCAGCACGTCCACGCGCTGCACGCGGATACGCCGTTCTTTGAACCATCGCTCCGCCTTTTGGGTATCAAAGCATTTGGCTTTTCCAAAGATCTGGATATTCAACGCCGCATTCCTCCCGTCAGTTCAGGCGTTTGCGCTCCAGCTTGCGCTTGTTGCCCTGCTCGTCCACGATATAGGTATTGTCCAGCACCTGCGCAAGCCCCTGCCGGTACTGCGCCAGAAATTCTGCGCGCAGCCGGGCGCGCTCCTGGGTTTCCGTCTCGGTAAGCCCCTCGGTTTTCGCCTTGCGCGCCAGCTCGTTGATGCGCGCGATCAATGCGTCAATATTCAAGTTTCACTACTTCCCTTCCCCGTTTTTTCCATTTTTTCCAAAATGTCCGGCAGCGCCGCCAACAGCGCCGCAGGCGTATTGGGACAGTTTTCCAGCGCAACTGCACGCAATAGCGCGCGCTGCGCCTGGCCAATCTGCGCGCCGCAAAGCCCCTGACGGCGCAGGATCTGCCCGTCGATCGCCAGCGCGCCAATTTCCCAGCAGCCTTGCCGGGTCAACAGCGCCTTCGCCTGCGCAAGCGCCTGTTCATATCCCCCGCCCCAGGCGGCCAGCACGTCCAGCGCCTGGAGCGCGCGCTGCGGACCAAGCAGCAGCAGGATCTGCGCCGGTTCCTGCCGCTGCGCCAGCGCGTCGCGTACACACGCCGCGTCCTGTGCCAACGCCTTTGTCTTCGTCGGCAAACGCAGCCGTTTAAGCACGCAATCCAGCGCGCAGGCCGAACGCGTCAACAAAAGCGCGCACAGCGCGCTTTGAGCCGAATCCGGCAGCCGGTCGGGCCAGGGGACTTGCTGCTCCGCTTCAAGCGCAGCATCCAATACCGGCGCACAGGCGCGCAAAACCGGCAGCGCCGCCCTGCCGCATACCAGTTTTCCCAGTTCCTGCGCAATCCGTTCGCCCGAAATATAGCGCAGGTCATCGCGCTTTTCCATCAGCGCACGAAACGTCTGCGGCTCAATACAAAAGCCCAGCACTGCGGCAAAACGCACCGCCCTTAGGATCCGCAGGGCGTCCTCCTCAAACCGGATTGCAGGATCGCCCACCGCGCGCAGCAGCCCGCGCTTTAAATCGCCAACACCATCAAAATCATCCACCAGGCCGAATCCGGGATGATACGCCATGGCGTTGACGGTAAAATCCCGCCGTTTTAAATCCTCATGCAGGTCATCGGTAAACAGGACCTGCGCCGGCCTGCGGTGGCCGACATAAGCCCCATCGGTCCGATAGGTCGTAATCTCCACCGGACCGATATCGGTTGTGACCGTCACCGTGCCGTGCGCAAGCCCGGTGGGGATCACCCGGCGGTTTTCAAACAATCGCATCATCGTCCGGGCATCGGCACTGGTTGTAATATCCCAGTCATGCGGCGTTTTGTGCATCAGGCTGTCGCGGACGCAGCCGCCGACGCACCAGGCCGCATAACCGGCGGTTTCAAGCGCCGACAGGATGTCCATAACAGGATCGGGAACGGGTATCTGCATATTGCCTCCTGAAAGCTTGCACCCAGGCAAAACTATGATAAAATAGAAGCGATTGATTCCGCCGCTGCGCATTTGGGAGGTTTTTATGCTCAACATCAGCCTGGATCTGTACCGTGTTTTCCTTACGGTCGCCCGCCTGGGCAGCATTTCCGCCGCCGCCCGCGCGCTGTCCATCTCCCAGCCGGCCGTCAGCCAAAGCGTCCGGCAGCTGGAAACGGCCCTTACCCAATCGCTTTTTGTGCGCACCGCCAAAGGAGTCGAATTGACCGAACAGGGACGCGCGCTTTTCGGTTATGTGGATCAGGCCTGCGCGCTGCTGGATGCCGGTCAGGCGCATCTGGACGACCTTCGCACTTTGCGCCGCGGCGAGGTACGCATCGGCGCAAGCGATTCGCTGTGCAAGCATTTTCTTTTGCCCTATCTGGAAGCGTTTCATGCGCAATACGGCGCCGTCGCGCTGCATGTAACCAACCGCACCTCCGATGAGTCCATCGCGCTTTTGAAAAAAGGGCAGGTCGATCTGGCCGTCATCAATCTGCCGATGGATTTAACCGGCATTCGGATTCGGGCGCGCTATGCCGTACACGACGTCTTTGTCGTCGGCGGAAAATTCGCGCACCTTGCCGGGCAGCGCCACACGCTTGCTCAGCTTTGCACCTATCCGCTGGTCATGCTGGAAACCGCCAGCAATTCCAGACGCGCCGTGGACGCCTTCGCGCAGTCGCGCGGCGTCACCCTCAGCCCCGCCATCGAGCTTGGCAGTCTGGATCTTGTAGCGGATTTTGCGCGCGTTGGGCTCGGCGTCGGCCTGACCGTACGGGAATTCATCCAAAAGGATTTAAACAACCATACACTGGGCGCGCTTTCCCTGGCGCCTGCCCTGCCGCAGCGGCATGTTGCCGTCGCCACGCTGGAGGGCGTGCCGCTCTCCAGCGCCGCGCAGGCCTTTATGGCGCTGATGGAGCAGGATGAACCCCGGTAAGCGGCAGGGTCTTGCGCCAAAAATGCCGCCCAAACGCTTATCCCAAATTCAGCCCGGCTTTGCGCGCCTGATCGAACTGATCCCTGCGCGCAATCCGATACAGTTTGCCGTCCTTTTCAAAACGGGCGCCCGTTTGCTTAAAATAAAACGGCGTGTCCGTTTTTGCGCATTGCGCATGCAGCGCTAAAACCCACTCAAACCGGCACAAACGCGCCTGCATGCCGGACTCGCCGCCTGCAACGACCTGTTCAAAGCGCGCCTTGTTCAGATAGGTGGACAGATCGATCGCCTCCAGCAGCGGCTCGCAGACGATGATCCGATGCGCAATGGGCATATTGAGAAAAACCGGCAGGCGCGCATCCGCCCGATCCTGATTTTCGCAGGTGCAGCCAACCGTTACATGCGCCCATCCCCGGCCCCAATCGGTCGGCAAGCCGGCCAAAAAGCGGTCGATGCGCTTGGTAATCATCAAAAAATGCACGTCCGGACGCTGACGAATCATCTCCCACGCCTGCGGACGCCACGGGTCTGCCTGTTCCAGAAAAAAATCGGAAGTAAAGCAGGTATAAAGCGTTTCCCCGGCAGGCACCTTATACCCGCCGCCGCGCGCGCAGCGTACCGGCAGATCAAAGGCAGCGTTTCGGGAGACCTGCGAGGCGTCCCGGCCAACGGACGTATCCCGCCGGTATACATAGCAGTTTTGACAGCCGGGGCTGATTTTCCTGCACCCATGCCAGGGATTCCACTGCATCGGGTACCCTCCTTTGCGCGCTGCGCTCCTTTTGTCTTTATTATGTCCCAAATTGTTCAAATCGTCAATCTCAGCTGCACCAGCGCCGCGCCACCTGCGCCACATATCCCCAGAAATCCGGCGCAACATCCTGCGCGGCGACCACGGGCGTGCTTTGAACCGTCCCGTCCGGGTACAGCACGGTAATGGAACCGACGCAGGTTCCCGCCCGTACCGGCGCCGAAAGCTGCTGCGGCAGATTTTTCATGATCTGATAATTGCCGCCCTGTCCCTTTTTCTGAAGCACCGTCAGCGCGTTTTCCGCAATCAGCTCCACCTGCGCCGTGCTGCCGCCTCGAACGGGTATTTCACAGACAGGCTCGCCGCCGGCGGCAATATTGACCAGCTCATATTGGTCAAACCCATCCGATAAAAGCCGCTGCGCGTGCGTAAAGCGCGTTTTTGAATTGTCATAACCCAGCACCACCGCCAAAAGGCGCATCTCCCCCCGCGTGGCCGTGGCGGCCAGGCAATGCCCCGCTTCAGAGGAATACCCTGTTTTCACGCCGTCCGCGCCTTCAAAAAAGCGCACCAGCCGGTTGGTGTTCGTCAGCTCCGTTTCCCGGCCGCTTGGATGCTCCAGCGTATCCATCCAGGTAGACGACCAGGTAAAATACAGATCGTGGGTCAAAAGCTCCTGCGCCATCACCGCCACATCCGCCGCCGTGGAATACTGCCCCTGATAGGGCAGCCCCGTACAGGTGCAAAAATTGGTATCGCTCAGCCCCATCTGCGCCGCGCGCTCGTTCATCGCAATGACAAACGACGGTTCGCTGCCGGCCAGATATTCCGCCATCGCAACACAGGAATCGTTGGCGCTTGAAATGATGATGGTCTTGAGCAGTTCGCTGACCGGATAAGCGCTTCCGGCATCCAGAAACGCCTGCGAGCCTTCCGTTGCCGCCGCTGTTTTACTGATGGTCACAGGATCGTCCAGCGCGATTTTTCCTGCTTCAATGGCTTCAAAGGTCAAAATCAGCGTCATGATTTTTGTCACGCTGGCAATGGGCACCCGTTCCTGCTCGTTTTGCGCATAGAGCACCTGTCCGGTCTGGGGCGACATCAACAGCATGATATGATCGCCCGCATCAAAGGACAGCGTCAGATCGTTGTTTGCCAGCGCGCCGCACGGAAGCGCCAGCAACAGCGCCATCCATGCGGCAGTAATCGTTACAGCCCAATGTTTACGCATAAAATCACCCCTGCAACCCTATGCCGGCGCATCCAAAAAAAGAAGCGCGCGCCGTCAAATCTGCGCCGCGTGCAAAAACGCTGACGGTATTTACAGCGGTACCGCCAGGTTTTGCACGGCTGCGTACCGGCGCTTTGTCTGCGGGTTTTAGGACAAACGCTTTTTGAGTTTTCATGCCGCTGTGTCCAGAAAAAAAGATGACGCGCATTCTCGTGAATACGCGTCGTCCTTTTTTTCGGATTTTTCAATCGAACGCTTTCAATTACTGGCCGCACGCCGCCTTAAACTCGGTCCACGCCTTGGTGTGGGCTTCCTCCGCCTCGGGCGTGATATTTTGGATCATCTCCATAGCGCTCGGATCCAGATCCTCCGGCAGAGTCAAGAACGAGCGATATTGCTCCGAAATCAGGCTGTCCGCCGCAGCGTTGGTGCAGTAATAGCCCAAATACTCATAACAGACGGCCGCAACCTCCGGCCGCAGGATATAATCGATAAACGCGTACGCCGCATCCGCATTGGGCGCGTTGGCAGGGATGAACTGCGCCATAACCCCAAAACCGATGCCTTCTTTGGGGAATACGGTTTTCAATTCCGGATTGGTCATCATCGCGACCGTCGCCTGAGAGGTATACATCACCGCCGCATTGATTTCACCGGTAAGCAGATCATCCTGAATGTTGTCATCCTTAATCAGCCGGATATTCGGCGCCAGCTCCAGCAGCTTTTCTCCGGCCTTTTCAATCGCCGCCGTATCGGTTACGTTATAGCTTTCCCCCAGGACCTTCAGCGCCATGCCGTTAATGACGCGATAATTGGCGATCACGCCCACGCTGTCAGCCAGGGAAGCGTCCCACAGATCCTCATAGCCGGAAATTTCCACAGAAACTGCCGCCGGGTTGTAAACGATGGTCTGCACGCCCGCGCCATAGGGCACCGTGTATTCATCGTTCGGATCGTAGAACTGCCCCTGATAAACAGGGTTGATGTTGGCATAATTGCTGATTTTGCCGGTATCCAGCTTCTGAACCAGACCCTCAGCGATTGCAGTTTCAATGATATAATCATCCGCGATAATCAGATCATAGTCCCCGCCCTTGGCCGTTTCCAGCTTTGCCAGCATCGTTTCGTCGTAATCAAAGTTGATATAATTGATTTTAATGCCCGTTTCGGCGGTGAAGCCGTCGAGCACCTCCTGGGGGAACATACCCTCCCAGGTAAACAGGTTCAGCTGACCGGCCGGTGCGGCGGCAGAACCCGACTGAGGGTTCTGACCCGAGCAGCCTGTCAGTGCAGCCAGGCATAAAAGCGCAGACAGCAGCAGCGCAAGCATTTTTTTCATAAGAGAATCCTCCTTGATATCATTTTCCAGTTTCCCTGGATTTATCGTTCCGAACACGCCCCAGCAGCGCAGAAAGCGCCACAACCAGCATGGTAACGGCAAACATGATCGTACTCAGGGCGTTGATTTTCGGCGTTACGCCCGTTTTCAGCTGCGTGTAAACCTTAACCGGCAGGGTATTGGTATTGACGCCGGTGACAAAGATGCTGATGATCACATCGTCAAAGCTCATCGCAAAGGCCAGCAGCATGCCCGACAACACCGCCGGCAGCACCAGCGGCAACGTCACATCCCAAAAGGCGCGAAATTCGCTGGCGCCAAGATCCCGCGCCGCCTCCACGCAGCTTTTGTCCAGCCCCACCAGGCGCGCTTTAACAAGCATATAGACATACGGGATGGAAAACGAAGTATGCGCAATCACCAGCGTGGTCATCCCAAACGGCAGCCCCAGCAGCGAAAAGAACACCAGAAATACCATGCCCAGAATGATTTCAGGAATCATAATCGGCAGGGTTGAAACATATTCCACCGCGCCCTTGCCGCGCCAGCGGATGCGCGCCATGCCCACAGCGCCCAACGTCCCGATCACCGCCGCGCAAAGCGAGGACAGCGCCCCCAGCACCAGGCTGTTGCGCAGCGCTTCAAACATCGACCGGTCCGCAAACAGCTCCCGATACCACCGCAGTGAAAAACCGGCCCACACCGAGCTGATTTTGCTTTCGTTAAACGAATAAACGATCACCAGCAGGATGGGCAGATACATCAGCGCCAGGGCCACGGTCAGATAGATTTTTGTAAAAGCGCCGGTTTTTCTTCTCATACCAGCCCCTCCAAATCCCGTACCTTGGTGATGCGCCGGTACAGCGCGATCATCAGCGACGTCAGCACCATCAGCACCACCGCCAGCGCTGCGGCAAAGGGCCAGTTATGCGCTTTCATCAATTGCTCCTGAATGACGTTGCCCACCAGAACAACCTTGTTGCCGCCCAGAATATCGGCAATGAAGAACAGGCCCATTGAAGGGACAAAGGTCAAAATCACCCCGGAGAGCAGCCCCGGCAGCGTCAGGCGGAAAGTGACCGTCCAAAAAGCCTGCGCCGCGCTGGCGCCAAGGTCCCGCGAGGCTTCCACCAGCGACCAGTCCATTTTTTCCACGCTGGAGTACACCGACAAAATCATAAATGGGGTCAGCGCATACACCATGCCGGTGACAACCGCCGGATAGGTATACAGAAGCTTGAGCGGCTCCTGCGTGATATTCAGATGCATCAAAATCCAATCCAGTACGCCGTTGGCGCGAAAAACAATGATCCATCCGTACAGGCGAATCAGCGAGCTGGTCCAAAACGGGATCATCAGCAGCATCATCACCAGGCTGCGCCGCCGGGGCGCAAGCCGGGCCATCAGATAGCCGAAGGGGTAGCCGATGGCGATCACCAGCGCCGTAGAAAGACAGGCCAGCTTGAACGACTCCCAAAAAGTCCGCAGATAAACCGGCTGGAGAATATCGCGATAATTCTTCATCGTCGCCTGCCAGACCACGCCCCAGGTGTCCGACCGGGTCAAAAAGCTTAAAATCACCATATAAATCAGCGGGCCTGCGACAAACAGGATCGTAAAGGCATACATCGGCAGCACCATTGCACCGTACATGCCGTCCCTGCCGCGCCGCGCGCCAAATTTACCCGACCGTTTCATTGCGCCGCCTCCTGTGCGCGGACAATCACCGCGTGCTCGGGGTTCCAGCCAACGCGCACCTGCTGGCCGGGCGCCAGCTCTGAATCAATACCATGCCGGCTGGCCACGATTTCCTGTCCGCCGGGAAGCGTCACGGCAATGCGCAGCATTCCGCCCGCAAAGCTTTTTTCCCGAACCGTCGCGCAGATGCCAAAATCCGGCGCATCCGCCTGCGCAGACAGCTCGATCTGCTCGGAGCGCACGGCCAGGCAAACCGGCTCTCCCGGCGCAGGCGCCTTTTTTCGAACCGGCGCCAACCCGACGCCCCCTTCAAAGCCGACCGTCACCAGGCTGTCGCACACCGAAACCGCCTTGCCCTGAAGGATATTGGCCGCGCCGACAAACGCGGCGACATACGCCGTATCCGGCCGGTCATAAACCTGCGCCGGCGTACCGATCTGTTCAAAGCGTCCCTCGCGCATCACCGCAATCCGGTCGGACATATTGAGCGCTTCCTCCTGGTCGTGGGTGATATAGATAAACGTAATGCCCAGCTGCTTTTGCAGGCGCTTCAGCTCAATCTGCATCTGGCGGCGCAGCTGAAGGTCCAGCGCGCCCAGCGGTTCGTCCAGCAAAAGGACGCTCGGCTCCCCCACCACCGCGCGCGCAATCGCCACGCGCTGGCGCTGCCCGCCGGACAGCTCGCCCGGCATACGCTTTTCATACCCGGCAAGCTGCACCAGTTCCAACGCCTTTTGCACCTGCAAAGCGGCAATTTTTTTGTCCACGCGCCGCAGCCGCAGGCTGTAGCCCACGTTCTGCGCCACATTCATATGCGGAAACAGCGCATAGTTTT
Organism: Christensenella sp. UBA1428; assembly: GCA_002329335.1. Lineage (GTDB taxonomy): Bacteria > Bacillota > Clostridia > Christensenellales > UBA1750 > UBA1428. The sequence continues at coordinate 16,487 of DCTY01000042.1, forward strand.
GAAAAACCGTGTTAACACTGCGCCGGTTGGGCGCAAGGTCGGTAACATCCACGCCGGAGAGCAGCACGCGCCCGGCGTCCGGCGTTTCAAGCCCGCCAATGATCCGCAGCGTCGTGGTTTTGCCGCACCCCGAAGCGCCCAGGAGGGTCACAAATTCTCCCCTGCGTACGGAAAGATCGATGCCGCGCAGAACGCGAACACCGTCAAAGGACTTTTCTATATGTTCAAGCCTCAGGATTTCTTCATTCATTTCTTGTCCTCGCCCCAACATCAGCATCCGCAGCGCTTGCCGTATGACTGCAGATTGCTCTGATGATATAGTACCATAATAAAGGCATTATTCCGAAAATGCAAGGTTTTTTTTCCAATTGCCGGTTTGCAGATTTCTTTCCTGAATCTACATGACATATTTTGTCGGAATTCATTTTTCCACCGTCTCCTGTCGCCGTCTGACGGTACGATTGGCTTTTGCGCTCACCAAGCGCGCCGCAGCGCCATATTCTATGGTAAGAACGTCCGGCCGCATTTTGCATCGGACGGCAAGACAGACAAGAGGATGGTGATTGTGTGACCAATTTCCATGACAACGGCAGATCCGCCTGGGAGCAGCGAAATTTTACCTGCAATACATCCGGTTCTCTGGGTTCAACGCCCGTATTCCCAGCCAACTGCACGCAATGCACACGCGGCCCGCGGGGCCCCATGGGTCCGACCGGACCGACTGGGCCCGCCGGATCAACCGGCATGCGCGGGCCGACCGGGCCTACCGGACGCACCGGGCCGACCGGGCCTGCTGGGCCTACCGGACCGACCGGGCCTTCGGTCACTGGCCCCACGGGGCCGACCGGACCCACTGGCCCCACTGGGCCTACCGGGCCCACC
>DCTY01000013.1 GCA_002329335.1 Christensenella sp. UBA1428
CTACTGCCGTTATAGCAGTCTAGACGCGGCAGGGCAGCGTTCTTTTTTTGGTATGCTTTGCGGCGCTGTAGGCATTTTTTTAAATATGATCCTTTTTACAGCCAAGCTTGTCTCGGGGCTCATCAGCGGATCTGTTGCAATTGTTGCTGACGGTTTTAACAACCTGTCGGACGCCGGTTCGTCCGTTATCTCGCTAATCGGTTTTAAACTTGCGGAAAAAAAGCCGGATTTGACGCATCCGTTTGGTCACGGAAGGTTTGAATACCTCTCAGGGCTGGCAGTTTCTGCGCTGATTATTTTAATGGGCGTTGAGCTTGCCAAAACCTCTGTAGATAAAATTCTCTCGCCCCAGCCGGTAACAGCCAGCACGACGACCATTGTGATCCTAATTGGTTCCATTGCGGTAAAATGCTATATGTTTTTATATAATTCCCGTATCGGCAAGCGTCTTGATTCTGCAACGCTGCGGGCAACCGGCATAGACAGCCTGAGCGACTGCATTGCCACGGGCGTTGTTTTGGCTGCTACACTTGCTGCGCGCTTTACGACACTGCCGATAGACGGCTATTGCGGGATTCTGGTTTCGTTGATGATCCTTTTTGCCGGAATAAGCGCTGCAAAAGAAACGCTGGATCCGCTTTTGGGCGCACCGCCCAGCAAACAACTGGTACAGGATATCGAGCAGATTGTCATGCAGCACCCTGAAATTATCGGTATGCACGATCTGATCGTTCATGATTACGGTCCATGCAGGAAAATGATTTCCCTGCATGCAGAGGTTCCGGAAGACGGCAATATGCTCGTTTTGCACGACATCATTGATAATCTGGAAAACGAGCTGCGTACCCGGCTGATGTGCGACGCGGTCATTCATATGGATCCCATCAGCACCCAGGATGAAGAAACGGTGAACCTGCGCACACAGGTTGCCCAGATTGTCGCGCAGATCGATCCTGAAATGAACGTGCATGATTTCAGAATGGTCAAAGGCCCTACGCACACCAATCTGATCTTTGACCTTGTTCGTCCGTATTCGTATAAAAAAAGCGATGACGCGCTGCTTAAGACCGTTAATCAGGCGATCCTGACCTTGGGTAAGCAGTATAGAACCGTGATTCATATTGATGATTCCTATACGGCGCTGGACGTATGACGCGTCAGACGCCGCCGCCAGGCATGCGCTTGCCTGGCTTTTTTTGTAAAAACATGTACAAAACAGCCTGGATATGTTAAAATAAATTTACCATCAAGAAAATGACAAAGGGGTATAGTTTCATGACGCAAAAAATCAGCATCCAATGCGGTGCAAAAACGCTGGAAGAATATCGTCGTTTGGCGCAGCTGGCCAGCGAGCTTGGCGCGACACACCTTTCGGTCAGCCAGGTGGAGCCCAGCATGTGGATGTGGAACCTGAACCGATACGATCCGTACCCGAACTGGAGTTTGGACCGACCGACCGTGTTTAAATTTATCGTTCCGGAGCTGTTGAAACCGTATTTACCACAGGATTATGCAGATCGAAACCTGGAAATGCTCAGGGGACGCGCTGCTATTTTAAAGGAATATGGCCTTAAGGCCACCTTTGACGGTATGGAACCGGCTTATTTGCCTGAACAGGTGTATCGGGATCACCCCGATTGGCGAGGTCCGCGGTGCGATCAGGCGCGCCGTGCGCGCACAGAATACTATGCGCCGTGCATCGATCATCCGCAGGTGCGTGCGATGTATGTAGACGCAGTGCGCCAGCTGTGTCAGGCGGCGCCGTTTGAATCCTTCAATTTTCTTACCAATGATTCCGGCGGCGGGCTTTGCTGGTGCGAGGGGCTTTATCCGGGCAAGAACGGGCCGATGGCCTGCGCAAAACGGCCTATAGGCGAACGTATTGCCGATTTCCTGAATATTTTTCAAGAGGGCGCTGCGCTTGCCGGTTATGAAGCGGAGGTCAATGTACTGCATGTCGATCCGGTCGACGAAGCGGCGGCGCTGCCAAAATTAAAGAAAGGACAGTCTGTCAACAACCATACGCTTGCTTCGTCCGGACGTACGTTTACCGTCGGTTTTAGCGCGCCTCGTCAGGATCAGGCGTCGCCGGTAGCGCTTTTGCCGCGCATGGTTGCCTACGCCGAGAAAATGCAAAAGGCGCAGGAGGATCATCAGAGCAATCTGATTATCGGACTGCGCAGCGTTGATGACCGGGATACGATCGCCTTTTTAAAAAAATACTATGGAAAGATTGGTAAGGGTGCAGTAGGCCGTTATCAGGCGCTGACAGATATGGCTTGCGACTTTGTCGGCGCTGCGCATGCCGATACGCTTGTTGAGGTTTGGGATCTGATTGAAAAGGCAATCGCACGCTTTGAATATCTGGCGACCGGCGGGCATGTATTCTCATTGGGCACCGTCCATCAGCGTTGGCTGACTCGGCCGCTGGTTGCGTTCCCGGCAGAACTGACGCCGGAGGAAAAGGACTATTACCGACCCTTCCAGTTTCAGGCGCAATCCGAGGCGGATGCCGACAATATGCTGGATCTTCAGGCGCATCGTTGGATCGGCGGCTACTCCGGTCAGAATTTAGTCGATAAAACCGTTCAAAAGGCAATGCCTGACCTTGAAAGGGCCGTTTCATTGGTAGAGAAATTGATACGGGAAACAGGGGATATCCCGTACCAGCAATCGCTCAAACATATTTTGCTGCGCTTAAAGTTCTATATTTGTGTTGTAAGAAACGCCAATCATGTTTGCGGTTTCCAGACGATTCTGGATCGCACCGACTATAACGAAAAGCCTGTAGATAAAACGCCCATCATTCGGGAACAGGGGGATATCCGTTATTTCAAAGTCAACCAGATTATCCGCAATGAAATCGATAATACGCTGGAAATGATTGCACTTTTGGAACAGGCGCAGGAACCGATTTTGCAGCTTGCAGACAGTGAGGATTTTGAAAGTGTGATGATCTTTGGTCCGGATATCATCAACGACCTGAAAAAGAAAATTACCATTATGGAAAATCACCGCCGTGATTTTGAGAGACTGTATAAAAGCTATAATCTGTAAATTTAGCGCCATGCGAGCGTCCTTTTTGACGCTCGCATGGTTGATACAGAATTTAAAGCAAATAAAAAATCCGCTGATTTTTTTCAGCGGATTTTTGGCAGGGGAGACGCGACTCGAACACGCAACCGACGGTTTTGGAGACCGCAACTCTACCATTGAGCTACTCCCCTAAGGCCTTAGTTATTATACGATGAAGCTGTCGGTTTGTCAATGGTTTTTGGAATTTTGTTGCAAATTTATTGTAACGTTACAATAGATGTGAG
>DCTY01000014.1:0-847 GCA_002329335.1 Christensenella sp. UBA1428
CATTGGATAAAATATTAAAAAAACAAAGGAGGCGAACGATCAGCAATGAAAACCTATGTCTGTACCATTTGCGGGTACGTCTATGAGGAAGCCAGGGGCATCCCCAGCGCCGGCATCGCACCCGGCACCAGATGGGCGGATCTGCCTGAGGATTGGGTGTGTCCGGTGTGCAAGGCATCCAGGAGCGATTTCAAAGAGGCGACGGACGCGGCCCCGGCTGCCAGCGCTGCATCTTTCCAAGCGCCCGAGACGGAGAAAGAGCTTTCTGCCATGGAGATGAGCATCGTCTGCTCCAATCTGGCGCGTGGCTGTGAAAAGCAGTATCTGGCCAGGGAAGCGGAAATGATCACCCAGCTGGCCGATCATTTCCTCGCGAAAGCAGAACCGGCGGCGGATCCCGGTTTTGACAAGCTGCTGGAACGGATTGAAGAGGATCTGGAAACCGGTTATCCCTATGCCAACGCCGTTTCCCGGGAAAAAGCGGATCGCGGCGCGCTAAGAGCGCTGGTATGGAGCGAAAAAGTCACCCGGATGCTGAATTCTATTTTGAGGCGCTACAGCGAGGAAGGCGACCGGATGCTCGCCTCCACCGGCGTGTATGTCTGCACGGTCTGCGGATTCGTTTCCGTGGGCGATGCGCCGCCCGAACAGTGCCCGGTGTGCAGGGTTCCCGGATGGAAATTTGAAAAAATGGAAGGGAGCGTCCGTCATGGCTGAAAAATTTGCCGTTCGCAATCTGCGCCTGTGTACCAAAGACTGTCTGTGTCTGTATGTCTGTCCTGTCGGCGCTACCGATACCGAAAACAGCATCATCGATACGGATAAATGCATCGGCTGCGGCGCCTGC
>DCTY01000014.1:856-1460 GCA_002329335.1 Christensenella sp. UBA1428
GCCCCAGCAGCCCAAGGCCGCGCCGGTAGCGGATGCACTGCGCAGGCTGATTTTGAGCAAGGCAAAACAGGAAGGCATCGCAGCGCAGCTGCCCACGGCGCTGGCTGCCGCCATGGAAAAATCCAATCGGCTGATGGCCGAAGACCTTGCCCGCGAGGCAGGCTTTATGCTTCCCCAAAGCGGCAACACCAGAAAATTCCTTGAGCATCTGCTTACGCTGCCGGACGTTCCCCGCGATGCGGCAGAAACGCTCCTGACGAAAATTCAATTCAACGAAAAAATGGAGGAAAAGAAAATGNNGAAAATGGAAAAATGGAAATGCACGGTTTGCGGTTACATTCATGAGGGGCCCCTGCCCGAGGGCTTTACCTGCCCCGTCTGCAAGCAGCCTGCCAGCGCGTTTGTGAAGCTCCAGCAGGCGCCTGCCGCAAAAAATCCCTACGCCGGTACCCGGACTGAAAAGAACCTGTGGGAGGCCTTCGCCGGCGAGTCCCAGGCGCGCAACAAATATACTTACTTTGCTTCCGTGGCAAAAAAGCAGGGCTTTGAGCAGATTGCCGCGCTGTTTCTTCAAACCGCAGAAAACGAAAAGGAGCATGCCAAG
>DCTY01000014.1:1469-86315 GCA_002329335.1 Christensenella sp. UBA1428
TGGACCGACATGTACGACCGCATGGCCCGCGAAGCCGACGAGGAAGGGTTCCATGAGCTGGCCGCGCAGTTCCGCGGCGTTGCTGCGATCGAGAAGGCGCACGAGGAACGCTATCGCGCCCTGCTGAAAAATGTGGAAACCAGGGCTGTGTTTGAGAAAAGCAGCGTTCAGATTTGGGAATGCCGCAATTGCGGCCACATGGTGGTCGGCACCAAAGCGCCCGAGGTTTGCCCCGTGTGCAAGCATCCCCAGAGCTACTTCGAGCTTCGCAAAGAGAACTACTGAGAAACAGGGCAAAACGCCAAATTTCCGTTCTGCTGCCATGGCGGCAGCCGGATTCGCATGGCCGGAACTTCGCATCCCCGCTTTCTAACGCCCGGATAGAGGACCATGTTTCGATAAGGTACAATAGAAATACATGAATATGAAGCACCTGGAGGCCGCCCTTGAGGATACCTGCGTTGCCGGCTGACTTCATTCACCCCAGAGACTGCAAATCAATTTGCGAAAAACGATTGACACTACCTGTTTCCACCGCCGCAAAAGCCGGCGGTAAAAGCTGGCGTCTATTGTGAGCGTGCGGCACAATCCGTTTCATGTCGTCCGGGGCGCTGCATCAGGTCGCGCTGCATGGATCGGCTTTGCTTCCGGAGCGAAAAGGCAGTCCATGTGAAGTTGAATCCCGGAAATTTGCCGCAGGACAGCGTTTACGTTCAACGGCGATATGCCCGCCGCGCCTTTGCCGGATACAATCCGCACGGAATAAAAAATGCGGTACCACAGCCAACGCCTTCTGATCTCAACCGTGGCGCAGCGTATCAAAAAACGTCCCTGAAGAAAAACTGTCAAGGGAACGCAGTTGCCTTGGCTTTCAATTCCGTTATCGTCGGCTTGACTTTTCGAAAATCGCAAAATTTTCGTACTTTTCAGTCCTGCAAGCGTCTTTCGGCACGCGCAGGGCTGTTTCAAATGAAATCGCAGATTTCACTTGAGGGGATCAATCGCAAAGAAGTAATAAGTAAAAATCGACAAGCCTCTGTCGAAGCTTGTCGATTTTTTGTGTTATTTCAACAGTATCGATGCCAAGAAGAACCAACTCCGCACCAGAAACCAAATCGAAGCCCCTCGCAGCGGGTTCGATTTGGGAAGGATGAGCAGCAGAAGAGTGCGCTTTGACTTTTGTAAAAAAGTCGGAGCAAGCGATATAACGCTTGCTCCGACGTGGTGCCGGTGGCCGGACTCGAACCGGCACGGTATCGCTACCGGTGGATTTTGAGTCCACTACGTCTGCCAATTCCATCACACCGGCAAAACAGAGAAAAATGAAAAACTTGGACAGCATACACAAGGCATGCGGCCCGCTGCTGATTTCAGCGTAGTTTATTATAGCACAAACCTGACGGCAATGCAACATAAAACATTCGTTACCGGCAGATTTTTCATTTTTGCGATCGGTGTTTTCGGGCATTGAAAAACCGCGCCGCAAAAAAACGGAACTTTCGGCGGCGCGGCCTGCGTCATGCCGGCTGTCTCCTGATATGGGAGCCGGCAAAATGTGCATCCTGCGGCCCGGCGCACCAAAGGGGTACACCGGTTGATTCATTTTGGCCAAAAAGCGGCGGACTTCGCGTCAATCGACGTCCTGTTCCAGCCAGGCCAGCACGGCTTCTTCCTCCTGATCCGTCCAGGGGCGAATCTGATCGGGTTTTACGTTTTCACCGCCGCTGAAAATTTCCGCCATGTGCGCCCGATAGGCGCCGGACGCCAGCTGTTCGTCGCGCCAGAGGCGGAAACAATCCTTGTCGTGTTCCTTTACCCGCGCGTCAAACGCCTCATAGTCGACGATTTTACGCAGGCGCGCATCCATCTGCGCGCATTTTTCGGGCATTTTTTCCGCAAGGTTGTCAATTTCCCAGGGATCCGCGGTCAAATCAAACAGCTGCGGCGCATAGCCGGGATAAGCGATATATTTATACTGATCCTGACGAAGCATATAGATGCCCGTACAGGCGGTTGAATCCTCATATTCGCAAAACGCGATATTTTCGCGCGTATCCTCGCCCCCGCGCAGCACCGGCAGCAGCGACGCGCCGTGCAGGCATTTCTTGCGCGACGAAATACCGGCCAGGTCCATCAGCGTCGGGTACACATCCACCAGCGAAATCAGATGGCTGACGCGCCGGTCTGCCTGCACATCCGGACCCATCGCCAGAAAGGGCACTCGAGCGGAAGGCTCATAGGCGTTCATTTTATAATACTGGCCATGTTCCATATTCATTTCGCCATGATCGGAGCAATACAGAATATAGGTATGCTCAAGCCCCTGCGCCGCGCGCAGCACTTCGCCGACCATTTCGTCCACCTCGGCGATCATCGCATAATAAATCGACCGCGTCAGACGCACCTGATCGTCCTGCAACCCATGCGTCCAATTTTTGCACCGGCGCATGAAGTCCATCACCGGATGCTCCGACTCCTTCTGCGGCGGAAGCTGCACCGCGTCCTGATCCACCCGATCCAGATAATATCTGGACGTCATGAATTTCGGGTGCGGAGACGTCAGGCCGACGTACAGGAAAAACGGCGTTTCGTCCTCCCGATGCGCATTTAAAAACGCCACGGAACGATCCACCGTATCCCAGTCCCGCAGATGCACCCGGCGTTCCTGCGTTTCCACAACCTGAGGCGCGGGCTGCTGGTAGGCGGGCCGCTCAATGTTTGCGCTGCGCAGCCATGCTGTCGCGCGGGCGCGCATGGAATGCTTGCCGGACACATAATCGGTCTTGCCGTATACGCCGGAGGTATAGCCGGCCTGCGTCAGCTCGGTTAAAAACGTCGTGGTGTTGGCCGGAAGCCCCTTGTAATTGTTCCACCCGTGGCATTTGAACGTATACTGGCCCGACCACATACTCGCCCGCGAACAGACGCAGATGGGGTTGTTGGTGTAGCAGTATTCAAACAACGTGCCGTCTTTGGCCATACCGTCCAGATTGGGCGTAGCGTCCCGGAGCGCCTCCAACCCCATCGCGCCATAAGCGCGGCCGTCCATGCTGTCGCTTTGAATCAGGATGATGTTGGGTCTGCGATTTGACATGTGTTCTCTCCTTCCTCCACGCCAAGGCTTTATCCTTCGCGCAGACGCTCCTGCATGTTTTGCAAAAATCGGTTTGATAATGAAAAGGGAACGCCGCCAAATTCAAACGGCATTCCCTTTTTTTACACACGAAATTCCCCGCGCACCACCAGCGCCAGGTTTTTCAATTCGCTTGTCGCCACAATCTGGCTGCGCTGCGCGCTGTCAAACCAGATCAGCTCCGCTTTATTGCCTTCCACCTTGCGCACCCGGCGCACCAGGCGCTGCTGCCCCAGCTGCACCACCATAAAGGCGTCATGACGGATCGCCGTCTGCGGGACGCACAGCAGCAAATCCTCCCGCAAAAAACGGTAGGTTCGCATCGTGTCGTCCGGCACGGCAAAATAAAACACCGTTTCAGCCCTGGCGCCTTCGATCCGACCGTCCGGCGCCGCCAGCATCCGATGACCGATGGTTTTGCCGTTTTGATCTAAAATGGGCACGCGCTTGATCACGCCGGAAAGCGCGTCTTTCCAGGCGTCGGAAATTTCACCCTCCGGCCGCAGCGCGGGCGTCTTTTCCTTTTTTACCACAGGCGCGGGGCGCACAGGCTCCTGCGGCTCCTGCGCCGCCTGCACATCCAGGTTCGGCATCACCTCATCCACGGGGCCCATGGCCTTGAGCATCCGGGTAGCGATGATATCGTTTGCAATGCGCTTGCCGCTTTCAATTTCCAGCACAAAGGCTTCCGAAACGCCGCATTTTCTGGCAAGCTGTTTGGCGGTCATGTTGTATTTGATCCGCTGTGAACGGATCATATCGCCCAGACGGGACATGGCTTATCGCTCCTTTTCCAGGTTCAGCGCCGTCAAATCATACGGCGTTTCCTGATAGACGTAATAGTTGAGCCAATTTTGGAACAGCAGCGCGCCGTGGCTGCGCCAGCGCATGACCGGCTCCTGTTTTGGATCGTCGTTTTTAAAATAGTTGCAGGGCATCGGCACATCCATGCCCTTTTTCAGATCGCGCTCGTATTCCAGCTTGAGCGTATCGCGGTCGTACTCGCAGTGTCCGGTTACAAATACGTTTTTGCCATCCCGGCTGACCACCAGATAAACGCCCGCCTCGGGGCTGACGGCAACGACCTCCAGCTTATCCTGATGGCGCATCAGATCTTCCCGGCGCACCTCCGTATGGCGGGAATGCGGCGCATAAAACATGTCGTCAAAGCCGCGCACGATCGGCGATTTCGGGTTTAAAACCTCATGAAGATAAACGCCGGAGCACTTGCGCTCAATCGGCAGCTTTTCAACGCCAAAAATATAATGCAGCCCGGCCTGCGCGGCCCAGCAGATGTACAGCGTTGAAAAGACATGATGCTTGCCCCATTTGATGATGGACACCAGTTCGTCCCAATAGCTAACTTTCTCAAAGGCCATCTGCTCTACCGGCGCGCCGGTGATGATCAGGCCGTCGAAAAACTGATCCCGAATCTCGTCAAAGGTCTTGTAAAACGCCTCCATGTGGCTTTGGGCAACGTGCGTGGGCGTATGGCTGGCCGTGCGCAAAAACGTCACCTCGACCTGAATGGGCGTATTGCCGATCATGCGCAGAAGCTGGGTCTCGGTCACTTCCTTGGTCGGCATCAGGTTCAATATCGCAATTTTCAGCGGACGGATGTCCTGCGCGGCCGCTCTGGATTCGTCCATGACAAAAATATTTTCGTCGCGCAAGATCTGCACCGCCGGCAGATCGTTGGGTACTTTTACGGGCATCGGTTTCCTCCTAGGCTTTAAGCGCAATCTCAAGCGCGCGATCGATTTCGTCTATCAGGTCCAGCGGATCTTCAAGGCCAACCGACACACGGATCATCTCCGGCAGCACGCCCGCGGCAATCTGATCCTCCGGGCTCATCTGGCTGTGCGTCGTGGAGGCCGGATGCGTCACCAGCGAATGGGAGTCCGCCAGATTGGAGGCATGGTAAAAGAGCTTCAGATTGTCGATAAACGCCGCGCCGTTTTTCACGCCGCCCTTGATGCCAAAGGCAAACGTCCCCGAGCAGCCCTTGGGAAAGTCGCGCTTGGCCAGCGCGTAATACGGGCTGGTTGCCACTTCCGGATAGCTGATCCACGCCACCCCGGGATGGGCGTTCAAATGCGCGATGATGGTACGAACGCTTGAAACCATCTTGTCCATTCTCAGTGAAAGCGTTTCAAGACCGTTTAAGAGCATAAAGCTGTTAAACGGCGAAATGCACGCGCCCAAATCACGCATCAGCGACACCCGCGCCTTGCCGATAAACGCCGCGCTGCCAAAAAGGTCCGTCTGCACCGCGCCGTGATAGCTGGGGTCCGGCTCGGTCAGCGTGGGGTATTTGCCCGAAGCCTTCCAGTCAAATTTGCCGCTGTCGATCAAAAGGCCGCCCATCACGCTGCCATGGCCGCCGATGTATTTGGTGGCGGAGGTCACGATCAGGTCTGCGCCGTGCTCAAAGGGCCGGTAAAGGTACGGCGTGGGAAAGGTATTGTCCACCATCAGCGCCACACCCTGGCTGTGGGCAATTTCCGCCACGGCGTCCACATCCACGATGTTGATCACCGGGTTGCCAAGCTGCTCCAGATACACCAGTTTGGTGTTTTTGCGCATGGCTTTTCGGAAATTTTCCGGGTCGTCCGGATTGACAAACGTCGTTTCAATGCCGTAACGGGGCAGCGTTGCCGACAGGATGTTGTAGGTGCCGCCGTAAATATTGGCCGAGGAAACAATGTGATCCCCTGCGCTTAAAAGCGTTAAAAAGCCCAAAATTTCCGCCGCGTGTCCGGAAGCGGCCGCAATGGCGCCGACGCCGCCCTCCAGCGCCGCAATGCGCTGTTCCAGCACCGCCGTCGTGGGGTTTGAAAGCCGCGTATAGATATAGCCGCCGTCCTTCAGCTCAAAACGGTCGGCCGCCTGCTGCGTGCTTTCATAGGCATAGGCGTTGGATAAAAAGATCGGCACGGTAATAGCGCCCGTCGCCGGATCCGCCTGCTGACCGGCATGCACCGATAAAGTGTCAAAACGATACATCGATGGTTCCCTCCCATAAAAAAAGCGCGTCCAACGCGCTTAAAAAATGATCTGCGCGTTTATTTTTCCAGCAATGCGACGCTGTCGCCAACTTTCCCCGTGACCTCCGAATAGGCCGCCTTGATGCGCATCCAGGCATTTTCCGAAAGGCTGCCCTTCTGGTTCTGGTAATCCGCCATGGGCAGAATCTGGTACGCCTTGCCGGTTTGCGCGTCATACTGGTCGATCCAGGTCGGCAGATAGGACGGCGCAGCCACGGTCACCTCGCCGGTGGTCAAATCCTTGGTAATATCCAGGCTGAGGATCATCCCGCTGTCGTTATAGGGATCGCGGTCCTGCGACAGGAAGTTGCCCAGGCAATACGCCACAATTCCGCGTTTTTCGCTGCCGCCTACGGAAACCATTTTGTCCGTCACCGGCTGCACCTGCTGGGTATGACTCCCCAAAATCACGTCCGCGCCGGCCAAAAGGATATTCTCCGCCATCGACCGCATGGAATCGGACGGATCGCGCGTGAACAGTTCGCCCCAGTGCAGGCAGACGATCACAACCTCCGCCCCGCGTTCCTTAACGCGCAGGATCTGATCCAGGATTGCGGCCTCGTCGATCATATTGACCGCATATTCCTGCTGCTGCGCGGTCAGTTTGGAGGAATTGCCGCGCACCTCGCCCGTATAGGACAAAACAGCGACTTTGATGCCCTGCACATCCAGCAGCATCGCCTGATCGGAATCCGCCAGCTCCTGGGTGGCATACGCGCCGAAATGGCTGATGCCCGCTTCGTCCAGCGCCTGGGTCGTCTGCTCAATCCCGGCCATGCCCTGATCGAGAATATGGCTGTTGGCCAGCGTCACCGCGTCGATCCCGGCCTGTGCCATGGCGTCGATAAAGGAGATCGGCGTATTGTACACCCGGCTGCCGCTGTAAGCCGCCACAGAGGGATCCACACACACGCTTTCAAAAGAAGCGATCGTCAGATCGGACTGAAGCATCGGCGCAATCTGCGCAAAAACGGAGGTAAAATCGTAGCTGTTGCTCGTGCTGTCATAGCAGCCGTCCAAGATCCCCGTCTGCACCGCAATATCGCCCACGGCGCGGATGTTGATGGTCACGCTGTCGGGCGTGTCGGTCGGCGCGGGCGTTGCCTGCGCGTCGGGATCCGGCTGTGAAATCACCGGCGCAGGCGTGCTTTGCGGGGTCAGGCTCGCAATCGGCTCCACCCTTGCCCGCTGCGCATGGCGGCGCACCAGAAACACCGTACCGGCGATGACGGCCGACAGGACCAGCACGCACACAAGAATAAATATGGAAAACCGCAAATAATTAACGCGGTACTTTCTGCTGTTGGGCATGGTTCACTCCTCCCGCTTTATGTGTTTTCCGCCATTGCGGCGTCAAAAACATACTGAAATTCATGATATATTATAGCACAGCCGCCCCTTTTTGCCTAGTGTCCGTCTGATCGGAAATGCGGCAAGTCATCCTCCTGACAGGCAAAAAACACCCTGGCAGGCGTCCTGCATGGAGTGGCTCATTCCGGTTTCCCACAGCAGCTTCATTTTTCCGCGCGCCTTTTTCGTTCTTCTTTGCAGCCCAATCCCTGCGCAGCAAATAGGCTCCGCTGCATCGGCGCAGCCGTATCCCGGTTTCATGCAGGATCGTTCGCCCGGCTGCGCTTTTTTCGGATTTATGCACAGCCCGTCCCGATATTCTGCCGGGATAACACAAAAACGCCGAATTCACTTCGACGTTTTTGATCATGAAAGGATAATTTACTTTTTCCGGCGCAGGAAAGCAGGGATATCCGGTTTTCCGGGGTTGCCGGCGGGCTTGGTCTCGTTCTCCGGCAAGCCCTGAGTCTGCGGCTCGGCCGGGTAGACGCGCTGACCCGGGTTCTGATAGGAAGTATAGGTTGCACCGGACTGATAAACCGGGCGCTCCTCCTCGCGGGGATAAGTGCGCGGCTGCGGCGCGGCATAATTTCTGGTATAATCGGCCGATGCCGTTACATCGCTGCCATTGGCCCATACAGGGATCTGCGGCTCGCCCGCATTGGCGCCGAACGTGCTTTGCGCCGCCGGCTGCTCATCGCCCTTTCTGGCGGCAAAGCCGGACTGCTGCACATTCTCAACAGGCTCAGGGTCTTCAAACCCGGTCGCGATTACCGTGATGCGCACATCGTCCTTGAGCGATTCGTCGATGGTCATACCCACGATGATGTTCGCCTCGGGGTCGGCGTTTTGCTGGATCAGGCTTGCGGCGTCGTTAAACTCCATAATGCCCATATCCTGACCGCCGGTGATGTTGATCAAAACGGCTTTCGCGCCCTCAATCGAGGTTTCAAGCAGCGGGCTGAGCACCGCGGCCCGCGCCGCAACGGTCATCCGGTCGTCTCCGGAGCCGACGCCGATGCCCATGTGCGCCATGCCTCTGGAGGACATGATGGTCTTGATATCGGCAAAGTCCAGATTGATCATCGCAGGAATTGCAATCAGGTCGGAAATGCCCTGAATGCCCTGGCGCAGCACATCGTCCGCCTGACGGAACGCATCGACAATCGTCGTATTTTTGCTGACGACCGAGAAGATTTTTTCATTGGGGATCACCACCAGCGTATCCACGCTGTCTTTGAGCTGGGCGATGCCGCGCTCCGCATTGAGCATGCGCTTGCGGCCTTCAAAACCAAAGGGCTTGGTCACCACGCCGATGGTCAGAATATCCAGCTCGCGGGCGATGGAAGCGATCACCGGCGCTGCGCCGGTGCCGGTGCCGCCGCCCATACCGGCGGTAATAAACACCAGGTCGCTGCCCTTGATCATCGCAGCGATATCCTCGCGGCTTTCCTCGGCGGCCTTTTGACCCACCTCCGGCATGGCGCCCGCGCCAAGGCCGCGGGTCAGCTTTTCGCCGATCTGCAGCTTATGCGCCGCCCGGCTCATCGTCAGCGCCTGGCGGTCGGTATTCACAGCGATAAACTCCACGCCCTGCAGACCGTGCTCCACCATGCGGTTTACCGCATTGTTGCCCGCTCCGCCGACGCCGAGCACCTTTATTTTCGCGCCCTGGCTGGAATCGACATCGAATTCTAACACAAAGGTTCCCCCTTATCTTCCGGATCTTTCGTTTTCCGTTTTTTACTGGTTCAAACAGCCCCGGCCTGCGCCGGCCGCAAAAAGCTGCGGATCGTGCAGCAAACGCCGCTTTTGGTTAGTATGGCGTCCAAGGCCGTATTTTAACCGCATGCATGCGCTTAAACTCACCTTTACAGGTACACAGTATGATTATTGCATCATCTTGTCCGTTTGTCAACCGGCTTGTCCGAATTTTGCCCGAACATTGCGCAAAAACCCGCAGGCGCGGCCTACGGCGTCTGCCCGGCCTGCGGCGAAGCGGACGGCTCCGCCTCCTCCGGCGCAGCGGAAGCATCCGGCTGCGCAGCGTTTGGATCCTCGATGGCCTCATGCGCGGCAAACACCGCCGACTTGCCGGAGCTGACGTCCAGCTGACAGCCGTAGAGCGCCTGCGCATCGTACATCTGGCGCAGCTTCTGCATCGCAGCGTCAATCCAGCGGAATTTTTCGGCCATATTTTCGCGCATGCCAAGGGTGCATACAACGCCGTCGCGGGTCGTAACCGTCAGCCAGGTGGTTTTCAGCACGTTGACGCTGACGATCTGATCGTAGTACTGCATCTCCTCCAGCGCGTCCAGAATGCAGCGCAGCGCCTCCAGACGGTCATCCTGCGCATCCAAAAGCATTTGGCCGACTTTAAAATTCGTCGCCCCAAGGCCCAGGATCTGCGGAATCCGCTCCGGCGGCAGGGCGTCGATGCGCATCACATAGCCGTCCTGGCCGATCACCGCATATTGGCCGCCCGTTTCCACATATCCGGCCGGCACGCGCTGCGTCACCGTCACCGACAGACGATTGGGCCACAGGATTTGAACGTCCTGACAGATGAAACCGCCGTCCGCATTGATCGCGTCGCAAATTTGCTTTTCGTCGGCCCGCAGCAGGCTGTCGCCCTGCGCAAGCGGCAGCAGCTGCGCAACCTGCTGCGCCGCCTCGCCGCTTGCACCCACCACCTCAACGGCAGTTAAGCGAAACAGCTGATAGCCAAGCAGCGTCACCAGCGCCAGACATGCCAGCACAATAAGCGCCCGCTTCAGCCCTTTCATCTGCATTGCCTCCTTGCTTTGGTATATCAATCCGTTTCCCGCCGGATACAGGCGCCCAGCGCGGCCAGCGTCGTTTCCAACGCCGCATATCCACGGTCAATAAACGATACGCCCTCGACGATCGTTTCCCCCCGCGCGCAAAGCCCGGCCAATGTCAGCGCCGCGCCGGCGCGCAGATCCCGCGCATACACCCGTGCGCCGGTTAAATGCGCCACGCCGCGCACAAAGGCCGTGCGGCCATGGATCTGAATATCCGCGCCCATGCCGGAAAGCTCGGCGGTATAGCCAAAACGGTTTTCAAACACGTTTTCCGTCACCGCGCCGGCCCCCTCGGCCACGCAGGCCAATGTCAGCAGCTGCGCCTGCATATCCGTTGGAAAGCCGGGATAAGGCCGCGTATCCAGCGTACGGAACGCCTGAAGCCGCCTGGGCGCGATCAGCCGTACGCCCTGGCCGATTTCCACCGTACAGCCCATCTGTTCAAATTTGGACAGCACCGCCGCCATATCCTGCGCTCTGGCGTCGCGCACCAGCACGTCGCCGCCGGTGATGGCCGCCGCCGCCAAAAGCGTGCCGGCCACAATGCGGTCGGGCATCGGCTCGTAGCTGCCGCCGCCCAGGGTTTCCACGCCCTGGATGGTGACCCGCGCCGTCCCTGCGCCCTGGATTTTGGCGCCGAGCATCTGTAAAAACGCCGCCAGATCCTCGATTTCCGGCTCCATCGCCGCATTGTCGATCACCGTTTCCCCCTGCGCCAGCACAGCCGCCATCAGCAGGTTTTCCGTCGCGCCGACGCTGGGATAGTCCAGATGCACCCGCGCGCCGTGCAGGCTGCCCGCGCACAAAATCCGGCCGCCGGTTTCCCGTACGGTCACGCCCAGCGCGCGCAGGCCGCTTAAATGCAGGTCAATCGGGCGCAGGCCGATTTCGCAGCCGCCGGGATATGTAAATTCCGCTTTGCCAAAGCGCGCCAGAATCGGCCCCAGCATAAAAATGGACGAGCGCATTTTACCGGAAAGATCCGCCGGCATGCGCCAGCAGCATGCGCTTTGGGCGTCGATGTCCGCCCAGTCGCCCTGTACCGAAACACCGCAGCCCAACAGGCGCAGAATCTTGAGCATATTGCGCACATCCGACAAGTCCGGCAGGCGCACCCTGACGGGCTGTGTCGCAAGCATGCAGGCCGCCAAAATCGGCAGGGCCGCGTTTTTCGCCGCGCCCGCCTGCGTCTGCCCGCACAGCCGTTTGCCGCCGGTAATACAAAATCGTGCCATCAAGACCGCCTCCCGCATCTTCTCTGCTGCCACCGTATGCATTGGGCGGCGCTTTGGTGCGGCGCCGGATAAGCTCCGGCTCGCGCCAGGCGGTCTGCCTGACTGTAAAAAAGGGATTAGCTTCTTCTTCCGCCCCGGATGACGCGCATGCGCCCCGCGGCGCCCGCGCGCCCGCGCAGGGGGATATCCTCATAGTCGTCGTTTAGATCCAGCTCGTCTTCGCCGTATTTTTCCGCCAGCACGCGGTCGCGCACGATACTGAGCAAAAGCCCCTGTTCCGCCAGGAACATGATCAGGTTCGTTCCGCCGGAGCTGAAAAACGGCAGCGGCAGCCCGGTTGTCGGGAACCGGCCCAGCACCACCAGGACGTTGATGCACACCTGAATGGCAAACAGCGTGGAAATGCCCATCGCCAGCATGGACCCAAACCGGTCCCGGGCATGGGTTGCGACATGGATACCCAGCACAATCAGCGACAAAAAGAGCAAAAGGATGATCGTCGTGCCCACAAAGCCCAGCTCTTCGCAGATGATGGAAAAAATAAAATCGCTGTCGCAATAGGGCAAAAACTGCAGCTTCTGGCGCGAGTTGCCAAGGCCGACGCCGAACAGCCCGCCCGAGGCCACCGCCAGAAGCGACTGCACCAGCTGATACGCCTCCGCGCCGTCATAGCTCCATGGATCCAAAAAGCTCATCATCCGGTTGGCACGGTATTCCTCGGAATACGCCAGCACGAAGAAGGCTGCCAGCCCCAGCCCAACCAGCAGCGCCGTCTGCTTCCAGGTCAGCCCGCCGACCATCAGCATTGCGCCAACGATCAGCACCATACAGCCGGCTGTGGAAAGGTTCGGCTGGAGCATGACCAGCCCGAACATCAGCACCGTCACCGCCAGAACCGGCACCGCCGTACGGGTAAAGAACTGGCGCTTGGGAATTTCCTCCCGCGCGATCATATGGGCCGTATAGTAAACCAGAATGAATTTGCCGATTTCACCAGGCTGAATGGTCACCGGAATGACCGGCAGCTTGATCCACCGGCGCGAACCGTTCAGATAAACGCCGATACCCGGAACCAGCACGATACACAAAAGGCCGATGGACAGGAAAAGCGCCGTAAAGAGCACCAGCGGCTTGCGCAGCGCCCGATAGTCCAGGAAGGACAGCCCAAACATCGCCGCCAGCCCCAGCATCATAAACGCGCCCTGGGTCATGACCTCTTCAAGCGGGGAGGTTTCGGCGTCCAAAAGCGCGTTATAGCTGCCTGCGCTGTACATCATGATCAGCCCCAGCACGCACAGCACCAGGACGTTTGCAATCAGCAGCGCGCGAACCGTTCTGGCGCTCATAACGTGCCTTCCCCCATGCGCTTGACCAGGTCCTTAAAGACTCTGCCGCGCTGTTCATAATCGTCAAACTGGTCAAACGAGGCGCATGCCGGTGACAAAAGCACCGTATCGCCCGGATGCGCGGCTTCTCTCGCGGCGCGCACCGCCGATTCAAAGCTGCCGTCCACGCGCGTGATGCGCGCGCCGGCATACCCCAGACGCACAAGCGACTGCTCGATCTGGCTGCGCGTATCGCCATAAACGACGATATGGCCGATCGCCGGATTGGCCAGGATTTCCCGGGTCAGCGGATCAAAATCCGTATGCTTGTCATAGCCGCCCAGCATCAGCACGGTATTGGTCTGCATGGTCTGCACGGCTTTGATGGTCGAATCGACGTTGGTGCCCTTGGAATCGTTGATATACCGTACCCCTGCGGCCTCGCCGGCAAACTCGATGCGGTGTTCCACCCCGGCAAAGGTGCGCAGCGTATAGCGGATGACCGGCAGCTGCACGGCGCACACAGCCGCCATGGCCGCCGCCGCCAGCGCGTTTGAAACATTGTGCATGCCGGGAATCCGGATTTCATCCATCCTGCAGATCGGCCGGTACGACTGGGGCGTGCCAAACACCAGTTCGTCCCCCTCAAGCCATGCGCCGTAGGGCACCGGCGTTTTTACGGAAAACCATACCGGCATCGCCCGCACGCTGCGCGTTTCAAGCGCGCCGCGCACGCCGGGGTCGTCATAGTTGAAAATCGCAAAATCCTGCGGCGTCATGTTGGCAAATGCGCGGAATTTCATATCGGTATACACCTGCATGGTGCCATGACGGTTCAAATGATCCTCGGTGATATTCAAAAGCGCGCAGCAATGGGGATGAAAGGTGTCGGCGGTTTCCATCTGAAACGAGGAAATTTCAACAACGATAACATCCTCCGGCTTTGCCGCCAGCGCCTGCTGGCAAAGAGGGATTCCGATATTGCCGGCAAGATAGCTTAGTTTGCCCGCATTTTTGAAAATCTCACCCACCAGCGTGGTGGTCGTCGTTTTGCCGTTGGTGCCGGTAACGCCCAAAATCAGCCCCTGCGCCTGGGTAAAGCCCAGCTCCAGTTCCCCGGTAACGGCAATGCCCGCCGCCTGCGCCTGACGCACAAAGGGCGCGTCCACGCTGATGCCGGGGCTGATGACCATCATATCGCACCCCGCCCACGCCTGATCTGCCGGGCATCCAAAACGCGGCTGCGCGCCCTGGGCGATCAGCGCGTCAAGTTTTCCGTTAAAGCTTTCAAGCGGCTTGCTGTCGTTGAGCACAACCCGCGCGCCTTTTTTCAAAAGCAGCTGCGCGGCGGCCTCGCCGGAGCGCGCCATGCCTACGACCAGCACGGTCTTATTGGTCAAATCCTTCAAAACGATCACCTCATTACCGGTTGCTTGCCCGCCAATCCGGGCGAAAAAATGAAATCCGCGCGCGGCGCGCAGCCGGCCGGGAACAAGGTCCGCAGTTGTCCCGGAGGCTGCGTGCAGGGCCGGACGGTCCGAACGCATAGACCGTCCGCGCCTTTCAGCGCACGGCGAAAAGGGTCACGACGGCAAATACCGCCGTAACGGCCATATAAAGCGCGACAATTTTGGTTTCGCGCATGCCGCCCATTTCCAGATGATGATGCAGCGGCGCCATACGAAACATCGGGCGATGGCGCAGCTTATAGGAAAGCGCCTGCAAAATATCCGACAGCGCCGTCACGACATACATGACGCACAGCAGGGGGATAAACAGGCTCATGCCCGAAAGGCTCATGATCGCCAGCACAGCGCTGCCCAGCGCAAAAGAGCCGGTATCGCCCATGATCACCTTTGCGGGGAACTTGTTAAACACCAGAAAGCCCAGGCAGGCGCCCGTCGTCGCCGCGCTGAGCACCATCATGTTGCCGTATACCGCGTCGGTCTGCCCCAGCTGCGCCTGGCCAAAAAGGAACACCAGGCTCAGCGCCGCCGCAATGACCAGCGTCACGCCCGAAAGCAGGCCGTCGGCGCCGTCGAGCAGATTGGCGCTGTTGATGGTGGCATAGGCCACAAAAACCGCAAACGGAATATACCAAACGCCCAAATCCAGTTTCCAGTCCGTAAAGGGCACATACAGCCGCGTGTCGATGTGCGGGCTATAGTAAGCGTATGCGGCAAACGCCGCGCAGATCAGCAGCAGCATCCACGTTTTATCGCGCGCGCGCAGCCCCAGAGAACGGTGGCGCACAACTTTAATATAATCGTCCAAAAAACCGATGCCCGCGCCCAGCGTCACAAAAGCCGCCGCAGGCGCCATGATGGTCAAACGCCCCTGCGCATAGGAAAACGCCAGCGCACAAAGCACGATCACCCCGGTGATCATGATGCCCCCCATGGTTGGCACGCCCTGTTTTTTCAAATGGCCCTTGGGGCCGAACGTGCGCACATTCTGACCAAAACGGAGCTTTTTCAGCCAGGGAATGATGATCGGCGCAATGGCCAGCGTCGCGATAAACGCCGTGAGCAGGGTAAAAATCATTCTCATCATGGCGGGTTACTCCTTTGCGCCCGCGCCCAGCGTTTCCAGAAGCTGCGCCACGACCACCCGTTCGTCAAACGGATGCTTCACGCCCTTGATTTCCTGATAGGTCTCATGGCCTTTGCCCGCCAAAACAACCGTATCGCCCGCACCGGCCATTTCAAGGGCAAAACGGATGGCTTCGGTGCGGTTTTCGATGATGATATAATCGCCCTGCGTCTGCTCGATGCCTTCCTTGATCTGCCCGATGATGTCCATGGGGTCCTCATAGCGGGGATTGTCGCTGGTAATGACGGTAAAGTCGGACATTTCCCCTGCAATTTTGCCCATCTGCGGCCGTTTGGACGTATCCCGGTTGCCGCCGCAGCCAAAGACGGTAATCAGCCGTCCCCTGGTAAACTGGCGCACGGCGCTTAGGATATTCACCAGGCTGTCCGGCGAGTGGGCATAATCCAGAATAACCCGGTACGGCGTTTGCGTTTTGAGCAGCTCGATCCGTCCCGGAACGGCATGCATACCTTCCAGCCCCGCCTTGACATGCACCGGGTCGACGCCCATGGAAAGGCAGCAAACGGCCGCCGCCATGGAATTATACACGTTAAACAGCCCCGGCAGCGCCAGTTCAAGGGGCAGCTTCAGCCCCTGATAGTTCAGCGTATAGCGCACGCCGCGTTCGAGCATTTCAATATCGGTTGCATACGCGTCGCGCTGATGCGTAACGCCGTAACACTGATACTCCACATTTTCAACCGCTTCGCACCCGCGCACATCGTCCGCATTGGTCAGCGCGCGTTTGACAAAACCCGGGGTGAAAAACGCCTTCTTTGCGGCGAAATAATTGTCCATCGTGCCGTAAAAATCCAGATGATCCTGCGAAAAATTGGTAAAAACGCCGACCTCAAACGTCGTGCCGTACAAGCGCTTGAGCGTGACGGCGTTTGCCGAAACCTCCATCACCACGCTGGTAACGCCCTGGTCGGCCATCATGCGCAGCGTCCGCTGAAAATCGATCGCCTCCGGCGTGGTCAGGCTCCCCGGAATGATCTGATCGCCAATGATGGTGTTGACCGTACCGATCAGGCCGGTTTTTTCTCCTGCCTGCTGCAAAATTGCGCGAATCAGATAGGTCGTGGTCGTTTTGCCCTTGGTACCCGTCACGCCGATGAGCCGAAGGCCGTTTGCCGGTTCGCCGTAAAAGCGCGCCGCCGCCAAAGAAAGCGCCGCGCGCACATCCTTAACCTGCACCTGAGGCACCGGTACGTCCAGCGGATGGGTGACCACCACCGCCGCCGCGCCCTTGCGCACCGCTGCCATGGCAAAATCATGCCCGTCAAAATGCGCCCCGGGCTGGCAAAAATATAAATCGGATTTTGCCGCTCGGCGTGAATCGACGCAAAGGCCGCCGATTTCAGCCTCTCCTTCCACCCGTACAACGCCGGGAATTTCTTTAAAAAGTTCCGTTAACAGCATCATTGCGTATCTCCTTATTCCTGTGCGGATCCAGCCTGGCCCATCGTCACCAGCACCGTGTCCCCCTTCGCCGCGATCGTCCCGGCCTGGGGGCTTTGCTCGCAGGCCACGCCGGTCGTGCCGTCCAGCCGCAGGGAAAGCCCTGCCGCCTCCAGCGCGCGGTTTGCGTCGATCAGCGACAGCCCAATGACGTCGGGTACGACCGTTTTGGTGTCATCCTGCGATTGCTGCGGCTCTTCCTCGCTGTCAAAATACAAAATAATCTGCGAGCCTGCGCGCATCTGCGTCCCCGCTGCGGGCAGCTGGTCGGACACGGTTTCCCCGTCGCCCTCCACCAGATAGGTAAAACTGGTGCTTTCCAGAATCGTATGCGCCGCATTTTTGGACACGCCGTACAGATCGGGAACCAGCTCCTGCTTGTTGACCAGCGCCTGATCCTTCTGAGTATACTGAGGCAGATAATTGCTGTAAAGCAGCACCTGCTCCAAAATCTCCCCCGCATACGGCGCCGCGACAACGGAACCGAAATCCGGGCGGGTCTGCGGCTCGTCGCAGATAAACAGCACGGCAAACTGCGGATTGTCAATCGGCGCAAAACCGATGAACGAGCCGACGTGCAGCTGACTTGAGACAACGCCGTCGACATATTTCTGCGCGGTGCCGGTCTTTCCGCCGATGCGGTATCCCGGCACATAGGCGTTGCGGCCGCCGCCGTCGGAAACGACCTTTTCCAATATTTCCCGCATCTGCGCGCTGGTCTGCGCGCTGACGGGGTTTGAAAGAATCTCCGGCTCGGTGCTGGAAATCACATTGCCTTCGCCGTCGAGAATCTGATCCACCACATACGGCCGGTACAGGTTGCCGCCGTTGACCACGGCGCAGCCCGCTGCCAGCAGCTGGATCGGCGTCACCGCGACGCTCTGGCCAAAACCGATGCGCGCCAGATCCACGTTTTTCACATATTTTTCCGCGATGAGCTGGCCGGCGGATTCCCCGCTTAAATCCACGCCCGTTTTCTGGCCGATGCCAAAGTCCACCAGATAATCATAAAACACGTCGCGCCCCATGCGCAGCGCCAGGGTCACAAACACCGGATTGCAGGAGTTCATCACCGCTTCGGTGAGCGTCTGTGTTCCATGGGGATTATAGGAACGCCAGCATTTGATCCGGTCGCCGTCCACAAAAATGGACCCATTGCAGGAAAACAGCGAATCCATCGTGGCGGCGCCGCTGTCAAGCGCGGCGGCGGTGGTCAGAATTTTAAATGTGGAACCCGGCTCGTAGTTGTCGGTCACATTGCGGTTGCGCGAAAGCTCGTTGAGCAGATCGATATCGTCCCGGGGCGGATTGTTCAAATCATAGTCCGGCAAAACCACCGACGCCAGAATCGCGCCGGAATTAACGTCCATCACCATCGCCTGCACATTTTTTGCGCCGGTTTCGTCCATACACTTTTGCGCCACTTCGTGCACAAACGATTCGATGGCGTAATTGACCGTCAGCTTCACGTCATAGCCGTCCACAGGCTCGATATAGGCGCTGGCGTTTTGCACCAGTTCCCGGCCGTAACGGTCGCGTTCGGTTAAAATCCGTCCATCCTCGCCCGCCAGGTATTTATCCAGCGAAAGCTCCAGCCCCAGCTGGCCGTCGCCGTCGATATTGGTCATGCCCAGCATCTGGGCAAACAGATTGCCCTTTGGATAGTATCGCTTGGTATCCTCCGGGTAATACAGCCCCTGGAATCTGCTTTTTTTACCATCGGTGGTGCGCAGCGCGGCAATTGCCGTTTTCAGCTCCTGCGCCGTTTCCAGCTCGACCTGGCGCTTGATGGACACGTTGTTTTTCGTGTGATCGTTCAATTTGTCAAACAGCGCCTGCCGGTCCGAAATTTCCAGAATATCGCAAATGGTATTGGTCAGCGTCCAAAGATCCGTATCGGTATAATCCTTGAGCATATCCGGCGCGGCCGTAATATGCACGGTAGAACCGCTTTGTGCCAGGACCGATCCCGTGCTGTCCAAAATGGACCCGCGCATGGCGGAAACCGCCGCGTCGCGCGTCCACTGATTGGCCGCCTTCTGCTGCAGGTTCTGCGCGTCCACCAGCTGCAGATACGCCAAACGCCCGATCAGATATAAAAAAAGCAGGGCGATTGCCGCGAGCATCCATGCCATCCGTTTTTTGATTTTAGCATGCGAAAGCGCCAACGGTTTATCCTCCTGCAAATCTGCATATTCATCCTGTTTTGCGGTCCGACCCTAACGCGACGCCTGCGAATCCTCCAAATCCACCGCGACAATCTGCCAGGGCTGCGCCGCGCCCATGCCGGACTGAGCGGCCGCATAGTCGCGCGCCGCGCCCAGATCATCGGCGTAGCCGATTTCAATCTGAAGCGCCTGGTTTTCGTTTTCAATGCCGCCAAGGTCGCTCTTGAGCCGGTTTAATTCGATGTTGTTTTCCTGAATTCTGGTCTGGAGCATCAGCACGCCGGCCATCAGCGCGCACACCATCACAAACAGTACGGCGGCGCGGCGCGCATACGCGCGGACAAGCGCAGCCCTTCGCAGCGCACGGCGTTCCTGTGCGGCCTGCCGCTGGATCGGTTCAAGAGGCAGCTGCTGGGGCGCAATCGCCGCGCTGCCTTCCACCGGATACTGCCACTGCCGGGCTTCTCTTGCTGACATATCCTTATTCTCCAATCTGACCGGTTATTCCACCGTCTTTTGAAAAACGCGAAGCTTGGCGCTTCTCGACCTGGCGTTTTGTTCCACTTCCCGCGCATCGGGCAATATGGGCTTTCGGGTAACAACCTGTCCGGCGCTCTTGCGCCCGCAGATGCACACCGGGCACCTGGGCGGACAGATGCAGGGATTTTGGAGCGAAGCGAATGTTTGCTTGACGATGCGGTCCTCCAGAGAATGGAAGGTGATCACGCACAGCCGCCCGCCCGGCTCCAAACAGGCAACCGCGTCCCGCAGCGCCTTTTCCAAAATGGCCAACTCCCCGTTGACTTCAATACGAACGGCCTGAAACGTCCGCCTGGCCGGGTGCGGCCCGTCGCGCCGCGCGCTTTTGGGCACCGCCGCCTTGATGGCCTCCACCAGCTGTTCGGTCGTATCCACCGGCCTTCTTTGCACGATAAACTGCGCAATGCGCTTGGCCCAGTTCTCCTCGCCGTAATCGGCGATCACCTTTGCCAAACGCTCCTGAGGATAGGTATTGACCACATGCCAGGCGGAAAGCGCCTGTGTGGCGTCCATGCGCATATCCAGCGGCGCATCCTCGTGATAGGAAAAGCCGCGCCGCGCACAATCAAACTGATGGGAGGACACGCCCAAATCCAGCAGGATCCCGCGCACATGCCCCGCGTTCTGATCCCCGATCAGGCGCGTCATATCGGCAAAATTGCCGTGCAGCGCGCAAAACCGTTCCTGATACGGCGCAAGGCGCGCGCTTGCCGCCTCAATCGCCTCCAGATCCCGGTCAATGCCAATGAGCCGGGCCTGTCCGCAGCGCGCCAGGATCTGCTCGCTGTGGCCGCCGCCGCCCAGCGTCCCGTCCACATACAGGCCGGGACCGGTCAGCAGATACGCCATCACGGGCTCAAGCATCACCGGAATATGCGAAAACTCACTCATTGATCATCTTTTCAAACGCCTCGCGATCCCAGATTTCCACATAACGGCCTGCGCCCGCGACCACAACCTCGCGGGAAAGCCCCGCATATTCGCGCAGCGACGCCGGAATCGTAATGCGGCCCTGACCGTCGATATTCAGGTCGGAATACGAAGTGCTCATCAAAATGCGCATCTTGCGATATTCCCTGGGGCTGGCGTCCTCATCCATATTCTCAAATTTTTCACACAGCTCGTCCCACCGGTAGGCGGAAGCGATGCGGATATGCCGCTCGTCGCCGATCCCGCGCATCATCGTCACCGGATTGCCGATGATGGAACGAAATTTCTGGGGAATGATCACGCGATTTTTGCTGTCCACTGTCTGCTGGTAATTGCCGTTTAAATTCATCGCGGCATTGCCCATCGCGCGTCCCCCCCTTTCTTTGATCCAAAGCGGCCAGCCTTCCACTTGCCGCCACTTAAAACCACAAAGTTTCACATGGTTTAACTTATTCTCTACCCAAGCGCCAATTCCTGCCCGCACAGGGAATTTTTTTCAAAAAAATGCAACAAAAAAGCACCTCGGCCAAAGTGGCCGAAATGCCGATTGTTTCGCATTTATGAGCGTTTTCAATTTTACAGGCGCCCGCAGGCGCAGGATCCGGCGTTTTTGTGGCGGCAAATCCCATCGTCAACACCGTTTTCCCCAAATGGGACGCCGCCTCCACCGGGCGCTTATCACCCGGGCAGCTGGCACAACGCAAAATCCAGCGCGTCACAGGAGACCAGATGATAGCGTACCGTGCCGATTTTTCCCGTTTTCGCCGCATGAACGCCGGGGCCGTGCAGGTGCCCGTACACCACGTCGCTCACACCATACGCTTCAAACAGTTCCGTAAAAGGCGTCAAACGGCCGTGCTCGTCAAAGGGCGGAAAATGCATCATCGCCACCAGACGCTCGGACGGACGCGCCGCAGCGGCCTGAAGCGACATCTGCATGCGCAGCACCTCCCGGCGCATGACCTTTTCATCCGCCTGCGCGCCATATTCCCATCCGCGGCTGCCGGCAACTGTCACGTTTTCCACCGTCACGGCGTCATTCTGAATGGCATACACGCCCTCGGGCAATTTGCTGCGCAGACGCGAAACGGAGCCCCACCAGTAATCATGGTTGCCCTTGAGCAGGATTTTCCGTCCGGGCAGCGCGCAGATCGCATCGATATCGGCCAATGCGTCGTCAAAAGCCATCGCCCAGCTCAAGTCCCCGGGCAGAAGGACCAAATCCTGCGGCGTTACCCGGCTGCGCCAATCGGCGCTGATCTTATCAAAATGGCCGACCCAGCCCGGACCGAACCGATCCATGCTCTTGTCCATGCCGCCCGGCAGATGCAGATCCGAAATTGCAAACAGGCGCACTACTGGTCTTCCTCTTCTTCCTCGCCGTCCTGCTCCAGCTCGTCCAGGGACACAAAGTCCACGTCGTCGCCCAGCTCGCTTTTGATCGTCTTGTACTCGACCTCCGGTATTGCGTCCTCATCCAGATCGATCTCGATCTCGTCCATCTCGCTGGCGCCCGCAAGATCAATCGACGATTCGTCCGGAATCACCGCGTCGGACGACTCATCCTCGAACGATTCGCCGCGCTTGGTTTCTTTTAAGCACACTGCGCAGAACTCTTCGCCGGGTACAACGGGCCGCTCGCCGCAGTTGGAGCAAAGCTCCACCGTTTCATGTTCGTCCTCGCCGTGCATTTCACGCTTGCACACGGCGCAGACCTTT
The DNA here is from genome assembly GCA_002329335.1 of Christensenella sp. UBA1428. Lineage (GTDB taxonomy): Bacteria > Bacillota > Clostridia > Christensenellales > UBA1750 > UBA1428. The sequence continues at coordinate 23,795 of DCTY01000014.1, forward strand.
TCGGTGGACTGCATGTAGTTCAATTCACATCTGGGGCACTTGATCAAAGCCATCCGAGGAAACCTCCCAAATCTTGTTGAGCCGTTTTTACTGTTTTTGCCGATGCATCGGGAATAATACCGCTTTGGAAAAAATTCCCATGGAAACGCGCTGGAAATTCGCTTGAACCAAAACCGGAAAATCTCTACAATTTTACATATCTTATCCGGTTAAAGGAGGATTCACCAATGAAAAGAAACCCAGTGCGCCCCCTGGCGCTGCTTTTGGCGCTGTCACTTTTGCCCGTCAGCGCCTCGGCCTACGAATTGAATTTTGAACCCATTCCCGGCAGCGTCTGGACGCTGACCATTCCCGACGACTTTTTTTCGCAGGGCGCCGCTACTGCCGCGCCGACAACGCCCGCAGACACATCGGCCTGCCCTTGTGCAACGCCCACGCCGACTGCTTCGCCGTCCGGGACGCCCACGCCAACCTGTCAACCGTCTGCAACGCCCGCGCCGACCTGCCAGCCGACCACCGCGCCAACCGCGACGCCTGCGCCAACCACAACGCCCCTACCGACCGACACTCCATCGCAGAGCGCGCAGATGAACGCCTACGAGCAAAAAATGCTTTCCCTGGTCAACGCGGAACGGGCAAAAGCCGGGAAAAGCGCGCTGTCCTTTGACGCGCAGCTGACCTATTGGGCGCGGGCCAAGTCGCAGGATATGATCGACAAGTCCTATTTTGCGCATCAGTCGCCCACCTACGGCAACGCGGCGGACATGCTTCGAAGCGCGGGAATTGCCTTTACCGCCTGCGGTGAAAACATCGCCCGCTACGGCACGCTGGAAAAAGCGCATGAAGGGCTGATGAGCTCCCCCGGCCATCGGGCCAATATTTTAAACGGCGCGATGACGCGCGTGGGGATCGGCGTTGCACGCGATTCGGCGGGCAATTTCTATGTCACGCAGATCTTTGTGCGATAAAAAACACCCTGCCGAATCATGCAGGAAAAGCGCCTGCCCTGCTACCAATAGCACTATACGCATGTTGCCTGCGGTTTGTCAAGATGGAACCTGAAATTTTTATGATTTCCCCATAATTCGTATGCGGGTGCGGACGTTTTTCCCTTTTTTCTTCGTTGGATACAAAAAAATCATACAACAGGTTGTCCAAAAACTTTCATCCGTGCGCTGGAGCGCGCGGATTCAGGCCCTGCCCCTCGCCGCCGGCTGCATTGTTCCTGCATGCCGGCGGCTTTTCCCTGTCAAGCCTGCGCCGCAGGGCAGATTCATTGATCCGCGTACGCGCGAAACCGCGTTACCCGGCCGTTTTCAACGTCAAACCCAAACACCCGGGCGCAGCGCACGCCCGGCGCAGTGGTTTCCAGCACCGCAACCGCGGCGTCGGAATCGGTCATCGGGCACAGCACCGACGCAACGGCCGTTTCAAAATCGCCCAGCGCGGCGCACAGCGCGCCATAGTCGCCGTCATAAAGCGCCCGGGCCTGGGCCTGGCAATCCAGCATGACCGCGCGCACCAGCGTCAGCGCGCAGTCGTAGGCCGCATCGGACCAGTCTGCATGCTCCTGCTGGGCAAAATCGCGCATCTCGGCGGTCATCTGCGCCGTCTCCTGCGTCAGCTGGTAGCCCTGCGCGGCGCGCTGATAGGTCTGCGTCCGGGTAAAGGCGCCGTCAAAGAAGTCCTGCTGCACCTGAACGGATTCCCCCTGCGCGCTGACCCGCAGCTGCTGGCCAAACGCATCAAGCACGACGCGCGGCGGCAGCTGGCTGTCGTCCAGAAGCAGCAGCCGCTGGCCGTCCGGATGGGTAATCAGCGCGGCGCTCAGCGCCGGCGTCCACTGCATGCGCCGCAGCGACCCGGCAACGGCGTCTGGAAAATGCCGGCTGAAACACTCGCGCTCGTTTTCGTCCTCCGCCGTCAGCGTCACGCCGCCGCCCTGATACATATACCAGGCGCACGCATCGCCCTTTAATTGATCCACGCAGCGGCTGTGCGGCGCGCGCAGCGCCGAGAGCGTCAATTCCGCCACGCCGTTTGGCCAGACGGTCAGCGTATGCGGCAGCAGCTGATCCTGACCGGCCAGCGCCATGCCCCGGTGAAACTGCACCCGTGCCGCCGCGGGCAGATAGGGCCCATAGGGAAAAAGCTGTACCAGCGCCTCGCCGGTGGGCGAAACCGGCAGCACCAGCGTATCCTCCGCCGCGCCGGCCAAGTGTCCGTTGATCCACAAAATTCCCGGCGTCCGGGTACGCACCAGAAGCATTGGCAAAGTCTGCATTGTTTACACCTCCGCGTTATCCTATCAGGCTGCGCGCAGGAATATAACCGTATACACAAAAACAGGAGCAAATTTTGCCTCTGAAAACACGCCGTTGGGTATCAAAAACGCCGGGCATGCCCCCTTCGGGCAAACCCGGCCAAAATCCGTCGTATTATGCGCCGCTTTACGCGCCGACGCCTTTTATACTGACCACGAAAACCGCCTTACGGCGATACAAACCGCACATGCTTTGCATAGCGCTCGGGCGAAAACTGCGCGCCGTAAATCTGCTCCATCGCGCTCTGGACCGCGCCGTCGGACAGGTCCGCGCCGTTTGGTAAAAACATAACCCGATAATCCACATCGTACAGCCAAAGGCGCAGATCGGTCAAACGCGCGCCGCAGCGCTGATAAAAAGCGATGCGCCGGCGGCGCACGGCAAGCTCCTGCGGATTTCGGGCAAAGGCCGGATCCTCCGTTTCAAGAATCACGCCCTGCGCGCGCCCCCGGGTATACCGGCCAATGGCGTCCAGCGCCGCCGTGCCGACGCCCTGACCGCGCATCCGGCAATCCACAGCAAAATAATCCAGCAGCAGACAGGCGCACCCCGGCGCGCTGGAAAACATTGCGTAGGCGCAGGGATGGCCGTTTTGTTCAAGCGCGCAGCATTCATACAGCCCCAAGTCCCGCAGCTGGCGCATGCGCTCCAGGGATTTACGCTCATTTTCCGGAAAATCCCGGCAGATCTGAGTTTGATAAACGGTCTCAAGCTGCGCATCGTCCATAAGACGAACCGTTATGGAAAATTGTGTCAAGAAACTCCTCCCTCCCGCGGCGCCGTCTCGGGCTGCATCAGCCCATAGTATTCCCCAATTCTTCGGCAGAGCGCGCCATAGCGCGCGCTGATGCGGTTGTTCTGCACCATCGCGGCAACCGTCTGCTCCCTGCCGACGATAATCACCAGCTTTTTGGCGCGGGTGACCGCCGTATAGAGCAGATTGCGCGTCATCAGCATCGGCGGGCCGGCGTACAGCGGCAGCACGACCGCAGTAAATTCGCTGCCCTGGCTTTTGTGTACGCTCATCGCATAGGCCAAATCCAGATCGTCCAGCAGCGAAAAATCATATTCCGCCACCCGACCGTCGTCAAAACGCACCTTCAGCGCGCCGTCCTGATTGTCGATGGATTCGATAAAGCCGATATCGCCGTTATACACGCCGATGCCCTCGGTTTGCAGGGCGCCCTGACGGCGCGTCCAGGTCATCTGATAATTGTTGCGCACCTGCATCACTTTGTCCCCTTCGCGCAGGGTAATCGCGCCGCTGACGCGCTCGGCCTTGCCGGGCCCCGGCGGGTTGAGCACCGCCTGCAGCTGCGCGTTTAAATGATAAACGCCGGTTTCACCCTTTTTCATCGGCGTAAGCACCTGAATATCCGTGCGCGAATCAAAGCCGAAATACGACGGCAGGCGCGTGGAAACCAGCGCCAGCGTGGATCGGAGCGTATCGGCGGCCGTGTTTTTGCGTTCAAAGAAAAAATCGCTGTCACGGCGCGACAGATCCGGCGTCTCGCCCCGATTGATCCGGTGCGCGTTGGTGATAATCGCGCTGCCCGCGCCCTGACGGTAAATTTCCGTCAGCCGCGCCACGGGCACCACGCCGCTGGCAATCAGATCGCGCAGCACATCGCCCGCGCCGACGCTCATGAGCTGATCGGCGTCCCCCACCAGAATCAGCCGGGCGTCATGCGGCAGCGCCCGCAAAAGCGCGCGCATCAAAATCAGATCGACCATCGACGCTTCGTCGACAATGACCGCCTCGGCTTCCAGCGGGTTTTCATCGTCCCGGGCAAACGTGGGCTCACTGTCCTCCTCGCTGCCGTATTCCAAAAGCCGGTGCAGCGTCGCCGCCTCTCTGCCGGTGGCTTCGCTCATGCGCTTGGCCGCCCGTCCGGTGGGCGCGCAGAGCGCATACTGCACTTTTTTATCGTCAAACAAGGACAAAAGGCAATTTAAAATCGTCGTTTTGCCGGTGCCGGGGCCGCCGGTAATCACGCAGACGCTGTGTGAGAGCGCCGCGGCGATGGCCTCGCGCTGCAGGGGCGCAAAGGCAATCTGATGGGCTTTTTCAAAACGGGCGATCGCCTCCTGCACATCGTCCGTCAACGGTTCGGCTTCAAAGGCGCATTGCTCGGCAATCCGCTTTGCCGTTTCGCCCTCAGCGGCAAAATAATAGGGCAGATACACCGCGTCGGTTTGCTCATAGCGCTTGACGATCAGCTTTTGCGTCACGATCATCTCTTCAATTCCCTGATCCAGCCAGGGGCTTTGCACGCTGGCGCCAAGCACCTGAGCGCAAAGGCTGCGCAGCTGCTCCAGCGGCAAATACACATGGCCGGCGGAACCCGCCGCCTCCTTGAGCACATATACCAGCGCCGCGCTGAGCCGCTCCTGGCTTTCGCGCGCCACGCCCACCTGCATGGCGATCCGGTCGGCAACCTTAAAGCCGATGCCGGGCACGGTATAGATCAGCCGGTAAGGGTTTTGCTTGACCATCGTCACCGTCGCCGCGCCATACGCTTTATAAATTTTCATGACCTGGCTGCTGGTCAGATCAAACTGCTGCAGAAACATCATGATATTGCGCGACTGCTCCGCCTCGGCCAGGCTTTTGGTGATCAGCGCCGCGCGCTTGCGGCCGATGCCGGGCAGCTCGGTAAGCCGCTGGGGCGTTTCCAGCAAAATGTCCAGCGTCCGCTCGCCAAAATGGCGCACGATCTGCCGGGCCGTTACCACGCCCACGCCCTTGACCACGCCGGAGGCCAGATACCGCTCGATGGCCGCCGTACCCTCCGGCAGCACCGGACGGCAGGCCGCGGCCTTAAACTGGCGGCCGTATTCGCTGTGCTCGGTATATTCGCCCGAAAAGGCCAGGCTGTCCCCTTCCTTAACGATGGGGAAGGTGCCCACAACCGTTTGCGTCTGGCTGCCGTCGGCCAGTTCCAGCACGGTATAGCCGTTGGCCTCGTTGCGATAGATGATGGCGCGCACGACGCCCTGAATTTCCGTCACCGGTCCGCCCCCTTTCCGGCGCATGCCCAGCGCCGCTGAAAAAAACAAGCCCCAACGAAAACCATTGGGGCTTGGCTGCTTACTTTTTGAGATCCGAAAGGTGAAAGCACACTCTCACCAAACCACAGGCTCGGCCCGCTTCAAACCGCGCGCCGCATTTAGTATATCAATCCTCCTGCGGGTTGTCAACCGCGCCGCTGCGGGTGCGCTTGCGCAGTTCTTTGGGCGGATAACCGTATTTTTGCTTAAACAGCTTGCTGAACTGGAACGCGTCATAAAAACCGAAGGTATTGGCAACCTCCTGCATTGTATGATCCGGCTGGCGCTGCAAAAGCTTGTAGGCCATCTCCAGCTTGAAATTGATCTGATAGCGGTAGACGCTCTGCCCTGTGGCGCGCTTGAACCACTCGGAAAGCGACCGGGTGCTCATGCCGGCAATCTGCGCAGCCTCTTCCACGCGGAAAAAGCGGTCGGAGGTAATGCGGAAGGTGCGCAGCACGCGCTCGATATTTTCGTATCCGGGCTGATAATCCTTGCGGTTGGCATACGCCACATCGTTGATCAGAAGATCCAGAAGAATGTTCAGGCGCACCAGCTTATCGTCCCTGGAGGACCAGTAATCGTGCACAATGCTCTCAAAATCGCGATAGACCCTGCCGCGCTCATTGCAATGCACCACCGTATCGATCAGATAGGTGTTGTCCTGGTTGTAAACGTCCTCTTCCTCGCTGTCGAGCACATCGTCGCTGTCCACACGGGTAAAATGAATGAAGAAGAACGAAAAATCCTCGCTGCACTCGCTCACGCGCAGGTCGTGCCTGCCCGAATGCAGAAACAATACGTCGCCCGCCTTCAAATTGTACGTTTCGCTGCGGTCGACAATATGCCACCGGCCGGAGCAGACAAAAATCAGCTCATGATGCGGCGCAGCGTATTTGCAAAACTGATACGGCGTAGGGGATTTGATCGACGCACAGTCAATCACCGTACGCGTGGCATGTGCTTTTAAGACATTTACCATAGTGTTTCCTCATTTCTATCGCAAGCAAAAGCATAAAAGGGTAACTGGATTGATTTATTATACCGCATAACAGGGGCATTTTCAACCAAAACTTCCGCAGCACATCGTATTGATACCAAAAATTACCGGTTTTGACCCAAAACCGCCGGATCTGCCGCCGGCGAGGCGATCGTCGCGCCGCCAAGGCAGACGTCCCCATCGTAAAGCACGAGGATCTGTCCGGGCGTCACCGCGCGCAAGGGCGCGTCAAACTGCGCCAGAAGCCTTCCGTCCGACAGCACCGTCACGCGGCAGGGCTGATCCGCCTGACGGTAACGCACCTTGGCCATGCAGGAAAACTGTCCGCACGGCGGCTCGCCCGCCACCCAGGAGGGGTTTTCCGCCATAAGCGCCGTCGTAAACAGCGACGGATCCTCCCCCCGCGAAACGATCAGGCGGTTGTTTTCCAAATCCTTATCGATCACGAACCAGCTTTCCCCTGCGCCGCCAAGGCCCAGGCCGCGCCGCTGCCCCAGCGTATAAAACATCAGCCCGTCATGCCGCCCCACGACCGTACCGTCTTTTAAGCACATATCGCCGGGCTGCGCAGGCAAAAACTGCATCAAAAACTGCTTGAACCGGCGCTCGCCAATAAAACAGACGCCCGTCGAATCCTTTTTATCGCCGGTCACCAGGCCGGCCTGGCGCGCAATCTGGCGTACCTGCGCCTTGGTCATATTGCCGACGGGAAAAAGCACGTTTTCAAGCTGGCTTTGCGACAGCAGCGACAAAAAATAGCTCTGATCCTTATTGGGATCGGTGCCCTTGCACAAAAGCGGCCGTCCCTTAAAATCGCGGCGCAGCGTGCAGAAATGGCCCGTAGCGATTTTATCCGCGCCGGCGCCCATGGCGAAATCCAAAAACGCCTTGAATTTGATCTCCTTGTTGCACAATACGTCGGGGTTTGGCGTGCGCCCACGGCGATATTCCGCCAAAAAATACGAAAAAACGCGGTCCCAGTATTCCCGGGAAAAGTTTACCGTGTAATAGGGGATCCCAATGGCGTCGCATACGTCGCGCACGTCCTGATAGTCCGCCGTGGCGGTACACTCGCCGTTTTCATCCTTTTCTTCCCAGTTTTTCATGAACACCCCGGTAACGTCGTAGCCCTGCTGTTTAAGCAGCAGCGCCGAAACCGACGAGTCCACGCCGCCGGACATGCCGACGATCACCCGCTGCTTCATGCCGGATCCTCCTGATCAAAAAGGTCGGTGGACAAATAGCGCTCTCCGGTGTCGGGCAGCACCACAACCGTGCGCGCAACGCCCAGCGCTTTTGCCGCAGCCAGCGCCGCGCCGGAGGAAATGCCGCACAAAATGCCCTCCGTCCTTGCCAGCGTGCGCGCCGCGGCGTACGCATCCTCTGCTGAAACGGGCATCACCCGGTCAATCAGCGACACATCCAGGGCCTCCGGAATAAAACCGGCGCCGATGCCCTGAATTTTATGCTTGCCGGGCTTCCCCCCGGAAAGCACTGCGGAAGTATCCGGCTCCACCGCCACGATCATCGCGTCCGGGCACTGGGTTTTGATCGCGCGCGCAACCCCGGTCAGCGTTCCGCCGGTGCCGACAGCGCACACCAGCGCGCCGATTCTTCCATCCATATCCGAAAGGATTTCCGGCCCGGTCGTCAGCTCATGCGCCCGGGGATTGGCCTGGTTTTCAAATTGCTGCGGCATGAACGCGCCCGTATGCGATACGATGCGCTTGGCTTCCTCAATTGCGCCCGCCATCCCCTGCGCGCCCGGGGTCAAAACGATCTGCACGCCGTAAGCGGCCAGGATGCGCCGCCGCTCCACGCTCATGGTGTCCGGCATCGTCAAAATCAGCCGATAGCCCAAAATGGCGCACAGCCAGGCAAGACCAACGCCCGTATTGCCGCTGGTCGGCTCCACAACAATACCGCCCGGCAGCAGCTTGCCGCGATGCACCGCGTCGCGCAGCATCGACGCAGCCGCACGGTCCTTGGCGCTGGAGCCCGGGTTGAGCATTTCCAATTTGGCAAACAGATTGCCCTGAGGGTCAAAACGGGAAATATGAACAATAGGCGTATGACCGATCGCCTCGATCAGGTTCCGGCAAAGCATTGCGCATCCCTCCTTAAAAGGTCACAGAAAAACAGATTCGGGTCTTCCAACCCATTTTCAGTATATACGCTTTGACGCCGGCAAGTCAATGGACAAAAATGCTTGCCAAGCCCCGCAGGACAGGCTATAATAAAAATAACCGATTAAAATTTCAATACGCGATTGAAAGGTGGTTTTGTTTCATGCATACTCCGGTATCGTTGAACATCATGGACTTCGGCGCCCAGCCCGGCGGGCAGGCGGTATGCACCCAGGCCTTCGTCCGCGCAGTGGACGCAGCGCGCAAGGCGGGCGGCGGGACGGTCTATGTCCCCGCAGGACAATATCTGACCGGCCCGATTCAGCTGTATTCCAATCTGCGCCTGTATCTGGACGCAGGCGCTGAAATCCTTTTTGTGCAGGACAAGGACCAGTTCCCCACTGTCAGTTCCCGTTGGGAAGGCGTGGACCGACCGGTATATATGTCCTGCATTTATGCGGAAAATGCGGAAAACATCTGCGTGGAGGGCATGGGCACCTTAAACGGCCAGGGCGCATACTGGTGGGAACTGCAGCGCGCGCACACGCTGCCCTTTCCGCGCCCGAAGCTGATCAGCTTTCAAAGCTGCAAGCGCATCGTGATAAAAAACGTCAAGCTTACCCAGTCCCCGGCCTGGACGGTCAACCCGATTGACTGTGAAAACGTCCTGGTGGACGGCATCAGCATCGACAACCCCGCCAACAGCCCCAATACCGACGGCGTAAACCCGGAAAGCTGCAACGGCGTGCGCATCCAGGGCTGCTATATTTCCGTAGGCGACGACTGTGTAACGCTCAAATCCGGCACCGAGGGCGCGGCAGCCCGGATTCCGTGTCAGAATATCACGGTGACCAACTGCGTCATGGCCTATGGTCACGGCGGCGTGGTCATCGGCAGCGAAATGAGCGGCGACGTGCGCAACGTAACGATTTCCAACTGTGTTTTCCACAAAACCGACCGCGGCATCCGCATCAAAACCCGTCGGGGACGCGGCGGCGTCGTGGAGGACGTGCGCGTAAACAACATCGTCATGGATCAGGTCAACTGCCCGTTTGTGATCAACCTTTACTACTACTGCGGCCCGGGCGGAAAGGACAAATACGTTTGGGACCGCTCCTATTACCCGGTGGATGCGCGCACCCCCGCCGTGCGGCGCGTCTATTTCTCCAACATCACCGCCCGGGATATCCGCTCCTGCGCAGGGTTTGTCTACGGCCTTGCCGAGCAGTATGTGGAGGATCTGGCCTTTGACAACATCCTGGTCATGCTGGGCGACGGCTTTGACGCAGAAATGCCCGCCATGCTCGACGGCATCGAACCGATGACCAAAACGGGCTTTTATCTGGGTAACGTGCGCGACGCCTCGTTTACCAACTGCACCATCACCGGCGCGCAGGGGCCCGCGTTCTATGCCGAAAACGGGGAAGGGCTTGTCTTTACCAACTGCAAGGCCAAAAACTGCACCGGCGATGAGCTGGTAAAAAAAGTCAACGTCAAGGATTGACCGCGCCGCTCTGCATGCACCGCGACGCAAAAAGCCTGTTTGCATCCGCAAAAAGGCGTTTTCCAAAGACTGTTTTTACCAATTCCGTCCCTATATCAACCCAAAACGGGCATGCGCATTTGCGCATGCCCGTTCGCTTTATCCCGGCAGGCGTCGGCGCCGTATATGCCCACATCGGGATTTTTCCCATTCTGAAAGCGCCGCCTTATCCGCCGGGAAACCGTTTTCCCCGGTCGCTATGCCAACCGTTTCTGTCCTCTTCCGCTTTGGCGCAGCCCAATTTCAACGCCCTGATAAATCCGCACGCAGTTGCCGCGGTGTTTATAGAGCATGGCCGCCCCGGCAACGCACAAAATCAGCACCGGCAGCCAGCTGTGCATCAGCAAAAACATGAAAACAGGGTATGCGATCACGGTAACGATCGTTCCTACTGCAATATAATCGGTAATCAATGTCAAAATGGCAATGGACAGCACCACCGCAATGCCCACCCGCCAGTTCAGAATGGCAACCATCCCAATATAGCTTGCCAGTCCCTTACCGCCGGAAAACCCCAGATAAAACGGATACATATGCCCCAGCACGCACCCGACGCCCGCGGTCAGCGCCACCGCCAGATCTGTCTGGGGAAACAGCCAGCGAGCCAGCACCACCGCCAGCACGGATTTGCCGATATCGTGCACCCCCACCGCAATGCCGGCGCCCCAGCCCATCAGAATCATTGCGTTGGAGGCGCCCAGGTTACCGGACCCGGCCGCGCACAGGTCCACCCCTTTTGCTTTGGACAAATACAGCGCCATATTCGAGCAGCCCAGCAAATACCCCAGCACACCGGCCGCCAGATAAACCAACATCCCCGTCTCCCCCTTTTCCCGGCGCGCCGCCGGGCGCGCATCCGTTTGACCGTATCACGCCGCGGCTTAAAACGCAACCATTTTAAATACAATGCCTGTTTTAAAAACACAGCTTTTCTCAAACGCCGCCCCTTTGCCGCCTGCCAGGGCCGCAACGCCTGAAAGCCTGCTCCGACAGGCGCAGGCTTTTGAACATGAAAGAGAGGCGTTCGGCCAAAAAACGGTTTATCCCCGTTTTGCATACGCGCGGGCAATGTATTCGAGCATCAGCACCGCCTGATCCATTTCCTGTGCCACGGCGTATTCCATACGGCCATGGGCGTTATGCGCGCCCGTGCCCAGATTGGGGCACGGCAGCCCCATATAGCTTAGCCGTGCACCGTCGGTTCCGCCGCGCACGGGCACGGAATAGGGCGCTGCACCCGCCTGGCGCACCGCCTCATAGGCCGTATCGATCAGGTGCCGGTGCGGCCCAAGCGCCTCGGCCATATTCCGATAGGACTGGGTGATCTGAACCTGTACGAGCTCTTGGCCATAGCAGCCGTTGAGATATTCCGCCGTACGCACAAGCGTTTCTTCCTTCCGGCGCAGCTTTTCAGCGTCATGATCGCGCAGGATATAGCGCAAAACGGCCTGCTCCACCTTCCCGTTCATATCGGTCAGATGGTAAAACCCTTCGTATTTTTCCGTATGGGCCGGTTTTTCCGCAGCGGGAAGCATGCTGTGAAAGCGCATCGCCACTTCCTGAGCATTGATCATCCTGTTTTTGGCCGAACCGGGGTGGAAGCTGCGCCCCGTGACCGTCACCACCGCGCTGGAGGCGTTGAAGTTTTCGTATTCCACTTCCCCAAACGTGCCGCCATCGAGCGTATAGGCAAAGTCCGCGCCAAAGCCCGTCACGTCAAACCGGTCCGCACCCCTGCCGATTTCCTCCTCCGGCGTAAAGCCGATACGGATTTTCCCGTGCGGGATCTGAGGATTTTCAATCAAACGCTGCGCCAAAGTCAAAATCACGGCGATGCCCGCCTTATCGTCCGCGCCCAGCAGCGTCGTACCGTCGGTGACGATCAGCGTTTTGCCCACATCATCGCGCAGCTGCGGCGAATCCTTCGGGGAAAGCACAACCTGCTTTTGCGCGTTTAGCAAAATGTCGCCGCCGTCGTAATTTTCGATCACCCGCGCGCGGATGGGCGCGCTTGGCACGTCGTCCACCACGTCCATATGGGCAATATACCCCAGAACCGGCGCGCCCTGCACCGTTTCAGGGATGGTGCCATAGACATAGCCGTATTGGTCCACCCTGGCGTCGTCAATTCCCATCTGAAGCATCTCCTGTACCAGCGCGCGGGCAAAAACAAGCTGTTTTTCACTGCTGGGGCAGGATGATTTGGTTTCATCCGAGGCCGTGTCATAGGCTGTATAAGCAATCAATCTTTCATACGCTCGCATTTTGATCATCCTTTCTGCGATTCTGGAAGGGATTACGCCGCACATCGTGCAGGCAAACGCAGCCGGTTTCCCGCGGGCCGCTGCGGCATTTTTATATATTACCGGAACTTTGCCGTCTCCTTTTGCCATCGTGCAGGAAACCCGCCCGAACGTGCAGAACGCACATTCCGGACGCCGGCTATGACGTCCGGAAGCATTCGGTTTTGTTTCCGCACTATAAACTCAGCATGGTTTTCGGGCGATCAGCAAAAACCGGTGCGTCCGCCCGACAATTTCGCCTTCTTTTTCCAAAATCTCCTGCGCGCGATACAGCGCGTCCAGATGCGTTCTGACCGAAAAGCCCGGAAATTCCCACGGAATAACCCGGGCAAACCATACCAATGCGCCGATGTCAAAAAAGCGGATCGGCCCAAAAGCCTCCTGCGCGCGCAGGATGTCAAACCCGGCCTGTGCAAAGGCCGATTTCACTTTTTCCAGATATTGTTCCGGAAATGGCAGCGGCTGCTCTCCCATCAGCAACGTTACCAGTTCACGGTCATTTTCCGCGCCGACCTGCTGCGTCGCAAACAAGCCGCCGGGCTTCAGGACGCGAAAAATTTCCTGCGGATTAAAATCGCCGTGACGATTTACCACCAGATCAAACGACCCGTCTGAAAAAGGCAGCTGCCCGCCAGCATCGGCCTGTTTAAAATCGATCCCCAGCGACAAAAGCTTTTCTTTGCACAGCTGTACATTGGGCAGATAATTTTCCGTCGCGGCAGTAAGCGCATACGGATGGTTCAGGGACAGCAGGAACTCCCCACCGCCGGTATCCATGTCCAGAAGGCGCGTCTGCGGCGTTAAAAGCGTGCGGACAATCGTTTCAAATTGCCACGCAAGACGCTGCTGCTCCGTATAGCGTCCTCTGATATGGGAAAAATCCCATCCATGGATGTGCGCAATTTCTTCTTCAGCCAACCAGCTGGCAAGCAGTTGTTCTGCGTTCAAGGCAAGACCTCCTCGATAAGGAAAAAACCGCGCCGGAAAAGCGGCACGGTTTATGGACGATGAATTTATGCTTTGCCGTTGCAGCCGAGCACGTCGACCAGCTTATGGCGAACCATGGCGCGAATCGCGTCGCGGCCCGGGCCGAGGTACTGACGGGGGTCAAAGTGATCGGGATGCTCCACAAAGTGCTGACGGATGCTCGCCGTCATGGCAAGGCGCAGGTCGGAGTCGATATTGATTTTGCAAACGGCCATCTTCGCCGCCTGACGCAGCATATCCTCCGGCACGCCGATCGCGTCGGGCATTTTGCCGCCGTACTGATTGATCAGCTTTACAAAATCCTGCGGCACAGAAGACGCGCCGTGCAATACGATGGGGAAGCCGGGCAAACGGCGCTCCACCTCTTCCAGAATGTCAAAGCGCAGCTGGGGCTTGGTGCCGGGCTTGAACTTATACGCGCCGTGGCTGGTGCCAATCGCGATGGCCAGAGAGTCAACGCCCGTCTTTTCAACGAACTCCTGCACCTGATCCGGATCGGTATAGCTGCCTTCGCCGGCGGCGACCTTCACCTCGTCCTCCACGCCTTCGAGCTTGCCCAATTCGCCTTCGACGACGACGCCGTGATCATGCGCATAATCAACGACCTGCTTGGTCACTTCAATATTCTTTTTAAAATCATAATGCGAGCCGTCGATCATCACAGAGGTAAAGCCGCCGTCCACACAGGATTTGCAGGTTTCAAAATCAGGGCCATGGTCCAGATGGACGCAGATGGGCAGATCGGTGTCGGCAATCGCCGCTTCGATCAGCTTCATCAAATACACGTGCTTGGCATACTTGCGCGCGCCTGCGGAAACCTGAAGGATCAGCGGTGCGTTTTCAAGCTTTGCCGCCTCGGTGATGCCCTGAACGATTTCCATATTGTTGACATTGAAAGCGCCGATCGCATAGCCGCCTTCATAGGCCTTTTTAAACATCTCGGTGCTGGTAACCAGTGCCATAGTAAAAACCTCCCTAAGCAGTCTTCGTGACCACAGTATAGCACACAGACCCAAAAAATACAAGTTCAATCATCCCAAAAGCCCTGCGCCCGTGGAGCATTCGGCTTTTCCCGGCCGTATGGAAACCCGTCGAATTCTTTTACCCCGCTTTGCCGCATCCATACCGCTGTTTTTGCTTGACGCAAATGCGCATCATGCGTATAATGTAATAGAGGAGGGTTGAAGGTATGAGATTTCGCGAGATTGAAAAAATACTCCTGTCCGATGGCTGGCGTCTGAAAAACATCCGCGGCTCGCATTATTATTATGTCCACCCCGTCAAGCCCGGAAAGGTGACCATCCCCAACCATCCCGGAGATCTTGATATCCGTACCGCCCAATCCATCTTCAAGCAGGCCGGACTTGAGCCGCGCAGCGCCAAGAAGGAGGTTTAACAAAATGAAATTAACATACCCCGCCTGTTTTTATCCCTGCAAAGATCTGCAAGGCGCATTTACCGTTGTCGTTCCCGATCTGCCCGGCTGCACCACGCAGGGCGATACGCTTGCCGACGCGCTTTTAATGGCGATTGACGCCGCCTCCGGCTGGGTGCTTGACGAGCTGGAAGACGGACGTCCCGTTCCGCATGCCAGCGCGATTGCCGATATTGTCCCGGAGGCCGGCGGCTTTTCCACGGTTCTTGTGCTGGACATGGACGCTTACGCCGCGCAGTACGGCAGCAAAGCCGTCCGAAAGAATTTGACGATTCCCGCATGGCTCAACACCTACGCCGAACAGAACAATATCAATTTTTCCCAGGTGCTTCAGGAAGCCCTGATTGCGAAATACCAAAAACGATTTAGCTGATCCCACCTGCCGCTGCACAGCGGCTTTTTTTGCCGTATGGGCAAAGCGCTCAACTGTTTTCTTCTTTTTCCGGAATGATTGTAAACAATTCATTGGGCGTACAGTCCAACAGCTGGCAAAGCAGTTCTATATTGGAAAACTGAATGCCCTTGGTCTGGTTGTGAATCATCTTCATGCAGTTTTGATAACTCATACCCATCTGCTTATAAAGCCAATATTTTGTTTTTCCATTTTTTTCAAGTATTTCCAGAATATTGAGTTTAATCATCCATCCCTGCTCCCTTATTTAGGCGATAATTAATACTATTATTTGTTTTCGCTTTACATATAGACGTATACATTATATAATGTATACGTCTATATCGGATGAAGGAGCTTTCAGCTGTCAGATCCTTTGAACAATCCACAGACATGCGGCAAACTACCCAAATCCAACGATTTCACAGGAGTGATTTTTTATGTCAGACATTCTGGAACAGCTTTACCATGGAGAGATAAGCCCCTGGACGCAGCGCATACCGCCCAGCCCGTACCAGATGGCGCTGATCTGTCAGATCGACGAACTGCGCAGGCAATTTTTATCCGGCAAAACGCCCGAGGATGCAAAGATGCTGGAAATGCTGGAAAACAAGCTGACGGAAGCGGAAGATCCGATGCTGAGCCAGGCTTTTGCCCAGGGGTTTTCGCTGGCATGCCAGCTCTTTCTCGCCGGCGCCGGGATCAGATAAGATCAGCTGCGCATAAAACTTGACGGCGCCCGGGATAACGCCGCACCGCGCCGGTGTTCCGCAGGCCGCGCATTTTGAACCGGATTCAGGCAAAAAAGCGCGCATCCCAAAAACGGGATGCGCGCTTGACGGCAAAAAGCAGCCTGACGGCACGGTTATTGCCAACGCTCCAGGGCAAAGGACGCTTAGTATGCGCGGCCGGTTCTGCCCAGTTCCTTCATAAAGGTCTTGCCGGCATAGGCGATCATCGCCTGGTCGGAGCTCAGGGCAATGAGCTGGACGCCCTGATCGATCAGCCGCTGCGCATCAGCGGGCGTTGCGGCGATGGTGCCGACGGCAACGCCGGCCTTTTTGCATTTTTCGATGATGTTGTTCATCGTTTCCACCACTTTGGGATGCTTGGAGTCGCCGGTCACACCCAGCACCTGGGTCAGATCCATCGGCCCGATCCACAGGCAGTCGACATTGGGCACGGAAAGCATTTCATCAATGTTTTCAAGCGCATCGGCGGTTTCCGCATAAACGACGACCATCAGCTCTTCATTGGCCTTTTCGGCATATTCCTTGCCGTTCATAAACGTATAGCCGCCCGCGCGGTGCGAGGGAGAAAAGCCGCGGCCTCCCTTGGGATAGTAGAACGTATTGTATACGACCTTTTCCACTTCCTCCTTGGTGCCGGTTTCGGGCACCATAATGCCCAGACCGCCCGCGTCAAGGGCCTGCAAAATTTCGCTGCGGGAAGCGTCGCGCACCCGAACGATCGGCACGATACCGGAGATATCGCACGCGCGCAGCAGATCCAGACGCGTTTCCTTGTTAAAATGCGTATGCTCACCATCGATGATGATATAATCAAAGCCGCACATCGCCATGATTTCAATGGCGCTGGCATCGGCGATTTTGGCAAAAGTACCAACGTAGCTCTTGCCTTCCTTCAGTCCCTTTTTAATCGGGTTTTCGCGAATCATACAAGCACTTCCTTTTCATTTTGTATTGTTTTTCCGGGGGCGCGTTTCCTGCGCCGCTCCCGGGCGCGCAGCATCCGCCCAGATTTTGATCCCGACGGCAAAACGACCATATCTGTTTTGCCACCGAAAAGCACAGGGGCTTTGCGCCGCGGACACTGTCGTGAAAAACAATCCATATCTGTATTATACCGCAAACGCAGGGTTTTGTCAGCAAAATAAACCGGCCAAAACCGGCCGGTTTTTATGTTTTTCGTTCACTTTTTACGTTTTTGTCCCAAAAGGAGATCCAGCAAACGGTTATCGCGGTCAAAACCCCAGTTCCGCCAGAAACCGCGCCGCGTCCTGCATCCAGTGCTGGCCCTGGAAATTTTCCTGACCGGGGCGCAGCCCCGTGCCCATGCCGTGCCGGCCGAAGGGGTAGATATGCAGCGCGCAGACAAACCCTCTGGCGCAAAGCGCGTCGGCCAGCGCAAACGCATGCCCCACGGGCACCTTTTCGTCCTGAGCGGTATGCATGATAAACACGGGCGGCGTATCGGGCAGCAGATTCAGCCGCGCCGTCATTTCACGGATCTGCTCCAGCGTCGCATCCGGCCCCAGCAGGTTTGGAATCCCGCGCGCGGGACGATAGGCGTAATAATCGCTGGGCGTATAGCAGGGCAGCACGGCGTCCGGGCGGCAGCTGACGCGCTGCACCGGATCCGCCGCGGCGGGATCCCCGCCGTCGTAATGGGTCAGCAGAACCGTCGCCAGATGGCCGCCGGCGCTAAATCCGCACACCGCGATCCGCTCCGGATTCACACCCCAGGCTCTGCCGTGGAAGCGCACCATGCGCACCGCGCGCTTGACGTCCAGAAGGCAGCAGGGGTACAGATAAGGGAAATAGCGGTAATCCAGCACAAATGCGTGCAGACCCAGCTCGTTGAACCGCTGCGCAATCGGCTCGGCCTCATGCGCGACGGTCTGGCTGTAGCCGCCGCCGGAAAGCACGATCACGCATCCTGCCTCCGGCGCGTCCGGCAAAAGATAGGGAAAAAGGGCCGGCTCCCGCTGGTCGGGAATCTGCGGGTCATAAAGCGGCGTCGTTCCCCTGGGCCAAAGCGCAATGGCCGGGCCCGTAGCATTTTGAAGATCGGATAAAAGCATAGCGCCCTCCTAAAAACCAAGCTCTTTGAGAAAACGGCCGGCTTCCCCGCTCCAATGGCGCGCCTGCGCCAGCGTGGGGCGGTCGTCATTGCCATAGCAAAGCCCCATCCCATGGCCGCCGAAGGGATAAACATGCACCGCGCAGCAGATGCCGCGTTCGCACAGCGCCCGTCCCAAAAGCAGCGTATTGTGGACCGGCACGCTTTGATCCTGCGCCGTATGGAACAAAAACGCCGGCGGCGTATCCTCCCGGATATTCAGGTGCGCGCTCAGCTGGGTCAAAAGCGCGGGATCGGGATGATCGCCCAAAAGGTATTCCCGGCTGCCCGCATGGGCGTATTCCTTCATGCTCATCACCGCATAGCAGGGCAGCACGGCGTCCGGGCGGCAGCTGACGCGCTGTACCGGGTCGGCACTGTCCGCATCGCCGTAATCAAAATGCGTCAGCGTGGTCGTGGCCAGATGGCCGCCGGCGCTGAACCCCAAAACGGCGATTTTGTCGGTTTTGACGCCCCAGTTTGCGCCATGGAAACGCACCATGCGCACCGCGCGCTGCACATCCAGAAGGCAGCAGGGATACAAATAGGGGTTGACGCGATAATCCAGCACAAAGGCGTGATACCCCAGCTCGTTAAACCGCAGCGCCACCGGTTCCGCCTCGTGCGCCGCCTTGCGCACATACGCGCCGCCCGGGCAGATGATCACCGCGCCGGCCGACTGCCCCTTGAGCAGATAGGGATACAGCGCCGGCTCGTTTTGACCGTAGGACGGCTCAAAAAGCGGCGTCTGGCCTTGTGGCCAAAGCGGGATTTTCCTGCCGGTGGCCTGTGCAAGCGTCGTATCGTCCATGATTTTTGACGCCATAAAATCGCCTCCCTTTTATTTTTCCGCGCTGCCCAGATACGGGATTGCGCAGCTTAGCCGTTCCAGCACCACATCCGGCACAAACGGCGTCGTTTTCAAATCCTCCTGCGTGGCCTCCCCGGTCATCACCAGCATGGAGAGCATGCCGAAGTTGAGCCCGGTGGCAATATCGGTATAGAGCCGGTCGCCCACCATGCAGGTCTGCGCCGCAGCGCTTCCCGTTTTCGCCAGCGCCGCCTCCACGATATAGCGGTTGGGCTTACCGATCACCGCATCGGGCCGCCGCCCGGTCGCCGCCTCCACATAGGCGATTATCGCGCCGATGTCCGGCTCAAAGCCGGTCTCGCTGTCCACCGGGCAGTTAAAGTCCGGATGCGTGGCGATATAGGGCAGACCTTTGCGCACATAGTCGCACAGCACGCACATTTTGCGGTAGGTAAACGAGGTGTCGTAGCCGATGCAGACCGCCTGCGCGCCCTGCTCCACCACATGAACGCCCATGGCGCGCATTTCTTCCTTTAAAATGTCGTTGCCCAGAAGGAAAATGGGCGTCTGACCGAAATGCTCGGTCAAATAATACGCCGCCGCCTGCCCGGACGTGAGCACACGGTCGGTTTCAAGGCCCATGCGCTTTAATTTCTGCATGTAATAGCCGGCGCTTTTGGAGGAATTGTTGGTCAAAAACAGATAAGAGATGCCGCGCTGCTCCAGCGCCCGGATAAAGTCGAGCGAACCTTCCAGCAGCCGGTCGCCCAGATAAAACGTGCCGTCCATGTCCAACAAAAAGCAGCGGATGTCCCGCAGCCGTTCGGTATGATTGGTCATCGTTTCGATCGCTCCCGTCCTGATAAAATACGCGGGCAGGCACACGGGCCGCTTTTGGCCGCCCGTTCCGGCAAACCGGTTCCTGCCGGCAGATTTTCCTGAAAAACACGGCATTATTTTACCACATCGCCCGCCGCCTTGTCAAAACGGCATTGCCGCGCAGAAACGGATGTGTTAAAGTATAAACAGCAATCCGCAAAGGGGAATGGCTATGTTCGACCTGATCATCGTCGGCGCAGGGCCTGCCGGCGCTACGCTGGCGGCGCGTACCGGCGGGCTGAAAACGCTGGTATTGGAAAAACGGCCGCTGGAGCGCCCGCAGCGCGCGGGCGATACGGAAAAATGCTGCGGCGGGCTTTTGGCGCCGGACGCGCAGCGCGTTTTTGCCGCATGCGGCTATGCGCTGGACAACGCGCTGCTGTGTTCGCCCCAAACCTTCCTGGTGCGCGCGCTGGATTTAAACAGCGGCCTTTCCCGCGCGTATCAGCGTTTTTACGCCAACATGGACCGGGAAAAGTTCGACCGTTTTCTCTTTAGCCGCATCGCCGGGTGCGATGTGCGCACCGGCTGCACGGTCAAGGACGTACGCAAAACCGACGTCGGATTCGAGGTGGAATTTCTCTTTCAGGGACGGCGCTATATCGAACAGGGCCGCTTTCTGGCCTGCGCCGACGGCGCCGGGTCGCTTTTGCGGCGCAAGATCGATCCTGCCAGCAGGCGCACACCATTGTATATCGCCATTTCGCAAACCATCGGGCTTTCCGGCCGGGAAGCGCCGTTTTATGGTTCGTATTTTGACAGCACGATCACCGATTACTATGCCTGGACGATCCCCAAGGACGGCTTTTTGCATTTTGGTGCGGCGCTGCATCCCGGCGCAAACGCCCGGGCACAGTTTGAAACGCTCAAATCGCGGCTGATCCGCTGCGGGATTCCGCTGGACGGGCCGGTGTTGCGGACGCAGGGCGCTTATCTGGCGCGCCCCTGCCGCGTTTCCCAGATCGTGCCCGGCCGATGCGGCGCGGCGTTTTTGGGCGAGTGCGGCGGATTTATCTCCTCTTCCTCCGCCGAGGGCATCAGCTACGCCATTCAGACCGGCCTGCTGCTGGCCGAGGCGCTCAGGGCCGCCGGCGGCGACCCGCAAAACGCCCTGCGCCGCTATGAACGAAACTGCGCTGCGCTGAAAGCCAAATGCGCCGTCAAAATGGTCAAAGGCCGGGCGCTGTACCATCCATTAACCCGCCGTCTGGCCATGCAAAGCGGCCTGACCGCCATAAAGTCCGAAACCTGACCCGAAACTGCGCGACGCCCCGCCGCGCAGCCTCAGCGTGTCAAAAACAGCCTTAAGGAGGGATGGTCAGGGAAACGCCGCCTTCCTGGCTTACAATCCCGGCATCGCCGGCTTTGCCGATAAGCGGACAAAAATCGTTCCATTTTCATGCTTTGCAGCCCTGCAGGCGTCTTTTGGCGCGCTGCAGGGCTGTTTTATTTTCACCTGGCTTCCAGGCAAAATTGCCATAATCTTCACGGGCCGCCAAAGGCGCGGCGCTTTACGGCCCTTCGATGCGCGCAAACCGAACGCGGCAAAGCCATCGGTATAACAGCGCCGTCAGCCCAAGGAGCAAGCCGCAAAGCGCCGCCGGCAAAACGGCGCGCGCCTGCGGCAGCAAAAACATCGCGGCAATTGCACAAGCGGCCGCCAAAAAGCTGCCCAGCATGGCAACCAGCACGGAGCCGCTCTGCTTGACAACCGTCGTTTCCGCGTCCCATTTCATCACCGGCATTTTCACATTAACCGCCATTGCAAAAACCGCGCTGAAAAGCGCGAACGCCGCCGGCACCGCAAACAGCCAGACGCCCTGCGCCGCGCCCGGACGCAGACCTGCCGCAGCCAGCGCCGAGGCAACCAGGCAGCTGGGCAGCGCCAGCGTCAGCTGCATGAGAATTTTGCTGTCCAGAACGGTCTTTTCCCATACCGGCAGCGTTTTGACGATCCACCACTGACGTCCCTCCATCGAAAGCGCGCAGCTGGTCGTCGGCGTCATCCCCGCGATCAGTCCAAGCACGACCGGCACGGCATCCTCCATTGCAAGGTTCATCCCCAAAGCGGCTTTGACCGAATCCAGGCCGAAAAAGCACAGCGCCGCGCCGGTTATCACCAGCAAAACCTCGCCCATCAGCGTGTTGAGCACATAAACGCTGGAGGCAAAATACCGCCGAAATTCCTTTTGATACAGCGCCCGAAGCGCACTTTTTTGCACCTGATCCCCAAGCGTATAGCGTTTTGCAGCGCTGCGGCTTTCAAGCGCAGTACAGATTTTTGAAAACCGGCGCGCTGTCAGCGCGACAAACGCCGCGCAGACCCCCACGGACAAAATCGCAAAGAGCAGATACGGCAGCGGCGCAGCGCCCGTCACGCCGTCTGAAAAGAGCCGTGCGGGCGGATAAGCCCAAAACAGCTGCGTCATAAGCGTTTCCCCCAGCGCGCCCAGCGCCTGTGCAGAAACGGTTTCCAGCTTTGCCGGCGCAAGGAAGGATACCGCCATCGCGCCCAGCGTCACCGCAAAGGAAAGCACAATGACCACTGCGTTTTTATGGCGCATCCTGCCGGCCGCCGCCTGGATCAGCGCACCCAGAATGCTGGCCGCCGTCAGCGGCAAAAGCGGCAAAAGCAGCGCGCCGCCGGCCATCATGGCGTAAAACGCCGCGCCCGGGTGTTCAAACCAGGCGTACACCGCCGCAGCCGGTATCAGGATCAGCAGGCTCAGCGCCGCGTCCATGACATACATCGTGAGAAACCGGCTTGCCACAATGGCGGCAGGCGCAACCGGCAGCACGATCTGACGCTGATAAAGCCCGACGTCAAAAATCAGCGAGCCGGCTTTGAAAAACGTAAAAACCAACACGACCAGGCTTAAAACAACCGCCATATATCCCGGGATCGCCCGGGCCAGGCCCAACACCCCAAGGCCGACGCAAAACGCGCCGACATACAGCACCGCAACGACGCCAAGAAATGCAAACGCAGCAAACAGCAGCCACTGACGCCGGCGTTTGGCGGGATCCCTGCCGTAGCGCGCCTCATTGACGCCCATCAGGTTGATAAATGCCGGACGGCAAAGCAGCAGGATCTGCCTAAGCATCGCTTTGCACCTCCATAAAGACCGACTCGAGCGACTGCCCGGCAGTCACGTCGCGCATATCCCCCGAAGCGATCAGCGCGCCGTCCTTGATGATGGCCACCTTATTGCACAGCTTTTCCGCCACATCCAGCACATGGGTGGAAAAGAAAATGGCCCCGCCCTTCCGGCAAAGATCGCCCATGATCTGTTTGAGCGTCAGCGCGGATTTGGGATCCAGCCCGACAAACGGCTCATCAAGCACCAGCAGGCGCGGCTGATGGATCAGCGCGCTTAAAATCGCCAGTTTCTGCTTCATACCGTGAGAATACGTCCCGATCAGATCGCCCAGCGCCGGCGTAATTTCAAACGCGTCGCCGTATTGCCCGATGCGCCCGGTGCGTTCACGCGCGCTCACGCCAAACACGTCCGCAATGAAATTCAGATACTGCACGCCGGTGAGCGCATCGTACAAATCCGGATTGTCCGGAATGTAGGCCGTAGACGCCTTGCACAAAAGCGGCTGCGTGCGCACGCTGTTGCCGTCAATAAAAATCTCTCCCGCGTCAAAATCATGGATGCCCACGACGCATTTGATGGTCGTGGTTTTTCCCGCGCCGTTGGGTCCGATAAAACCGTACAGGTCGCCCGCAGCGGCGTGAAGCGACAAATTGCGCACGGCCTGCTTGCCGCCGCGGTAGGTTTTGCTCAGATTTTGAATTTTCAGCATACAATCATCCTTTCTCCCCGCCGGGCGAGGAAATCATCGTCAGCAGGCGCGCCCTGCGATCCGGACGGGGCTGGTTGCGCAGCACCTTTTCATAGGCCTGCCCAATGGTCTGGGTCAGCTG
This sequence comes from Christensenella sp. UBA1428, assembly GCA_002329335.1. Classification (GTDB taxonomy): domain Bacteria; phylum Bacillota; class Clostridia; order Christensenellales; family UBA1750; genus UBA1428. Next base: position 47,438 of record DCTY01000014.1, read on the forward strand.
GGCAAATTCTTCGTCGGAGAGCATCAGCGTACAGGAGGATACAAAAAGCATATCCCCCACCGGGTCAGCATCGGGATTTTTAAAATACCGGGCAAAAGCTCCGGCAAGGCCGAAGAGCATCTGCTGGATCAAAAGCGCGCCGTCCCCCTGCGAAAGGGCGGCCATCTTCTCCCGGCAGATCCCATAGGTGCGCTGCGTTGCCCCGCGCACCGCCTTTTGTGCAGTCACCTGGATCAGCTGCGCGTCCAAAAGCATCCTGACCTGACGGTACAGCGTCGCCCGGGGGACGTCCGTAAGCGCATCCGCCAGCTGCCCCACCGTTAAAGCGCCGTTTAAAATCAGCTGCTGCACAATACGCTGGCGCACCGGGTGCAAAAGCAGCCGGGCCAAATCCGATTTCAAGCCATTTCATCCTTTCTCAAAATCAACATTATTCTCAATTTTGATATTAATCAATATCCAGCTTTTTGTCAATCCTCCGAAACAAAAAAATTGCCGTCTGCCTTTTGCAAACGGCAATCCGCACGCCGGATTTTGCCCGAACCCTGCTTTCCCTGCCGGGGTTTTCCGGCCGCGCTAAAGCCCTGCGTCCAGCGCCTGCACCCATTGGGCATAGGGAATCTGCGCGCCGGTTTGGTAAAAGGTCGCGCGCAGCACGCGATCGCCCTTTTGGAGCACCACGGTCGGGAACAGCGCGGCATACCCATAGGCCTGCTGCGCGGTCAGCTGCGGCAAGTCAAGCGGCTGATAGCGTTTCTGATTGCTGTGCCAGTCGCGCCGGGCCAGCTCCTGCGCCAACACCTTTGCAAGCCACGGCGATGCCGTCTGATAATAGCGTACGTCCAGCCCGCCCGAAACCGTCTGCCCATCCGGCAAGCGCAGGCTGCCCGCCTGATCAAATTCTATGGCCACAGGCGCCAGAATGTCGGATTTGACCCAAATCTTGTTGCTGTACGTCATCCCCTTTTCCGCCGTATAAACGCTGCCGGGCGCAAAATCCGCCATGGTGGCAAACGGAATCGGCTGATCGTATTGCGCAAGATCCACGCGCCCCACCTCCATGACCGCGTCGTTCCACAAATGGATCCGCGCGCCAAACCACACCAGCGCCAGCAGGACAAAGCCGATCCCTTCCGCCTGAAACCGGCCCCTGGCCGCGCGCCAATCCTTTTGATGATTGGGCTGCTGCCCGTCCCGCAGGCGCCTGCGCAGCCCGTTCATATAGCGCAGCTGCGCAATTTCCGTGCCCAGCGCCGAAAGCACCAGCAGCGCCCCCAGCAGATAAAACCAGGTGCCCGTTTCAATCATCCCCTGCAAAAAGCCGCCCCAAACACAGCACAGCGGATAAATGGCCAGCCAGAGGATCAGCCAGATCAGCCCGCCGCGCATCCGTTTTTCCACGCATTTGAGCGCCATGGCCTGCACCACCGGGTCGGTATGCAATTCTACCGCATCGCCGCTTGCCGCATAGATATGAAAATCGCCGCGCGTGGCCACATACGCCCATCCGTACGCCTGGTTAAGCGCAACCTCCTGCTCGTCGGGCGCGCCGTCGTCAGGGGAAAACAGGCCCGCACTTTTGGACGCGGCGGAAAGCCGGTAGCGCATCGCAGCCGATTCCCGGCGTTCAAAAATTGCAAATCCGGCAAAAAAGCCGTCCTTACCCAGCACCAGCCCCTGCGCCGCCATGTCGGAAAGCCAGCTTTCCGTGCCCTCCACATCATAGGCGGGACAGGGCGGAAACCGCCACGCATGGCGGATCTGATCGGGATCTGTGCGCATTTTAATCGCTCCTTTCGCTCTGGGCATCCTGCACGCAGCGGCAAAGCCGCGACAGCTCCTCCTGATAGGCGTCGCGGCCGCGCTGGGTGATCTGATAGGTGCGTTTTCGCCCATCCACCTGGATTTGTTCCAGATATTTTTCCTTCTCAAATTTTCCCAGGATCGTATAAAGCGTCGCCGGACCCAGATTGATCCGTCCTGCGGTTTTCCGCTGGATAAACTGCGCCGCTTCAATGCCGCACAGCGGCCCGCGGCAAAACGCCATCAGCACATAAAACATCGATTCCGTCAGGCTTTCAAGCGCTTTTTTCGGCATCCGGCACGCCTCCTCTCCGATATCGTTTCATGATATCATCTAACGATATTATAAAATGGCTGCCGCAGGCTGTCAAGAGGGATAAAAAAACGGCGCGCATTTTTTCCGATGCGCGCCGTTTCAGATCGATTGGATCCGAAAAATTTCAAAAAACGATTTAGTAAATGGCCCTCGGGATCAGATCCATCCGCCCCTGCACGGCGGCCTGTACGGCCAGCACAATCAGCGGATCCTGGCTGTCAACGGGGAATCCGTCTGCGCGGTGGCGGTAGCCGGCAGCAACGGGCATGTGGGTAAAATAGCCCTCCTTCGTATAATCGGCGATGATATTGTCGGCAATCCGCTGCGCCAGCGCCAGGTATGCGCCGCCCAATTTTTCATGCAGCGCCAGCATGGCCATCGCCGCCGCGCCGTCGGCACATGCAGCCGACAGATTCAGCGCCGCGCCGCTGCCGTCCATCGCGCCGATATCGCCAAGCCCGAGCCCGCCGGCCATCTGCCGCGCGGTCTGCCACAGCTCCTGATCGCCCAGCAGCAGCGCCGTTTTGACATAGGCCAGCAGGAACCGGCCGTTGGCGTCAAACTGCACAAAACGCGAACCGTCGCCGTAATAACCGGGACGCTTGGGCACAAAGCCGCTCAGATCCTGGCCGTCGGCAAGCATCGGCCGCAGCTTGTTGGTTTGAGGAATGTAGGCGTATTTGGCATAGGCGCGCAGATTTTCTCCGACCACCTCAAGCATATGCGCGGCGGGCTTGACGCCGCTTTGCACATAATATGCCACGACCTGGGGATTGAGCCCGTAAATGGAATTGGCCTGCTGCTCCAAAATCACATTGGCTTCCAGCGCGTGCTGCCCCAGCTCCGGTCCAAGCTGCCGTTTGGCACGGTCGCCGTAGGGCGATGTCGTGATGGTAAAATCGTCGGTCTCCATGCGTTTTTTGGCCTGAGAAAACTGATAGACGCCCAGCTTCGTGTCCGGATTGCGGCACATGGCATAGATATCAAACAGCTTGGCTCCCCATTTGAGCGCGCCCTCGTCGCCGGTATGGTTATACAGGTTGATCGCAGAGAACATCAGGTCGTTGCCGGTATTGAGGAAGGAAAGGCCGATGCGCGGTTCGAAGGGCTCGATTTCGCGGAACGGGCGCTCCCAGATATCCTCCAGGCTCTTGCCGTTCTCCTGGCTGTGGCGGCCCATTTCAAAATTCTCCCAGCTGTAAATATGACCGTTCCAGAACGCTTTGACAAATTTTTCCGCAGCCCCGGCGTCCGCATCGAACATCAGATCATAGTAGGGAAAATCATTTTTCAGCTCGTGTACCTTGTTTTTTTCACCGTTATCCTCGAGCGTCAAAAGATCGATATAGCGATGGCCGCCCCAGCGCAGAAGCCCGGTGGGCAGCACGAGGTTTTTAAAATGATAGTCGTACATCGCCCGCGCGCGATCACGATAGGTAAAATCGCCGGTCAGCGCGCTTAAAAGCACCATGGCCCGCAGCAGGTTCTGTTGATGGGCTAGGTCGCTGCTGACCACCATCCGATCGCCGTAAACGGGCTTCATCTGCGGCGGGCGGCCGGTTTCCCAGTTGATAAAATCCGCCACCAGGGGCGTCGGCGGGGTGCGGTATTGATCCCCGGCGTTTTTCAGCACCTGATCCACGTGGCGCCTGGCCGCGCTCAGATAATCGGCATGTGACATGAAAGGAGCCTCCTTTTTTGCGGATAAACCGCAGGTTCATTTTTAAACGATGAACATATTATACATGTTTCTGCATTCCTTGTCAAACCGGGTTTCCCGGTGCTGTCGTCAAAGATTGCAGGCGCTGTGGCGATTCGTCGGCAAGCTTTTCAAAAACAGTTGACAAGGCGGCGCCGGCATGGTATGAAAGAAGTATTCCACCACAATCAAAGGAGGCGCTTGTATGAACAGGCTGACCGTCAATCTTTCCAAACCCATGGGCACGATTCACCGCAACCTCTACGGGCATTTTTCCGAGCATCTGGGCAGATGCATCTACGGCGGCATTTATGTCGGGCCGGACAGTCCGATTCCCAACCAAAACGGCATGCGCACCGACGTGGTGCAGGCGTTAAAGCATATTGCCATTCCCGTGCTGCGCTGGCCGGGCGGCTGTTTTGCCGACGAGTATCACTGGATGGACGGCATCGGCCCCAAGAGCGCCCGCAAACGGATGGTCAACACCCACTGGGGCGGCGTGGTGGAAGACAACAGCTTCGGCACGCATGAATTTATGGAGCTTTGCCGGCAGCTGGGCTGCGAGCCGTATATCAACGCCAATCTCGGCAGCGGCACAGTGCAGGAGATGAGCCAATGGGTCGAATATCTGACCTTTGACGGCGTATCGCCCATGGCGGACAAGCGCGCACAAAACGGCAGGATGGAACCCTGGCGGGTCAAATACTGGGGCGTAGGCAATGAAAACTGGGGCTGCGGCGGCAACATGCGTCCGGAATTTTACGCCGACCAATACCGCCGGTATCAGACCTATTGCCGCAATTACGGGGAAAACCGGCTGTACAAAATCGCCTGCGGCGCCAACAGCTTTGACTATGACTGGACGGACAAAGTGCTTCAGATCGCCGGCCGCTATATGGACGCGATCACCCTGCATTATTATACCGTCCCCGGCTCGTGGCAGCACAAGGGCAGCGCAACGGCATTTACCAGGGAAGAATATTACCGTACGCTTGAAAAAGCGCTGCAAATGGAGCCGCTTTTGGACAACCACATCCGCATAATGGACATGCGCGACCCTCAGGGCCGCATCGGGCTGATTGTGGACGAATGGGGCGCCTGGTATGACGTGGAACCGGACACCAACCCCGGGTTCCTCTACCAGCAAAACACCATGCGCGACGCGCTGGTCGCCGCTGCGACGCTCAACATTTTTAACCAGCACTGCCGCCGCGTCGTTATGGCCAACCTGGCGCAGACGGTCAACGTCCTGCAATCGGTCATCCTCACCGAAGGGGATCAAATGGTATTGACGCCAACCTATCATGTGTTTGACCTGTACAAGGCCCATCAGGACGCTGCGCTGCTTGAAAGCCATGTGCAGGCGCCCATGGTCGGCCAGGACGGCGCGCAGGTGCCTGCGCTGCATGTGTCGGCATCCCAAAAGGCAGGCGGGCGGGTACACCTGACGTTGGCGAACCTGTCGGACCAGCAATCCTATGCGATCCACTGCAATCTGACCGGTCAGGCCGTTTCCGGGCGGCTTCTGCACGGCGCGCCCCAGGCGCATAACACGTTTGACGCGCCCGATACGGTACGCCCGCAGCCGCTGGACGGCGTCTGCATGGACGGGCACGGGCTGCGCTTTGAAATTCCGCCCTGCGCCGTGGCTGCCATTGAAATCGAGGCGGCGCATGAAGCCCTGTAGGCGCTGCCTGATCGATGCGCCGGATGGGGCGGCGCTGCTTGAAGCGATTCGCGCGCGGCTTGACAGCCTGCCGGACGATCAGAAAGCGCCCCAAAGCGTTTATGAAAACCGGCTTGCCGCCTGTCAGCGCTGCGACCAGCTCGTCGGCGGCACCTGCCGGCAATGCGGTTGTTTTGTGCTGCTGCGCGCGGCCAAGCGCGCCATGGGCTGCCCCGCGCCGCAGCCCAAATGGACGCGCTGGCCTGATGATCCGGAGGGAATTGGCCCTTGAAGGATTGCCCATTTGTGTTTATAATGGGAAATCATACCAATGCGGCCCGAAAAAGCGCATGGCTTTTCGGGCACGCCGGAAGGTGCCTATCATGAACAGCTTTGTCAAGCCCGCCGCGCGCATCATCGACGCGCACACGCATATTTTCCCCCAAAAGATTGCCGCAAAGGCCACCGACGCCATCGGCGCGTTTTATGACCTGCCCATGGCGGCCGTCGGCGACTCCGAAGCGCTTTTAAAAAGCGGCAGGAGCATCGGCGTAGACCGGTATCTGGTCTGTTCCAGCGCCACAACGCCCGCGCAGAGCGCGCATATCAACGATTTTATCGCCCAGCAATGCCGGCTGCACCATGAATTTTTCGGCTTTGGCACGCTCCATCCCCTGATGGATGGCCTTGAAGCGGAAGCGGACCGGATTTTGGCGCTCGGCCTGCACGGCGTCAAGCTGCACCCGGATTTTCAGAAATTTAACATCGACGATCCCAAGGCGCTTGCGCTCTATCGCGCCTGTGCCAGCCGCAAGCTGACGGTGCTGTTTCACACCGGCGACAACCGCTATGATTTTTCCGCCCCGGCGCGCCTGGCGCGGGCCATGGATCAGGTGCCGGATCTGACCTGCATCGCCGCGCATTTCGGCGGTTACCGCCGTTGGGACGAATCGGTGCAATATTTAAAGCGCGACCATGTGTGGTTTGACACCTCCAGTGCGCTATTCGCCCTATCGCCCGAGCAGGCCCGTGCCATCATCGATGCGTTCGGCTATGAACGGTTCTTCTTTGGCACGGATCACCCCATGTGGGATCATCAGGGCGAGCTTGCACGGTTTCTGGCGCTGAAGCTGCCAAAGGAAGCGGCCGACGCGATTTTCTATCAAAATTTTGAGCGCGTTTTTGGCCTGTAATTATCCTGAAACAAAAAAGCGGCCCCTCGTATCCGGCCTTCCTGCGCGCATGCACAGCCCGTTTTTATACGCAGCCATGCATGCGCGCAGAAGGCCCGAACAGGGCCGCTTTTTATTGGTCCTTATGAAGAAAATTTACCGAACGCCCATACGCGCGCGCATCAGCGGCTTGATGCCGCCGGCGTCCAGGATTTCCATCGCCTTGGGGCCAAGCTTCTCGCAGGGCAGCACCGCGCCGGTTTCCCGCACAGTCGCCGTGCCCTCTGAAAGATCCACCGAAAGGGTCCAGCCGTTTTCAATCGCCGCCGACGCGCCGGGACAAACGACCAGCGGCAGCCCCAGGTTGATGGCATTGCGAAAGAAAATACGGGCAAAGGAATCCGCCAGCACCGCCGCCGCGCCCATGTTGACCAGCGCGATGGGCGCATGTTCGCGGCTGGAGCCGCACCCGAAATTGCGCCCGGCAACGACAATATCCCCTTTTTTAAAATTGGGCGCGATGGATTCGTCCACGCCCGAAAGACAGCGCGCGCCGATTTCACCAGGATCGGTCAGCGCCAGAAAGCGGCCGGGGAAAATCTGGTCGGTGTCGATATTATCGCCCAAAACGACGGCTTTTCCGTTTAAAATCATATCCATGTCCAGCCCTCCTTACAGCGTGCGCGGATCGGTAATGCAGCCCTTGAGCACGGAAGCGGCGACGGTCGCCGGCGACGCCAGATAGATCTGCGCGTCCCTGCTGCCCATGCGGCCGGGGAAATTGCGGTTGGAAGCGGTAATGCAGACCTCGCCCGGAGCCAGCACGCCCTCGTGCGCCGACAAGCACGGCCCGCAGCCGGGCGAGGAAATCGTCGCGCCCGCTTCCATCAAATCCTGAATATACCCCTTGTCCAGGCACGCCCGCATGACCTGCGCCGAGGCAGGGATCACAATCAGCCGCACATACCGGGGGATCTTTTTGCCGCGCAGAATTTCCCATGCCTGGCGGATATCGTCCTCTCTTCCGCCGGTGCATGCGCCGACAAAGCCCTGATGGACTTTCACGCCCAGCACGTCGTCAATCGGGCTGACATTGTCCACGCTGTGCGGTTTGGCAATTTGCGGGGAAAGATCGCTCACGTCAAAGACAAACGTCTGCGCATACTCAAAATCCGCATCCGTTTCCACAACCTCAAAGGGACGCACCGCCCGCGGCGTCACATAGTCCAGCACCGCCTGATTGGGCTGCATATACGCCGTTTTTGCGCCCATCTCAACTGCCATGTTGCAAAGCACCATTCGTCCGCTCACATCCAGGTTTTCCACATAGGACCCGGTAAAGTCGATGGCTTTATAGACCGCGCCGTCGGCCTTGATTTTGCCAAGCACATGCAAAATCACATCCTTGGGATATACGCCTGCGCCGGGCTGCCCGTCGATGCGCACCTGAACCACCTGCGGCACGCGCATCCACAATTCGCCGGTCATCAAAATGCAGGCCATATCCGTCGCGCCCACACCGGTGCCGAACGCACCGAACGCGCCGTGGGTGGTGGTATGCGAATCGGTCGCCACGACGATCATGCCCGGATAGATCAGCCCCGCCTCGGGCATCACCTGATGGCAGACGCCCGCGTCCACGTCAAAATGATAGGTCAGCTCGTTTTTCCGGGCAAATTCGCGCATTTCCCCGTGGTTTTTCGCGCTTTGGATCGTCGGGGCGGGCGCATAGTGATCAAACACAAACGCGGCGCGATCCTTATCCCAGACCTTTTGGCCGCCCATTTCGTAAAACGAATAGACCGTCTGAAGATACAAATCGTTGATTTCTGCAAAATCGACCTTCACGTTGACGATTTCGCCGGTACGCACCGACGCCACGCCCGCCGCTTTGGCCATAATTTTTTCAATTGCGTGCATGGGATAGCTCCTTTTGATCAAATTAGCACAGGGGACATCCGCCCAAACCGCGCCGGATTTCAGCGTAAAGCGCATCCGGCGCATCTGCGCAGCACAAAACGCGCTTTTGCGCCGCCGAACGGCCTTCCCCCTGCATACGGATTTATAACGATATTTTACCATAATCGCGCGCATCAAACAACCGCAATCCGGGCAAACTTTATCCGGGGAAATTCTTGACATTTGTCCAAAACTGCGATATGTTATATACGACAAACTTGGGGAATGATTCCCGATGGGAGGTCGTTTATGCAGGACAATCAGGCCGTCCGGCAATTTCAGATCGAAGGCATGACCTGCGCGGCATGCAGCGCGCATGTGCAAAAAGCGGCGCAGAGCGTTGCGGGCGTTTCAGACGTCCAGGTCAGTTTATTGACCAACCGTTTAACCTGCCGGGGCAGCTTTGACGCCGCCGCGCTGATCGCCGCCATTGAAAAGGGCGGCTACGGCGCGCGGGAACTGCGGGCGCAGGACGCGCAGCAAACGCGCAGCACGCAGGAGGAGCAGCAGCGCCAACAGGAACAAAAGCAGCAGCGCCAGGCGTTTGCGCGCCTGATGGCGTCCATTGGTTTTTTGATCCCGCTGTTTTACATTTCCATGGGCCAGATGCTGGGGCTGCCCCAGCTGCCGTGGTTTTCCCTGCCGCAGGGCGCGATGGTCTTTGCGCTGACGCAGCTTTTGCTGACCCTGGTCATCGTCGCGCTCAACGCCGGTTATTTCACCCGCGGCCTGCGCGCGCTGCTGCACGGCGCGCCCAACATGGATACGCTGGTATGCATCGGCAGCGGCGCGGCGCTCGTGTACGGCGTGGCGGTGCTGTACCGGATGGCCTGGCTGCTGGGCGCAGGACAGACGCAGTCGGCTGCGCATCTGACCCACGAGCTTTACCTGGAATCGGCCGCAATGATTTTGGCGCTGGTTTCCGTCGGCAAATATCTGGAAGCGCGCGCCAAGGGCAAAACCCGCGACGCGCTGTCGGGCCTGGCCGCGCTGGCGCCCAAAACCGCCGTCGTGCTGCGGGAAGGCCAGGAAACGGAAGTGCCGGTTGGGCAGGTCGGCGTGGGGGATCGTCTGGTATTGCGCGCCGGGGCGTCAGTGCCTGTCGACGGCGTGCTGGAATCGGGCGCGGTGAGCGTTGACGAATCCGCGCTGACGGGAGAAAGCCTGCCTGCGGATAAGCACCCCGACGATACGCTGATGTGCGCCGGCGTGATTACCGACGGCTACGGCGTCATGCGCGCCCAAAAGGTCGGCGCAGACACAACGCTGGCGCAGATGATCGATCTGGTTGAAAAAGCCGGGGCGACCAAAGCGCCGATTGCGCGATTGGCCGACAAGGTCAGCGCGGTGTTCGTGCCCATCGTTTTATCGCTGGCGGCCCTTACCGCAATGATCTGGTTCTTTTTGGGCACGCCCGCCCAGGCGCTGACCCGCGCGGTAGCCGTATTGGTCATTTCATGTCCCTGCGCGCTGGGGCTTGCCACGCCGGTGGCGATTATGGTCGGCACCGGGCGCGGCGCACAGATGGGCGTATTGTATAAAACCGCGCAGGCGCTTGAAACGCTTGGCGGCGTTGACACCGTCTTATTTGACAAAACGGGAACCATTACCACCGGCGCGCTGTCGGTATGCGACTACGCCGCGCAGGAAGGGGTTTCCACTCAATCGCTGATCGAACTGGCCGCAGCGCTGGAAGCCCCCAGCGACCATCCGCTGGCACAGGCGATCCGCCGCGACGCGCTTGCACGGGCCATCACGCCCGCGCCCGTCAAGCAGTTTGAATCCATCGTCGGCCAGGGCGTACGCGCCGTGCTGGACGGCGCGCCCTGCTTCGGCGGCAACGAGCGGATGCTGGCGCAAAGCGGGCTGACGCCTTCCCCTGCGCTTTCCGCCCGCGCGGCGGCGCTGAAGGCCGAGGGCAAGACCGTCCTGTATTTTGCGCGAAACGGCGAAATTCAGGGGCTGGCCGCGCTGGCCGACACGATCAAGCCGGACGCCGCGCAGGCGGTTGCGGCGCTGCGCCGTCTGGGCGTACACCCGGTCATGCTCACAGGCGACCACCCCGATACGGCACGGGCGGTTGGCGCGCAGGTCGGCATCGAGCCGCAGGACATCCGGGCGCGTGTGCTGCCCCAGGATAAGGCGGAAGCTGTGGCGCAGTTCAAGGCGCAGGGCCGCAGGGTCGCCATGGTGGGCGACGGCGTCAACGACGCGCCCGCGCTCAAATCTGCTGACGTTGGCATTGCCATCGGCGCAGGCACCGACATCGCCGTAAGCGCCGCGCAGGTCGTGCTGATGCGCGAAGGGCTTTACGATGTGGTATGCGCCATGGAGCTGAGCCGCAAAGTCGTACGCAATATCAAAACAAACCTTTTCTGGGCGTTCTTTTATAACTGCGTCGGCATTCCGCTGGCAGCAGGCGCCCTGATCCCCCTTTGGAATATCAGCCTCAACCCGATGTTTGCCGCCGCGGCCATGAGCCTGTCCAGCGTATGCGTCGTAAGCAACGCGCTGCGTTTGCGCGCCTATCGCCCCCAGCGGCCCGAACCCGTCACACAGGCGCAGCCGGAGCCGGCGCGCCTTCAAAACCAGGAAAGCGAGGAACCAGACATGAATCACTGGATGATGAAAATCAGCGGCATGATGTGCCAGCACTGCGTGGCGCATGTAACCAAGGCCATCGAAGCGCTCGGCGCGCAGGCGCAGGTCGACCTGGAAGCCGGCACGGCGTCCGTCAAAGCGCCGTCTGCCGTTACGGCAGAGCAGCTGCGCAGCGCAGTAGCCGACGCAGGCTATGAAGTCATAAGCGTGCAGAAGGCCTGAACCGGACGCCCGAAAAACAGAAAACGGCGCGGAATCTCCAAGCGAGGCTCCGCGCCGTTTTTGGTTCGTCAGTCGTTTTGCTGTTTCAAAATCCACAGATGCGTGCGGTTATAATAAATAAACTCCAATTGGCCGTCGTGATCGATATCGTATTGCTCCACGGCAAAGCCCGCGCCGAAATCGCCCTTCTGTCTTTCAGGCAGCCCCCACCGGGTCACATCGACGCTCTGGGCCAGATGCGGGAACCGGAACAGGATCGTCCCCCGCCCATCCAGAACAAAGTCCTCAAAACCGGAATTTCCCGAAATCGGCAGATCATGATAGCCCATCTTTTCCGATTTTTCAATATACTCCCTTTGCAGCTGCGCAGACATTCTGCCGGGGCCCGGATGAAACAGGATCAGATCCAGCCCGTCCTCGCCCGCGCCCGCCAGCAGGCTGGCATAGCCGTTGCAGGGAAATTCCCAAAGGACGTTTCCGCCGCAGTCCATCATCACCGCGCCGCCGTGGGTCGCACGGTTGCACATGAACAGCTGTTTGCCGGCAACGCCCTGCATAAACCGCCCGACAACAACCTTCTGAGGATGGGGAAAATCGCTGCGGGTTAAAAGATGCTCCCCTTTAACGTTCACGATGATGAAATCCTCGTTGTCGGTGCAGTAGATCACCTCCTGGACGCCGTCCTGGTTGATATCGTCCACTACGATCTGATCGGCATGGGAGGGAAAATCAAAGCTCCACAAAATCGTTCCATCGTGATCCAGCAGATTATACCCCTCGAAAATCTCGTCGCTGCCGTCCCCGTCAACATCGCAAAAAAGGATATTGTGACCGCCGCCGCTCAGCGCCGTCTGCTCCCAGAGGAAGTTGAGCTGCGCGTCGTAGGCCGCGATGGGCTTGCCATAGCCGTATTCGCTGTTGCCGTCGCATTTGACGAGGATACGGGTGCTCCCGTCGGCCATTTTCTGAAGGCCGATGATGTTATACGCCTCTGTCTTGAGCGTAATTTCCCGAAGCTTTTCCCCGTTCGCCGCATCAAACAGGCTCAGACGGTCCTTGCGGATGCACACGCCGATCATCCTGCCGTCGCCGTACAGGTCGCAAAATGCGGTCATTGCCGCGCCGGAATGGGAATTATAGGGTTTTTCCTGCGTCCACGGCGCGCCCGTCTGCCACAGGACACGGCCGTCCTGCGTCATGCAGGTCAGCTGGAACAGATCGGCGTTTTCATCCTCGATATGGCCGTGGAATCCGTCCTTATAGAATTTGGAATCCAGCATGCCGGGGCTCTGGCGCAGCACCAGCTCCTGCTCCCCGTCGCCGTTGACATCCACGATATACAGGGTTTCGCCGCCGTTTTTCCCCAGCTCCAATTCCTTGACAATCCCGAATTTTTTCATTTTCAGGCTCCTTTCTCCGGTTTGGTGTCTTTACAGCATCCTGCATAGAAAAAACCCGCCGGGCGCGGCGCTATGCCGGGTCGGCGGGAAAGTATACGGTTTAATCCTGTTTTTTACCGGCAGTAAAACGGTTCAGCGCCATGGTCACCAGAATGATCACACCGATGACGGCCAGAATCGTCACCATGCCGACGCCCATGTATTTCAGGCAATGGACAAATTCAATAGGTTGAAAATTCATAATACGGCCTCCTTACAGGAAGAAATTGAGGATCAGGCCGCCGGCGATGACCGAAGCGATCTGGCCGGAGACGTTGACGCCGATGGAATGCATCAAAAGGAAATTCTGCGGATCCTCCGCCAGACCCATCTTATGCACAACGCGGCCGGACATCGGGAACGCCGAAATACCCGCGGCGCCGATCATGGGATTGATCTTGGTCTTTAAAAATACGTTGAGCAGTTTGGCAAACAGCACGCCGCCGGCGGTATCAAAGATGAACGCCACCAGGCCCAGGCCCAGGATCAGCAGCGTATCCAGTTCCAGGAACATGTCCGCCTGCATCTGAAGGGCAATCGTGATGCCCAAAAACAGCGTTACCAGATTGGCCAGCACCTTCTGCGCCGTTTCCGACAGAGAATTGAGCACGCCGCATTCGCGGATCAGATTGCCGAACATCAAAAAGCCAACCAGCGCAACCGACTCCGGCGCAACCATGCCGGCGATCACCGTGATGATGATCGGGAAAAGAATCCGCGTGGTCTTGCTGACCTCTTTTTGCACATAGGGCATGCGGATCTGACGTTCTTTTTTGGTGGTGAGCATTTTGATCACCGGAGGCTGAATGATGGGCACCAGCGCCATATACGAATAGGCCGCCACCATAATCGCGCCCAGGTATTTGGAGCCGAGCTTCTGCGCCACAACGATGGAGGTAGGGCCGTCCGCCGCGCCGATAATCGCAATGGACGCCGCGTCGTTGATGTCAAAGAACATCGCGGCGATGCACAGGGTCAGGAAAATACCGAACTGCGCCGCAGCGCCGAAGATCATCAGCTTGGGATTGGACAGCAGCGGCCCGAAATCGATCATCGCGCCAATGCCGATAAAGAGCAGAAGCGGGAAAAGTTCGTTTGAAATACCGGCATTAAAAAGCGTTTGCAGCACTTCAATAGCGCCGGAATTGGGCAGGTTCACCAAAATCGCGCCAAAGCCCATCGGCAAAAGCAGCGTCGGCTCCATGTCCTTTTTGATCGCCAGATAGATCAGCGCTGCGCCGATTGCCCACATGACCAGCATCTGCCAGGTAATGCACGACAAATTGTGCAAAATTGCCTCCATAGATGAAAAACCTCCAGCCGTTTGATCGCGCCGCCGGGGGCTGCTCCACAAAAAAACAATGCACAACAGGTGTCATGCACTGTAAAAGTCTTGCAATGGAAGATGAACGCGGATTAGAAAATCGTATTGACGCGCGCACCACGCCTTCCGGCGCCTGCTACTCCCCTTTACGGCTTTCTAATTATATAGGAAGCAAGCGCCTCCTGTCAACCATATTTTGCCGCCATTATTCCATTGCGGGGATTCTTTTAGCGTCTTTTTAACGTTTTTATGCGTCCCCGGCGATGGCGCGCTGGGTTTGCTCTTCCACAAACTGATTGGTATAAAGGTTGTAATAATACCCGCCCTTGGCGATAAGCTGGCTGTGATTGCCGTCCTCGATGATCTTGCCGCCGTGAATAACCAAAATCCGATCCGCGTTGCGGATGGTGGAAAGGCGGTGGGCGACGATAAAGCTCGTACGGCCCTGAAGCACCTTACCGATGGCGTTTTGGATCAGCTGTTCGGTCTCCGTGTCGATGGATGAAGTCGCCTCATCCAGCACGAAGATCGCCGGATCGGCCAAAATGGCGCGGGCAAAGGAAATCAGCTGCTTTTCGCCGGTGGAAAGGCGGCTGCCGCCTTCGCCGACAAAGGTATCGTATCCCTTTTCCAGCTTTGTGATAAACCGGTGGGCGTCCACCAGCTTTGCCGCACGCTCCACCTCTTCGCGCGTCGCATCCAACCGGCCGTAGCGAATGTTGTCGGCCACCGTACCGGAAAACAGATGCGGCGCCTGCAGCACATACCCCAGGCGCGACTGCAGCCACAGCTGTGAGCGCTCGCGGTAATCGATGCCGTCGATACAGATGGCGCCCGCGGTCGGCTCATAGAACCGGCAGACCAGATTGACGATGGTGCTCTTTCCGCTGCCCGTTTCGCCTACCAGCGCGATGGTCTGGCCCGCCCGAACCGTCAGATTAAAATCGTCCAGCACGCGCTCGCCGCCCTTGTAATGGAACGATACATGGTCAAATGTCACGTCGCCCCGGATTTTCTCCCAGTTTTCACGCTTGGGGTGAATCTCGTCGCCATAGCGCGCGACAACGTCCGCGCCGTCGACAATGTCCGGCTCCGTCTCCAGCAGGGTCAAAACGCGCTCCGCCGCCGCCTGGGAGGACTGCAGATCGGCAAAAATACGCGCCACTTCCCGGATCGGCTCAAACATCTGGGTCGCATAGCTGACAAGCACGGTCAGCGTGCCCAGGCTCATCACGCCCGTATACACGTCATAGCCGCCCTTCCACAGCGCCAACCCCATGGCGAAGGTCCCGATGGTGGTTACAATGGGCAGATAGACGGCGCTGAGCATGGCCGCGCGCACGGACGAGGTGCGCATGGTGGCGGTCAGCTGCTTGAATTCGTCAAAATTGCGTTCCTCGCGCACCAGCGTTTTGGTCGTTTTCGCGCCCATAATCCCCTCGTTAAATGCGCCGGTGATCTGGGAATTGGTTTTGCGCACCGCACGGTAAGCCGCCAGGATATGCTTTTGGAAATAAACGCTCAAAACGGCCAGCGCCGGCGTTACCGCGATGACCAGAAGCGCCAGACGCCAATCCTTCAAAAACATGATCACGCAGTAAATCACAATGATCACGCTGCCCCATACCAGATCGAGCAGCGTCCAGCCGATGGTATCGGCCAGGCGCTGGATATCGCTGGTCATACGGCTCATCAAATAACCCACCGGCGTGCGGTCATAGAAGGTAAAGGAAAGTTCCTGCAGGCGTTTAAAACCCGCCTGCCGGATGATATAACAGGTGCCCACCTCGATCTTGGCGCTCTGGCACAAAAACAGATAAACCAGCACGCCGGAGAGGATGGAAATAGCAAAATAGATCGGGGCAAAAACCTTCATCGCGGAAAGGTCGTTGTTTTGAATCATCTGGTCGATCGCGTAGCTGTTCAAAAGCGGATACGCCGCGTCAATCAGCGCCGTGAGCGTCATAAACAGCGCGACCAGGCCCAGGTTCTTATAATACGGACGGGCGTATACCACAAGGCGTTTCCACAGGGAAATGTCCAGTTTTTTGGTATAATCCTGTTCCGTGGTGAATTGCTGCATAATGGATCGCCTCCTTTAAAATCAGGCGGTTTCGTTGCCGAATTCGTCCTCCAGCGCCGTCTGGATGTGGAAGATGCGCTGGTACAGGCCATCGCACTGGATCAGCTGGGCGTGCGTGCCCTGCTGGGCAATTTTCCCCTGATCCATCACCAAAATCAGATCGGCCTGCATCAGCGTGGTGATGCGGTGCGCCACGATAAAGGTGGTCGCCGTCCGCCCACGGCGCAGCGCCTCGCGGATTTTCGCGTCGGTTTCCGTATCCACCGCGCTGAGCGAGTCGTCAAAGATCAAAATATCATTATCCTTCAAAAGCGTCCTGGCGATGGAAACGCGCTGCTTTTGTCCGCCCGAAAGCGTTACGCCGCGCTCGCCCACCATCGTTTCATACCCGGCGTCAAATTCCTGGATGACATCGTGGACCGCCGCCGTGCGCGCCGCGTCAAAGACGGCCTGATCCGGAAGCGCCGGATCGACAATGGCGATGTTTTCCCGCACGGTTTTGCTGTAAAGGAACGGCTCCTGCAAAACGATTCCCACATGGGTCCGCAGATATTTTTTGTCAATATCGCGCAGTTCGACCCCGCCGATGGTAATGGAGCCCGACTGGTAGTCGTACAGGCGCTGCATCAGGTACATCATCGTGCTTTTGCCGCTGCCGGTTGAGCCCAGGATGGCGACCGTCTGACCGGCTTTGGCGGTAAAGGTCACGCCGTCGAGCACCGGCTTTCCGGTTTCATAGCCAAACGTCACGTTTTCAAAATGCACGTCTGCATCCAGCGGCGGCTCCAGGCATTTGCCCTCGTCGATGAATTCCGACTTTTCGCGCAGCACCTGATCGATACGCTCCAGTGACACCATCGCCTTGCCCATGTCCGCCAGGACGCGCCCCAGCTGGCGCACCGGCCAGAGCAGCTGGTTTTCATAGGACACGAACACCGTCAAAACGCCCACGGTAATCTCGCCGCGCACCACAAAATACACGCCGGCTACCAGCAAAAGCGCTCGCTGCACCGCCACAATACCGTCGGAAATGGCCCAATAGCTGTTGGCCACGCGGTTGACGCGCCAGAATTTATCGCGCAGGTCTTCGGATCTTTTGGTAAACTTGTCAATTTCATACGCTTGCCGGCCAAAAGCGCGCACCACGCGCATACCGGTAAGGTTTTCCTGTAAACAGGCGCTCATCGCGCCCTCCGCTTCGTCCGCATCCCGGAACGTCGCGATCACCTTTCTGAAATAAAACAGTGAAAACAGGAAAATCGGCGGTACGATTATCACCGCTACACCGGTCATTTTCAGCGAAAGCGGCAGCATGATCGACAATGCGATAACCACCAGCGACACGGCGCGCACGATCTGCATCAGCTGTGAGGACAAAAAGCGCCGCACGGTTTCCACGTCCGAGGAACACCGCTGAAGCAGGTCGCCGGTTTCCACCGACACATGGTACTGGAAACTGAGCTGCTGCAGATGCTCATAGAGCTTGTTGCGGATGTTCTCGGCGATATTTTCACTGGCCTGGGCGCTCCATTTGGCATATAAAAACGAAAAAAGCCCGTTAAATGCGCTGACCAGCACCAGGGTGATCATACAGATCCACAAATTGCGCACAATGACGCTGCGCCCGCCGATCTGCTCCACCAGGCTGACCACAAATGCCGGCGCATGCAGCGGCGTATCGCCGATAAACGAGTCGATCGTCCACCCCAGCACGCGCGGGGACATAAATCCCAGCGCTACGTTGATCAGCAGGCAGACCAACGCGCCGATATACAGCCCCAGGTTTCCCTTCATAAACTCCAGACACAGCCGGAGCCTGCGATGGTTCATGGTTTTTCACACTCCTTTTC
Source organism: Christensenella sp. UBA1428 (assembly GCA_002329335.1). Classification (GTDB taxonomy): domain Bacteria; phylum Bacillota; class Clostridia; order Christensenellales; family UBA1750; genus UBA1428. The sequence continues at coordinate 65,572 of DCTY01000014.1, forward strand.
TTATCATGGCAGCGGCACACAGCGCGCAAAAAAGAAAGCCGCGTGCAATAGCTGCCGCGGCCGAATGTTTTACGGATCAAGCGTCGATTAAACCGACACCTCTCCCCCAAACGGACGCGCGCGCATAGAAATCCCCTTCGTACGGAACAAATGTGCAAAGTTCGCCCCAGAAAAAAGCTTTGCATAACGAAGTTCCACAGCACACACCTCCTTTTGGTAGAATATGCAAGTTGACCCTGCGTTTTCCAGTATAGCGCGCTCAAAATTCCCTGTCAAGCGTTTTGGCAAAAAAAGGCCGCTTTTTTCCTGTATAAGCCGCCGGTTTTCCAAAACTGGGTCTTGCGCGCAGTTGCCTTTTGTCAAAAAATAAACTATACTGTGGGGGTATAAGTCCCCAAAAAACACGCGGAGGTTTTTCAGATGCCAAGAGTTCTCAATACGCAGTGCGTCGTCGACGTTGTCGCCGACCTGATCCGCAAGGCCTGCTACGAGCTGGACGATAATCTGGTCAGCGCGCTCAAAAGCGCTTATGAAAAAGAGCAGTCCCCTTATGGCCGCGACACGCTCAAGATCCTGATTGACAATGCCGAATATGCCAAAACCGAGCAGCTGCCCTGCTGCCACGACACGGGCACCTGCGTTTTATGGGTAAAAATCGGCCAGGAAATCACCTGGGAGGGCGCGCCCCTGCCCCAGATGCTCCAAAAGGGCGTTGCCAAGGGCTATGAAGAAGCGTATCTGCGCAAGTCCATGGTGCGCGACCCGATCCATGACCGTACCAACACCGGCGACAACACTCCGGCGGTGATTCATTACGAAATCGTCGCGGGCGACAAGGTGGACATCGCCGTGATGCCCAAGGGCGGCGGCAGCGAAAATATGGGCACGTTTAAAACCATCATGCCCGCCGACGGTCCGGAAGGCGTGAAGAAATTTGTCGTGGACACCATGAAGGCGGTCGGCGGCAAGCCCTGTCCCCCCGTAATCATCGGCGTGGGCATCGGCGGCACGATGGACTGGTGCACCTGGATTTCCAAGCAGGCGCTTTTGCGCCCCATCGGCCAGCGCCATCCCGACCCGCTTTACGCCAAGCTCGAGCTTGAAATTCTCGAAGCGGTCAACAATCTGGGCATCGGCCCGCTGGGCATGGGCGGCAACACCACCTGCCTGGACGTTCATATGGAATACCATCCCTGCCACATCACTGCGCTGCCGGTAGCCATCACCTTCCAGTGCCATGCCAGCCGTCACGCATTCGGCACGATCTGAGGAAAGGAGCAATTGGGCATGAAAACCTATCATCTGACCGCCCCGCTGACCAAACAGGACGTTGCGCCGCTGCGCGCGGGCGATATCGTATATCTTTCCGGCGAAATCTATACCGCACGGGACGCCGCGCACGAGCGTTTCCGCAAAACGCTGGAAAAAGGCGAAAAGCTGCCGGTGGATCTGACCAATGAAACCATCTTCTATGCCGGCCCCACCCCCACCAAGCCCGGCCGCGCGATCGGTTCCATCGCGCCGACAACGAGCATGCGCATCGACGGCTTTGTGGAGATGATGTTCAAGCAGGGCATGGTCGCCATGATCGGCAAGGGCGACCGTCACGATTATGTGGCGCAGCTTTGCGGACAGTACGGCGGCGTATACTTTTTGAGCATCGGCGGCGCATCCGCGCTGATTTCCAAGGATGTGAAAAAATGCACCGTCGTGGCCTATGACGATCTGGGCACAGAGTCGGTGAAGCGCCTGGTGGTTGAGAACCTGCGCCTGATCGTGGGCTATGGTCCTACCGGCGACGACCTGTTCAAGCAGGAAATCCCCAAATACGCAAAATAATATCGTCAATACGCAGCGGCGTCGCTGCGCGCGGGCCAGAGAGTCTTTTTTCTCTGGCCCGTTGCTATGGCGGCAAAAAGCTGTGTCAGGACGCGCCGGCCCAGGCTTTGGTTCCGACCATTTCAGGCGCGTCAAACGGTTTTAGAAAGGAGCCCCTATGAACCATCCGGATTTTACCCATCTGGAAGCGCTTTTGACCGATCTGACCGATCAGGAGATTTTGCCCATGGCGGCCATGACCGTTTACCGCGGCGGCCGGGAAGTCTTTCGGTTTCACCGCGGGCTGGCCGACCACGAATCCGGCCGCGCGCTGGACAGCAATACCCTGTTTCGCATTTTTTCAATGACCAAGGTTGTCACGACCGTCGCACTTTTGCAGCTTTATGAAAGCGGCCGCGTGCTTTTAAGCGATCCGGTGAGCAAATATATTCCGTCCTTTGCCCATCAGCGCGTCTGGCATACCGACGCGCAGGGCCGCACGTTTTATACGCCGGTTCAGCGGGAAAACACGCTGCATGACCTTTTGAATATGACCAGCGGGATTCCCTACTATCATCCGGGCCGAAGCGCGGTGGAGGATCAGATGGCACAGGTCTGGGCGCGCATGGACGACGCGATCCGCGCCGGAAAGCCGTGGGATACCTTTACCGCCGTCAACGAGATCGGCAAAAACCCGCTGCTGTTTGATCCGGGCACGCATTTTCACTATGGCCTTGGCATCGACGTGATCGGCGGCGTGATCGAGCAGGTCACCAAAATGCGCCTTGGCGATTATTTCAAAGCGCAGATCTTCAATCCTCTGGGCATGGACGGCACGGATTTTTATGTTCCCTCGGACAGGCAGCAGCATCTGGCGCAGCTTTACAACCGCAAAAACGGGGGCGGCTTTGTGCCGGCCAACCGTTTTCAGGATCTGCGCCAGTTGTCGCGTCCCGCCTATGAGGAAGGCGGCGACGGGCTGGTCACCACGCCCGATGCATACATGACCTTTGCCCGGATGCTCCTGGGACAGGGTTCCCTGAACGGCGCCCGGATTCTGGGCAGAAAAACCGTCGCGCTCATGGCGCGCAACCACCTGCCCGAGGCGCTTTTGCCCGACGTGACCGATACCATGGCCTCAGTGGCCGGCTATGGGTTCGGCCTTGGCTGCCGGGTGATGATCGATCCGGCCCGCACGGGATTAAACGGATCTGAAGGGGAATTCGGCTGGTTCGGGCACGGCGGCTCCTGGTTCTGCGTCGACCCGCAGGAGGACATGGCCGCTGTATTCATGACCCAGGTGATCTTCGACAAGTCCGAAAAAATTTCCGTCACGCCCCGCATCGTACAGGCCCTTTACAGCGCGCTGTAAACCCATTTGAACAAACGCCCGAAAAATTTTCTTCAGGCGTTTGCCGTATGCGGCGCGCCTCTTTGCTTTTCTTCATTGTTTTTGCCTTTTCTTCACGCAATTCCCATCGTTTTTTCATCGACTTTCCCCCTGTGTTTGTCTACAATAGAGACAGAAAGCATTGGACTTATTTGCAGGAGGGAAATGCCATGAAACGAAAATATGCTTTATTCGCTCTGATTGCCGCCTTTGCGCTGATGCTCACCGGCTGCTCCGGCGGCAAAAGCGCGCAGGAGCGCGGCTTTACCGTCGCCGTTTTGGATACATATATCGACAGCGCCAAGGTTGAAGCCTATGGGGCCTCGCAGGAGCGCGAAACGCCTGCCACGTTTATGGCGCTGTCCATGGGCGACTCGGAAAATGACCCCATGAGCGCAGTGGCCGGCGCCGCCGCGTTTACGACGCAGGTCGCCTCAGGGGAAATCGACGTGGTCATCGCGCCGCCCCAGGTTGTCGCCGCCAGCGCGCGCAGCGAAACGTTTATGCCGCTGACCGAGCTGTTTTCCCCGGAAGAGCTTGCCGCAATCGACGACGCGCTTTGGATCGACTACGAACTCTATGACGAAAACCTCACCCCCACCGGCGAGCGCACGCCCGCCTGCGGCATTGACGTTTCGCAGGACGAAGGGCTGCAAAGCGTTCTTGGCAAGCAGCAAATCGGCGTCTATGTGGTCGTCAATACCGCCTATCCTGATCAGGCCAGGCAAATGGTGCTGGACTATCTAAAATAAGCGCTTCCATTCAAACATCTGTATCAAACATCCGTACCGGTTCACACCGATACGGATGTTTTTTATCCGATTGGGATATCACTACCATCGTCCCAACACCTGTCAGGCGCAAGAGCACGCCCTTTTTGGGGCTGCATCACATCGCCGCAGGTCCGTCACGTTCCAATTACCGTGCCTTTCTTTCAAATATCATCGCTATGACGTCTAAAATTGCATCGGCAATCCAGGTCACGCCGATAAAAACCCAAAGCACGACGGCAGATCGGAATGGATCGGCAAGAATCACCAGCGAGCAGATCAGCATCACCGCCGCGCTGATCGCTGCCCAGAACCATTTTTTGCTTTTTTTGCGCAGCAAATCCACCGCCCATTGTATTTTCCCCACACCATTGATCAGCGCGAGCACGCCGTACAGCACGGTGAGCAGAGGAAAAGTCACGATAAACCATTGGCTTTTCAGCATGCAGAACAATCCTGCGATCGTTTCCAGCAATCCACGCGTCAGATCCTGCGCCAGGGCAGCCGCCTCAGGCGGCTCCTTAAAATAGCGGAAAACATGAACGACGCCATCAAGCAGCAGCAGCACGCCCAACGCCGTCAAAATGCCGCTGGTAAAGCCAACCGGATTGATCAGCAAAAGGACGCCCAGCGCCAGTTCAAACAAACACAGAACAATTTTATGGATTCCGGATGCATTTTTCTTCATTTTATTCCCTCCAAGTTTCAGTTTTCAAGCGTTGAAATCCACCGATGCTTATGCTACAATCATACTCGACAGTTGTTGATTTTGCAACAAACAGTTGATCTAAAATTGATGTAGAATCAACACTTTTCGGCTTTATGTATCCCTTATCAGGGAAATCTGTTTCAAAGGATGCATTTTTGATGGAACAAAGGAAAAACCAGCGCGTCACACTGACAAAAAGGATGCTCAAAGACAGCCTGCTAAAGCTGATGGAAACCAAAAGCATCCAGAAAATATCGGTAAGCGAATTATGTCAGAACGCAGGAATCAATCGGGCGACTTTTTACAAGCACTATACCGCGCCCAGCGAAATCCTGCGGGAAATCGGCAATGAAATGGCCGACGATATTGAAGCGCTGCTGATGAAAAAAAAGCCGGGCAGCGTCTTTTCTCTGCAGGAAAAGGTGGAACTTGTCTGCGGATATCTGCAAAAGAACAAGCAGACCGCTAAATTGCTGTTCCAGAACAACACGCCCGAATCTGAATTTGCGGTAAGGCTGATCCGCGGTCAGGATCAATGGGAATCTGCCTGCACCAGCCTGCGCGCCCAATACGGGGAAGAGGGCAAAGACCTGCTGCTGACTTTTCTGATCCACGGCGCATACCGTATGATCACCCAATGGCTGTTGGACGACATCAAAAAAACGCCCCGGGAGATGGGCGAATTGATCAGCGGCATCTGCATCAGCGATCTTTGCAGGTAAACCGGTAACTTCAGGCAAACAACATCAGGAGGTATATATCATGAAAGAAATCACCCTGCAGCCCTCCGGGCTGACAAAACGCTGGGATACCGATTTGCGTCTGGTTTCCTACAACATTGAAATGACCGAAGTCACCGGCGGCACATTCTGGAAATGCTACACACCGGCGCAGGTGGCCGGCAAAGAAGCGTTTCCGCCGCTTGACCCCAATGTGACGGGCAGCTTTCTGAACCTTACCGCGCTGATGCAGGAATATCCGCCCATTGATCTGTACAACGAAAAGATCCGCAAACTGGCCAAAGCGCTCGGCCCAGCATGGGTTCGCGTCAGCGGCACCTGGGCGACCACGACCTATTACGACTTTGACGGCCATACTCACGGCAAAGTACCCCAGGGGTTCCGTTCGGTACTGACAAAATCGCAGTGGACCGGCGTTTTGGATTTTGTTAAGGATACCGGCGCCAAGCTTATGATCTCCGTAGGCAATTGCGAGGGCAATCACAATCCCGACGGCACCTGGAATCCCCGGCAGGCCCGTGCAATCTTCGATTTCAGCCAAAGCTACGGCGTACCGATCAGCGCCGCCGAATTTACAAACGAGCCCAATGCACTGGAAACCAGCGGAACCCCAAAGGGATACACCGCAGCGGATTATGCCAGGGATCAGGACGCCTTTTTCCGTTTTCTGCACGAAAATTACCCCGGGGTGCTGGCCGTAGGCCCTTGCAGCGCAGGCGATTCCTGGGTTGGGCAGCATGGCAAAGACATGAAACACCCTGTCAATCTTGGCCTATTTGTCCCGACGGAAGAAATTCTCCGGCAGTGCAGCGAAAAGCCGGATGTATTCAGCTACCACTATTATAACGGGCTTTCCGAACGCGGCGCCTTTATGGGGGGACACTGGGACGCCTGTGAAGCGCACACAGACGCATATATTGGCGAAGCAGAAAGGACCTGCCGCATCACTCGCGCGCTTCGGGACCGGTTTGCGCCCGGGGCACCGATGTGGGTGACCGAATCCGGCGATGCCGGCGCAGGCGGCAATACCTGGGCTTCCACCTATTTGGATGTACTGCGCTTTGCCAACGAACTGGGCGTATTTTCTTCGCTGACCCCCGGCATCATTTTTCACAACACCTTCTGTTCCTCCGATTATGGGCTTTTGGCGCCTGAAACCTACGATATCCGTCCCAACTATTGGCTCTGCTGGCTGTGGAACCAGATCATGGGAACTGCCGTTTACGACGCCAGCGCATATGTTGGAGAAAATCTCCATGTGTATGCGCACTCCCGCCGGGACGGCGCCGACGGTCTGGCCTATCTGATCGTCAATAATTCCCTGACCGATACCGTTTTGGTGCATCTGAACAGTCCGGCACAGCGTTATACGCTCAGCGCCGAAAATCTGCGCGCCGCCACGGTCAGCATCAACGACCAGATCATGCCCGTGCGCGCAACCGAAATCCCTGAAATCCATGCCATTGAGGAAACATCGGCATGTGTCACGTTGGCTCCGGCGACTGTGACTTTTCTGGTTTTCTAAGGTATTGCTATGAAAAACGAATGGAAAAAATGCTTTCAAATCGGCGTAACGCTTTTCCTGCTGTTTCTGTGCATCTATTATTGGCAGCCGTCGGTGCGAATCGCCGGCGCTGCGCTGAAAGCTGCGACTCCGTTGCTGCTGGGATGCGTCGCCGCCTATATCGTCAATATCCTGATGGCGTTTTATCAACGGCATTATTTTCCCAACAGCAAAAAGCCCTTTGTCCAAAAAAGCGCCCGTCCGGTCTGTATAACCGGTGCATTTCTGACGCTGATTTGCATCGCCGTGCTTGTGATCCGGCTGATTGTGCCGGAATTGACCGCCTGCATCCAGCTGCTGCTGGCAGAAGTACCCAAAGCGGTAAAATCCATTTGGGATCAAATCGCGCAGCTGGGCGTACTGCCCGCCGGGATCGTGCAGTCGCTCAACAGCCTGGACTGGAACGCTACGCTCAACAACCTGCTTACCTTGCTGAAAACCGGACTTGGCAGTACGGTTCAGTTTGCTGTCGGCGCAGTATCCAGCGCCGCATCCTGGCTGATGAATCTGGTAATCGGCACGATCTTTGCCATTTACCTGCTGATTGACAAAGAACGTCTTCAGGCGCAGTGCCTCCGGGTACTCGCACGGATATGCCGGCCTGCGCACTTGGAAAAACTGCGCGATGTCCTGTCGGTTGTAAATCGCTGCTTCCATCGCTACATTGTCGGCCAATGCACGGAAGCGGTTATCTTAGGCATGGGAAAGACATTTCCGCCCAAAAGGTGTATGATCATGTCAGCGAAAGGAGCGACGGCAAACATGGATGGCATCAAAGTCGGACGGTTTCTGGCGCATTTGCGCCAGAAGGCCGGATGGACGCAGGAACAATTGGGGGAAAAGCTCAGCGTGACCAATAAAACCGTTTCCCGCTGGAAAAACGGAGTTTCCCACAGTTAAAGATACTACACCAAATATGACGAACTCACGCTTATACACTATCAGCTATAATAAAACGCAAGGACAGCAATTTGATAGGGCTGTCCTTTTATAACATTTGCCAATCATGAAGAATAGGTATTAAGGATGTTCCCTGCTTCTTACAGACTGTACTCCACATTTTGGGAGGACTTGTGCATCTTCTTTGCGGACGATAATTTCATCCATTATCTAACCCTTTTAGCTAGTTTGAAAGTATTTTATTTATCTTGACAAACGAAAATTGTACAGAAAGAAAATCATATTTCAGAAAAAAATTTAGAAACCTTTGCAACATTTCGTTTTTCCCAGTTGTATATAGGGCAGAGAGGCAAAAACGCCACTCAAGATTATATAACAATTAGGAGGACTTAAACATGAAACTTAAAAGAATTTTTTCCCTTGTCTTAGGCACCGCTTTAGCACTTTCTCTCGTAGCCTGTGGTAGCAATGACAACCCCGCAGCCGATAACAGCAAGCCCGGTGCGGTACAGCCGCCCAGCAACTATGTGGACTGCGATACGCTGGAAGAAGCAATCGAGATGGCGGGAATTGAGATCTCCATTCCCGAAGTTATCAAAGGTTATGATGACTGCACTTTTCGGGCAAACAAGACTGATGGTATGATTGAAGTTATTTTCCAAAACGATGATGATGAGATTCGATTCCGCAAGGGACTTGGCAATGAGGACATCAGCGGCAACTATAACGATTTTTCCGAAAAGAGCGATGTCAATGTAGATGGTTCTACCGTTCAGATGAAAGGCTCAGATGGTAAAGTGAATCTCGCTACTTGGAGTGCGGACGGCTATTCATACTCTATCGACAGCACAGAAGCAATGGACAAAACTGCTATGACCGACCTCATCAAGACTGTCAACAATGATGATAATGCACCTATCGGCGGCGACCCGGCTACTTGGGGTCCTGATAATCAGCCCAGCGATAACGGCGTGCAGCCGCCCAGCCCCTTTCAGCCTTGTGACACACTGGATGCTGCCGAAGAAATGGCTGGCTTTGATTTGACCTTGCCTAAAGCCGCTGACAAGCTGGAAGCGATTGAAAACGAAATGATTCAAGCTTTCTATGGTGAGGACGGCACTGATATGCTGATTCGTAAAGCACTTGGCAGTGAGGACATCAGCGGAGATTATAATGAGTATGTACAGACCGAAACTGTAGACGGCGTAACTCTTAAAGGCGCAGATGGGCAGTTTTCTCTTGCTATGTGGACAGACGGCGATTATACTTATTCTATCAGCGTTGGAAGTGCCCTTTCTCAGACCGATATGATGGCACTTGTGGGCGGTGTAAAATAAGGTTTCATATGACGCAAGGGACAGGCTCATTGGGTCTGTCCTTTGAAACATGAACGAGGAGGGATGATGTGGAATATTGCCTTGCAACAGAAAGATACTTGCCGTCTTTCATAGATATATTTAAAAAAATATTTTACTTTCTTGCAGTAGCATTGTTTGGAAGCACTTGTAGTCAAACTGATTTATCAAAAACGAACAGCCGTGAGAGAATCAATTACCAGGCAGAACGAATGCTCAACGAGTATGGAAACGCTGTTTTGCGGCTTGCCTACTCTTATCTTCACAATACCGCTGATGCTGAGGAAGTATTGCAGGATACGCTTGTCCAGTTTCTCAGAACGGCTCCTGTACTGAACACAAAAGAGCATGAAAAAGCGTGGCTTCTTCATGTTGCATCCAACTTGAGCAAGAACCGTATCAAGTACAATGCTCTCCGACAAACAGACGAACTGATGGAGGAACTGGTCGCAGAAAATCGGGATGACCTTTCTTTTGTATGGGAAGCAGTAAAGGCTTTGCCAGATAAGTACCGTGAGGTCGTACATCTTTTTTATCATGAGGGCTACCAAACAGCACAGATTGCTCAAATACTGGGGATGAAAGAAACAACTGTCCGCTCTAATTTATCTCGTGGCAGAGAGAAGCTGAAAACTGTGTTAAAGGAGGCGTATGACTTTGAATAGAAAGTACAATGAAGCAATGGAACACATTGAAGTTACGCCTGAAATGCGTAGTCGAATCTTGAATAAAATTGAAAACATAGATTTTGCAGAAAAGAAACGGACGAAGATTGTTCGTTTCCCTAATATAAAACGCTTCGCTACGCTTGCAGCTTGTCTTGCTGTTATGCTTGTAGGAGCTTTGACCTTGCCTAATCTATTGGACATTTCTAACGAGCCGCCTGTTATTGAAAACAACGATATTGTGGAAGTATCTTCTGTCGAAGAACTGTCGAAAACGGTAGGTTTTGAAGTGAGCGAGCCGGGGAATCTGCCGTTTGAACCAGAGAGCGTTGTTTATACTGCTTATTGGGCAGAAATGGCTGAAATTATCTATACAAATGATGAACAAACAGCAGCTTTTCGTAAAGGTATTGGGTCTGATGATGTAAGCGGTGACTACAATTCTTATGAATTGACAAGCGAAATATCGGTGAATGACATCAATGCCATGCTAAAGGGCAACGGTGAAACCTATACTTTGGCAATCTGGACAGATGGCGAGTTTGCATATTCATTATCACTAAGTGAGGGCGTAGGGGAAGCAGAGTGGATTAGCATATTTAAGACAATGGTAGACTGAGCAACGGAAGTCAGTTTAACCGTGGCTATCGAAGCAGAACCGATTGGCGCACCAGCTTTTCTAATTTAAACGCTGGTCAATTTTTATCAAAAAAATATATACCGTCAATTTCGAGAAAAGTTCTCCGATCATTATAATCGGATGACAGAAGAAAACGAAAGGAGAGTTTTTCCATGAGGACGAATAAAATTATTAAGGAAAAACGTATCAAAATGGGCAGGATCCAGGAACAGATTGCCAATCGTCTCGGAGTAACCTCCCCTGCTGTCAACAAATGGAAAAAAGGACATTACCTGCCCAATATCGATACGTTTGTGCAGCTGAGCAAATTATACGATGTAAGCCTCAACGAACTGGTCAGCGGCCAGCGGCTTGACGGCCGGCAGCTCAAAGCGCAGGCGGACGTCAATTTAATCGGCGCAGCCCGCGGAGAAATTTTTCCGCTGCGCGACCGCACCGCGTACTGGCGGCGCAAATGGCTTGCGGAGCACCGCGCGCTGCTGATTTTTGCGGCAGCCGCATTTCTGGCGCTGTTTGCTGCGCTGTACATGCTTTGGGGGCAATGGCCGCTGTTTTTCAGCCCGCTTGCCGGCTGCATCGTTTACGCCGGCCTGCGCAACCGGATGATGATCTATATCGAATCCCATCTGTACGGCCCATAGCGCCAGGCGCGTTACTTTGCCCGCCGGTCAAGCGCCCCTGCGGCAACCATAATCGCCGCATAGAGCACCCCGGCCACCGGCCAGATGATCCAGCTGTTCTCCCAGTCACGGCGGACAAAGCTCACGCCCAGAAAAATCGCCGTCACCAGCAGCCAATAGATCGTGGCAATCGCGCCGGTATGCGCCGCGGCGCGCTTTTTCTGCCGGGTATAATCACCCTCCTGCAGCAGCTTCTGCATGCTTGCCCAATTGATGCCAGCCGAAATAAAGAAAAACACGCCGATGCCGATCAACACCAGCATCAGGGACAGCAGCACGATAAGCAGCAGCGCGTTTTCCGTCATAAAGGATCCGGCAAACAGCGGCACCAGCGAAAGGATGCACAGACAGGCGCCCAGGATGTTGGCGCGCGTATAGGTATCCTGATATTCCTGCTGGCGCTGTTTGACCATGCCGGAAACCCCGTACTGCGTTTCAAAAATCTCCTTTTCCAGATATTCAAACGCGCTGGTCTTCGCCCCGCAGGAGATAAAAATCGCCACTGCCGCCGCCACCAGCAGCAGCATCACGATCATACCCATGCCGCCGGCAAACGCCTGCGAAATATGCAGCGCCTGCACTTCGCTCGCCGCAGCCAGCACCATCAGACAAATCGGCGCAAGGATGCACAAAAAAGTCGCAAACGCAATCCGCTTTGCCGTCAGCGCCTTGACCTGCAAAAATGCGCACGCCTCTTCCATGGAAACGCTGCGCACCTGCGGGGCATCCTCCTGCGGCGCAGCGGTGTATTCCGCCTCCTCCAGCTCGTCCTTGAGCAAAAAGTCCGTACTCACGCCGAAAAGCTGCGCCAGACGCAGCACTTTGTCCAGATCCGGCACGGACTGCGCGCCTTCCCATTTGGACACGGCCTGACGCGAAACGCCCACCGCCTGCGCCAGTTCTTCCTGGGACCAGCCGTTTTTCTTTCTTTGGGAAATGATCTTGTCTGCTAAAATCATCCTGCTCACCTCATACGATGTTTCAAAGCGCGCTGCGCTTTGTTGTGCCTTGATCATAGCGTTTTTGCCGGTTGCGCGCCACCAAGCGCGCCCGGTCAATTTGTCAACCGCGGGTTGCATCGGCCGTTTTCCGGCCCAAACGACAGTTTTATTATAACACAGCCGCGCCGCACAAAAAAGCGTCCCTTTCCAACCCTGCCGGCAGACGCAGGCAAAAAAATCCATCGTTTTCACCGTCTGGCCGCACGGCGTCACAGGGAATTTGCAATATCTTCTTTGTTCCTGATGCAAAACAATGCAAAATATGGTATCATCATATCAGCCGCAGAACAAAAATTTAAAACGCGCGGCAAATATCATTGGCAAATCAAATCCGGCGCCTTTTTGCGGTTGGCACAAAAAAAGACGCCCCGATGGATTTATTTTTACCGAAGGAGTAAGGCTCATGATCTGGATGCACTTTCAAATCAACAGCGCGGCGACCAAGATTCCCCAGCCGCTGGATGTGCTGATGCCGGTATACGACCCGCAGGGCAAGCGCGGCACGACCGACCCCGGTCCCTATCCGGCACTGTATCTGATTCACGGCAGCCGCATGAACAGCACGGCCTGGCTGCGCGGCTCGATGTGCGAAACGCTCACCGGCGACCGGCCGATGGCCATCATTATGCCGTCGATCTGCAACAGCTTCGGCGCAAACATGAAATGGGGCTCGGACTACGAGGATTTTCTGGCGCAGGAGCTGCCCACGCTTTGCGAACGGATGCTGGCGGTAAAGCCGGGCAGAGAAAACCGCGCCGTCGCCGGCCTGTCCATGGGCGGGCACGTCGCGATGAACCTGGGGCTGAACCATCCGGATGTATTTGGCGCCTGCGCCTCCTTTTCCGGCGCGGTCAACGGCCGGGTGCTGTATACGCGCGGTTATCATGTGGATCCGCAGGACATTTTCGGCACGCCGGAGGAATTTGAACAAAGTTCCTATAATCTTTTTGAAACGGCGCGCCGGCTGGGCGCGCAGGACGGCCCCAAGCCGCGCATTCTGCTTACCTGCGGTGAACAGGACGGCTGGTGCGTTCATAACCGCGCGCTTTCCCGAATCATGCAAAACGCCGGGCTGGAGCATACGCTGCGCACCTGGCCGGGCGCGCACAACTGGCAATTTTGGAACGAAAGCTACGCGCTTTTGCTGCGCTGGCTTGACGGGCAGGAGGTGTAACCATGGCCCTTGCGGAAATTTATCTCTATTGTGAAAAACTAAAAATGGAAATCCCCGTTTCGGTGGTGGTGCCGCAGCCCGCTTTCGACGGCGAAAAATTCAAGGTGTTCTGGATGTATCACGGCGCGACCGGCGACCACACCGCATGGCTGCGCATGACGCGCGCGGAATACCTGGCGCGCAAATACCATGTTGCGCTGGTTGTTCCGACGGTACATAAATCCATGTTCACCAATATGGCGCACGGCGAACCCTGGGGAGATTATGTCGGCGAGGAACTGGTCTGGTCGCTTCGGCGTCTGTTCCCCTGCTTTTCCGACAAGCGGGAGGACAACTATGTCTGCGGGCTTTCCAACGGCGCTTACGGCGCGCTGCGCGTTGGGCTGCGCTATCCCGAGCTTTACTGCGCCATTGGCGCGTTTTCCGGCGGGGATTCCGGCGACCGCGTCTATCATGACGACGGCACCTATCGGGCGCACCGGCATGTGCTGGTTTACGGCGAGGGCTATTGCGGCCAGAGCGAGCATTCCGTGCGCTATCTGGCGGCGGAGCTGGCCCGCCGCGGCGGCCCCTTCCCCCGGATCTACCATACCAGCGGCGAAAAAGAGGGCGGCCCGGAAAATATCGGCATGACCGACTTTTTCGGCAGCTTTGACGGCGATCCCTACGCCGGCTATCGGTTCGAAGTCATCCCCGGCTACGGCCACGAATGGCCCACCTGGGACGCGTCTTTTGAAAAATTCCTGGGCGAATACCTCAAGCTGCCTTCCGTCCCCGTTGCCTATTAACGGAGCGGCGCGCACACAATACGTTTAAAAAATACAGCGCATAAAAAAAGGAAGACCCTTTTGGGGCGTTCACTTAGGGATTAAATGAANNTGCTCCTGTGTGGGCGTTTTCGTTCATTCGTTTAATAGATAACCGTTACAGTGATATCTTTCTCAATCTCTAAAAATGATTTGCCATTAAAGCATTTTTCGGATAGAACGGCATCGATAGCAGTTTCTGGAATATCACCTTCATTACCAATCTCATGTTTGGCGATACATTTTGCTGCATCAGGTGTGCAATCCCAAATAACAAGATAGGTTTTTTCGTCATTAACTTCTGGCTGCAACACATAAGTAGTCTCGTTATACTCGAATTCCGCTTCATGCCAATGTGAAATTAGTTCGTGTAACTCGTTCATTTTAATTCCGTTCATTACTTTACCCCCTTAAATAGTGATTTGTATTTTTCATATAGTGCATCGCCCGGATGAAGAATATCTGGTTTTCCACCACGAATTCCATTCGTGAAATAATGGACGTGAAGTGATTTCTTACCATCGTGGACTCCGTAGTCTATATCGAATTTTGGAATGCGATTATCTCCAAAAACTCGAAGTTGGTCAAAATCTCCATTCTTTCTGTATAGCAGATAGGATGTCCCAGGCGTATTAGACCTTTCAGGTAAATTCATACTCGCTTTTGGGTTTTTGGGAGTCAACACCTTAATACCATCAACATAATCTACAGTATGCCATCTGGCAGGTGTACTGAAACCACCGCTTTCAAGAAAAGAACCTCTGCTCCCCATTACACAGCACGCTCCTTCCATCTCTGCGAAAAGGACGGATAATAATGTACATTATCGTACTTGTCCAGTTCTGCAACGTGTCTGCCGCACACAATAAGGTTGGAAGGTGATTTTCTCTTTTGTAATTCCTCAACACCACGCAGAAGCATACGCTTACCATATGGACTCGACATACATCCGTTGTTAGTAATCGCAATAGAACTGTTCTCCGGCAAGCCATCAAAGCACCACTCAAAATCACTTTCAATACACCATGAGGCAACTGGAATAATATTAAAACCTTGTTGCTGAAGATAATATGCCATAACTCGATTGCGAGTGCAGTTCCAAATATTTTGTCCGGGCAACACATCAACAACAATCTGCTTAATCTCTTCGTATCGTGCGCGTGATAATAAAATCCCCAATATTACTCCTCCCCAAACAAAGCGTTAATAAGTTCCTTTTTCTCCTGCTCAGTCATTGACGCTGCATTTCTTGCAATCATACGGCGGATTCTTGGATGGCTGAATTCTTCGTTTTCGATTCCAAGCAGAAAATCTGATGTGGTGCGTAGTGCGGTGGCGATGTTTGCCAGAACATCAGGCTTTGGTGCTCTATCGCCGGAGACATACCTTGACATAACCGCTTCGGTTACTCCAATTCGACCTGCTAATTCCTTTTGTGTCATTCCACGTTTTTGCAAAGTTTCGGTTATTCGTGAACCTAATTCCTTTCCCATAGTGGCACCCCTTTCATTTGGCCTTATTTTAATAGCCGTGAATATTACATTTCAAACTTGCCGCTTTGTCAAGTAGTGTTGCCGGAAGAAAGCCGTACTGAGATTTTCCTCCCAGTGTGGTTTAGTGAAATTTATATTCTGTTTACAGTGCGTGGAATTGTTTTGCTAATTGCATAAACGAGGAGTTCGGCATAACCTTCTGCGATGGGATGAACAGATACTGCCATTCCTTATAGCCGTTTACCTTGCCCCAACAGGAGGCAACTTCACAATACCGGATCGCCAACAAGATATATGCACAGATGATGCAGCACTTCTACTGCGAAAACGGATTTTTGCAGGAAGAGGTTGTCGGCACACGAGAATTGGAGCAGGCCACACAGCGTATCCTCAAACTGGATGAAGGCATCCAACGGCTGTACGAGGACAACATCGAGGGCAAGGTCAGTGACGAGCGTTTTGCCAAAATGACTGCCATCTACGAGCAGGAGCAGAAAATCCTCGAAGGCAGGGTACTTGAACTGCGGGATGTAATTTCCAATGCCAAGGTGCAACGGCTCAACATTGATTTCTTTCTCACCCAGGTAAAAAAGCACACCGAGGTCAAGGAACTGGACGCCGAAGTCATCCGTGCATTGATGGAGCGTATCGATGTGTTCAAACCGGAGAAGGTGCCTGGCACACGAACAAAAAAGCAGGCCATTCTTATCCACTGAAACTTCATCGGTGCAGTCAACTTGCCCGATACACAGAAAAAATCGGCATAGCCGGATTTCTCCAAACTATGCCGATATTTTTCAAGGAATAAAATCCCTTAGCGAGGACGCCTTTTGCCGGATCGTCCTTTTTGCACTCCAATAACATGAACCCCCAAAAACCTTTCATTCGTCTAATGTTTTACCGCGGTTCCACCCCAATATCCGCCTGCCCGAAAAGCCGCCTTTAGGGAAACCGTTATACCTTCAGCGCCGGAATATGGTGCAGCGCCTTGAGCAGCGGCCAGAGCACCACCGCATAGACAACGCTGGTCACGACCGACGAAACGATCCGAAATCCCAGTGCGCCCACAATCAGTCCCGGGGTAAAATAATGATTGACCAGACTGTCCAAATAGGTAATCAGCGTATTGGCGGCCGTCACCAGAAGCGAACTGATCGTGACGGGAACCAAAAGCCAGCCAAGAGACTTGCGTTTTCCAAACGCGGCAAATAAAAGCCCCGCGACAAGGCCGCGCAGCCCCGCCGGCAAAATCCAAAGCGGCGTCATCCAGCCCAGGCCATAGCGAACCAGCTGGCTGATCAGCGCGCCGACAAGGCCCACCAGCGCCCCGGGGCCTGCGCCCAGGCAAATCGCCGCAATCAGCACCGGCAGCCCGGCAAAGGTTACTTTAATGGTCTGGCCAATGCCCAAAGAGAAATAGTCCATCACCGCATACAGCGCTGCCAATACCGCCATCATGCACAGTTGTCTGACGTCTTGTTTTTTCCACATAAAAAAACCTCCTTTTCCCCGGCATATCCGAATAAAAAGGAGATTTTGGCAATACTTCCCCTATTATACGGCAGCGGGATGCGAAATCCGAACCGCAAGGAAGCATGCTTCCTTTTCGTCCGCGGGACAACTCCCCGTCCCCGCAGCACGTAACGCACGGAAATCTACTCTGCAACGGTTATAGTATACGCCCGATGCGCAAATTTTGTCAACCCCTGACGCCTTTGCGCAAAAAATGTCGACTGACGAAAAAGCTGTCGGCTAAAATACTGTACAGCCATGAAACGCCGGCGGCACGCTATTGCGCGTCGTCGTCCAAAAATGCCTCGTCCGGATCCTCCGGTCCGCCGCCCATCAGCTCGCTCACGCGCAGGCGGCGCTCCAGCTTGTTGCGTTCCACCAGTTCGTGAAGCTGTTCCTTGACGCCGATCGGGTCTTTGATATTTTTCAGTTCCAGCTGCGGCAGCGTTTTATCCGAAGACTGCACCAGTACGCTGCCAACGCCGAAAAGCTTTTGCCCCAGCGTACGCTTCATGCCGATATCCCGCACGCGATACAGCAAAATTTCGTCATAAAGCGAATTGAGCAGCCCTGTTTCCAGAAACAGCCGATCCTCGCTGAGCCGATAGCGCGTAAAGGAAATCGGCATTCCCAAAATGCGCTTGCGATCCTTCCATACATAATGGATTGCATCCCGTTTTTTCGCCACAATCCCACATCCTTTCCCACGCGGCGGTCTGACCCGCCTGTTGGTTCCATTTTATCCCACTGTATGATAAAAATCAACTGATGCCCCCAAAACGCCGCCGTTTCACCGCCGTAAAAAATCAAAAATTTTTCTTCACTTTTTTTGAAAAAGGGCTTGCCTTTTTCCGGGCGCAGTGCTATAATATTCCGTGCTTGGGGGTGTAGCTCAGTTGGTAGAGCGATACGTTCGCAACGTATAGGTCAGGGGTTCGAATCCCCTCATCTCCACCACCCAAATGTCAAGCCCAAGACAAAAAGAAATTTGTCTTGGGCTTGACATATTTTATGTGCGTTTGCCCGTGCGCTCAAATAGCGACACAAAAATCACCTGTGTCAGCCGCATCAATGCAGCCGAAGCCAGAAACCTTCCACTGAATCTCGATGCGGTTATCAGGATAAACCAATATCTTTTCGATTAGAAGATCGGCAAGCTCCCTCTCAAGTTCATCTGATTGGATCGCCTCCCGCGCCGCTTTGATTATGGCCGCGCTGGGGGCGTTTTTTTCTGCCTGTTCACAGATGACCCCGTGGACATCCCGATGCCGGTCAAGGGCAGCATCCAGCGCTTTCTTTTGCTCCTTGTACTCCTCGGCCTGGATATCTCCCAGCACCAGGCTCTCATAAAGGCGCTGCTTTTCATTCTGGAGTTCCTGCAGCCTTTGTTCAGAATCCAACTGCCGCTTGGAGCGATAGCTTCGCATATTGTCCTGATCAAGGTTCAGAACGATTTTCGATTGCCGTACCACAGCCTCACGCACCGCATCCTCCAGCTCCCTGCTTTGAATGCGCAGCTTGTGGCAGGCGATGTCCGGCGCCGAGCGGGTGAACCAGCAATGGAACGCGGCGTTTTTCGTATTGCTCAGTCGCAGGGAATGCCCGCAAACGCCGCAGAAAACATTGCCTTTCAGGGGCGAATCCGATGCAGGATACCGCTGGGATGTTCCCACCTCCCGCCTGCGCAGGGGTTCGCCCTTTGTGCGAAGATTCTCCTGCACTGTCTCGAACAATTCCATCGGTACAATTTCCGGATGATGCCCCTGTATTCTGACCCAATCCTCCTTGGATTTTGGCGCTCGGTTGGGATTGCCAATCTCTTTCGTTTTGGTTCTCAGCGCCGTATAAGTGCCGAGGTACTGCTCATCCCGCAGGATGCTCAGGATCACTGACTTTTGCCACACACAGCGAAACTCCTCGGTTTCGGCGTTCCTGCATCGATACTTCTTCCACACGGCGGGTGTGGGCCGATTCTCCTCGTAAAGCTGCTTCTCAATCTTGGAAATGCTCTTGCTGGCAGCGTACATCTCAAAGATGATGCGCACTGTTTCGGCAGCCTCGGGGTCAATGATCATTTTTCGGCTATCGTCCAGCTTATACCCAAAGGCGCAGTTTTTTCTCACCGCCTCGCCCCGGCGGGCTTTTTCATGCTTTGCGCTGCTGATTTTCTTCGAAAGGTCACGGCTGTAATATTCGCTCATTAAAAACTTGAACGCTACCTCCATGCCGCCGGTGTCGCCATCATGCTGGACAGAATCAAAATGGTCGGAAACAGAGATGAAGCGCACCCGGTACAGCGGGAACACCCGCTCAATGAAGTAACCGGTCTCGATGGCGTTTCGCCCGAAGCGGCTGAAGTCTTTGACCAGGATGCAGCCAACCCGCCCGTCCTTTACCAGCTCCAGAAGCTCCTGCACAGCGGGGCGCTCGAAGTTCAGGCCGGAGAAGCCGTTGTCCACAAACTCCCGCACCGGGCCGTCCAAATCGGAATCGGCGATGTATTGATCCAGCAAAAGCCGCTGATGCCCCAGGCTCATGCTGTCGGTATGGCTGTCGTCCAACGAAAGCCGGATATATTTTGCGATGATCAGGTCAGCCAACGCACTTCACCTCCCGAAATTCATCCCTGAACCGAAAGGCGATCTCAAAGCTCTTGTCGCGCTGAACGAGAATCCTGTCCACCAGCCGCTGGGCGGTTTCGGCGGTCAATTCATGCTCCGCCAGAACTTCCGAAACGGCGTCCGAGAAGTCCTGATAGGATTCCCGCTCGTTTTGCCGCTCCCGCCGCTTGGCGCGGAGCTGATCGGCCCGTTTGGACAGGGCACCGATTTTCCCTTCATAATCAGCTTTCATGGCGGCGAACTCGTCGGCGGTAATGATTTCACCCATCAAGCTCTCATAAAGACTTTTGAGAAAATGGCCGCTGGATGCAAGCTCCCGGTTGATCTCCGCCAGCTCGGTCTCGGCGGCGGCGTTCTTTACCGGTGTCATGCGCTCCCGATGGACATACCCGCCCAGTATTGCTTCAGCGTGCTTGCGGAGCAGGGCGAGGATTTCCGCTTTTAACTCATCTTCCTTGACGGAAACCTGATAGCAAGCGTCCTTGTGGATTTTCCATTGGGACTCGCAGCGGTACCAGTAGATGCCGTCTTTGTTTTGCCGGTGGCGATGCATGGGATGACCACAGTGAGCGCAGAACACCTTGCCCTTGAACGGATGCGGTGAGTATTCAGTCGCTGAATCACGCGCCGATTTATCCCGCTCGGAGCGGCGCCGAAGTTGTTCCTGCACCCGGTCGAACAGCTCATGGGAAATAACGGCGTCATGGGTATTCGGCACGCAGACCCATTCCTCACGCGGAATGGAATGCTCCTTTCCATTCACAGTGCGGCTTTTGCCCTGCACCATGTCGCCCACATAGACCCGGTCGCTGAGAATATCCGTGACCGTGCGCTTTTGCCAAAAGAGTTTGCCCAGCAGCTTTTTGTTTCTGATCAGGCCCTTTTCCCATTTGTAATGGCTGGGCG
>DCTY01000029.1 GCA_002329335.1 Christensenella sp. UBA1428
GTGAAATCCACCCCGCCAAAACGCCTGAAATTGCTTTTATATTCCTTTACGTCCGTTACGGGGATATCAGCCATAAACGCTCCTTTCAGTCGCTTCCGGTATCCCGTCCAGCGTCAGACCTGGCGCGCAGACGGGATGCTCCCCGGCGCAGGCCTGCCTGTCGCCGGAGCATCAGCCTGCATTTCCTGCTGCATCTTTAACTGCTGGTTGTATTCCAGCACCTTCTTTTTGTTTTTCAGGTAGTTATCCGGGATCGTTTCAATGTACGTCACACCGTCCACCAAACCGTTGGCCAGCAAATTATCCGCCGTCTGCACCTGCGTCAATTCCGACCAGTACGCGCTTGCGCCCACATTGACGGTCGTCATTTTATACGCATGGACAAACTGCGAAAAATCCACCTGTGCATATGCCTGCATGCCCGTCCCGGTATCTGGAACCGGTAAATACCGCACACCGTAATAATTTCGGATCATATCCACCATGATCCGTACCGCGTCCTCCACAAACTGGTAATAGCTTTTGCGCTGCAATTCCAGCGGCGCGGCCGCCGCTTTCTGGATCGCAATGATCAATTTGTTATCGCACGGGCTTTTTATCCCATGCTTCTTACAGTTTCCCGTAAGTTCAGCATATCTTTTCGTCCGCTCTGGACGTGGAGTCTCGTGGCAGGATTATATCTTTTCACCTGCTATGCGTTGCGGCTGGACTGCCTTTGGCAGCCCTTCACCTCTGATTAGCGTGCAGGTTTCGGAGTGTAGAATTTTCAGAAAGCGTGATCCATCTGCAATTCCCAGGCTCATAATTGCCATCAGGATCAATCCGGTCTATGCTCAGCATCTGGGCGCGCGGCGTTTCAATGTCCTGGTCACAATACCCGTTTTCATATGCCCAATCACGAAATGCCGCATAGTCATGCCATACGCTGCATACGGCAATCCCGCGTGCGCCATACCGTGCATACCGGCTGTTGCTCGGCGTCTCACATCTTTTCAACATGTTCCACCAAATGCTGTACAGTCGCTCAATACCGCCGCTTTTTCCGCCATGCTTGTATGTGGGGTTCTCTCTTCCCTTCAGAGCAGGCGGAACGTGCGTACTGGCAATTTCCGTTCGCAAACAACCGCACGATTTTTTGCTCCCGCTATTGAGCTGGTAAGCATATGAAAGGGTCGTAAGGCCGCAATCGCATCTGCACAGCCACTGCGCATGATGTTTTTTCATGCCATAGAAACCGACCACAGTCAATCGCCCAAACCGCTTTCCAACAATATCCTCGCGCTTTCTCATAAAGCGTCCTCCTTTACCTGTTTAGCCTTCCAGTTTTTTACTCCAATTTTTCAAGCACATTCCTGTGCAAGGTGCCACATTGCTCTAGCACTTGTATTTTCCGGTCGTACATTGCCAAGCGCCGCGTCCGACGCCCCCATCGTGTCTTTCGTCAGCGCCATCAGCGAATCGATCAGCTGCTGGATCTGGGGCGAAATCGCCGCCCCCTGCAAAACCCGCGCCACCGCGACGTTCGGGTCGCCAATGGTCGCAATGGCCTCTCCGACCCGGTTGTTCCACCGCTCGATTTTCGTCGCGTCGTACACGATCTTGGGAAACGCCATATCCTTTACGCCCTTGATCAGCATCGCCTGCAATTTGTTGATCGCAATCTGGTTGGGGATCACGCTGGTGACGATGGACTGCCCATGGCAGCTGTTTTTCACCTTGTCCCACGAAAAATACGCCACCGGGTACAGCTTCAGCCCCGTGTCCCACGGCTTTTTCACCCAGGCGCCGCCGGCCGTTTTGCAGCACCAGATGCTTTCCGTGTCCGCGTCGCGCCACAGTCTGACAATCAGCGTGACGCGCCCGGCGTCGTTTATATTTTCCATGTTCGGCTGCTGGGTATCGTCGCTGTCCTCGCGGATCTCGTCGGGCTGGCCGCCATTTTGCTTTGCTTCCCGTTTTACCTGCTCTGCCAACCGCCTGGACGGCAGCAGGATATAAGGCTGCTGCTGCACGTCCCACACCGCCGGGTTGCCAAAGATCACCCGCGTGTTGTCCACGACTTCGCAGGCAATCTCGCCCTTGTACATGCCGTCGCCCTGCGCCGTATCGTCCCAGTACCAGTACCCGCACGCATCCCCGTCAACCGCCGCGTCCCGGATCCAATCGCGGCTCATCGTGGTAAACGCTGTGCGCTCAATCACATGCTCGATCTCCCGGTTGAAATAATCCAGCACGAAATCCGCGATCGGTTCCGTTGCGTTTGGATAATTGCGGATCTCTGCCGCAACGTCGTCCGAAACAATCTGGGAAATCGCGTACGTCACAATCCGCCGGATGATGTTATTGACCGGCTTTTCAAGATCCGGCGCATTCACGCCCTCCCATTGGCGGCCAAGGAAAAAGTTTTCGTTCTGCTTGACCGTATCGTACAGACCAATGCGCTGTTTATACGCGCACCCGCTTTCATACTCGGCCCGGATCTGCGCAAGCTCCGGCAGCTTTTGTTTTTCAGCCATCCTCGTCCTCCAGCTCCCTGCGGTACGTCTGCGCATTGTAGTTCATCAGGCTTTCCCACTGCTCCGCCTTGCGCACCTCCTCACGGATCCGGCGCACCGTTTCCTCGTCCGGCTGCTTGTCAGGCAGCGTCTCACCCTTGCCCCTGCGCTTTAAAAAATCTGCCAGCTTGTCGCCTGTAAGCACCAAATCAGCGCCAATGAGCACCAGCAGCAGCGCTGTGACCACGTATTGCATGACCTCTACCATCAATTCTGCCTCCCTCATACCCCGTATGCTAAAAAATCGCCGTATTCCTTCATCGGTTCTTCTTTCGTTTCCCCCTGCGCGCCCATCGTCCAGTACACGCAAAACCCGCGCAAGGCGTCCGGCGCATGCGTCAGTTCGTGCGGTTCGCGCGCGACGTCGTTGACTTTTTTCTCGTCATGCCTCAGCTGCGGCAGCGTGCGCAAAAGGTTATTGCAGTTCCGGAAAATTTTCAGCTGCGCACAGGGGGCGCCATCAGGCCCTTCCTTTACCCGCAGCCATTCATGCACCGCCATCCATCCGGCTTCCCGGTTGTTGCTGGTTTTGATCATGGGAATCCCGTAGCGCAAAAACCAATCCGCGACCGATTTGCCCGTTTCCTGTCTGCGGTTCCACAGATCCGGCGGCGCAAGCGTTGCGGTGATCCCTTCGTCCGTATGCGTCAAAATCTCACGCGCCGCATGATAGATCGTCAGGTTCGGCTTATACACCTCGCGAAAGACGTACCCCTGCTTCTGGTCGTCTACCGCGATCCATAAACACGCCAGCATGTCCAGACCGTAGTCCAGCGCGCGATAGACGCGCCAGTGCTTCGGAATCTCAAACGGCTCAATCCCATGCACCTTCGGGTCAAATTCCAAAAAGTATTTGCCCTCAAACACATTCCAGTCCCCGTCCAGCCACGCTTTGCGGATGTTCTCCGGCAAACTGCGCAGGTTATTCAAATAGAACGGGTCTTTTTTCATCAGCGCCTGATTGTCATATACAGACGCAGGAATAAATTCATAATCGCCTGGCGTTTCGTTTTCTTTAAACTGCCTGTCCACAAACAGCCGTTTGAACCATTCATGCCCCACGCCGCCGGGGTTTGCCGTCAGGTAGATGCGTTTGGGGAAATCGTTCGCGCCGCGCACGCAGGCTTTGAATGCGTCAAACTGAAACTCCGTCAGCTGCGTCGCTTCGTCGATGAAAACCACGTCGATGCTCTGCCCCTGGTATTGCAATACGTCGTCTTCCGTGTCGCAGTACCCAAACCGAATACGGCTGGAATTGTCAAATGTAAACGCGCGCGCGTCGCTGTCGTATTTCACGCCGGGCGTCTTGCCAAGCAGGCCGCGCATTTCAAGAATATGGTTTTCGCGCAGTTCCGGGAATGTTCGGCGCACGATCAGAATCTTGATGCCGGGATATTTTACCGACAACGTGATTGCCAGCCGCTGCACTGCCCAGCTTTTTCCCCCGCCGCGCGCCCCGCCATAGGCGACAAATCGTTTTGTCGCGTTAAAAAACAGCTTTTGTTTCGGCTGCGGATCGCCAATATATATATTCGTATCATGCCCCCCCCTCCCTTCGTGTGTTGTGAATTCCCCCGTCCGGGAGTCCCTGTAAATAACAGCTACCCCCGAAAGGGTTGGCGCGACAGCTCCCATCCCACCGCTTTCACAACTTCAGCGCCAAGCCCACATGTCCTGATATTTCCCTGCACCTCCCCTTGCAGGGTGATGGTCCCCCGTCATGGGGGATTGGTTCTTATACACAGAAGCATACGCGCGCAAAGACACTCTCCCTCTTTTCCCCTGCTGCGTGCGTAAACCCCCGCGCAGGGTCGCACCGGGGGGTCTGTCCCCCGCCGTCATGCCCTGCCACCGGCGCGGCGTCCTCTTCCTGCGCCGCCTCATCGCACTACCGCGCGCCCCGCACACCCGGGCTACTGCTCCCCCGGCGGATTGCTCAGGATGAACTCCACCCGGTTGTCCGCGTTCATGTCGATCTCCTGCTTTGGCCTGCCGTACACGCGCTCGATGATGTTCGTCGCCGCCTGCAGCGCCACCCGGTCATCCGGGCTGTTCATCAACTCCACCAGCCGATTCACCGCCGCTTCCACGCCGCCCGCGCCGATCATCTCGGACACCTGCCGGCGCACCTCGCCCCGCCGCAGCGCCTTATGCCGCGGATCCTCTACAATCCGATCCACCTTCCCGGCGGCCACCGGCACAAGCTGCGCGCCCTCCTGCGCCCTGCAATCCGCCTTGTCCGCCGTCTTATCGCCTTTCCTGCTCATGCCCCTGTCACCTCCGCAAACACGCCAAACCAGCGCCGTTTTCATCCACACAGCACACCAACACCGTGCCCGTGCATCCCCGTCATGCCTTTTCTGTCCGCCATGCCATGCACTGACACAATGAACCCCAGACATCAAAACGCTTTTCCATCGCCGCACCAACACCGCCGCCCAGCTGTGCCCCCTGCGCAATACAACGCACAGCGCCCACAACCAAATCACTGTTCCTGCGCCCCCTGCGCCGCTTCCCCGCATCGGTGCTATGCTTTATTCCTGCGTCGAATCCCCGCAACATTGCCGCGCTTTGCCAGCCCAATACTTGCCGTTGGCATACTGCCGTTCATGCTCCAACCGCAGACCACGCCGCCGCACCCTGTCCGGGTCAACCTCCGGCATCGCCCCGGGCCCGTGCCAGCGCTGGGAACCGTAAAGCGCTTTATTTCTCGCACGCGCTCGCGCCGTCTCTCCCTCTGTATTCAACTCAACATCCTTACCCATTCCATTATCTGTATTACCACATAACGGATTATCAATATCCAAACCACAACGTTCTGGATCCATGCCGCTATCCCTGACAGAATCCAGAAAAGCAAGCATCTGCGCTTTGCGGATCGCCAGCGTTTTGCGATGCCCTGACACGGTGCAACCTCCCTCCCGGCTGATTTTGAGCATAAAAAAACAGCGGCCATTGCTGGCTGCTGTTCGCTGCGTCTGTATAGACTTTTTCACTATCTCTATTTTATCATGCCGTTTTTCGCCTGTCAAGCGCGATTTTTTACCCATTTACAGGCAATAACCGGCGTTTCCTGCTTGTCAAGCAAAGTGCGACAAAAGTGCGACAAAAGTGCGACAAACCCCCGATCTCGCAAGGGCTGCGCGCTTTGGCGCGCGTCATGAAACGAGGCTGTTTTCCGCGCCCCGAGCATCTGCCGTCCGTCCTTCACCGGCGTCCCTGCCCCGCGTCTGCGGCTTTGGGATCATCCCCGCCCCAGCAAGCACAGATGCCCGCTATCGCGGGCAATGGACTTTAACAGAGTGCGCCGCAATGACGAAGCGTCCGCAGCGTTTTGTACATTTTTAACACGGCTGATAAATCGCGCAAAAACAGCAGTATTTCAACAAAAAACGCTTGACAAAAGGTTTAACCTATGATACAATATAATCATCAAGAGGGGCGCGGCAGTTCTCCTAGAACGGAGGCCCAATGAGTATTTTAGAGGTGCTGACCTTAATAGAAGTGCTCGCCGTTATTATCTTCGGTATCCTTGGATACATAAAGAAATAGCCGCCCCTTGCACGGAAAACGGCCATTCTCCAGATTAAAAATCTATTGAGGACGAGCCAGACCGACGCAACCGGTTAGCCCCTCTTGACCATTGTACCGCAGAAGGGAGAGAAAGTCAATTCCAGATTCTAAAGCAAAAAAAGAATGGATGAAGGAAAACACCACTTTCATCGGACTAAAGCTAAACAACCGAACCGACGCGGACATTCTGCAAAAATTGCAGCAAGTCCCGAGCAAACAAGGCTTCATCAAAGAATGCATCCGCAGATGCATGAACGAAAGAAAAACGACAGCGCCCCAGCCGCGTTATAGCGATTCTATAACGCCTTAAAATAATATATTATATATATTATTTTAAGGCTTATAGAATCGGTCTCCGATGCTGGAAAATCACTCCTTGCCGCTTTATACATATTTGAGCAGCGTTATTTGCGCAAAAAAAGTTTAAAAATTTCCTAAAAGCCTATTGACGCACGTGCTTGCACGTATTATAATATAACTGTAAGGAGGGCATGGAATGAAGCAAAGCGAATTGTTAAGGCTATTACAAGAGAACGGCGTTATATTTCTAAAGCACGGGAAACGGCACGACATATACTACAGTGAAATAACAAAAAAGTCTTTTCCCATTCCTAGACACGCAAAAGAAATTGCAACTGGAACCGCAAATAAAATTTTGAAAGATGCAGGGCTTGAATAAAGCCCCGCATCCTTGACATAACTAATATAACAGAAAGAAGGTTTTGTTATGGCAAAATATATTTATCCAGCAGTTTTCCAAATGGAAGGTGACATTTTCAACGTAAATTTTCCGGATTTCGAAAGCTGTTACACACAAGGCGAAAATCTGCAAGACGCTTTTGAAATGGCGCAAGACGTTCTTTGTTTAACGCTTTATGCTTTAGAACAGGACGGACAAACAATTCCAAAAGCGTCCAATATAACAGATCTACAGTTAAACAAAAATGAATTTGCGTCTCTCATCATCTGTGACACGATTGAATATCGCAAATTTTACGACAACAAGGCGGTCAAAAAAACCCTTACCATCCCTTCATGGTTAAATGATCTCGCAGAAAGATCAAACGTTAACTTCTCCGCAATCTTGCAGCAAGCCCTGAAAAAAGAGCTTCAGATCACAGACCGATAAAACCGACCGACCAATAAAAACGCCCAGCCGCGCCATAGCGATTCTATAAGCCGTAAGGTAATATATATAATATATTACCATTACGGCGTTATAGAATCGGTTTCCGGTGCTGGAAGAAGAGGCATCGCCGCATTATACATGTTTCATGGTTATTTGCGCTAAGAAAACTTAGAAAATTCCTGAAAATCTATTGACAATGGGGCTGTCCCATGTTATAATAAGATCGTGGTTGAGAGATAGCCGCAGAAATCGTGAACACGGCGAAGAAAGGAGAAATTATGAAAGAGCAAATGACAGATCATCAATTCGATTCAGTGTTAAAAATGATTCTTGACATCGTCGAATCCAGCGAAAGCAAGGAAGAAGCGATTGAAAAAATCAAAAAATACATTGACGAAAAATAAAAAAGTCGCCTGAGCGACCAAGCGACATGCACAACGGGGCGGACGTGTTACTGCCCCAAAGGCAAAAATATTTTAACACGAAAAGCGGTGAAAGTCAATGCCAGACACCAAAGCCAAAAAAGACTGGGACAGAACCAACACAACAAAAATCGGAATCAAGTTTAACAACCGAACCGACGCGGACATCATCGCAAAATTGGCAGAACAAGAAAACAAAGCCGGATATATCAAGCACCTGATCCGGCAGGACATCGCCAAAAGCAGCCCGAACGACTAGCAAAGAAAAAAACTTTCCTGCGCTCCATCTTGGCGGATCCAGCACAGGAAAGCCCCACAAAACAGAACGCAAGGCGCGCCCCGGTTGCCCTTGTATTCTAACACAAAACCGGGAGAAATACAAGGAGCGTTTGCAATGTCTTACACCATCACCAGAAACCCGGCCTTCAATTCCATTGAAATCACTTTCACCGAAAAGCCCGCCGAAGCCATCCGCAACGCGCTCAAGGCGCTGAAATTCCGCTGGCACAACGTCAAAAAAGTCTGGTATGGCTACACCACCGAAGAAGCCGCCCGCGCAGCCATCGACGGCGCCACGTCAGAGCCCGCCGAATCCCCGAAAAATTCCGCTTGCGCGCCGGTCAAGGCGAACCGCTACGGCGTCCAGGTGGGCGACCTGTTTGAAGCCTCCTGGGGCTGTGAACAGACAAACGTCAATTTCTTCCAGGTTGTCGCACTTGTCGGCGCGTGCTCCGTCCGCGTGCGTGAAGTTCTCCCCAAAATGATCGATGAAACCCCCGTATCTCCCATGAGCGCCGACAGGACCTATAAAAACACGCGCGAGCTTCTCCCCGCCGTCCGCTCCTCCGTATTTATCAAGGACCAGGAAAAAGGCGATTTAAAACGCATCGCGCCCGGTTACGACAAAGACCCCAAAACAGCCGCCTTAAACTGCCGCTTCAAACTGAAAGACTATGCAGACGCGTACAAGGTCAACAGCAGCACAATCACGGTATACCAAAGCTGGTACGCATAACCCCCACCCCGCCCGGCCGATCCGGGCTTTTTCGTGTCATATTTCGTGTCATATCATGGCCGCAAACGTGAAAAAAGCATGCAATTTTATATCCCGCACAAACGCAATATTGGCACCACAAAACCGCCCATTTATGCTTATTTACAGGGAAATATTCAAATAATAGCAAAAGCCCGGCATTTTTCAATGCCGGGCAATTTGGCGGAGAGTTAGGGATTTGAACCCTAGTTACGGTTCCCCGTAAACACGATTTCCAGTCGTGCGCCTTCGACCACTCAGCCAACTCTCCAAGTGCTCTACAGAACATTGACTATTATATCGTACCTGCGGGAAAATTGCAAGGGTTTTTGACAAATTTTTTAAATTTTCTTTTTTGGGGACGCTCCGGATCAAATCGAGATATCCCTCGCGACCTGATACATATATTCATCCAGCCCGCGCTGCATTTCAAGCGCCTCGTCGATGGGCAGATCCATCAGCTGGCTGTTGCGGTAGCACACGACGATATTGCTTTTGCCCGCCATGAGCTGCTCAACGGCATAATGGCCCATGCGGCTGGCCATCGTACGGTCCCTTGCGGTCGGGCTGCCGCCGCGCTGAACATGCCCCAGCGTCGTGACGCGCGTTTCCTGGCCGGTTTCCTCCTTGATGCGCTGGGCAATCTGCTGGGTATTGCCGCTGCCTTCGGCCACAATCACGATAAAATGATGCCGGCCGTTATAGTGGCTTTCCCGCAGGCGTTCCAGCACGTCGTTTTCAAAATCGCAGGGTTTTTCCGGCGTAATGATCACCGCCGCGCCCACGGCCAGGCCGACATACAGCGCCAGATGCCCGGCGTTATGCCCCATAACCTCCACGACGCTGGTGCGCTCATGGCTCTGCATGGTATCTGCAAGGCGGTCGATGGCCTCGATGGCCGTATTGGCCGCAGTATCAAAGCCGATGGAATAATGGGTGCAGGCAATATCATTGTCGATCGTACCAGGGATCCCCACAGTCGCCACGCCGGCATGCGCCAATTCCCGCGCGCCGCGGAACGTCCCGTCTCCGCCGATGCAGACAATGCCGTCAATACCCAGATAACGGCAATTCTGGGCGGCGCGCTCCACGCCCTGCGGTGTACGGAATTCGTCGCAGCGGGCGGTATAGAGCATGGTGCCGCCTCTGGAGGTAATGCCGTTGACGGCACGCGCATCCAGAATCTGAACATCGGAATTGATCAATCCATTGTATCCGCGCCGGATTCCCACCGGGATGATCCCATTGCCGATGCAGGTACGCACTACCGCGCGAATGGCGGCGTTCATGCCGGGCGCATCTCCGCCGCTGGTCAAAACGCCGATACGGCGCAGTTTTTTTGTATTTTCCATCATCACAATCACCGCTCCTTTTGGGCTGACGGCTCCGGACGACCCGCCCGCGCCGCGCCTGCTGCATTTGATTTTACACGGTTTTATTGGGCGCGTAAAGCCCAAAAACGACAAAAGCGCCCGGAATCAAGGCGCTTTGAATACCGAAAAAATCAGATGCGGCATATCCATGCCATAATAATGCTTGATCATGCTGCCGCGCAGCTGCATACCATTTCGCCGGGCGACATTCTGGGAAGCGGTGTTGGTATCGCGGATGATGCTGTAGACCTCCTGCGCGTCCAGACGATCAAAGGCGTAGTGCTTCACGGCCGCCGCCGCTTCGGTCGCATATCCCCGATGCCAGTGGGCGCGTTCAAACAGGTAGCCGATTTCCAACACCTTTTCGCCCCTGCAATCCTGCCAGGTCAGGCCGCATTGGCCGATCACCGCGCCGGTTTCGCGCAGCACCACCGCCCACAGGCCAAACCCGTCGCAGCGGTAACGCTCGAGCTGGCGGTCCAGCCACGCCTGCACCTCGGCGTCGTCAAACGCATGTTCATAGGCGGTCATCGCCACCGGGTCCTGAAGCACCCGGCACAGCGCGGGAAAATCCGCCTGCGTCATCTGACGAAGCGCCAGGCGGTCGGTCTGAAGGATCCAGGACATGGGTAAGCCCCTCCTTTGCACAATTAATCCAACAAAAAGCGCCGGGGTTCAAGCCCGCGCTTTGAAGCAAAAAATATTTGGCCAAAGAGCAGCGCCCTTTGGCCAAGCCGGCAGCATGATGGGATTATTCCACAAAATCCTTGCGCATGGGGTTGAAAATGTCCAGCAGGACGCCATCCTCCACGCAGGTGCAGCCATGCGGTACTTCGTTGGTTTTCAAAAGCGTATCGCCCTGGCGGACGATCCTGGTCTCATCGCCGATGGTGAACTCAAACGCGCCCTTGGCCACATAGGAAATCTGGGTATGCGGATGGTGATGCAGCGCGCCGACGGCGCCTTTTTTGAAATGCAGCTCACAGATCATCAGATCGTCGCTGTAAGCCAGCACTTTGCGGATCACGCCGCCGCCCAGGTCGGTAAATTCGACTTCCTTGCCAAAAACGAAGGGTTGATTTTTGTGATCGTACATAACGGCCTCCAAAAGATTGATTGATAGTCTTATTATACCAGCGGCCGCAGCCCGCGTCAATTCGCATCGGCCGTTTTATTCCTGCGTCAGATCCCCGGAAAGAAAATCCATCACCAGCGCGACCCCGCGCGGCAGGGACGACAGGCGCACCCATTCCTCGCGCGTATGCGCTCCAGCGCCCTCATAGCCGCCGAAGCACACCGCCGGTACGCCCAGGCTCAGCGGGATATTGCAGTCGGTCGACGCACTGTGTCCCTCCGGCCGGACGCCGGTCTGACGGAAAATCGCGTCCCGCGCACGGTCCACCAGCGCCCGCTGTGCCTCCGGGGGCACATTTCCAGCCGACGGCCGATCTCCAACGAGGGTATAGCAGACCGAAACGGCCTTTTCAGGCGCACCCGCGCAGATTTCAGCCTCAAACGCCGCCCGCAGCCACGCGTCCGCATAGGCCAGCGCCTGCGCGCTGTCCGAACGCACTTCGGCCATCAGGGTGCATTCCTGGGCGATGGTATTGATGGACGTACCGCCGCGGATGGTACCGACGTTATAGGTCGTGTACGAACCGGCAACCGCCTCCTGCGGCAATCCCTGATAGATTCGGCCAACGATCCGCGCCGCTGCCGCGATGGCGTTTTCATTGCCGAAGGCGGCGTAAGAATGCCCGCCCCGGGTCGTAACCCGCACCTCGTAGCGTTTGGACCCCACCGCGCCGTCGATCATCGACCCGAGCCGGCTGTCCAGCGAAACAACGGCGTCCACGCGTCCGGCGTAATCGGCCATGATCTGCTTGACGCCCTTTAAATCGCCCAGCCCCTCCTCGCACACATTAAAGACGAACAGCAGGTTTTTCCTGGGCTTAAGCCCGCGCGCCCGGATCTGCCGCAGCGCTTCCAGCAGGATCACGACATTGGCTGTGTCGTCGCCCACACCGGGCGCCCGCAGGATGTCGCCGTCGCACACAGCGGTAATCATCTCATCCGGAAAAACCGTGTCGATATGTGCCATCACCACGGTATAGCCGCCCGCGCCGGCCTCCATGGGGCAAACCACGTTGCCGGCGGCGTCAATCCATGCCTGCCAGCCCATTTTGCTTAAATATTCCTCGATAAATGCGCCGCGCGCCTGCTCATGGTGCGACGGCGCGGGGATCTGCACCAGCTGCGTCAAAAGCGCCGCCAATTCCCGGGATGTTTCCATTTTCTGCGTCTCCTTTATGACCGGCATCATGCCGCCGTTTCTTTGGATGTTTTCATCGTAACACACGGATCTCTTCCCGTCAAACCCCTCAAAGCCCGCACAGACACAAAAAAACGGACGCAATAAGACTGCGTCCATAAAAGAGGCTGCGCCGCATGCAGAATTTTATTGATTGACCCGATCCTGTTCGCCCGAAACGCGAAGCCGCACCATCGCGCGGGTGAGCATCATCCGCGCCTGTTCATATTCCTGCACGCTTTGGCGCTGGCGCAGGCGTTCCCGGGCAATGCGCTCCTGTTCCTGCGCACGCGCCACATCAATATCCTCCGGCCATTCGGCAGCCAGCACGGTCATCACTGCGCCTTCCCGGCCGACGGATAAAAAGCCATCCGATACGGCGGCATGGCGCGTCTGTCCCTGTGCAGTAAATCGCACCTCGCCGGAGGAAACCGCCGCCGCCATCGGCGCATGGCCTTTCAAAATCCCCATTTCACCATCCGGCAGGTTGACCACCAGCAGCGTTACCTCGCCGTCAAAAAACGTATGCTTGGGGGTGATGATTTGAAGATGAAACGCGTCCTGCTGCATCATCCCTGCGCCCCCCGCGCCTTGCGCCGGGCGTCCTCGATATCGCCCACCATGAAAAACGCCGACTCAGGCAAATCGTCCGCCTCGCCGTCCACAATGGCCTTAAACGACGCAATCGTGTCCCGAACCGGCACATACCGGCCGGGAATACCGCTAAACACCTCGGCCACAAACATCGGCTGAGACAAAAAGCGTTCGATTTTTCTGGCGCGCATGACCGTCTGACGATCCTGCGCGGACAGCTCATCCATGCCCAGAATCGCAATAATATCCTGAAGTTCCCGATAACGCTGCAGCGCCTCCAGCACGCGCATGGCCACGTCGTAATGCTCCTGTCCAACAATGCCCGGCTCCAAAATACGCGAGGACGAATCCAACGGGCTGACCGCCGGATAAATGCCCTTTTCCGAAACCTGCCGCGAAAGCACCGTCGTCGCATCCAGATGCGCAAAAATCGCCGCAGGCGCCGGGTCGGTCAAATCGTCTGCCGGAACATAAATTGCCTGCACCGACGTGATGGAGCCTTTGTCGGTAGAAGTGATGCGTTCCTCCAAAGAACCAACTTCCGTTGCCAGCGTCGGCTGATAGCCCACCGCCGAGGGCATACGCCCCAGCAGCGCGGACACTTCACTGCCGGCCTGGATGTACCGGAAAATATTGTCCATAAACAGCAGCACATCCTTGCCGCCATGATCGCGCAGCGCCTCGGCCATGGTCAGCCCGGTCAGCGCCACACGCATACGCGCTCCCGGCGGCTCGTTCATCTGACCAAACACCAGCGCCGTATTTTTGATCACGCCCGAATCGGTCATCTCCAAAAGCAGGTCGTTGCCTTCGCGGCTGCGCTCGCCCACGCCGGTAAAGACCGAGTAACCGCCGTGCTCCGTGGCGATGTTGTGAATCAATTCCAAAATCAGCACGGTTTTCCCCACGCCGGCGCCGCCGAACAGCCCAATTTTGCCGCCCTTGGCATAAGGCGCGAGCAAGTCGATGACCTTAATGCCGGTTTCAAAGACCTGCGCTACCGGCCGCTGGCTGATAAAGGGCGGCGCGCTGCGGTAAATCGGCAGCAGCTCGCCCTCCACCGGGCCTTTGCCGTCGATCGGATTGCCCAGCACGTTTACCGCTCTTGAAAGCGTCGTCACACCCGTGGGCACGCGAATCGGCGCACCGGTATTTTCGACCGGCAGCCCCCTGCTCAATCCCTCCGTTGCCTCCAGCGCAATGCAGCGCACCACGCCGTCGGACAGATGCTGCGCCACCTCGCAGGCAACGCGCCGCTGCGCGTCGCAGACGTACAACAGCGTCCGGATCGCCGGCACCGCCTCCTGCGGGAAGCGGATATCCAGCACCGGACCGATAATGCGGGTTACGGTTCCGTTTTGCATAATCGTTCTCCTTTACGCCCCGTCCGGATGTAGATCGCCGGCAACGATTTCGGTGATTTCGCCGGTGATCTGCGCCTGACGCGCATGGTTCAGTTCCAGATTCAGGCGCGAAAGCATTTCGTCGGCATTGTTTTTGGCCGCGTCCATCGCCGACATACGGGCATACTGCTCGCAGAAAAAGGACTGCACCAGAGCCGTATAGACACGCCCCACCAGATAATGCGCGCTGACCGTTTCCAGAAGCGTTCTGGCATCGGGCAGCAGTAATCCGGGATCGTCCGTTTCTCCGGTAAGCACCTGCGGATCAAACGGCAGCAGCCGATCGGTTCCTGGCCGATGGATGCCCATTTTTTCCGACGTCGTATAGGTCATAAATACGCTGGAAATGGTTCCATCCAGATACAGCGGCGCAATCTGAGCGACAATCTGGCGCGCGTGGCGCAATTCCGGCTCATGGATGACATAGACAAACGCATCGTCACATTCAAACCCGCCGCGCAGCGCCTCCTGCGCGACATGGCCGATCGGGTAAACCAGCGGCCGGTCCTGCTTTTCCAGCTGCCGGCGCGCATGGCGCAGCACCTCCACATTATAGCTGCCGCAAAGCCCTTTATCCCCGGCGATGACGATATGAGCCGGCCGGCCCGGCCGCGCAGCGTCAAACAGCGGATGCTCCTGTTCGGGAATCTGCCCAAGCACAAAGCGCAGGTTTTTCTCCAGCAGCTTCACATACGCCTGATTCTGTTCCTGCATCGCACGCGCCCGGCGCATCTTGGCCGAGGAAATCAGGTACATGGCGCTGGTAATTTTGCCGGTGTCGGACACCGCCCGGATGTGATGGCGGATTTCTGCGATGTTGTTCATGCGCCCATCGCCTCATACTGGGCTTCCCAGCGGCGAAACGCGTCGCGAATATCCTGCTTGACTGCCACATCCAGCTCCCCGGTTACGGGCAGCGTGGTGATGATATGGGGATATTCGTGTTCCAGCAGCACGGGAAACTGTTCCTTAAACGCCCGGATCTTCTCCTGCGAAGCGTCTACGCCCAGCAGGCTGCGCGTAATCACATACAAAAGCGCCACCTGTACCGCCACCGAATAGGGCGCGTTGTTTTTCTGGCGCAGGATTTCCGTTAAAAGCTGGCCATAATGCAGCATATTCTGCGTAGCGGCATCCATATCGGAAGAAAACTGAGAAAACACCGCCAGCTCCCGGTACTGCGCCAGCTCCAGACGCAGCTGACCGCTGACCGCGCGCATGGCCTTTGTCTGCGCCGCGCTGCCGACACGGGACACCGAAAGTCCGCCGTTGACCGCCGGGCGCACATTTTCGCGGAACATATCCGTATCCAGAAAAATCTGCCCGTCGGTAATGGAAATGACATTGGTGGGAATATAGGCGGAAATGTCGCCGGCAAAGGTTTCGATCACCGGCAGCGCCGTCATGGACCCGCCGCCCAGCACATCGGAAAGCTGCGCCGCACGCTCCAAAAGCCTGGAATGCAGATAAAACACGTCGCCCGGGTACGCCTCGCGCCCCGGCGGACGGCGCAGCAGCAGCGACATGGCGCGGTACGCCACCGCATGCTTGGAAAGGTCGTCATAAACCACCAGCGTGTCCCGGCCGCGGTACATCATATATTCCGCCATTGCGCAGCCGCAGTACGGCGCGATATACTGCATCGTCGCCGAATCGCTCGCCGTAGAGCAAATCACGGTGGTATACTCCATTGCGCCGCTTTTGCGCAGCGTTTCCACGATCTGCGCCACGCTGGAAGCCTTCTGACCGATGGCAACGTAAAAGCAGGTCACGCCCTTGCCCTTCTGGTTTAGAATCGTATCCACGGCGATAGACGTTTTCCCCGTCTGACGGTCGCCGATGATCAGCTCACGCTGACCTCTGCCGATCGGCACCATCGCGTCAATGGCCAAAACGCCGGTCTGAAGCGGTTTAAAGACCTTCTTGCGCTCCAAAATACCGGGAGCCGGCGCCTCAATCGGCCGAAAGCTGTCGCTGTGAATCCGCATGCCGCCGTCCAGGGGCTGCCCCAGCGGGTTTACCACGCGGCCGCACAGCGCTTCTCCAACCGGAACGGACAGCACCTGCCCCGTTCCATAGGCAAGCATCCCCACCGCCACGTCCGCGTCGGAGCCCAAAAGCACCGCGCCGACGCTGTCGGTGTCCAGATTCATCACAATCCCAAAGCCGCCGCTTGCAAATTCCAGCAGCTCGCCCATCCGGCAGCCGTGCAGGCCATCCAGATGCACCACGCCGTCGCCGGCGCTGGTGACATGCCCCGCGCCGCGCACATCGCTGTGACACTGATATTGCGCCAAACGGGCCTTGAGCTCCGCACCGATCTGTGCAAAATCAACCATCGCGGCCATCCTCCTGTCCCGTTTTGAGCAATGTGGCAATGCGGCTGAGCTGCCCGCGCACGCTGCCATCGTAAGCCCGTCCGCCGACCTCCACCACAACGCCGGCAATAAGCGACTGATCCACCACCTGCTGCAAAAGCACATGCTGCCCCAGCGCGTCGGAAAACCGCGCCGCGATCTCGTCATGGGTATAGAAATCCAGCGGCTGAGCCGTTCTGAGCACACCGACAATCATCGCTTATTCCACCCTTTTCATAAACTCTTGAATCAACCGGGCGTTATCCTCGGGCGTAATTTCCCGCTGAAGGATTTTTCCGGCAATATCAACCGCCAGCGCAACCGCCGTATCCGCCGCCGCCTCCTGCGCGTTTTGGCGCAGCATTTCAGCCTCGCGCTGCGCGGCGGCAATGATCTCCTGCGCGCGGGCATTGGCCGCATCCAGAATTTCCTGCGCACGCTTTTGCGCTTCGACGGACGCCTCGGCGCTGGTCTGCGCCGCCTCTTCCTCCGCCTGCCGCACGCTCTGACGGCTCTGGTCAATCTGTTCCTGCGCCTGCCTGGACAGTTCCTGCGCCGCTTCAATTTCACCGCGCACCTTTTCCGTGCGCGCATTCATGAATTTGCGCACCGGCTTATACAAAAGAAAATAAAGCGCCGTCAACAGGATCACCGCGTTGACGACATGCAGCAGGATGCTCACAGGATTAAAGAGCTCCTCCAAAGGGATCCCTCCGTTTCAAAGCGTTTTTTCCAGGCGATCAGGCCGCGCCGCCGAGCATGAAGATGATCAGAATCGCAACCAGCAGCGCATATACCGCCGTGGTTTCCATCATGATCAAACCAAACATCAGCGAAGAGTTGATCTTGCCGGCCGCCTCCGGCTGGCGCGCGATAGACTCCGCCGCTTTGCTGGTTGCAATGCCCATTGCAATTGCCGCGCCCGCGCAGGCCAGCGCAGGAATCGCCGCCGCCAGCGCAATCAAACCCAAAGTAGTCATAGCCGTTTCCTCCCAAAACAATTTCAAGGATTATTCCAGCGCTTCGCCCGTATAGATGAGCGAAAGCAGCCCGAACACAAATGTCTGAATGCCCACATGCAGCACGTTAAAATAGGAAGCCACCGCCGCAGGCACAATGATCGGCGCAACCTGATAGATCAGCTGCATAATCACGCCGCCGACCATGACGTTTGCAAAAAGCCGGATCCCCATCGAGCAGGGCGCGATCATATCGGTCAATACGCGAATCGGCGCCGCCACCGCCATCGGATTGGCCAGCGCGCGCAGCCGTCCGCGCACGCCGCGAAAACGCACGCCGGCGACGTTGACCGAAACGAACGAACAAAGCCCCAGCGCAAACGTGCAGTTGATATCCTCGGTCGCCGGCGGCAGGCCGAACAGCTCTACCACCGTGGTAAAAAACACATAACACATCAGCGTCATCGTCACCGGCGCGACGAAATCCGCCGCCTGTTCCCCCACATGCGAGCTGGCAAACCCGCGCAGGCCGTCCACCGCCATTTCCAGCAGGTTTTGAAAGCCCGTGGGCACCTGCTTGAATTTGCGGATACGCAGCCGCACGATAACCAGAAAAACCAGCAGCACCGCCAACACGCACCAAGCCATCAGAACCGATACGCCTACGTTGACGCCGCCGATATAAAACGCTTTTGGAAAGATGCTGATCTCAAGCATCCCTGCCGCCTCCTTTTCCAAACTGCATCCCGCCCCAGCAGATGCCCAGCATGCCGGCGCCCAGCGCAAACGCAATTGCCGGCGCAATTCCGCACCGCACTGCGCACACCAGCGCCGCCAGCCAGATCAGCAGCTTCAGGCCGATCAGCAGCGCGCGCACCGGCATGGATTTTAAAAGCAGCGCCCTGCGCAGCAGCAGGATCTGAACCGCCTGCACCGCCATCCCGAAAAGCGCGCCGACTGCAATCGCCATCGAATCCCTCCCTGCTACCGTCTACCGGCCACATTCAACTTATCATGATAGACCTGTCGCCGCAAAAAGTCAAGGCACACATCTTAGTTTGTCAAGGCAAACCGGCAGCGTCCGCCCACTGCGCTTTTGCGCACATTGTCAAGAAACCCTCAGCATGCTATAATAATGATATCCTTCCCATTTACATAGAAAGGCGTGATTTTCATGAAACGCGACCAAATCCAGATGCGCGACCCGTTTATTCACGTTCAGGACGGCCGCTATTATCTTTACGGCACCACCGACCCCAACTGTTGGACCGGACCGTTTATTGGCTTTGACGCCTATGTCAGCGACGATCTGATTGACTTTGAAGGCCCCTTCCCGATTTTCCGGCCTGAGCCCGGGTTCTGGGGAGAGAAAAATTTCTGGGCGCCGGAAATGCATGTCATCGACGGACAGTATTATCTGTTTGCCAGCTTTAAAAACGACCGCGCCTGCCGTGCAACAGTCATTTTGCGCGCGCCGGGGCCGCTGGGGCCGTTTGCGCCCTTTGGCGCTTCGCGCATCACGCCCGAAGAATGGGAATGTCTGGACGGCACATACTACAGCGCGCCGGACGGCAGGCATTGGATGGTATTTTGCCACGAATGGGTACAGATTGGCGATGGGGCCATGTGCGCAGTGCCGCTCAAGGCCGATCTTTCCGGCCCGGACGGCCCGGTGGAAACGCTTTTTACCGCGTCTGAGGCGCCCTGGACCGCGCAAACGACCCACCGCACCAGCAATAAAACCGGCTATGTCACCGACGGCCCCAGCATGATCAACCCGGGCAACGGCCAATTGTGGATGCTCTGGAGTTCGCACACGCCCACAGGCTACGGCATCGGCCTTTCCATCAGCCCCACCGGCAATATCCGCGGCCCCTGGGTTCATCAAAAAGAGCCGGTTTTCGCCAGGGACGGCGGCCATGGCATGGTATTTCAAAAGCCCGACGGCACCTTGTGGCTTACCATTCATACCCCAAATCAAACGCCGAACGAGCGCCCGATTTTCCTGCCGCTGTGCAAAACCGCAGACGGGCTGAAGGTCATGCCATAAAAACATCAAAACCCGCGCCGAGGGGCACATCGGCATAAAAAGCAAAGGGCGTACCCATATGGATACGCCCTTTTTTTGTCGGATTCATATTGCAACGGATCAGCCTGCTTTGCGCACGCACAAATCCGCAGCGGCCTGCGCCGCGCTTGCCGCGTCGGAAGTATAGATATCCGCGCCGATCTCGTCGCAGTACTGCTGCGTCACCGGCGCGCCGCCGATCATAATTTTCACCGTATCATGCAGCCCGGTTTGGTTAAACAGCTCCACCGTCTGGCGCATCACGCCCATGGTGGTCGTCAGCAGCGCGCTTAAGCAAACGGCGTCTGCATGATGCGCCACCGCCGCATCATAAAACTGCTGCGGGCTGACGTCCACGCCCAGATCGACGACTTCAAGGCCGCGGCCTTCCAGCATAATCCGCACCAGATTTTTGCCGATATCGTGCAGATCGCCCTGCACCGTTCCCAAAACGACCGTACCGCTGGCCTGCGTCTGGCCGCCCAGATACGGCTTGAGCTCCTCCGCGCCCATTTTCATTGCCCGCGCGGCGACCAGCACCTCCGGAACGAACACCTCGTTGTTCTTGAATTTTTCACCGACCACGTTCATGCCGGCCATCAGGCCCTCTTTGAGGATTTCCTGTGCCGGGCAGCCCTCGTCGATCGCCTGACGCACCAGTTCGCGCACCTTGGGTGCGCGCCCCTTTTGCAGCCACTGGCTGATTTCCCCGTATAATGCGCTCATGCAAAGTACCTCCTGTTGATGGTTCAATATTTGCCGTAGGTTTGTGCAATCTGCACCATGCGCGCCGCGCGCGCCATGGAAGCGTTGGCCGGATATTCGCAGCCGGTCGCCAGCACAAAGCCGCCGCCCTTTGCCATATCGTCAATGCTGGCGCGGCACGCCGCGTCCCACTGTTCGTCCGTTCCGGTTGCCGCCAGCGTCGGCGCAACCGCCCCTATGAGCGTGACCTGACCGCCGTATTTCTCCTTGCACTGCTTAAAATCCGCACAGTCGTCCGGCGGATACAAAAACGAGATGGCGCTTGGCGCGATGGCCTCGATCTGCACATCAAAATAAATCCGCTCTCCGCAGTTGTGGATCATGTTCTGGCAGCCGCATTGGCGCACCACCTGCGCCAGATGCGCCACAAAGTCAAACTCCGTTTCCCGCCACATCTGTTTGGACATGATCGATCCGGAAGCAAACAGCGTATCCCACATAATTGCGTCCACGCCCGTATCCATCAGCGCGCGCACATAGCCTTCCAGCGTTTGGGTCACCTTTTCAAGCGCGCCGCGCACCGCGTCGGGATCATCCATCAGATCCATGTACAGATTTTCCTGCCCGCGCAGCATCGATAAAACGCCCAAAGGCCCGAACACAAAAGCAATCACGGGCTTTTCTTTGCCGATGTCCGCAACCAACCGCCTGCACACGTCGATCTGCGCCGTCATCCGGCGGCTTTTGGTATAATCCGCCGCCTGAAAAGTCTCATAATCCGCCAGATCCCGGATGACGCAGCTGGCATAATCCGGATGCGCCGCTTCATTTTCCGGGAAAACAATTTTCTGGCCCCAGGCGTCGCATTCCACGGAAAGATCCGTCAGCGCAACCACGCAGTCCATTTCATAGGTTCTTGCAGCCGCCGCCAAAGCCCTCGCGCACGCCGCAGAGTCGGTCGACCAGGTTGGATAATCCACGTCCGCCAGCGTTCTGCTGACGCCGCATAAAAGCGGGCAGACAGGCACACGATCCGCCTGCTGATGGTTCAGCGCCAGGGTCAGGCGCTCTCTGGAAGTCATCGCCACACAGGTCATCCTTTCCGTTGAATTGAATTGTACCAGTTCCATTATTCTAGCGGAATTCTCAGAAAAAGTCAAGGCTTCCGCTTGCCCGGCGGCGCGGCGCGCTTTATAATAAGAACAGCAAAAAGCGCGAAAAACGCGCAGGAAAGGAATTTATCATGAACATCGCCGTTGTCACCGGCGCGTCCTCCGGCATGGGGCGCGAATTTGTCGCCGCGATTGACCGGGCCTATGCGCCGGATGAAATCTGGGTCATCGCCCGAAGCGCGGACAAACTTCAATCCCTCTGCGGCCAGGTACGCGCTTTCATACGCCCGCTGGCGCTGGATTTGACGCAGCCCGCCGCGCTTGAATCCTATGGCGCGGCGCTCAAAACCGCCCAGCCGGATGTGCGCGTGCTCGTATGCGCCAGCGGTTTTGGCCGGTTCGGCGCGGTTGCCGATCTGACGCTTTCAGAACAGATGGAAATGATCGACCTGAACGCCAAAGCGCTGCTTGGCGTCACCCATATGACCCTGCCCTATCTGAACCGAGGCGCGCATGTATACGAGCTGGGCTCGCTCTCGGCGTTTCAGCCCGTGCCCTACATCGGCGTTTACGGCGCGACGAAGGCCTTTGTGCTCAGTTTTTCCCGCGCGCTGGGGCAGGAGCTTCGCCCCCGCGGCGTGCGGGTCATGGCCGTTTGCCCATTCTGGGTCAAAACGCCGTTTTTTGACAGAGCCGTATCCGACGATACCATCACCTACTACAGCCATTTTTATACCGCGCAGCAGGTCGTCCAGCGCGCTTTGAAGGACATGGCGCGCGGCAGGGACGTCTCCATATGTGGTTTTGCAGCCAGAGCGCAGGTCTTTTTCACCAAGCTGCTGCCCCACAGTCTTGTCATGCGCATCTGGCTCAAGCAACAGAAAAAGCCCTGAGCCCTGCAAAAAAAGATCCGATCTTATGCCAATAAAATGCGCAGGTTTTTTATCCGCCTGCGCATTTTTCAC
The DNA here is from genome assembly GCA_002329335.1 of Christensenella sp. UBA1428. GTDB lineage: Bacteria > Bacillota > Clostridia > Christensenellales > UBA1750 > UBA1428. The sequence continues at coordinate 22,560 of DCTY01000029.1, forward strand.
ATTTCCTTCATTTTCCGTCTCAGCACCCTTTCCAAACGCGCGCTGCCTGTTTTGCCCTTGCGGATCGTGATGCAAAAATACCGGGAACGCGCACATCCAAGCGCCCGGGCGGCAGCGCAAAATCCGCTTATCCACATGGGCGAAATACACGACGATCTCCGGAAAGAATAAAAGAAAGCGGCGTACGCCAACACAAGCAACCGCCGCTTTCCCCCACGCCGGCAATTGCCCGAAGGCAAAAGCGACGTAAATCGTATACCATGCGCCGGCTTTCCTTTCAAGCAATACCGGCACAGCAAAGAAGGGACAGCCAAAAGCCACACGAAATTTTACAAAATTAAAGTTTGACTTTACAAGGTCATTAATGTATGGTATTTACGACCCTATAAAGTGAGGTGAGCAGATTGGGGACAAAAAAGTTGGGGCGTCCTACCGACAACCCGAAGGACACCGTTCTGAAAGTTTATTTTGACAAAGACACGGCAGCGAAACTGGAGGAGTGTATTAAAGCACTCGAAGTTTCAAAATCCGAAGTCGTTCGGCGCGGTATTCACAGGGTACACGACGATCTCCAGAAAGAATAAAAGAAAGCGGCGTACGCCAACACAAGCAACCGCCGCTTTCCCCCACGCCGGCAATTGCCCGAAGGCAAGAGCGACGTAAATCGTATACCATGCGTCGGCTTTCCTTTCAAGCAATACCGGCACAGCAAAGAAGGGACAGCCCAAAAGGCACCCAAGATTTTACAAAATTAACGCTTGACTTTGCGGCGTCTATAAATTTATAATAATCTTAGCGACCCCAATATAAGGAGGTGAACAGGTTGGGGAATAAAAAAATGGGACGTCCTACCGACAATCCGAAAGACATTTCCTTAAAAGTCCGTCTTGACAAGGGGACAGCGGAAAAGCTGGATGCATGCATCAAGGAACTTAAAGTATCCAAAGCGGAAGTCATTCGGCGCGGTATTCACAAGGTACACGACGATCTCCAAAAAGAATAAAAGAAAGCGGCGTACGCCCACCAAAGCAACCGCCGCTTTCCCCCACGCCGGCAATTGCCCGAAGGCAAGAGCGACGTAAATAGTATACCATGCGTCGGCTTTCCTTTCAAGCAATACCGGCACAACAAAGAAAGGAAAAACTGAAAATGGGAAAAATTTTAGATGCATTTGCCGACAACGAGCTGTGCGCCGCCCCCATGGCGTACAAGGGAAGCGCAAAATACCGCAAGGCGGTTGACGCCATGTTCAAAACCGCCGAAGCGCTTGAAACCGTGCTGGGCCGCGAGGAAAAAGAACTGTTTGAGCAGTTTTGCGCCGCGCAGCAGGAGGAAAGCCACCTTTATCAACTGGACAGTTTCAGCCGGGGGTTTCGCATCGCCGTGCTTATGCTGTTCGAGGTTTTTGCCGCCGGCAAAGACGAATTCATCCTCAGCAAGGAGACGAAGGAATGAAAAAGCTTCTGCAACAGCTTTATCAGAGAAAATAAACCCGCTGTTTTTTCCATTTTTGCACACCACTACGGAAGTGAAATTCAGAAATGCAGTAAGCCGTGCCTGATCTGTTTTTTCATTGGGATTATAAAAAAGTCCCTCCCAAAAAATCGCTGGAGTCGTGAGACTTCAGCGATTTCTTAGTATAAGGGGATCTTGAACGGTTGTGACAGAACCAAAGAAGTCCATCCATACGGATTCTGTGAGAGATGCCAATATAAAAAAAGAATGCTGCCCCGGGGGGGATCCGGCAACAGAGCCATTCGGAGGAATCAGTAATTGACCGTCATTTATCGGGAGGTAATTTCAAACCTTAAATCCGCACAGGGAGCGCTTCTGCGGATTCAAGGCGTTTAAATTTCCCCGGCACAGCGTTAAAAAACGCTGGTACGGCTACGCAGACGAAAAAGCCGCCAAAGTCGCCATCGACGGCAAAACCCCGGCGCCCCAAACGCCCGCAAAAGAAAAGCCCGTCAACAAATACGGCGACCAGGGGGCAGGTTGCTTTTGTTCCGCCCCTCTGGCCGCTTTGCACCAAAAACGCAATTTCACTTTAAAGGCTTACCGCATGACGACGCATCCAGCGCAGCGAGCAGGCCATCCCCGCGCATATCAGCGCAGCGCCCAGCACCGCCCAGAGCCAAGCCGGCACGATGCTTAGAAAATCGGCCAGTTCAACCTGCGCCAAACGCCGGGCAATGGCCTGCAAAGCCATAAAGCCAAAGTAAAAGATCGGCCAGCCCAGGAAAAGCTTTTGCCCAAACCGCAGATAAAACCCAACCATCACCATGGAGCAAACCCACAAGCCTGCAAGTCCCAGCGCCGCCGCGGGCAGCACCATCGGCCCGCGCAGCCAGCGCAGCATGGCATCAAAATCCACATCCGCCTGCTTAGCGGCAAATACCGTCGGATAAACCGCCATTTCCGTCAGCAGCACCAGGAACGCCAGCGCCAGGCCGCCGACGCACACCAGCGCCGACGCTTTCATCTGCGCCAGAATCAAATCGGTACGGCGCGCGCCCAGCGAAAGGGCCAGATTAAACTGCCCTACAAACGAAATGCATTGCAGCATCACCGCGATGAGCAGCCCCATCAGCGACATCAGCGCACAGATGGGAAAATACCCGGCGGTCGGATCAAAGACCATCACCAGCGTAATGATCACCGCGCCTACCAGCGCAGTGCCCAAAACCACGGACCCGTAAACCAGCCAATCCTTCGGCGGCATCAAACGACGCAGCATTTTATTTTCCCCTCCCTCTTAAAAAGACACGCGCATACGCGCCGCATAGCGCATCAGCAGCGGCACACCGGCGGCAGCGGCAGTCAGTGCGGCCGCATACAGCGCCGGGTGATCCAGGAACGACGCAATCGTATCAAGAACCTGGGCGCCCATGGTGATTTGAAGCGAGCATAAGCCGCCGATCATGGCGCTTGCCAGGATCATCACACAAAACGCAAAAATCTGCCCCATTTTGCCGGAATCCTGTGCGAGTCCGGCCATCATCCCCAGATTGCCCATCAGGACCAGCAGCGCGGCCAGCGGCCCAATCGCCGAAAGGTTCTGCCCCTTTGAAAGCAAAACCCCTTCTCCAAGCGCCGCCAGCACACAAACCGTCATCAGGCCATACTGCGCCAGCAGCGTGCCCCAACAGGCCTGACGGCGCGTCACGCCAAAGCCGACCGCAAGGTTCAGATTCATACGCACCGTTGTGATTTGGACAATCGTCAGCATCAGCGCCGCAAACAGAAGCGTAAGGGGCGCCATGGCCGAAAGCGCCCACGGTTCCTCGGAAAAAAGTCCCCAATACCCGGCCAGCGAAAACAATGCCGGCACCGATACAAGCAGCGCCGCATTGTCAAAAAAGCGCCTCAGCCAAACCCGATTGATCATTCGCGCACCTCCCCGCCGCACAGCGCGGCAAACGCATCCTGCAGATGCATGGGCGCAATATCCACTTCTTCGCGTTCGTCCAGACGCTGGCCCTCCCGCAGGAAAACCGCCGCCGTCTTTTTGCGTCCTGCTGACAAAATCGTGTAGCTTTCCAGCCCGGCGCAGACGCGCTGGACCGCGCTGGCCTCGCCGCTGACTTCAAAGGCGCTTTGTACGAACTGTCTGGTGTTTTCATGGCGGATCATTCTGCCACGGTCCATGATGAAGATTTCCTCCAGTACGTCGGCCGCTTCTTCAATAATATGGGTGGAGATGACAAAAGTTCGCCCGCTTTGGGCATATTCCTCCACCAGCAGCCGGTAAAAATCGCCGCGGGCGATCACATCCAGCCCTGCGACCGGCTCATCCAGAAACGTAAACGGCGCCTTGCTGGCCAGCGCTACGGTAATGGTCAGCATCGAAAGCATGCCCTTGCTCAGCGCGTTGAGCCGTTTTTTCCCTTCCAATTCAAATGCTGCAAGCAGCTTTGCCGCCATCTGCGCATCCCAATTGGGCAAATACGCCGCCGCCGTTTCGATATATTCGCGTACCCGAAGGCTGGCAATTGGGTTCTGGGAGGTGATGTTCAGTTCCCGTGCAAAACAAAGGGACGCCAACGCCTTTTTGTTTTCCCATACCGGCAGATCACCCAAAAGCACCTGACCGCTCGTAAGCGGGTTCTGCGCCGTGACCGCGGAGAGCAGCGTCGTTTTGCCCGCGCCGTTTCGGCCGATCAGCCCATAAATTTTCCCCTGCTCCAGTTCCAGGCTGACATCGTCCAGCGCGCGCTTTGCGCCATATTGTTTGACCAGGTTTTTGCAGACTAAATTTGCCATACCGATCCTCTTCCCCCTTATAGTCGGCTGATTTTTTCAATCAGCTCTGCTTTGGATATTCCAAGGCTTTCCGCCTGTCCCACCATCTGCCGCAGCTGTTTTTCCAGGAACTGCTCCCTGCGCGTCCTGAGGATCTGTTCCCGCGCGCCGGGCGCAACAAACATCCCGATGCCTCGTTTTTTGTAAAGGATCCCCGCATCCACCAGCAAATTAACGCCCTTGGCCGCAGTGGCGGGGTTGATCGTATAAAGCCGCGCCAGCTCGTTGGTGCTTGGCACGCGCTCCTGCTCGCACAAAATACCGCGCAGGATGTCCGTCTGAATCAAATCGCTGATCTGCAAATAAATGGAACGCTCCTGATCCGTCAATTCATGCACGCGCTTCACCTCCCAACCGGTTCACTACTTATGTAATTAACCATATACCTGATTTGGTATTTTGTCAAGCCATTTTGCAAAAGAATTTCCATAAACATCCAAACACCCCGGTGAAGCGCTTTCACCGGGGGTGCAAAAATCTGCTGTGAGCGGCCGCTGTCCTGTGATTTCCGCTATTGGGCGGTTTCCCAGGCGACGGGTATTTTCCAGACGATCCCGTCAAACGAAAATAAAATGGCCGCCGCGCATATCCGGCGCGGCAGCCGACAAAATCATGTTCTGCAAAGACGCTCCAATCAGGCGGACTCCTCCTGCTGCGTCTGCGGATGCGGTTTAACAAAGACCAGCGCGCGTTCCAGGCGGTGATCCCGGATATCCGAGGACTCGATGATCAAATCCTCCGTTTCCACCCTCAGGGACGCGCCATCCTCCGGTACCTCGCCATAGGTGCCAAACACATACCCGCCAAAGGTTTCATATTCTTCGGTCGGCAGCTGCACGCCCAGAACCTCCACTACGTCGTCGAGCATCATACCGCCGGGAATCTGCCACTTGTTTTCCTCGATCTGGACGGCAGTTTCCTCCGGTTCGTCAAAGACTCCGTTGTCATCCAGATCGCCCACCAGCTGCTCGAGCAGATCGCTCATGGTAATAATACCGGTAGTGCCGCCGTACTCGTCCAGCACCACGGCAAAATGGTTGTGCGTTTTCTGCATACGACGAAACAATACGTCGGCACGGACGCCTTCGGGCACAAACTGAACGGGCCGCACCGCCGCTTTCATCACCGTATCGCGCGACCGGTCCGTCAGGCGATAATAATCCTTGACATTGAGCACGCCGACAATGCGGTCGACCGACTCGCCGCAAACCGGATACATCGTATGGCGTGATTCGCGGATGGTTGTTTCCCACTGCGCCATGTCGTCTTCCATCCACAAAAGCGCCAGATCAGTTCGATGGGTGCAAAATTCCCCCACCGTCAGATCGTCAAATTCAAAGACGTTCTGGATCATTTCCTTTTCCGTTGCATCGATGACGCCCTTCTGATTGCCCACGTCAACCATCATGCGGATTTCCTCTTCGCTGACCTGTTCCTCATTCTGATCCGGATCGATGCCGATCATCCGCAAAACGCCGTTTGTCGAAACGGTCAGCAAACTTACCAACGGCTTAAACAGCCCGGCAATTGCGCTGATCATCCCGCTCATGCCCAGCGCCAGCGTCTCCGCCTTGCGCTGCGCCACCCGTTTGGGCACCAGCTCGCCCAGAACCAGCGTCACAAAGGACAGCAGGATCGTGATAATCACCACGCAGATCGTATTGAGCGTATCCGGCCGGACCGCCACCCCCAGGCTCAAAACCCAGGCGGACAGTTTGCTGGCAAAATTATCCGCCGCAAAAGCGCTGCCCAAAAAACCGGACAGGGTAATGGCCACCTGGATCGTCGCCAAAAACCGCGCCGGCTGGCTTGTCAGCCGGACAAGACGCACAGCGCGCTTATCGCCCTGAGCGGCAAGCTGCGCCAGTTTGTTGTCGTTCATGGAAATCACAGCGATCTCTGCACAGGCAAAAACCGCGTTGAGCGCAATGAGGAAGAGCTGCAAAAGAAGCTGCCACCATATGCTACTGTCCAAAAAAATCATTCCTCCAATTTCGTTTCAAATGGCGTTTCCGGGCAAAACGAACGCAAAAAGACATCCTCACGAAAGCACGAAAAAAACGCGCGCCCGTGGGCATGCCTTTGAAATTGCTGTAAAGTTTTGGGCATCAGACTGTGACCGCCGTCGCCGTCATCCATGGGGATGAAACCTCCGAAAACAAATTTCTCAATTTATTATAGAACAAAAAGGCGCGCTTGTCAACTCTCCCAGTCCTTGCAGACGTCAACCCAGCCTTGCGCCTGGGAAACCGCCTCCAGCTGCGCGCAGGTCAGCTCAATGGCGCTGTTGGCGCTGCCGCAAGCCGGAAACACCGTGTCAAACCGGCACAGGGACTGATCCAAATATACCTGTACCCCCGGATTTAACGCAAAAGGACAAACCCCGCCTACCGCATGGCCGGTCAAGCGCAGCACCTCCTGCGCAGGCAGCATGCGCGCTTTCATACCGAAGGCTGCTTTAAACTTTGCATTGTCAATACGGGCGTCGCCCGCTGCAACAACCAGAATACAGCCGTCATCGCTTTGAAAGGACAGCGTTTTGGCAATGCGCGCCGGCAAAACGCCCAGCGCCTGCGCTGCCAGCGCCACAGTCGCGCTGGAAACCGGAAATTCCCGCACCTGTTTTTCCAGCCCATAACCGGCCAGATATGTTTTTACCAGATCAATCGACATGAAGCTCCTCCTGTCCCACCGCCCAGGGGAAAAAGCCCTCGTCTGCCAGAATCGGCTCGCTCTTTCCCGCCGTCAGCTCCGCCGCAAACGCCAGAAATTCAGGCGCGTATGTATCGCGCATGCGCACCAGCACCGTAACATCCGCGCCGAACTCCTTTTCCAGCACCTGCAGCGGTCGGGTTTTGATTTCATTTTCAAACCGGCCCAAAAACCCGTAGGGCAGATCCATCAGATAATCCCGGCAAGGGCACATTTCCACCTCGCCGGCCGCCGCCACCGCAATGGCGCACCCCTGCGTGTACGCGCGGGTCAGGCCGCCCGCGCCCAGCAGCACGCCGCCGAAATAGCGCGCCACCACCACCACCACGTCCACCAGCGCGCGGCTTTTCAGCACACCGATGATCGGCAGCCCCGCGGTACCGCCCGGCTCTCCATCGTCGCTGTAGCGCATCACCCCGGCATTGCGGCCGATGATATACGCATAGCAGTGATGATTGGCGTCCTTATAGCGCGCCCGGCACTGCGCGAGGAAATCCAGCGCCTGCTCTTCGCTCGTACACGGCGCGCAAAGGCCGATAAACCGGCTTTTATGAATCACAATTTCGTCCTGTCCAAACTGCGACACCGTTTTATAGGGCATCAGCCTGGGTTCCATCCGCGCGCCTCCTTTTCAGCGTTCCTGTGCGCGGCGCAAAGCGCCTGTAACCGGCACACACAGTCCGTCTTTTACGCCTGCGGCTCCTGCTCAAACAAAATGGACAAAAGCCGCGTTCCCGGATCGATCAGGCCGCCCTGCGCCGCCGTGGTTTCGCCAAAGGGCCTGTTCAGGCCCGTATCCACCCGGCTGTCATAAAGCACATACGGCACGGGCGCGCCGTCATGCGTCCGGGTCGACATAAGCGTGGGATGATCCGAAAGATACAGCAGGCGCATCGGTTCCCCTTCCATGCCTTTGAGCAGCGTGCCCAGCACTTTCTCATCGATCTGCTCAATGGCCTGGATTTTCCCGTTCAGGTCGCCCGCATGGGAGCATTCGTCCGGCGCCTCCACATGGACGATCGCCAGATCCTTTCCTGCGTGCAGCGCTTCCAGCGCGGCCTGCGCCTTTCCCAGATAGTTGGTATCCAAATCGCCCGTAGCGCCGGGTACGTCGATGGACGGCACACCGCAAAGCGCCGCGATGCCCACCACCAGCGGCACCGCCGTAATCACGCAGGCGGATTTCCCATACCGCGCATAAAAATCCGGCAGCGTCACGGCCTTGCCCTCGCCCCAGAACCACAGGCAGTTTGCCGGCAGTTTGCCGGCCGCGCGGCGCGCCGCATTGACCGGATGCGCATCCATCACCTCAAAGGCGCGGCGCATCAAATCAACCAGCATCTGCGACACGGGATCGGCGCGCAGATAGTCGCCGATCCGGCGGCCCAAAATATCATGCGGCGGCGTTTGCGCCGGGACCGCGTCCACGCCGCGGATCACGGACACGTGACGGAAGGAACAGCTGAGCTGAAAGCGCATCTGAAGCTTAGCCGCCAGCGCACAAAATGCAGGATCAGCAAGCAGCGCCTGCATCAATTGGATAGACTGCTCCCCTTCGACATTGCCGCCGTTATGAGAATAGATGGTTTTATCCAGAAATTCCGGCTCATCGCCCAGGGATACTACGTTTGTACGGAAGGAAATCTCGCCTTCCTTGAGCGACACGCCCGCACCGGCGGCCTCCAACGGGCTTCTGCCGGTATAATAGCGGTTGGGATCGCAGCCGAATATCGATAAAATTGCCGTATCCGATCCTGCCGGCACACCGTCCGGCACGTTTTTGCTCCTGCCGACAACGCCTTTGGCGCTGATGGCGTCCAGGTTCGGGGTTTTGGCATATTCCAGCGGCGTTTTCCCCCCCAGCGCCTCGATGGGCAGGTCGGCCGTGCCATCGCCGATCAAAATGATATATTTCATAGTTCCTCCTTCAAAAAGGACGCGTACGTCCTAAAAAAACGATTCTGATCTGAGTATAGCACATACGGATTTTTTACACAATATTTCGGCAAAACGAATTTATCATGCTGCGTTGTCTCCGGCGCAGAGCATCCCGTTTGCCGGCGCCGCCCCGTCCCTGCGCTTTACGCCGGCAAAAGCCGCAATCGGACGGCGCATCCTCCCAAGCATGCACGAACCATAAAACGATCCTTTTTTCCGCAGGCAAGCATGGCGTTTTTCCAGTCCAAACGTCCGTTTGCGCTTCGGTCCAAAACGAATAAACCTTGCCGCGTCGGCGTTTTTATGGTATCATCATGGTCAGATAAGGATGTGGTTTGATATGGCTATGGCTCTTGCCGATCTGAAAAAAGGCGATAAATTCGACGGCGTTTTATTGATTAAGCAATGCGAAGTACGCGTAGCGCAAAATGGCTCGCGTTTTTTGGATGCAACCCTATGCGACCGTACCGGTGAAATCAACGCCAAAGCCTGGGAATGGGGCGAGGCGCCGGCGCCGGAAAAGCTTTCCGTGGTGCAGGTTCGCGCCGTTACCAACGAATACATGGGCAAACTGCAGCTGAAGCTGGAGTCCATCGCTGCAACCGACGTATCCAAGGCCAATCTTTCAACGCTGATTCCCTGCGCGCCCAATCCGCCCGATCTGATGCTTGGGCAGATTTACGAAACCATCGACGCCATGGAGGACGACGACGTCAAGCTTTTGTGCGCGGCAATTGTGGATGAAAACAAGGAGCAGCTGCGCTACTGGCCGGCGGCGGTCAGCTTTCATCACAGCGAACGCAGCGGGCTTTTGCATCACACAACGTCCATGCTGCGCGCCGCCAAAGCGCTTTTGCCGGTCTATCCTTTTTTAAACGCCGACCTGCTTTTGGGCGGCGTTATTCTGCATGACATCTGCAAAATATGCGAGCTGGATTCCAGCGCGCTTGGGCTGGCAGGCGAATATACCAAGCGCGGCCTGCTGCTGGGCCACATCACCATGGGCGCCAGCTATGTCCTGGCCATGGGCGACAAGCTTGGCATCGAATCGGAAATCCCGCTGCTGCTTTCCCACATGGTGCTGTCGCATCACAGCGAGCCGGACTATGGCTCACCGCGCCGCCCGATGTTCGCCGAAGCGGAAATGCTGCACCATCTGGATAAGCTGGACGCGCGCATGTACGATATGCACCACAGCATCAGCGCGCTCAAGGAGGGCGAATTTACCGGCTATATCCGTTCGCTTGAAAACCGCAAGCTATACCGGCACAGCAAGTTCAAAGAGGAATAGCCTCGTCATCAGCCGTCCGAACGCCGTGTTGGATCGCCATACGCGCCGGCATATCCGGGCAATTGGCCGATCAAAATAAAAAGCGTTTCGACGCCGGAAAATCAGCAAAGGAGCTTTCCCATGCAGCCGATCAAAGCCGTCATTTTTGATCTGGACGATACGCTTTACACGATGGCCGGCGTTCATGACCTGGCTCTTGAAGCCATGAGCCGGTATGCTCAAAAAATGTTCGGTCTTTCCGCCGAACAATTTCAATCTGCTTTTTCTCTGGCGCAAACCCAGTGCATGCAGGAAATGCCAAAAAACGCCACCTCACACAGTCGTTTGATCTGGGCGCATCGTTTTTGTGAAAACAACGGATACAATCCTTTTCTGCACGCCTGCAGCATGGAATCCGCCTATTGGGATACTTTTTTTAGCCGCATCGCGCTCAAGCCCGGCGCTGCGCAGCTGCTTGACGCGCTCAAAGCCCACGGCATACGCACCGCGCTGTGTACGGATATGCAGATGCATATTCAGCATCGGAAGGTCCAGATCCTTGATCTGCAAAATCGGCTGGACGTCATGGTTTGCAGCGACGCAGCCGGTTTTGACAAGCCGCATCCGCGCATCTACCGTCAGACGCTGGAACGGCTGGGCTGTACGCCGCAGGAAGCGGTCATGGTCGGCGACAGTCTGAAAAAGGACGTATTGGGGCCGTTGTCCGTCGGTATCCGCGGAATTTGGTTCAACGACCTGCATGCTGACGAAACCGGCATAACCGTACCGGTCGTTCACAGCCACGCGCAGCTGCGTACGCTTTTGGAGGGACCGGCGTTCAATCTGAAACTGACGGATTGACAGCGTTTTTCAAACAATTGCCCCATTTCTTTATTAAACAAAAAACGGTGAGCCTCCATTGGAGACTCACCGTTTCTATTTCACGTTTTAAACCCGGCTGCGCTTTACCGCAGGACGCGTTCTTAGTACATCGGCGGCTGTGCGGGGGCCGCAGGCGCTTCCGGCTGAGGAATATCGGCCACGAGGGATTCGGTGGTCAGCAGCATGGAAGCAATGGAAGCCGCGTTTTGCAGCGCGCTTCTGGTAACCTTGGTCGGATCCAGAATACCAGCGGCGATCATGTCGCAGAAAACATCCTTGGATGCGTCGTAGCCATAGGCCACTTCCTTGGTTCTGGCGATCTTATCCACCACAACGGAGCCTTCGATGCCCGCGTTGGTGCAGATCTGGCGAACGGGTTCCTCCAGCGCGCGCAGGACGGATTTGATGCCCGTCGCTTCGTCGCCGGTATAGGTCTTCAGCAGCGCCTTCACAGCGGGAATCGTGCGGATCAGCGCAACGCCGCCGCCCGGAACAATGCCTTCCTCCACAGCCGCACGGGTCGCAGCCAGCGCGTCTTCGATGCGCAGCTTGCGTTCTTTCATTTCCACTTCGGTCGCAGCGCCCACTTCGATGACAGCGACGCCGCCGGCGAGCTTGGCAAGACGCTCCTGCAGCTTTTCGCGGTCATAATCCGAGGTCGTTTCTTCAATCTGGGCACGGATGGACTTGACGCGCGCTTTGATCTGTTCAGGATCGCCGGCGCCTTCCACAATCACGGTGTTGTCCTTGTCCACCTTGACCTGATGGGCTTTGCCCAGCATATCCAGCGTGGTTTCCTTCAGATCCAGACCCAGCTCGTCGGAAATCACCTGGCCGCCGGTCAGGATTGCGATATCCTGCAGCATGGCCTTGCGGCGATCGCCGAAGCCCGGGGCTTTGACGGCCACGCAGGTGAACGTGCCGCGCAGCTTGTTGACAACCAGCGTTGCCAGCGCTTCGCCTTCCACGTCCTCGGCGATGATCAGCAGCTGACGGCCAGCCTGCACAACCTGCTCGAGCACCGGCAGGATCTCCTGAATGTTGCTGATCTTCTTTTCGGTGATCAGAATATACGGATCGTTGAGTACCGCTTCCATCTTGTCGCTGTCAGTCACCATATAAGCGGAAGCATAGCCGCGGTCAAACTGCATGCCTTCCACGGTTTTCAGCTCCGTGCGCATGGTCTTGGATTCCTCAACGGTAATCACGCCTTCATTGCCGACCTTTTCCATCGCATCGGCAATCAGCTGACCGATTTCAGCGTCGCCCGCGGAAACCGCGCCGACCTGCTCGATCGCCGTTTTGGACTGGATGGGGTTGCTGATACCCTTCAGGGACGCCACAGCCGCTTCGGTCGCAGCGTTGATGCCGCGGCGGATCGCCATGGGATTTGCCCCGGCAGCCACGTTTTTCATGCCTTCACGGATGATAGCCTGCGCCAGGAGCGTTGCGGTAGTGGTGCCGTCGCCAGCCACGTCGTTGGTCTTGGTCGCGACTTCCTTCACCAGCTGCGCGCCCATATTTTCAAACGCGTCTTCCAGCTCGATTTCCTTGGCGATGGTAACGCCGTCGTTGGTGATCAGCGGCGCGCCGAACTTCTTGTCCAGCACAACGTTGCGGCCCTTCGGGCCCAGAGTAATTTTAACGGTATCGGCCAGGGCGTTGACGCCTTTTTCAAGCGCTCTGCGGGCTTCTTCACCGTAAACGATCTGTTTTGCCATAATGATCTGCTCCTTCTTTTGGTTCTGGATAAATTATTCCGCGATGGCCAGAATATCGTTCTGGCGCACGATGATGTACTCCTCGTTGTCCAGCTTTACTTCGGTGCCGGCATACTTGGAATAGATGACCTTCTGGCCAGCCTGCACATACATTTCAACTTCTTTTCCGTCCACCATGCCGCCGGGGCCGACAGCGATGATTTCAGCAACCTGGGGCTTTTCCTTCGCGGAGCTGGCCAGGACGATACCGGACTTGGTCGTTTCCTCCGCCTGAGTGTTCTTAAGCACAACGCGATCAGCAAGCGGGATCAGTTTCATAAGATTTGCCTCCTGAATTCTATTCGTTCTTACGTTGTTAGCACTCATCAAAGGCGAGTGCTAACGATAGATATAGTTTACTGCTTCCTCCCTTACATGGCAACCGTCTATTTTTGTAAAATACGGCTGTTTCCATCATTTTCAAGGTAATTTTGCCCTGTTTTTTGTTATTTCATTCAATATTCTTTTATTTTCTTTGAATTATTAGGAATTTGACAGATGAATTGGAAAGGAATATAATGATTTTATCTGAAATACAGGAGGAATCGCCATGGCTTTTGACAAATGGGACAGAAGATTCATGCAGATGTGCGATTTAATCGGAACCTGGGCCAGCTGCTATAAATCCGACCGTAAAATGGGCTGCATGATTGTCAAGGACAAGCGCGTGCTGACAACCGGCTATAACGGCGCGCCGGCAGGGCTTAAAACCTGCGTCGAGCGCGGCGAGTGCATGCGCGTGCGCCTGGGAATCCCCTCCGGCCAGCAGGCACAGCTTTGCTATGCCGTACACGCCGAACAGAACGCGCTGATCCAGGCCGCCAAGCTGGGTCTGTCGGTAGACGGCGCAACGCTTTATGTCACCAACCGCCCCTGTGTGATCTGCGCCAAGCTGATCATCAACGCAGGGATTCGCCGGATTGTTTATCGCTACGACTATCCGGACGATTTTGCGCTGGAGCTTTTAAACGAGGCTGGCGTGATTCTCGAACAGTACGATCAGGCCGATTGAAACGGTTCGCGCCGCGGATTCGTTCCTAATTACAGCGGGGCAGCCGGTGGCAGAAAAAACCGGCCCTGACAGCGGCCAAAACATATTGACAAGCCCTGCGCCCCTTCCTATAATTCAAGGTGCGGCGCGTCTGGCGCGTAATAAGTGTGCATGCGGAGCGTATGAAAATGAGTAAAAAAGTTCCCTCTTCCGGGAAAAGACACAGCGGCATGATTCTGTTTTTGGTGCTGCTGATCCTGTTGTTGGTAATGGCCCTTGGCGTGATGGTATTTTCTCTGTACGGCATGGGCGTTTCGCTTTTTCCGCAGCATGCGCGCACGCCCGTCCCGACGCTCTCCGCCGAGCCGGCTTCCACGCCGGCTCCAACAGCGACAGCCGTTCCGACCAGTACGCCCGATCAAACGGCGCCAACCGCCGCCGTACAGGAGCCGACGCCTTCGCCGGAGCCGACCGTCCTGCCGGAAATCGCCAGCGGATATTACGACAGCTATTTTGACGACGCGGTCTTTGTCGGCGATTCCGTCACCCAGGGGCTTCAGTACTATGTGATGTACCGCCAGGGGCAGGGGGAAAATACGCTGGGCAATGCAAAATTTCTGGCTGCCGCTTCCTATAATCTTGCAACTGCCGGCAAGCCCTTTAATGAATCCAAAATCAACGTCACCTATCAGGGGACGGCGATGAGCATTGAGGACGCCGTTTCGGCCATGGGCGCCAGGCATATGTTTATCATGCTGGGGCTCAACGACTGGGCCGGCAGCGCGGTGGACGCCAACATCAAGCTGTACCGCGCCATGCTCGAGCGTGTGCTTGCCGCCGTACCGGATTTAAAAATTACCGTGCAGTCCTGCACGCCCGTTACGCCCGAGGGCGAAAAGCCCAAGCTGACCAGCGCCAGCATGGACAAGTTCAACGAAGCGCTCAAAGCGCTCTGCCAGGAAATGGGCATTGAATACCTGGACGTCGCCACGCCGCTGAAAAACGCCGAAGGCAAGCTGAATCCTGCGTATTCCAGCGACAATTATGTACACCTGAACAACGACGGTCTGCGCATCTGGGTTGATACGCTGCACGGATATGCGCTTTGGCACGAGGTTGCGCAGCTGGAGGCCCAGGGCATCGGCTATACGCTGCCCGCCGACGCTCCGGCGCGGGAACAGATCGTATTTTCCGAGCCGGAAACCACGCCTGCGCTGCCGGAACAGACCACGCAGGTTGAACCGTCCGCTTCGCCTGCCGCGCCCGAAAATACGGCTCCGCTTCCAGACAGCCCGGCGCCTTCGCCGTCGCCGACACCGGCGTCAACTTTGCCGGATCCCTCCGGAACAACGCTGCCGGACGGCTTTACAGGAGTTTTGGGTTAATTCGTGTAAATACCGCCGACCCGATAACATGCGGCCGTGACGCCCTAGCGCGCCGCGGCCCGTTTTCATATCCGCCGACGTTTACAAACCGCTAAGAGGCGCGCTGCGGACGCGCAGAAGATTTAAAGCGAGGTTATGGCCCATGGTTTTTTCTTCCACCGTCTTTTTGTTTGCCTATCTGCCGCTGGTGCTGCTGGGCTATTATCTGCTTGGCCGAAGGGCGCAGATTTATTATCTGTTTGCCCTCAATCTGGTGTTTTACGGCTGGGGCGAGCCGGTTTATGTGCTGCTGATGGTTTTTTCCATCGCCATGAACTACGCCTTTGCGCTGGCAATGGTGCGATGGCCCAAGCATAAAAAGCTTTTTCTGATTTTCTGCGTTGCAATCAACCTTGGCATTCTGGGCTATTATAAATATACCAATTTCTTTATGGACAATCTGTCCGCTGTCATCCCTGCGCTGCGCAGCGTTTCCATTCCGGATGTGATCTTGCCCATCGGCATTTCCTTTTATACGTTTCAGTGCATGTCCTATGTCATCGACGTTTACCGGGGCGATGTGGACGCGCAGAAAAACCCGTTCCTGTTCGGCACCTATGTCGCGCTTTTCCCACAGCTGATTGCCGGTCCGATCGTCCGCTACAGCGATGTAAACAAAGAATTGATCCACCGCACCATCACGGTATCGGACATTGACGCCGGGCTGAAGCGCTTTATCGTGGGCATGGGCAAAAAGCTGCTGCTGGCCAACGCCATGGGGCAGCTTTGGGAGCAGCTGGCCGCATCGCCCGCGCAAAACGGCATTGCCGGCTCCTGGGTGGGCATCATCGCCTATACGTTCCAGATTTATTTTGATTTTTCCGGCTATTCGGACATGGCCATCGGCCTTGGGCGCATGCTGGGCTTTCATTTCCTTGAAAACTTCAACTATCCGTATATCGCCCAAAGCATTACGGATTTCTGGCGGCGCTGGCATATTTCGCTCTCGTCCTGGTTTCGCGAATATGTCTATATTCCGCTGGGCGGCAACCGGCGCGGTCTGCCCCGCCAATTGATCAATATTTCCATCGTCTGGCTGCTTACGGGGCTTTGGCATGGCGCAAGCTGGAATTTTGTGCTGTGGGGGCTGTATTTTGCAGTCCTGCTGATTTTGGAAAAAACATTTCTGCTCAACCTGCTAAAAAAAGCGCCCCGTTTCTTACGTCATCTTTACGCGCTGACATTCATCGTACTGGGCTGGGCGCTGTTCTATTTTACCGACGCCGCCTCGCTGTTTGCATTTCTCAAAACGCTCTTTACCGGCACGCAGGCATTCGGCGCGGATGCGCTGCGATTATTTGCAGCGTATCTGCCGACAATGGCGCTGTGCGTCCTGGCCAGCACACCGCTTTGCGCGTCGCTTTGGAAAAAGCTGCCGCAGCGTGCGCGCGATTTTTTGGAACCCGTCGGCGCGCTGGCGCTGATGATCTGGTGTGTCGCCGCCATCACCGGCCAGAGCTACAATCCCTTTATCTATTTCCGTTTCTAGGAGGCAGCCATGCGATTTGATCACGATGAAAATTTCCGCATTTCCAAGCTTCTGCTGCCCGCAGCCGTTTTTCTGATGCTGCTTTTTGTCCCGCTTTACTGGATTTTCATCCGTCAGGACAGTTTTTTGCCGCTGGAAAAACGATACCGGGAGCAGCTGCCCGCCTTTACCGCGCAAAATGTTCTCAGCGGCGCCTGGACGTCCAAGGTGGAGGATTATCTTTCCGACCTGATCCCGGCGCGCAGCGGGCTGCTGGGCCTTTATAATTACGCAGCGCGTGCCCTTGGGATGCAAAACGCCCAGAAAATCTTTGTCACCCAAAGCGGCGCGCTGGTCGAAGCGCCCTGTGCGCGCAGCGATGAAGACTGCATCACGCGCCTTGAGACGATCAACGCCTTTGCCCGCGGCGTTGACCAGCCCGTATCGTTGCTGATCGTACCAACCGCCGGCTATTGCGCGGGGCAGGATCTCAATGTGCTGGCAAGCGCCTGCTATTTTGACGACGACATTGCTGCGCTGGCCAAACAAACGCTCGACCCCGCCGTTTCGCTGATCGACGTGCTGCCCGCCTTTACCCAAAGCAGCGTGCCGCTGTATTACAGCACCGACCACCACTGGAACGCCCAGGGCGCGTATCTGGCCTATACGCAAATCTGCCGGTCGATGGGGCTTGAAGCGGCGCCGGAATCGGCCTTTGTCAAAAGCTGCTATCCCGGGTTTTACGGCACCACCTATTCGCGCAGCGGTCTTTGGGGCAAGCAGCCCGACGCGCTGGAGATCTGGAACGATTATACGCCGGTATCCGTAACCTTTTCCGACGACGCGCAAAGCTATGACAGCATGTTCTTCGACCGTTATCTGGACGCGCAGACGCTGGACAAATATCCCGTTTTTCTTGACAGCAACCATCCGCTGACCGTAGTGGACAACCTTTCCGACGAAAGCGGCAAAGTGCTTTTGCTGGTCAAAGACAGCTATGCCAACAGCGTGGCTCCGCTTTTGATTCACCATTATGACAAGATCGTCCTGGTGGATCTGCGCTATTATAAACAGGATATCACTCAGGTCATTGCGGCGCATAACGCGACCGACATTTTAGTCCTTTACAGCACCGAAAACATCATCCACAATACGGATCTGTTGTTTTTATGGTTAAAATAAGGATTCTGTGATATAATAGGATCAGCAGTCTGTACCACAGACCGGCTGCCTGTGTCCAAACAGGCGGCACAAGGGGACGCAAGTTTGTTTCGCCCCCCAAAAAACTGATTCTATCCGGAGGTACACATGAGCGTATTGCGCAAAATTTCATCCGTTTTGCTCTGTGCCGCGCTGATTGCAGCCAGCCTCTGCGTTGCGTTTCCCGCCGTCGCGGCCGCGTCTTCGGCCGACAGCTTTTTTAAGGACGCCGTTTTTCTGGGCGATTCCATCACCGTAGGGTTGGAAGAATATGCTCAGAAAATGCGCGCTTCCTCCGATTCCACCTTTTTGAGCAACGCAAAGTTTCTGGCCAAAGTCGGCTATCCCGTCACGGCAACCGACAACAGCGACGGCAATTCCATGCATCCGGCCTATGGCGGCGTCCGCCAGCAGCCCCAGAAATCCATTGCCGCCATGGGTGTGAGTAAAGTCTTCATTCTCCTTGGCACCAACGACGTCCAGGAGGATTTTCAGGATACCATCGACGCCTATACGGCGCTGATCAAAGCCATCAAAGGCGCCTGCCCGGGCATTACCATCTATGTGCAGTCGGTTATGCCGATGTGCTCGGCAACCGAAAGCGGCAAAATGACCAATGCGCGCATCGAAACGCTCAACAGCAAAATCAAATCCATGTGCGCCTCGCAGTCCATTACATACATCGACATCGCCTCGGCCATGAAAAACAGCTACGGCGCGCTTAAAACGGCCTACTCCAGCGATGGATATGTGCATTTGAACAACGAGGGCTACGCCGCCTGGGTTTCCGTATTGCGTGAGTTTGCAAAAAATGCCATTGACGGCTATCCGGCAACCGTTGCCAACGCGTCGTCGGTGAACCTGCGCAGCGAACCTTCCACCTCTGCCTCGCGCGTTGCAACGCTTTCGCGCGGAACACAGATCCGCATCGTCGAACCCTTTGTTCAGGACAGCTGGCACAAGGTCAGCTATGGCGGGATCGTCGGCTATATGCACAGCGATTATGTCCAGTTTGACTCTACCGGCATGGAAATGACCGCTGGGCGGATTGTCAACGTCTCGTCCTTTGTCAACGCCCGAACCGGCCCCAGCACGGAATTTTCCATTCCGTTTACCATCCGCAAGGATGCGGTCGTCCTGGTTGCGACCTCCTATCTGGCCGATAACTGGTATCTGGTCTACTACGACAGCTGTTATGTGTTTGTGCGCAAGGATTTCATTTCGCTTGTTTAAGCCCATGCAGCGCAGCGCCATCGATCCAATACGGGATTGAAAAGATTGCGCTTTCAATATTATTTTACAGCAAACGCCTCCTGCCCGGCCGTCTGGTCGGGCAGGATTTTTTTACCGAACAGATCAGTCAGCACGGGCTCCTGTAAAAAACCGCAAGGCAAGCGCCGTGTGTTTGAAGCAGGATCGGACTGCTTTAAACCGGACGCCGTGCCAACAGTTTCCGTTCCTGCGCAGCTTTCGGCCGGCTTATTGGTTTAAACATGCGCCCAGCGCCGCCTGCGCGCATTGAAACGGCGGTTTTGCGTTGAGCGCATGTCACAGGAAGCTTCATTTTGCCGCATAAAAAATGGCGGCAGGCATTGATTTTGCCCGCCGCCAAGCAGCCGTCAACCAATATCCGATCAGGATTGTTTTTGCAGATCCGCGACGATCTGTTCCAGCACCTTCCGGGTATCGACCATAAGCTCGCTGGCAAATTCCTCAGAAAGCGCCCGCACCTGTACGCCGATGGCCGCGCTGTTCTGTCGCGGCGCCAAACGGGCGGACGCACCGCCGACGCGCACGGTAACGCCGTCTGCGCCAAGGGTATACTCCTGTCCATTTTCACGGGCATGGGTCAAAAACCGGCGCATTGCGGTTCCCTTGAGCCTGTTTTCACAGGGGATCGAAACCTCATCCAGCGCAGCGCCGCATTCCAAAAGCAGCTCGCCCAGCGTGCGGGCGGTTTTATCCAGATAGCTGCCCAGCAGCAGCAGCGCCAGAGAAGGATCCAAATAGGAAAGCGTGCGCATCAGTCCGTCACCCTCGCCGCTGTGATAGGAAACAGCGCGGCGAATCAGCGTTTCCGAAACCGCCGGCGACAGCGCGCGGCCATCCGGATCATACAGCGTCAGACCGCCGTTTTCATCCACATCGCCATAAAATTCGCTGACGCCGCCATCGATGGATTGTTTCCAAAGCTCATAGGCACGCTGTGCCTGGTCGCGCAAAAGCGGCGCACTAATATGGTCGTAGGGTACGCGCGGGAAATCCATCGCTGCCAGCGCCTGACGGATCTTTTCCGCCTGCGCCGGAGACAGCCGCTGGTTATGATAAAACAGATCCATCGCGATACGGCCATCCTGGATGGAAAAACAGGCCGCCGCGTCCGCCCCCTCCTGCGCGGCGCAAAACACGGTTGCCGCCGCCTGGGCGCTTGACAGCACCGGCTGCACGCCCACCGACGCTGCGCCGGCTAAAAACGCCTGCACCGGCAAAAGCGCATGAGGATCCGCGCCATAGCCCGCACAGAGCTTGCGGATCTGAAGCGACTGGGAAAAGGCTGCGCCGATTGCGCAAAGATCCTCCGGTAAAAAAACGCCGCTGACCCGGGAGCGGTCACAGGCAAAAGCACGCTTGGGCGCCCAGCGCAAATTGGCATAGACCGCCGCGCCGTCTTCGACCTGATGCCCCGGCCAAATGCGCACGCCGTCGGCGATCACGGCGTTTTCACCGACGACGCAGCCGCTGCCAACCACAGCGCGCACCCCGACGTTGACGCCGCGCCCGATCTGAACGCCGTCCGTAATCACGCAGCCGGTCAAATGCGCGCCGGCGCCGACGCTTGCACCGTCCCATAAAACGCTGCGCTCGATCACAGCGCCGGGCCCGATATAGACGCAATCGCCGATCACCGTACCGGCAAGAATCTGCGCGCCGTCGCCAATGACGCATCCGCGGCCAATACAGCAGGGCGACTCCAGGCGCACATCCGTGCCCATGCGCGTATCGGGCAGCTGCCGCTGTCCGGACGGACGGGCAACCCTGCCGCGCAGCAGATCCCACTGCGCGCCCAAATACGCGCCGATGTCGCCGATATCGCACCAATAGCCCTGCATCACATGGCCGTACAGGGGTTTGCCCTGCTGAACCATCGCCGGAAAAAGCTCGCGGCCAAAATCATATTTTCCCTCGGGGATCAGATCCAGCACTTCCGGTTCCAAAATATAAATCCCGGTATTGACCAGATCCGACGCCACGCCCGCCCAGTCCGGCTTTTCAATAAAATGCTTGACGCGTCCGTCGCGCTCAATCAAAACCCCGCCATAGGGCTGCGGATCATCAGCGTGGCAAAGCACCATCGTGGCCATGGCCCCGCGCCGGCGATGAAACGCAATCGCCTGGTTTAAATCCACATCCGTCAGCGCGTCGCCCGAAATAACGACAAAGGTTTCCGTCAAAAAATCCCTGGCGGCGCGAACGCTTCCGGCCGTCCCCAGGGGCTTGTCCTCGACAAAATACCGAAGCGACGCGCCGAATTCGCGCACAATCTTCTGCGGCTCAAACGCCAGCGTCACGCCGATATCATAGATGCCCGCGCGGCGCAGCAAATCCACCGTATAGGCCATGGTCGGCTTATTCAAAAGCGGCACCAGGGGTTTGGGCAGGCTGCAGGTCAACGGACGCAGGCGCGTCCCCTCGCCGCCCGCCATGATGATGGCCTTCATAAAAAAACGCCTCCTTGCACTTCATACCGGTAGTATGCGCACAGAAGGCGAATCTTATCGGCGTTTTTACACGCACGATCAAATGATGTACTTGTTAATATCCTTAACAAAAGCGCTGGTTTTCAGCTTTTCCTCAACGTACGGCCGGTCAATGGTGACACTGTGCGGCGCGCCGTTGTCCGCTTCATAGGCAACGTCCTGCAAGAGCTTTTCCAAAAGCGTGTGCAGCCGCCGCGCGCCCAGATTTTCATTGGCGTCGTTGGCCGCCACCGCCGCCTCCGCCAGCGCGTCAAGCGCGTCGTCGGTGAATACAACGTCCAGTCCGTCCACCGCCAGCAGCGCCTGATATTGCTTGATCACCGCGTTTTCCGGTTCTGTCAGGATGCGCCTGAAATCCTCCCGCGTCAGCGAATCGAGCTGAACGCGGATCGGGAAACGCCCCTGAAGCTCTGGGATCAGATCGCTGGGACGCGAAACATGAAACGCGCCGGCGGCAATAAAGAGAATATGATCGGTCTTTACCGCGCCGTATTTGGTATTGACCGTCGACCCTTCGATGATGGGCAGAATATCGCGCTGCACCCCTTCGCGGGACACGTCCGGGCCGTTGGCGTTAGCGCCAGCGGCAACCTTATCGATCTCGTCGATGAAGATGATGCCGTTCTGTTCCGCCCGGCGGATGGCCTCCGCGTTGACGTTGTCGGGGTCCAAAAGCTTTTGGGCTTCCTCCAGCTGCAAAATCCGCCGCGCTTCCATCACGCTGACCTTGCGCAGCCGTTTACGCCTGGGCATGATGGAACCCAGCACGTCGTTCATATTCATCTCGCTGCCCGGAATGCCTTCGGTGTTGACGGGCTGTTCCTCTACTTCGATCTCCACGATCTGGCTTTCATATTGACCCGCCAGAAGCGCCGCACGGATCTGCTCGCGTTCATCACGATGCTTCTGACGCTCCTGCGCCAGCTTTTCCTCGCTCTGACCGCTGCCCAACAGCGCTTCTATGGGATTGACGGCTTTTTTGGGTTTATCGCGGTTGAGCAAAATATCGATCAGCCGTTCCTCGGCGTTGGCCTGCGCGTCGTCCTGCACGTCCTTAAGCTGCATATCCTTGACCATGCGCACAGCGTTTTCCACCAAATCGCGCACCATCGAATCCACGTCGCGCCCCACATAGCCGACCTCGGTAAACTTGGTCGCTTCCACCTTCAAAAACGGCGCATCCACCAATTTTGCCAACCGGCGGGCAATTTCGGTTTTCCCCACGCCCGTGGGCCCCACCATCAGGATATTCTTCGGCGTGATTTCCTCGCGCAGCTGCTCCGGCAGCCGGGCGCGGCGATAGCGGTTGCGCAGCGCAACCGCAACGGCTTTCTTTGCTTCGTGCTGACCGATAATATATTTGTCAAGCTGTTCCACCGTTTCTCTGGGCGTTAAAATAGCCATCTGCGCACCCCCTATACGATTTCCACGATAATGTTGTCATTGGTATAAACACAGATATCCGAGGCAATCTTCAGCGCCTTTTTCGCAATTTCAGGCGCAGACAGATCCGTGTTTTCCATCAGCGCTTTCGCCGCCGCCAGCGCATAGTTGCCGCCGGAACCGATGGCGCACACGCCGTCATCCGGCTCAATGACCTCGCCGGTGCCGGAAATCAGCAGCAGATTCTGCGTATCGGCCGCCAGCAGCAGCGCTTCCAGCTGGCGCATGCCCTTATCCGAGCGCCAAAGCTGCGCCAGTTCCACTGCCGCACGGGGCATATTGCCGGCATACTGGGTCAGACAGCTTTCAAACCGGTCGCAAAGCGCCAGCGCGTCGGCAACGGACCCGGCAAAGCCGACGACGACCTTATCGCCGTAGAGCCGGCGCACCTTTTTCGCGGTCCCCTTCATAATGACCTTTTCGCCCATCGTCACCTGTCCGTCGCCGGCGATGGCCGTACACCCGTTGCGCCGCACAGCGCATATGGTTGTTCCTTTAAACATGGATTCCCTCCAAATATTGCTTTGAGTCAATCAGGCGGCTTAGACGCCCTGCTTTCATGTTATCGGTTTGATGCGCGATTGTCAAGCAACCAGCCATGCGCAATTGGTGAAAAACGATGAAGGTTTCGTAAAAAAGAAAGCAGCCGCCGGAAAGTCTCCCGGCAGCCGCTAGCGGATCTTCGGCGCGTTAAAGCGTGGCTTTGATGTCATCGACCAGGTCCATGACATCGTTTTTGATGTCTTCCCCCGTACGGGTGACCAATTCGCCGATTTTGGTGCGATGGGTTTCATCGTCGGTAATATAGATGTTGGTCGCATTTTGATGCGCGGCCTTGACCTTTTCTTCCACCATCTGACGCACACGATCGGTCATACCGCCCTGATACTGGTTGTCAAACTCCACAGAAACCAGCACGGTATCGCCAACAACGACAGCTTGCGAGGCTTTCACCTCGCTAAGCTTGTCAAGCTGCTCGGTGATTGCCGCAGCAGCCGTCGTGTCGTTCATGTTTTCCGTCGTCATCGCGCCGGGATCCGCCGAAATGCCCGGCGTACCGGACATCATGGGCTCCGTCGTCCCCAATCCGCCGGTCGTATTGGGCGATGCGGACACGCTGGGCGCCACCGACGTGGCGGAGGGAATACGGGTAGGTGAAGTAGACGGGGTCACTGAATTGTTGTTGGCCCTGCAGCCGGCAATCGTCACCGCGATAAGCACGGCAAAGACAATGAGCATGAAGAATTTCCGTTTCAAAACGAAATCGCCTCCTTTGCCATTATCATGCGCAGGGAGGCGATTTTTTACCTATGGTAAATTGTGGTTGTTCCGATCGTTATTTTGCATAAAACGTATTGCCGCCGATGAATTCCCGCAGGATCGACGTAGGCGGAATTTCATCTTCAATGCAGCGGGGCGCATCCACAATATAGTTGAGAAATTTCATCAGCCGGTGCGCTTCATGATAACACGGGCTTTCCTGGGAAACCGCCGACAGCAGCGGATAGATATACTTTTTAATCACGCACAGCTCATAGGTCAGCGCGGAATTGAAAATATAATCCGCCTGTTCCTGGAAGGGGAAAATCCATTTTTCTTCCCCGCGGCGTACGCTGGCCCACATGCCGATGGTTTGCTCCATCGAGCTGGCGCGCGTGGCGTAATCGCGCGTCAGACGCCGCAGCAGCCTGCAATCCGTAGAGCGGATCCGGTTATGGCTATCCATATTCAGCTGCGTCAGGGCGGAAATAAAAATTTTATATTTGTACTCCCGCGGGATATCATAGGTCAGCGCGTCGTTCAGGCCATGGATGCCCTCGATCAAAATCGGCTGATTTTCTTTCAGCCGCGTCACAATACCCTTTTGCGCGCGTTTGCCGGTTGTAAAATCAAAAACCGGCAGCTCCACCTCATTGCCCTGCAAAAGGCCGACAAGCTGTTCGTTAAAATAATCGACATCCAGCGCATAGAGCGATTCAAAATCCGGCTGCCCGTTTTCGTCGCGCGGGCAGAACTGGCGGTCGCGGTAATAATTGTCCAGAGAAATCAAAATCGGCTCCAGACCGCTGACGCGCATCTGGACATACAGCCGGTTAGTAAACGTCGTTTTGCCCGACGAAGACGGCCCGGCAACCAGCACCACGCGCGGCTGGCGGTCGTAGATCTCGTCGGCGATATGCGAAATGGTTTTTTCATGCAGCGCCTCATTGATCCGAATAAACTCGCGGATACGCCCGGAATCGACCATCTCGTTTAAATCTGCCACAACCTGCGCGCCCAGGATTTCTCCCCATCGCTCGCTCTGGGCAAAAACATCCGCCAGTTTTGGGGAAAGCTGCGCCTGGGTCAACTGCTCCGGCTGCTGCGCGTCTGGCTTGACCAGCACAATCCCCGGCAGATGCAGCCGCAGCGCAAAATTTTTCAGATACCCGGTTGACGGCGCCATTTCGCCGTAAAAATAATTTTCCTGTCCGCAAAGCCGGTACATGCGAAAATGGTCAAAAGGACGGTACTTGAGCAGCCGAACCTTATCCGGCTGGTTTTCCTGCTCAAAAACAGTCACCGCGCGCTGCTTGGAAACGATTTCGCGCTCAATGGGCAGATCCTGCTGGATCAGTTCCCGCATCGCCGACTCAATTTTTGCAATCACGGAATTGGACAAAAAGCGCAATCCCTTCAAAAGCATATACAGCCCCTGGGGCAGGGAATGTTCCACCTGTACCTGCACGCCGGGGTATTCGCGCGCTACTGCCGCCAGAAGCACCATCAGCAGCGACCGCTCATAGATCCGCTGCCCTTCCGCGTCCCGCAGCGTGATGGGCGTAATCGTGCAGTCCTGCGCCGCAGGCGTATCCAGCGGGCATACCGTACCGCCGCGATAAACCGCCAGCGCGCCGTCATCGGCGCCTGCAAGCTTCAGCGCGTCCAAATAAGTGCCATTCTCAATCGCAATACGCGTCTTTCCGACGGTAATTTTTGCCATATTTTGCTCCTTTCCGCGTTCCGTCAGGGAATCAGAACGCCCGGCTGATAAATGCGTTCGTCGCACTGCACCTGCGCCTTATCCAGATAATATTCAATGATATCCTTAATCGCCGGCGCGGAATTGGCGCCGGAATAACCGTTTGGAATAAATACCACAACGGCGATCTGGGGATCGTCAAAGGGCGCATAGGCAACAAACCAGGAATGGTTCTCCAGATCGATGCGCGACACCTGCGCCGTGCCGGTCTTTGCGCCGATCTGATCGGTGTACTTGTAATCGACAAAATGCTTATAGGCGGTACCGTGATCCTCCTGCGAGGTCACGCCGTGCATGCCGTTTTGGATAATCTCCAGGCTGTCGGTGATATCGCCCAGTTCGCTGATTACCGTCGGTTCGGTCTGCATCACCGTTTTCCCGTCGTCGCTGACGACGCGGTCGACAATATGCGCCTCATAAACGGTGCCGCCGTTGGCGATTGCCGAAATATAGCGCGCCACCGCAATGGGCGTTACCTGCGTGATCGCCTGGCCAATGCCGGTCATAATCGTCTGCGTCGGCGTCCATCGCAGATCGTTGATATAGGACGCCACACGGTTGACCAGATAGCGCTTGGAGATATCCGCAGAGGTCAAACCAAGATCGGTCAAAAGGATCTCGCGAATCGGATCCAGCTGCTCCTGAGGGGAATACTGACCTACCAGCTGCATCAGCGACTCTACCACGCGGTCGATCCGCTCGTCATCATAAGCGCGGCCAAGCTCCTGCCCGACGCCGACCAGCAGCGTCCGTAAATTGGCGCCCACCGTGCGCGCGGCGCTGCCCTGCTTTGCAAGCGGCTTGGCCGGATCATACAAAACCGCCTGATTGCCCACCACGCCGGTAGACTCGCTGGTAAGCTCAATATCCGTTTTGAGCGTCAATCCCAATTTGCCGGCCCATTGCGACAGACGGTCGATCCCCAGACGGTCTGCAACCTCATAGAAAAAATAGTTGCACGAATTGCGGATGGCCTCCAGCACCGTTTGATTGGTATGCTGGCTGGGCACGCTGGTCCAGCAGCGCGGGCCGTTTTCCGCGTCGTATTTTTTATACCGCCCTTCGTCGTTGATGATCTCCGAAGGCGTAATAACGCCCTCCTCCAAACCGGCCAGCGCCGTAACCATTTTAAAAACCGACCCCGGCGTTTCACGGGAGGAAATTGCTTTGTTAAACAGCGGTGAACGCTCGTCATTTGCCAGCGCCTGATAATCTTCGGTGCTGATCCCGCCTTCAAAACAGGACAGGTCAAAAGAAGGGCCGGACGCCATCGCCAGCACATTTCCGGTGCGAACGTCCATCACGACCGCCGCGCCGGTTTGCGCATATTTAATCGGGCTTCCGCCGCGCTGCTCCACCAAAAGATCGTACTGCTCCTGGTTTTCTTCGTATTGCGCATGCTGGATCAGGTTTGTCGCCTCGATATTATCCGCCAGCGCCTGTTCCACCACGCGCTGAAAGTCCAGATCGATCGTCAAAATGACGTTGTTGCCGTTGCTGGCAGGCGTATAGGACAAAACCTGCGTTGCAGCGCCGTTGGCGTCCACCTCGACCACCTGACTGCCGCGTCGGTCGCTGGCGTTTGCCGTCAGCTCCTGTTCCATCGTGCATTCCACACCGGTAATGCCGATGGTATCATCCGAAGCATATCCCATCGCCTTGTAAAGACGGATCGTTTCCTCGGACTGCATTTTGCCCATATAGCCAATAACGTGCGCCGCCGTTTCGCCAAGAGGATACACGCGCTTGGTGTCCTGTTCAATCGCCACGCCGTCGAGCGCTTCCTTTTGTTCGCTGATCCGGGCGACGGTCTCAAACGACACGTTTTCGGCAATGACAATCGGATTGCCTAAAAAAGCGTTCATCTGCATCTCCTGCCACACAGACAGGACCTTGTGCCGGTTTTCATAGCTTAACGTCTCCGGCACGCGATACCAGCTGCAAAGCGTGTCAAACAAAACCTCCGTCGGGTATTTTTCCGCATCGGAGATATAAAAATTCTTGCGCCAAAGCGTTTCCCGCGCAGCAAAAGTTTCCTCATTTTCGGTGTTGAAATTCAGCGCCCATTGTCCCTGATCGTCCAGATAAACGGCAAAATCGTCAATAACCCGTCCGCCGTTGGCCTCGACAATCTCAATTGCCCGCCAGATCGCCTGACTGTAAAGCGCTCTGGCGTCAGAGCTGTTGTTGCCCGGTTCACGGTAAAATGTTACGTTATAGCAGACCTGATCATACGCCATCACCACGCCGTTGGCGTCATAAATCGACCCGCGCGCGCCGGTAAGGGAAATGGTTTTGGTCGCCCGGTCCTGCGCCGAGGTTTCATACTGCTCGCCGTTATGCACCTGGAGATTGACCAGCTGCGCGGCAATAACCGCAAAAAGCACGGCAAAAATCAAATATAAAAACCGAAACCGCCGTTTCAGCGTTGTACGCAAATCACCCATAAACGCCTCTTTCACATCCTGCCGTCCGAAAGGAGGCGCAGCCTGCGCGCCGCCGTTTCAAAGACGAGATAAAACGCGATGGACAAAAGCCCGGTATAAACTGCGCCGATTAGCACCTTGCCCAGAAAAACCGGCCAGTCAAACGCAACGCCGCCAAGACGCATCAGCAGCAGCTGAAATGTTTCCTTTGCAAAATAGGCCGGCAGGCAGAAAATCAGCAGACGCCCAAAGCGGTGTTTGTGCCCGCGCACCGGCAAAAGGCCCGCTACCAGCCCTGCCAGCAGGTACTGAAGACTGTATCGGCCCGGCGTCATAAACAGCGCGTCCATCAAAAGCCCGATTCCCGCGCCGTAGAGCGATCCGGACAAAAAAGTCCCCAGCGCTGCCAGCGAGGTCACTGCCGCAAACACCAGATCCGGCGTTACGCCGAAAACCGCCGGCAACGCGCCCAGCGACAGCTGCAGCGCCAGCACGACCACCAAAATAACGCAGCTAAAGACGATGCTCATTGCGCCCCCTCCGTGCTTACCAGCACCAGCACTTCCTCCAGGTGATCAAAATCCACGGCGGGCCTGATCGTGACGCGTCCCTGGCTGGTATCGCTGCGGCGCAGAATCTGGGAAACCGTCCCCACCAGCAGCCCTTTGGGATAGGTGCCTTCCATACCGGTTGTGAGCACCCGGTCGCCGATGGATAAATCCGCCTGCTCGGGCAGATAGACCATCTCCAGCTGATTGCCTTCGCCGGCAGAGAGCAGTCCGTTGACAATACCCTGGTCGCGCGTACGCTCGATCAGCCCTGCCAAAGAAGAGTAAGCGTCCACAATGCTGCGCACGCTGGCGGTACGGTCCTGCACCTGGACCACCACGCCGGCAAGCCCGTCCGGCGTAACCACGGCCATTCCTTCCGTCACGCCGTCAAGCGCGCCGCGGTCAATGGTAAAGGCGGAAAACCAGCTGCCCGGTTCCCGTGCAATCACGCTGGCGCCCAGATATTGCGCGCCGCCGCGCTGCGCAAAATCCACCAGCGCGCGCAAACGGTCGTTTTCTCGCTCCAGCTCATCAATTCGTTCGTTTTCCATGCGCAGCTGCTCGTTCTGCTTTTCAAGCGCGATCAGCCGCGTTTCAATTTCCTCCGTGTCCTCAAAAAGAATTTGTATCGATTCGCCGACCGTATCAAACGCGTTTTTGATCGGCACCACCGTATAGCGCGCCAGCACGTCAAACAAGGGCAGGTTCACCACGCCCATAGCAGAGCAGATCATCAGGGCCGTCATGATCACCACCACGACGCCCACAATGATCTGCGAACGGTATCTGGAAAAAATTCTTTTAAAGGCAGAGCGTTTTCCTACACGCATGCTTTTTTAGTCCTCTCTGGAATTTCGGGCGGCCAGATGCAGAAGATCCGCATCCTGCGTCAGTCTGCCTGCGCCCTGGATGACGCACTGGGTCGGATCCTCCGCCAAAAACACGGGAATCCCCGTTTCCATGGAAATCAGCGTTTCCAGCCCGCCCAGCAGGCACCCGCCGCCGCAAAGAACGATGCCCCGCTGCATGATGTCCGCAGAAAGCTCCGGCGGCGTGGATTCCAGCGCGGCTTTGATCGCCCCCAGCACCGCGGCAAGCGGTTCGCGCATGGCTTCGCGGATTTCATCGGAATCGACCTGAAGCGTCTGCGGGAAGCCGCTGATCAAATCACGGCCGCGCACCGTGGCAACCATCGGCGTCTGGCTGAGCATCGCCGACCCGATTGTCATTTTAACGTCCTCCGCCGTACGCTCGCCGATGAGCAGGTTATGCTCGCGCTTGATAAATTCAATAATGGCGGCGTCAAATTTATCGCCGCCCATGCGGATGGAACGCGCCGCAACGATCCCGCCCAGGCTCAAAACCGCAACCTCGCAGGTTCCTCCGCCGATGTTGACGATCATCGACCCGGTCGGCGAAGCAATCGGCAGCCCGGCGCCAATGGCCGCCGCCATCGGTTCCTCCACAATATAGACCGCCCGCGCGCCGGCATTGCGCGCAGCCTCATCCACCGCCCGGCGCTCCACCGGCGTTACGCCGCAGGGCACCGTGACGACCACCCGCGGACGCATCAGCGAAAAATAATGTTTCCCGGCCTTTTTGATCAAATACCGCAGCATGACCTCCGTCACGTCAAAATCCGCAATGACGCCCTCATGCATGGGGCGAATCGCCGAAATACCGCCCGGCGTGCGTCCCATCATGCTTTTGGCCTCTTCCCCTACCGCCAATACCTGACGCCGCAGCTCCGAATGCACCGCTACGACGCAGGGTTCCTCGATCACCACGCCCTTATCGCGCACATAAACCCGTACATTGGACGTCCCAAGGTCAATTGCCAAATCGTTGCCAAACAAACCGAAAAAGCTCATTTATAAATTCCCCTTTATATAAAGCCGTCATCCCAGCACCCCCAGCTGCCGAAGCAAGCCCAGCGTCGCGGCGACGGGCAAACCCACCACATTGTAATAACATCCGTTGATTTTGCGCACAAACTGCGCGCCAAGCCCCTGAATGGCATATGCGCCCGCCTTGTCCATCGGCTCTCCGCTTTGAATATACTGCGCAATCTGCGTTTCGGACAGGGCTTCAAACGTCACATCCGTCGTTTCCACGGTACACAAACTGCGCCCGGAAACGCCGTCCAGCACGCACACGCCGGTCTTAACCTGATGCACCGTGCCGGAAAGCGCGCGCAGCATCTGCTGCGCCTGGCGCACATTTTCCGGTTTGCCAAATACGCGCCCCTGGCATACAACCACCGTATCGGCCGCCAAAATCACGCCGTTTGACGCCTGCGCCTGCGCCGCCAACGCTTTTTTGCGTGCCAGCGCCGACAGCGCAGCGTCCAAAGGGCCCTGCAGCGTTTCCTCCACGGGCGCGCGAACGATAACAAAATCAAGCCCCACCTGTTCCAGCAGCGCACGCCGGCGGGGACTGGCCGAAGCCAAATATAGTTTCCGCTTTAAAATCATAAATTATAAAACACCACAATGGCGACAATGATGCCGATCAAACTGCCGATGTTCAGGGAGAGCACCGCGCCGAAAGTCAAAACGATAAAAACCAGATCCAGCTTCCAGGGTCCGCCTGTCGAGCCAATCTGAAAGCTCTGCGTCAAAATGCCGGGCAGATAAGGCGAAAGAAAAGACCAAAGCGCGCTGCCAATCACAGCGCCCGCCAGCATCATCAGAAGAAACACCGGCACAGAACGACGCGCTTTTTTCAACGCCAAACCCCCAAAAAAGTATTTTTCGGCAAAAGAACCTCTCCCGCTTCCAAAAAAGCCGGCGGGTTTTTTCAATGCCTGTTCTCTGATGGGCCATACGCGCGCCTGCGCGCGCACAAACAACCCGTACCGCCGCGCATTGCAGGCCAATTCCCGTGCAGGCGGCGCAAAACATCAGGAAAACAATCCTGAAATCTGTTATACTCATTATAGCATAGGCATTTGGCGTGAAACAAGGTGCATTTAATGGTTTTACAAGAAAATTTCCCTCGTTCGTCTTTTCGTCCCGCTTGCTTTTGCGCAGCCGATCCTCTAAAATAGAGCCAACAACCACGGGGAGGAAAAATCCATGATGCTTGCTGTTATCGGCGCGGGCGCGTCCGGACTGTGCGCCGCAATTGAATACAAAATCCACCGTCCTGACGGCCGGGTCTGCGTTCTGGAACGCGGCGCGCGCGCCGGACGCAAGCTGGCCGCAACCGGCAACGGCCGGTGCAATCTGAGCAGCGCCGATCTTTCCCTCAAGCATTATCACGGACAACATCCGGATTTTGCCGTCCCGGCCCTGATGCGCTACAATTTTAACGATACGCGCGCTTTTTTTGAGCGCATCGGCATCCCACTGCGCCGGGAAGGCGATAAATATT
Source organism: Christensenella sp. UBA1428 (assembly GCA_002329335.1). Taxonomy (GTDB): domain Bacteria; phylum Bacillota; class Clostridia; order Christensenellales; family UBA1750; genus UBA1428. Next base: position 55,082 of record DCTY01000029.1, read on the forward strand.
TTCCCTACAGTTTTCAGGCAAGCGCCGTTGTGGACGCGCTGCGGCTGGAATGCGCCCGTCTGGGGATCGACATAATTCCCCAGACGCCCGTTTCATCAATCCAAAAACAGGACGGCGTTTTTTTGCTCACTGCGCCGGAAAAAACGCTGCGCGCACACGCCGTGGTCGTCGCCTGCGGCGGCGCCGCTAACGCGCCCTTGGGCGGAACCGGCGACGGCTATACGCTTTTATCCGCGTTTGGTCATGGCGTTACGCCGCTTTTCCCTTCGATCGTACAGCTGAAAACCAATCCGGAGCATACGCGCGCGCTGGCCGGCGTAAAGCAGGATGCCCTGACGGCGTTATACATCGGCGGCAAAAAAATCCGCCAGGAGCGCGCAGAAGTACTTTTTACCGACTATGGCCTTTCCGGCCCAGCAATCCTACAGCTATCCGGGCTGGCCGTACGCGCGCTGGCGCAAAAAAAGCAGCCGGTCATACAGGTAGATCTGCTGCCAGATCTGCCGCTGCCGGCGCTGTTGGCGCAGCTTCATACCAGAACCGTGCAACTGGGGCACGCGTCGCTGGAGCATTATCTCATCGGCCTGGTGCAAAACCGCGTTGGGCTCATTGCGCTCAAGGCCGCCAGGCTTAAACCGCTCTCCCGAAGCGCCGCCTCGCTTGAGGAAACGGAAATCGAAACGCTCGCCGCGCAGCTGAAATCCTGGTCATTTCATGTACAGGACAGCAACGGTATGAAAAATGCCCAGGTCACCGCCGGCGGCGTTGAAACCGCCGGGTTTGACGCGGACACCATGCAGTCGCGCCTTTGCCCCGGGCTTTTTGCCTGCGGGGAAGTGCTGGACATCGACGGCGACTGCGGCGGATACAATCTTCAATGGGCATGGTCGTCCGGCCGGCTTGCCGGCGCGTCCGCCGCCGCGCTGGGCGTATAAAAACGGCTTCCTGGGCGCATCCTTGCGCTGGAGGTGTTTTTTCATGTCAAAGCGCAAAAAGAACCCAGCTGCACAGCCGCTGCGTCCCCGCCCCGGTGAAATTCCAACCGACGTGCAGGGCAGCTACACGGGCGCGCCCCTTTCCGACGAAAAGCCCGTTCAGGACGCGGATGATTTGTAGCCGCAGCTTTGCCGATTGTACCGCAGCTTTTAATCGCTGCCGGCCAGTTCAAACGCATCGGCAATGCGGCGCGCCGCTTCCTGCGGGGGCAGATTGGTATTGTCCAGTTTCATATAGCGCGGTTTTTGTACCTCGCCCGGAAGCGAATTGAGCCGGTAGCGCGCTTCCAGCGTTTTAAACAGACGCTCCGACGCTTCCAGATCCCGTTTGGTGGGCTTATGGAGCAACCGGTTTTCCGTTTTGTTGCGCGCCAGACGAACCTCATAATCCGCGCACAGTTCCACGTAATATACCGGCGCGCCGACCTGTTCAAAGATTGACGCCACATGGTCCGCATAGTCCCAGTCCGCTTTCAGGTCAAACGCCCACATGAAGGTAAAAATCATACCCGGGGCGTTTGTTTTTGAAAAAGCACGGAAAATTTCTTCCCGAAAAAGTTCCGTCAAACGGCGGCGTTCCTGCGGCGCATGTGCAAACAGATCCGCAACCAGATCGATCGTCATATGGTTATGAAAAAGCTTCAAACCGGTTATTTTCGCCAATTCCTGCCCAACGGTCATCTTGCCCACGGCGTGCGGGCCGACGATCATCACCAGTTTCAACGCTCATTCCCCCTTTATTGCACAACCGCTCCAAGCAGGCGCTGCATAGACCTTTTAAAATCAAAGCCCGCCTGCACCGCGGCTTTTTCACCCTGCAAAAACAGGACCTGCCTCAAGGGCACGTCCTGTTTTGCGTTTATCCGCCGCATGCGGGCTGGTTGATACCACTACACGTCGTCTTCCGATTTGCATCCGCTGCAATGCCAGGAACAGTCCTTGTTTTTGCAAATACATTCATTGTCCTGAAAACTCAGGTCGCTGCCGCAGATTGGGCAAACGGCGGTACACTGTTTCTCATCACTCATGCTGCCACACCTCTTTTCCAAAAATTCTATGCACCGGCGTCCTTTTTTCATGCAGCGGTGTCAAAGACCGTACAGCGAAAGCATTTTGTACCGAAGCGTTTGAAAAGACGCGCATAGAACCTTTTTCTGTTGCTGATTTCATTATAGCGCAAAGCAATGCAATTGAAAACATTTTTTTTCGCGCTTTGGGTACACTAGCGGCAGAAAGGAGTGTTGTACATGCAGCGAAAACAAAAAAGCGTGCGCATATTGACCGCAGCGGCCATCATTTTGGCGGTGCTGTCCGCATCGTGCATCCTGCTTGGGATCAATCTGATGCGCCGCCAGACGCCGCCGACCTACAGCGGCGCGCGCTATGTTTGGATATGCCGGGGAGGAATCGCCGGTGAACGCGCTTAAGAAAATCGTCAACTGCGTTCTGATCGCGCTTTTATGCGTCGCGCTGACCGCCGGCGCAGGGCTGACCATGGCCTATTTTGTGCATGACGTCGGCATGGATGAAACGCTCTCGAGCATTGCCGGATATTTCGGGGAAGTCCGGCCGGAGCATCAGGCGATCTGGTTTGCCGTGGGCACGGCGGCCGGTATGCTCCTTTTCTTTTATCCGCCCGGCAAAAAAGTACCGGGAATACTGGAAATTTATAAAAGAGAATACGAAGAACGCATCGATCAATACAAGAAAAACGAGCAAGAGCCATGACCTCGCTGATCTGCGGCGCCTGTACCGGCGTATGCCTTGCCGCCATCTTTTCCGCAATCGACCTGCCCATCCGTGCGCTGCTGCTGGCGCAGGCGTTTCCCGGCGCAAAAAAGCGGCTGCCGGAAGGCGGATTTATGGTCCGCGCCATACCGTTTTTGTGCGCAGCGGGCGCGGCGCTGGGCGCATATGCCATGCTCACGCCAAAATCCTACCATTTCAGCCTGCCGGCAGGCCTGGTTCTTTTGACCATGGGATTTTTTTTCGGTATGTTCACGGCCTGTCTGAGCGAACTGCTGGACGTCAGCACGCGTTTGTTTGATGCGCTGCCCCAAAAAGTCTTTGCATGCATGGGGCTTTTGATGGCGCTTGGCAAGACGTTCTTTTTATATTTTGCGCTAAGAGGGATGCTATGAAACGTCACAATTTACCCCAGAATCCACTGCTGCATCCGCCGATGCCTTCACAGCGGGAGCAGCTGTATAAAAACCGAGAGGAAGTTTTCAGGAAATGACAGTCAGGGAAAAAGAATATCAAAAGATGGTGGAAAAAGCCTCGCCGGACAGCGAAATGACCAAAAGCCTTTTAAAATCCTTCTGGGTCGGCGGATTGATCTGCTGCGTCGGTCAGGCGCTGAGCATTTTTGCATCGGAAGTGCTGGGCTTTGTTCAGGACGAAGCCAGCGGCTTTACCGCCTTTGTGCTGATCTTTTTAGGCGCGCTGCTTACCGGCCTTGGCGTTTATGACAAAATCGGCCAGTATGCCGGCGCAGGGTCCATCGTCCCCATCACCGGGTTTGCCAATTCCATCGTTGCGCCGGCAATGGAATTTAAGCGCGAGGGCTATGTCATGGGCGTCGGCGCCAAACTGTTTACGTTGGCCGGCCCTGTATTGGTATTTGGCGTCAGCATTTCCGTTGTCATCGGCATCTTATATGCCATTTTTGGAGGGTAAGGCATGAATCACCGCATCGGGAAATCCACCATTTTATTTTCCAATCCGCCGCATGTACACGCATGGGCGTCCATCGCCGGCCAAAAGGAAGGCCAGGGGCCGCTGGGACACACGTTTGACGCCGTCATGGGCAAAGACGACACCTACGGTGAGGATTCCTGGGAAAAGGCGGAACGCAAGCTGTACCGGGAAGCGGTCGAAATGGCCGTTGCCAAGGGCAGCATGAACGTATGCGATCTGAACTTTCTGTGCGGCGGGGATCTGCTCAATCAGATCATCAGCGCCGCCTATGCAGCAAGAGAGCTGCAGATTCCGTTTTTGGGCCTGTATAACGCCTGCTCCACCATGGCCGAATCGCTTTTGATCGCCTCGGTCATGATCGACGGCGGTTATGCGCAAAAAGCTGCCTGCTGCGTATCGTCGCATTTTTCAACCGCAGAACGCCAATACCGCATGCCGCTGGAGCTGGGCAACCAGCGCACGCCAACGGCGCAGTGGACCGTCACCGGCGCAGGATGCACCATTTTGTCCGACACGCCCAAGCTCAATGAGCCGGACATTACCATCACCCGCGCTACCATCGGCACGGTTACCGACTATGGCGTCACCGACGCGAACAACATGGGCGCGGCCATGGCGCCCGCCGCCTACGCCTGCTTAAAGACGCATCTGGAGGACACCGCCACAGCGCCTGGGGATTACGATCTGATCGTCACCGGCGATCTGGGGATGGTCGGCCAGCAGCTGCTGCGCGAGCTGATGCAGCGCGACGGCATCACGCTGGGCAACCACTACATCGATTGCGGCAGTGAAATTTTCTCGCCCAATCAGGATGTCCACGCCGGCGGGAGCGGCTGCGGCTGCAGCGCAGTAGTGCTCAACGGCTGGCTGATGGAAAAGCTGAAAAAAGGCGAGATCCGGCGCATGCTCTTTATGGCCACCGGCGCGCTGATGAGCCCCACCACCGCCATGCAGGGCGACACCATCGCCGGCATTGCCCATGCGATTGTGCTGGAGTCCAGCGCAGGGAAAGGAGCGTAAAGGATGGAAATTTTCTGGCAGTTTGTCAAATGCTTTTTTGTCGGCGGGCTGATTTGCCTGGTCGGCCAAATTCTGATATTGAAAACCAAGCTGACCAGCGCCCGTATTCTGGTGCTGTTTGTGTGCGCCGGCGCGGTTTTAACTGCGCTTGGCCTTTACGGGCCGCTGGTGGAATTTGCAGGCGCCGGCGCAACCGTACCGCTGACCGGCTTTGGCTACTCCCTGGCTCAGGGCGCGATCGACGCCGTACACGAAAGCGGGATCATGGGCGCATTTTCCGGCGGCGTCGTCGCGGCGTCCACCGGCATCACCGCGGCCATTCTCTTTGGGTATCTGGCCGCCGTCATCTTTACGCCAAAGACAAAAGGATAACCCGCCCGAGCGCATAGCACTGTGACATGGCCGACGCGTGTATTGTCTTGCTCTGGCTTTATGCGCGGCAATATTGAAAAACGAATCGCTCAGGGGCTGCTGGATCCTGTTACTGATCAGCTTTTCTGCCGCCCTGAGAAAATTTTTCAGCTTTACCGCAAAACGCAGATCGATGCGCGCATTGCGCCGCTGCCCGTGCGCCGCCTGCACTTTGCCGGCGCCGATATGTCCACACGGTATATGGACGGCGTGATTGACGGGATGGACGAAGCCCTGTTTTCGCGTTATCTCGATTATCCTTTTACCATCTGCGAACGTCAGGATCTCGCAGGCGCATCGCATCATACGCTGGACGCGTTTGAGGAACTTCCATAAAGTACCGGAAAAATATGTAATCATGGTTTCAAACGAAACCAACCGTCCGCACATTCCGGCCGCATTTCCCATAAAAATCCCTGCGATGCAAGACCGCAGGGATTTTTATGTTGGGACGCTTCTTCTTTTTGCCGTTTTTAGAACCACTCTTTTTCGTCACGATTCGCGGCAGCTGCGTTCCTGCCGCCGCGCCCGAATCATCCGTTTGGAAAATGCGGCTCGTCCGGATTCATTTCATCCACACGGTTTTCCATTTCCGTCCCCCTCTGCGCCTGCTGCACCGGCGCGACAGGCGCGCCGCACTGACTGCAAAAAACCGAATGCCGTTTAAGCCTCGCGCCGCACTGCGTACAAAAGCGCGCGGTTTGCCGGTTCATGCCGGTATTTTTGCGCCGAAAACAGACAAACAGGCCTGCCGCCGCAACCACCGCCGCAGCCGCAAGCCATTTGCCTGCGCCGCGCGCGGGGGTGGGCCCCTCCCCGGATCCAGGCGCCATAGTTGAAACTGGCTGCGCTGTGGGCTCTGCGGTTTCAATCAGATCTGCTCCATACGCTGACGCGGCCCCGGCTGCCTGCGACGCCGCCGGCGTCGGCTCAGCGCGCGCCGACTGCTCCGGCGAAAAAGGCGCAGACGCTGCCGGCGCGCCATAATAAACCACGCTTTTAAGCACCGCATCAAAGTCCGGCTCCCAACGCGCATACTCCGCCGCCGCAAACTGGAACAGATGCATATACCCCTGCTCCATATGAATATACTGGTAAGCATGCGCCGATTGCATCAACGACAGCCCCATCTTCGGCAGATCCAGCTCCACGCGCACATAAGGTACATCCCCTACCATGACTTCCGTCCACGCGCTGCCGACATCGTCAAACCCATCCCAAAACTGCGTCCAGTACATGCGCAAAAACCAGGAATGATCCATTTGCGCGCGCGTCGTATACTTTGCTTCAAGCGCCGAAAGATCCATCCGCGCATCGATACAGGAATACTGTATCAGCGCGATGCTGTTTTCCGTACGATGAAATTCCACCGTCATCAATTCCGAAGACGGCGGCGACTCGACCCAATTTTCCGGAATGGTAAATTCCAGCCGATCATCCGCATAGGTTGTCGGCGGCGACTGCGTTGCATATTCCTCCAGCGGCGCTGTCGCTTTGGAAAAAGACGCGCTTTGAACGATATCCAGAATGATCTGCTCGCCCTCCTGCTTTGGCAGCGCATAATTGGACAGCGACAGCAAAATTGCCCTTCCGCCAATGATGGTATAATAAGTTGTAAAATACGTTACCGTGCCGAAAAGGTCCTGGCTGTTGCTTGCGCGGATCACAAAATAGCTTTCGCCCCGCGTTTGAAAATAAACGGCGCCCTCATAGGTTTCATACAAAAGCGCCTGCTGGCTGTCGAGACTGTCAATCAGCTCCTGCACCAGCTTCTCCGACAGATTTTTTACCGAATCAAACGGGCTGGACATCACACAGACCGTAAGCTCATAGGAAAAATCCGGCGCCGCCGCAGCCCAGTAGCAATTGGTTGAATACAGCTGCGCGTCAACCTCCTGCGCCGTCATCCCAATGGCTTCAAGCGCCGGCGCATCCGCGTCCATCCCGCGCGTCGTCACGATCAGATCCTGCGCCGCCTCAAAAGTCAATCCCGCCTGTTCAACGCTGTACGTCGTTTTTCCAGCGGCCGCGCACGCGCCCGCCGGGCAGCACAACGCGAGCAAAACCAGCGTCCATAGCAAATACCACCGCTTCATCCCTATCCCCGCTTCCGCTGCAACTGCGTATGATTTTTTATCTGGTTGACATTATTTTACACGGTTGCGTTTCTTTCGTCAAGCGCACAGCGGCCGTCCGGTTCCATGCCGGACGGCCGCAGGATTATTCATACGTTTGCAGGATGCGTTTTGCCAGTTCTGTCTTTGTGATGCGCAGATCCATGGACTGTTTTTCTATATACCGGTGCGCCTGCGGTTCGCTCAGCCCCAGGTATTGAATCAACGCGCATTTTGCGCGATCCACCAGACGGATTTCCTCAATTTTGATCTTCAGCGACTGATTCTGACTGCGCAGGCGGGACATGCGCGCCAGGGACGCCTCGACCAGCTTGATGGTTCTGAAAAACAATTCGCGCCCAAAGGGCTTATCCAGCACCATCACGCCGCAGGCCTCCACCTTTTCGCTGATTTCATCGGCAAGTTCATGCCGGACGATCAGCACAACGCCGGTATCGCTGTTTTCCGCCGCCTGCAGCGCCAGCGCATCGCCGAATTCATCGCTCAGGGGCGCATTGACAATTACCAGCCTGTAAGACGATCCGGCAAGCTGACGTCTGGCCTGCGCGCCGCATGACGCCAGCGCAATACCGTCATACCCGGCGCTGCGCATCAGGTCGCCGACCAGCGTCCGACCTTTTTCGGAGGACGAAATCACCAAAATGCCATTCAAGCCATCGGACTCCTTTCCTTTTTGCAGCGCGTTTTCGCCGCGTTAAACATGCAAAAAGAAGTGCGCTTCGCGCTGTGCGCCGCCGTCCAAACACGAATCGGCCAGCAGCTGCATATAATCGGTTTGCAGCAGCTCCGGCAGCGCCTGACGCACCAATTGGCTTTTCTGCGACAATGCCATCGCCTGTTCGAGCGTTTCCGGCAGCGCAGCTTCCCCCTGCGGTACGCCCCCGTTTTCAATGGCGCGAATGCCTGCGCGAATCAGCAGCGTCAAAAGGATATACGGATTGGCGCCGTGATCCGGCGAACCGATTAAAAGTGCGCCGCGGCGCTTGTAAGGCCGCTGATAATCCCCCTGCTTGAGCCGGATATAGGAATTGACCAACGGGTTAAAATACGCGCCGCATTCCGCTGCGCAGGCTGCCGCGCCCTGCTCAAACAACGCCGCCAGACGCGCGTCGGCGCATTGCACATGCAGGCAAACCTGCAGCGCGCTGCCGGCCAGTTCTTCAGAGGGTTTCGGCAAAAAAGAGGCAAACAGCCCGTTTCGCGCCGCAACCGTCTTGACCACGGATTTGTAGGTGATCAGATTATCCGCAGACGCAAGCGGCTGCGCCGGGAAAAGGTCGATCTCATTTTGCCCCGGTCCATACTCATGGTGAGAACATTCCGGCACGATGCCCATCTGTTCCAGCGTCAAACAGATTTCCCGGCGGATGTTTTCGCCGCGGTCCAGCGGCGCAATATCCAGATATCCCGCCTCGTCATGCGGCCGGTAGGTCGGCTTGCCGTTTTCATCCACTTCAAACAGATAAAACTCGCTGTTAAAGCCAACATCCAGCACAATGGCGTATCGCTTCAGCTCTCTGGCCGCCTGGCGCAGCAGCGCGCGGGCGTCATAGGCGCTGGGCGCGCCGTCTGCATCCAGAATATCGCAGTACAGCCGCACCACGCGTCCCTGCTGGGGCCGCCAGGGCAGTACGCACAGCGTCTGCGCGTTTGGCGTAAGCGTAAGGGTATCCTCCCGGCGGCTGTTGTCGCCCATCACGGCCGCGGCGTTGATCGGCATCCCCTGCTCAAACACGCGCGCAATCTGACTGGGCATCACAGAAACGTTGCGCGTATTGCCCAAAACATCGCAAAATGCCAGACGAATAAATTTTACGTCGTTTTCCTCAATAAACGCAAGAACATCGCTTTTGGTGTACTGCATGAAAAAATACTCCTTTAAATATGGGTATACAGCGTTTTATAGGGCGTAGCGGTATTGGGCGTAAGTTTATAGAACCGATCGGCCAGAATCTTTTGCGCGTCAAGATCAAACGCCTGGCAAAACCGCTTAACCAGCCCGGCGATCTGCGCCATGTCCTGCGCATCCGCCTGTCTGACCAGCACCTGAACGGGCAGCCCCTGCGGCGGCTGCTGACAACGCAGATAAATGGCGCCGCCATGCATACCCGTGCCGCAGAAATCGCCCACCGGCGCGCTGCCGTCGCCGTCCAGGCCCAGAATCACAATCGTGCCGCCTGCCTGGTACTCGCCCAGAAAGCTGCCGGCACATCCCCCTGCAATCAGCTCCGGCGCTTTATCCTGATATGCCTTCATGTGAATGCCGGCGCGATACCCCACGCTGCCCCGGACCATAATCGTACCGCCGCGCATGGCGTACCCTGCCGCGTCCCCGGCGTTGCCATGGACGGTGATCTGTCCGCAGTTCATGGTATCGCCAATGGCGTCCTGCGCGTTGCCATGGACGATCAGCTGCGCGCCATTGAGATATGCGCCCAGCGCATTGCCCGGTACGCCGTAGATCGTAATCGTTTTATCCGAAGCGCCGTCGCCGATGTAGCGCTGGCCGATACAGTTTTCAATCACAATCTGATCTTCTGTGCAAGTCCGGATCTGTTGGTTCAGTTCCTTAAAACCCCGAAGATCTGCCTGAATCGTCGTCATCCGCGATACCCTCCTAAATGCTCGGCCCTTTTCCGTTTGGAAAACGCCATCAGCTGCGGCTGTTGTTTGATCAGCTCAAAATCAATGCTGCTAAGCGGCGTTTTTTCCCGGATCAGCGCGGTATAAATACCCGCACGCTCCACGTTGCCGATCAAAATATAACCGAAGAGCCGGTCGTCATGATAGCACAGACGTTTATAATTGTCTTTTTGAACCACCACGTCGCTTTGCCCCTCGCAGCGTCCCGCCGTTATGATATGCAGCCCCAGCAGTCCCATCGCGTTCATCGGCATGGCTGTTTCAAATTTCTGATCGCCGCCAGCCATATTGACGCCCGCACAGAAGCCCTGCATATAAGCGTTTGGCAGCAGCGCCAGCACGCAATCGGTATCCGAAACCAGATCATGGCTCTGCGCGCAGTCACCGGCGGCATATACATCCTGAAGCGTCGTGCGGCAATGCAGATCCGTCTTCACGCCCCTTGACACCTGCGCCCCAGCCGTTTCCAAAACCGCGGTATTGGCGCGCACGCCAACTGCAACCACCAGCACGTCAAAGTCGATCCTGCTGCCATCCGGCAAAATTGCACAGTCGCCTTCAAAGCGCGCTACGCTTTGCCCAAGCACAAATCGCAGACCTTTGTCTTCCAGATAGGATTGTACCATACCTGCGCCCGTTTCGTCCAGAATACTGGGAAGAATCCTGGGCGCCAGATCCACCACGGTAATCTGCGCGCATTTGCCGTAGATTCCCTCGGCGCACTTTAAACCGATCAGCCCCGCGCCAAGGATCAGCACACGGCTCCGGCATGTGAGCGCGCGTTCAAGGGATAAAGCGTCATCCAGCGTCATAAACGTAAATTTCTGCCGCACCGCGTCAAGCCCCTGCATCGGCGGAATAAACGGCGAAGAGCCTGTAGCGGCCAAAAGCCTGTCGTAATTGACCGTTTCTCCGTTTTCAAGCACAACCTGTTTCTCCGCCGGATCCAGCGCCGCAACGGTTCTTCCCAGCATCGTTCTGACATGATTGTCCTGATAAAAGCTGTCCGGACGGTACTTCATGCGCGTTAGGTCGGTTTTGCCGCAAAGCAGATAGGAAATCAGCGGCCTGGAATAAGTATGATGCGGCTCTTTTGAAATCATCACGATCTGTCCGGCGGGATCCCGGCTGCGAATCCCCTCCACAGCGCCCACCGCCGCAGCAGAATTGCCGATAATCACATAGTTCATGCCCGTCACCTCTCTTCAAATACGATCGCCTTATTCGGGCAGCCGCGCACACAGGCCGGTGTTCCCTGTGCGTTGCCGATACAAAGCTCGCATTTTTGCATGGCGCCATGTTCTGACGGCGTCACACATCCATACGGACATACCAAAACGCAGGTATAGCAGCCCACGCACTTGCCGCTGTCAATATGAATCACACCGTCTTTTCTGGTCAGCGCGCCGGTAATACAGCTTTTGACGCACAGCGGCTCCTCGCAATGCCGGCAGGAAACTGCAAAGCTCACGCCGCGATGCTCCTCGATGCGAATGCGCGGATGAATGGTGATGTCCTTAAGCGCCTTAACCATATCATCCTTGCCGCTATTGGCATAGGCACAGTAATATTCACACAGATGACATCCAAGGCACCATTTTTCGTTGACATAAATTCGTTTCATACGCTACTCCATCCTGATATAAGCGTCGCGCTGCGCACCGACTGAAACCAGACGAATCGGGCAGCCGACCAATTTTTCAAGCGTTTTAATGTAATCCATCGCTTCTCTGGGCAGCTGACCTGCGCTGCGTACCCCCGATATATCACAATTCCAGCCCTTGACCATTTCCAGAATCGGTTTTGCCTGTATCAGCGCCTCGCCCTGGGGGAACGTATCCAGCTTACGGCCCTGCACCTCATAGCCCACGCACACGGGAATCCATTTCAGATACGACAGCACGTCCAGTTTTGTCAGCGCCAACTCGTCCGCGCCCTGCACCATAACGCCGTAACGGGACGCCACCGCGTCAAACGGTCCGACCCGGCGCGGGCGTCCAGTCGCCGCGCCGTACTCGCCGCCGGCCTGACGCAGCGTTTCGGCGTCCGGGCCAAATTGTTCGGCCGTAAACGGTCCTTCCCCGACGCAGGTGGAATACGCTTTCATAATGCCAATGACCCGATCCACCCGCAAGCCGGGAATTCCCGCGCCGATTGGCGCGTATGCGGCAATCGTATTGGAGGACGACGTATAGGGATAAATGCCAAAATCAATATCGCGCAACGCGCCCAGTTGAGCTTCAAACAGGATTTTTTTACCGGACGCGTTGGCTTTGTACAAATAGTCGCCGGTATCGCAGATAAAGGGTTTGAGCATTTGACCATAGGTATGCAGCCAGTTTAGCATTTCCGGCGCGGTTACCGGCTGCGCGCCGTAAGTACCGCCCAACATCAGCGTTTTAAAGGCTGCAATCTCACCGACGCGCTGCGCAAGGTAGGATTCATCCAGCAAATCCGACATCCGCAGGCCTTTTTTCATATATTTATCACCGTAAACGGGCGAAATTCCGCGTCGGGTCGATCCGTAGGGATGATCCGCCAGACGTTCTTCCTCCAGTACATCCTGCAAAACATGATACGGCATGCAAATATGCGCTTTATCGCTGATTTTGAGATTTTCCGGCGTAATGACAACGCCGGCTTCTCTCAAGCGGCTGATCTCGCCGCATAAATGCTCCAAATCAATCACCATTCCGCCGCCCATCACGTTGACCACCTGCGGCCGCAGAATTCCCGAAGGCAGCAGATTCAAAATAAATTTACCGCGTTCGTTCACGACCGTATGGCCCGCATTATTGCCGCCCTGATAGCGCACGACAATTTGCTGCTCCTGGCTGAGCAGGTCCACCATTCGTCCCTTTCCCTCGTCTCCCCAATTGATCCCTACGATTGCCGTCAGCATGATTTCCTACTCCTTTACGATAATTGCTCGATACCGGGGTATCGGCCGAACTGCTGCGATATCGGACAGGCGCATCCCTGAAAATCCTGCGCCTGCCGGCGCTGCCTGGCGCGTCCTGCCGTCTTATTCGCCTGCATGCAGGATTCCCAGGATATCCAGTTCCTTCTGATTCAGGCCAATACCGCGCAGCATCTGGCGGTTTCCGCGCAGCGCTTCAATGGAATTGATACCCATACCGCCCATCATTTCCTTAATTTCATGGTTCCAGGCTGTTATCAAATTGACAAGCCGCTGCGAACCAACGTCCGGATTCAGCCGGCGCACCAGATCAGGCCGCTGCGTAGCGATCCCCCAATTACACCTGCCGCTGTGGCAGCTGCGGCAAAGATGGCATCCCAACGCCAGCAATGCGCCGGTTGCAATATAAGCCGCGTCCGCGCCCAATGCAATGGCCTTGATCAAATCCGCACTGGAACGAATCGACCCGCCAACCACCAGCGAGACCCGATCGCGGATGCCCTCATCGCGCAGCCTTTGGTCCACACTCGCCAGCGCAAGCTCGATGGGGATCCCCACATTGTCCCGGATTCTGGCGGGCGCAGCGCCCGTACCGCCGCGGAAGCCGTCTATGGCGATGATATCCGCGCCGCTGCGGGCAATGCCGCTGGCAATCGCCGCAACATGATGCACCGCCGCAATTTTAACAATCACCGGTTTTTTATAGGCAGTGGCTTCCTTGAGCGAATCAACCAGCTGGCGCAGATCCTCGATGGAATAAATATCATGATGCGGCGCAGGCGAAATGGCGTCGGAGCCTTCCGGAATCATCCGGGTTTTGGAAATGTCGCCGACGATTTTAGCGCCCGGCAGATGCCCGCCGATACCGGGCTTTGCGCCCTGCCCCATCTTAATCTCAATGGCCGCGCCCGCCTCCAGATAATCCTTATGGACGCCGAAACGGCCGGAAGCGACCTGAACGATGGTATTGGCGCCATACTTGTAAAAATCCTCGTGCAGCCCGCCCTCGCCGGTATTATAATAGGTGCCCAGCTTTTGCGCCGCGCGCGCCAGGCTTTCGTGCGCATTATAGCTGATGGAACCATAGCTCATTGCCGAAAACATCACCGGAACCTCAAGCCGGAGCTGAGGGGTAAGATTGTTTTGAATCTGTCCCTGCCCATCGCGCAAAATCTCCGTTGGCTTTGCGCCCAAAAACGTCCTGGTTTCCATCGGCTCGCGCAGCGGATCGATCGACGGGTTCGTAACCTGAGAGGCATTGATCAGGATTTTATCCCAATAGATCGGATAATCGTTGGGATTGCCCATGGAGGAAAGCAGCACGCCGCCGCTGCCGGCCTGGCGGTAAATCTCGCTGATCGCACTGCCGGTCCAGTTTTTGTTTTCCCGAAACGTATGATCCGTCTTGACAATTTTCAGGGCGCGCGTGGGGCAAAGCGCCACGCAGCGGTGACAGGCAACGCATTTGCTCTCGTCGGAAATCATAACGCCCAGTTCCTTGTCATAATGGTGGACCTCATTGGCGCACTGCCGTTCGCATACGCGGCAGGCGATGCAGCGGTCAAGGTTTCGAACAACCTCGTATTGCGGATAAAGAAAATCAATCGGCATCATCCGTACCTCCCTTGACGGTCACAATCACGGCTTCTCCGCCTTTTGGCGACCATATTTTATCCAGGTTTGGTTCGATCACGCGGATAGCGGATTCTTCACTGGCCATATAAACGCGGTCATCTTTTTCCCCCACCACCATGGAACGCAGTTTGAGCCGGTCATTGAGCGCCATCAAACCGCCTGTAAAACCAACCAGGATTGAAAACGGACCGGTAATAAGCAGGCTTGAAAACGCGTTGCGCAGGTAGGTCAGCCGTTCCCTTTCTTTCGGCGGCCGGGTTTCGATCGTCGACCAGAAGGGCGCCGCAATGACGCTGGCGATCTCCTCAAAGGACAGCGCGCGCTTACGGCGCAGAAAATCAATAATATAGGTAATGACCTCCGTATCCGTCAAAAGCGTACATTGATACCCAAACATCTCAATATAACGACGGTTGGCGTCATATGAAGAAATTTCGCCATTATGAACAATGGACAAATCCAAAAGCGCAAAAGGATGCGCGCCGCCCCACCAGCCTGGCGTATTGGTAGGATACCGGCCGTGCGCAGTCCAGCAATAGCCCTCATATTCATCCAGACGATAAAACTCGCCAACATCCTCCGGAAATCCTACCGCCTTAAAAACGCCCATGTTTTTTCCGCTGGAGAAAATGTACGCACCGTCAAAATCACGGTTGATCCTAATCGTGCTGCGGGCGACAAACTCCTCTTCATCCAGCTGGCTTTCGGCCAGCCGGGTCGGCAGGGGCTTGACGAAATAACGCCAGATCAGCGGTTCGTCGGTAATGGCCGGATGCTTGCGCGTCGGAATTTTTGACATATCGGCAATGTCAAAATGCCGGTCCAGAAACGCCTCGCATGTATTTTTCGCCTCCAGGCTTTCATAAAACACATGCAGCGCATAGAACTGCCTGTATTGCGGATAAATGCCGTAACCGGCAAACCCGCCGCCCAAACCGTTGGATCGGTCATGCATGACACGGATCGACTGGATGATCTGCCCGCCGTCAATCATGCGCCCCTGTTTGGAGATGACGCCTGAAATCGCACAGCCGGAAGGGATGCGGATTTGGCCTTCTTTGATCTTTTGCTGCATAAGCCCTCCAAAAGAAAAGACGTTCATCACGAACAAGGGCCCAGCCCTGCTCATGATGAACGCCTTTGTTCTCATGTCATTATTATATCGCGCACCGTTAAAAGTTCAATATAACTGCAATATATATAGCATATATCAGATATAATCTTTTCTTATATGCTAACAGCACACAATTTCTACACTTTAAACAGCAAATCACCGTAAGTCGGATAGGGCCAGTATTCCCCGGCCGTGACGACCTCCAGTTCATCTACAACCATGCGCACTTCCTGCATCGCCATAATGACGGTGTCGTGGTAATATTTTGCCATTGCCTCGGCGTCTTCAAAATCGCACACACCCAGCATGGCGCTTTCCAGTGCAGCGCTTTTTTTCGCCAGACATTCCAGCAGCGTGCTGACGCGCTTGAGCATTTCGGTTTCCGCCGCCACCGGGATTTCCGCGCCTACGCTCTTTTTGGCCACAATAGTTTCGGCAAGCGTCTTGCCAAACGCGCTGACAGCCGGCAAAATATCGCGTTTCACCATCTCCAGCATGGTCAGAGCCTCAATGTTGATGGTTTTGTTGTACGTTTCCAAAAGAATTTCGCAGCGGGAAACGACCTCCGTCTCGGTGAAGATTCCGTGCTTTTCAAACAGCTCGATATTCTTCCTGCTTGCAAAATAGGGCAGCGCTTCCGGCGTGGATTTCAAATTGAGCAGCCCGCGTTTTTTTGCTTCCTGTACCCAGGCGTCAGAATAGTTATTACCGTTGAAAATAATCCGCTTATGTTCCCGGATCGTCCGGGCAATCAGCGCATCCACCGCAGCGTCAAAGTCGGCGGCGCCCTCAAGTTCATCGGCAAACTGGCCGATCTCATCGGCGACGATGGTGTTTAAAATGATGTTCGGGCCGGCAATGGAGAACGTGGAGCCCAGCATCCGGAATTCGAACTTATTGCCGGTAAAGGCAAAAGGTGAAGTACGGTTTCTGTCGGTCGTATCGCGGGTAAAGTTTGGCAGAACGTGTGCCCCGGTATCCATCGTAATCTTTTCATGCGGCACATAGGGCACGCCCTTCTCGATGGAATCCAGAATATCCGCCAGCTCGTCGCCGATAAACATCGATACGATTGCAGGCGGCGCTTCATTGGCGCCCAGACGATGATCGTTGCCTGCGCTGGCTACGGAAACGCGCAGCAGATCCTGGTATTCGTCCACTGCCTTGATCACCGCGCACAGGAAGGTTAAAAACTGTTTGTTTTCCCAGGGCGTTTTTCCGGGATCCAACAGGTTTTCGCCCTGATCGGTACTGATGGACCAGTTATTGTGTTTGCCCGAACCGTTTACGCCGGCAAACGGCTTTTCATGCAAAAGGCAGTTCATGCCGTGGCGCAGGGCAACCTTTTTCATCAGTTCCATCATCAGCTGGTTGTGATCGCTGGCCACGTTGGTCGTAGCGAAAATCGGCGCCAACTCATGCTGGGCGGGAGCAACTTCGTTGTGTTCCGTCTTGGCCAAAATGCCGAGCTTGTAAAGCTCGTTGTCCAGATCCTGCATATACGCTTTGACGCGCGGTTTGATTGCGCCAAAGTAATGATCCTCCATCTCCTGTCCCTTGGGCGGCTTTGCGCCAAAGAGCGTACGGCCGGTAAACATCAAATCCTTGCGCTTGTTGTACAGCGCCGAATCCACCAGGAAATATTCCTGTTCCGCGCCCACGGTGGTATTGACAAATTTGGCGTCGCTACCAAAGAGTTTGAGCAACCGCATCGCCTCTTTGCTCATGCATTCCATCGAACGCAAAAGCGGCGTCTTTTTGTCCAGCACCTGTCCGGTATAGGAGCAAAAAGCGGTGGGGATGCACAAAACGCCTTCCTTAATAAAGGCATACGACGTCGGATCCCACGCCGTATAGCCGCGCGCTTCAAACGTGGCGCGAAGCCCGCCGGAGGGGAAGCTGGACGCGTCCGGTTCGCCCTTGATCAGCTCCTTGCCCGAAAACTCCATGATGACCGTACCGTCGTCCTTGGGCGAAATAAAGCCGTCGTGCTTTTCCGCCGTGATGCCGGTCATCGGCTGGAACCAGTGGGTAAAATGGGTAACGCCCTTTTCCACAGCCCAGTCCTTCATGGCATTGGCGATCACATTGGCGACCTCTAAAGAAAGCGGCTTGCTTTCGGCAATCGACTTTTTAAACGCTTTGTAAGTATCCTTGGGCAGACGCGCCTTCATGACGCTGTCGTTAAACACCATACTGCCAAAGATTTCAGGCATAACGGACATGGGATGACTTCCTTTCCTGAGAAAAAATAAAAGGCGCTGCAAGTACCAGATACTCACAGCGCCTTTGCTGATATTCATATTATACGCATTTGTGCTGCATGCGTCAAGGGTTCCAAAACAAATTTCAAAACTTTTTTCTGCCGCCGCAAACAAGCTGCGCAAAAAACGCCAAGAGCGCACTACCCCTCAAGCTGCGCCGTTTCGATCATCGGAAGATCCGGATCCGGGAAATACCGGTAATCGTCCGCATCCTCCTTGGTGCGCATCACAAACGTGCGTCCGCTGCCGGGATCATAGCGTCTGGTTTCCTGACGGATCTGTCCGCCGGCCTCGACAACGGCGCATTGCCGTTCAAATTCGCAGCGGATCGCGCCGGCGGCAAATTTGAAGGAGTTGAGGTTTTTGATCTCCGTGCGCGTTCCAAGCGCCGTATCGCCTTTTTTACGCACCGACAGGTTGATATCGCAGCGCATCTGCCCGCGGTTCATTTCACATTTGGATATACCCAGCGATACCAGCGTGTCTCTCAGCGCCTTCAGATACGCCACTGCCTCGGCCGCGCTATGAATTTCCGGTTCGGAAACAATTTCAATCAGCGGGATCCCGCATCGGTTGCAGTCTATGAGCGTCGCGCGCTTGTCATGGATCAGTTTGCCTGCGTCCTCTTCCAGATGGATTCGGGTAAGACCGATCTTCTTTTCGCCGTCATCCGTTTGAATCGTCACTGCGCCGCCAACGCAAAGCGGCAGATCGTATTGAGAAATCTGATACGCTTTTGGCAGATCGGGGTAGAAATAGTTTTTGCGATCCTGTACTGATACCGGCGCAATATCGCACCCGAACGCCCTGCCCGCCCTCACCGCCAGCATCGCAGCCTGGCGATTGAGCACCGGCAGCGTCCCCGGCATGCCCATGCAGACCGGACAGCAGCAGCTGTTGGGCGCAGCGCCCTGCGTAACCGCACAGCCGCAGAAAAGCTTGGTTTTCGTATCCAGCTCCGCATGCACCTCAAGACCGACGATCATTTCATATTCCGTCATTTCCTGTCCCCCCCGTTTCCAGCGCATAAGCCGCACGATAAAGCGTTTTTTCGTCAAATCGATTGCCGATCAGCTGCACGCCGATTGGCAGCCCCCGATCATCCTGCCCATAAGGCAGGCTCATTGCGGGCAGCCCGGCGATATTCACCGGAACAGTATAGATATCGCCCAGATACATTTCAACCGGATTGTGCGTTTTTTCCCTAAAACGGTATGCCGTTGTGGGCGTTGTGGGCGCCAAAATGAAATCGCACGTTTCAAAGCAGCGGGTAAAGTCTGCCAGAATACTGGCCCGCGCCTGCTGGGCCTTTTTGTAATAAGCATCATAATAACCGGCGCTAAGCGCATAGGTGCCCAGCAGAATGCGCAGTTTGACTTCTTTGCCAAACCCTTCTGCGCGCGACAGACAGTACAGCTGCTCCAAATCCGCATATTTCTCCGCGCGCCGTCCAAAGCGTATGCCGTCAAAGCGCGCGAGGTTGGACGAAGCTTCCGCAGAAGAGAGGATATAATAGGCTGGCAGCGCATAGTCCAGCACATTCAAATCCACTTCCCGAACCACCGCGCCCCGGTCTTCCAGCGCCGCTGCCGCCGCCCGGACCGCCGCTGCGATTTGAGGATCCAGCCCTTCCCCAAAAAATGCCCTGGGTATACCGACCGTCATGCCGCGCACGCCGTCTTCAATCCCCTGCGTATAATCCTGCGGCGCTATGCGCGCGCTGGTCGCGTCCGTGGGGTCATGTGCTGCAATCGCAGACAGAACCATCGCGTTGTCGTACACGCTGCGGGTCAGCGGGCCGATCTGATCCAGCGACGAAGCAAAGGCGATCAGGCCATATCGGGAAACCGCGCCATAGGTGGGTTTCATGCCCACCGTACCGCAAAACGCGGCCGGCTGGCGGATTGAGCCGCCGGTATCGGAGCCCAGCGTGAACGCGGCTTCCCCTGCCGCAACGGCTGCGGCGCTTCCCCCGGAGGAACCCCCCGGCACCCGATTGGGGTCTGCCGGATTACAGGTTTTTTTAAAATATGACGTTTCCGTGCTGGATCCCATCGCAAATTCATCCATGTTCAGTTTACCCAGGCAGATCGCGCCTGCCTGCGTCAGAAGCGATACCGCCGTCGCGTCATAGGGCGGTACAAAATTTTCAAGCATCCGAGAGGCGCAGGTTGTGCGCACACCACGGGTGCAAAGATTATCCTTAAGCCCCATCGGCACGCCCGCAAGCCTGCTAAGGGGGCTGCCGCTTTGCCGCAGCTGGTCGATCTGGGCGGCCTGCGCCAACGCATGATCCGCCGTAACCGTCAGATACGCGCCGATCTGCGCATCTTTCTGTTCAATCGCATCCAGATAGGCCGAAACCGCCTCTGTCGCCGACAATTCCTTTTTCTCAAGCGCCTGCGACAAACGCCGCACGCTCATATCGCAAATCTTTTCCATGTTGACCTCCTTATCGGATCGCGTGAGGTACGCAGACATATCCGTCCATCTTTGCCGGCGCATTTTCAAGCAATTCCTGCGGCGCATAGGACGGCCGTACCTCGTCGCTGCGCCAAACATTTTTGATGCATGCGCCGTCCGGCGCCGCGCTGCCTGCCGGCGCGGCGGAAAAACCCGCCAGCTGATCGGCAAAAGCGATCACGCTTTCAAGCCGCTGCCCCATTTCGTCCTTCTCCTGCTGCGAAAGCGCAATGCGTGCCAGAAGCGCGACGCGCTCAATCCCCTGCAGCTGCGGCTTTTTAACCGGCTCCTGCTGTCCTGTATGCAGATCCAGCACGCGCAGCTGGGCGTCGTCCACCGGCGTGGGCGCCTGGGTCATGGGGCAAACCGCGTCCTTGTTTTTCGGAAAAGCAATCACCTCGCGCAGCGAGCTTTCTCCCAAAAGCAGCATCGTCAGCCGGTCCAGCCCAAAAGCAAACCCGCCGTGCGGCGGCGTGCCGTAAGCAAACGCGTGCACCATAAATCCAAAACGCTGCTCGATTTCCTCCGGCGAAAACCCGAGCGCCTCAAACATTTTTTGCTGAACGTCGCTTTGATGAATGCGGATTGAGCCGCTGCCCAACTCCGTTCCATTGAGCACTACATCATAGGCCTGCGCCCGAACTTTTGCAGGATCCGTTTTTATATATTGCAGATCCTCTGGATATGGCATCGTGAAGGGATGGTGCATGGCAACATAACGGTTTTCCTCCGGCGCGTACTCAAACTGCGGAAAATCTGTCACAAACAAAAATTTGAACACATCCGGCCGGCGCAATCCCAAAAGGTCGCCCAGCTCCAGCCGCAGACCGCCCAGCACCCGCCGCACAATCTCCAGCGTATCGGCGCAAAACAGAATAAAATCGCCTGGCTGCGCGGAAAGGCGCGCCAGCAGCGCGTCAAACTGATCCCGGGTAAAGTATTTAGGCAAAATGGAATTGATTTCACCGTCGGGTTTGATCAAAATCCACGCCATACCCTTGGCGCCAAGCGCAACCGCCTTCTGGGTCAGCTGCTCGATCACCGCTCTGGAGAACCCGGCGCACCCACGAGCGTTTATTGCGCGCACCACGCCGCCGGAAGCGACAACCCTGCTGAAAACCGAAAAGCGGGAATCGGCGGCAATATCGGTCACATCCACAATCGGCAAATCAAATCGCAGGTCCGGTTTATCGCTGCCGTAAGTATCCATCGCATGCTGCCAGGTCATCCGTTCAAAGGGTTCGGCAAGCTCAAATCCCATCGTGCGGCGGAAAATATGGGCAAATAAGCGCTGCAAATGCGCCAGAACATCCTCCTGCGTCACAAAGGACATTTCCATATCCACCTGTGTAAATTCCATCTGCCGGTCGGCGCGCAGATCCTCATCCCGAAAACATCTGGCAACCTGGTAATATTTGTCAATCCCGCCGACCATAAGCAATTGCTTGAAAATCTGAGGCGACTGCGGCAGGGCATAAAAGCTGCCATGGTGAACGCGGCTGGGTACCAGATAATCCCGAGCGCCCTCCGGCGTGGATTTGGTGAGAATCGGCGTTTCCACAAACAAAAAACCGTCTGCGTCCAGATATTCCTGCGCCGCCTTCTGCACCTGATAGCGGAATTTTAAATTGCGCTGCATCCGCGTGCTGCGCAAATCCAGATACCGGTATTTCAGCCGCATCTCCTCGCGCACCGTCTCATCCTCCGGTGAAAAAGGCAGCGGCGCCGCAGCGGAAAGCAGCTGTACCCCGTGCGCTTCCAGCTCCACTTCGCCGGTTTCAATTTTGGGATTATACGTCTGCGCGTCACGGCGGCGCATGACGCCGTCGATACAGACGACCGACTGATTTTTCAGTCCCTGCGCAATTCGGAACTGTTCCTGCGTCAGGTTTTTCAAATCAAATACCGTCTGCAAAACGCCTTCCCGATCGCGCAGATCAATAAAAATCACGCCGCCCATGTCGCGTTTGGCCACGACCCAGCCGCACACCGACGCTGCCGCGCCGATATCCGACGCGCGCAGGCTGCCGCAATAATGCGTTCGTTTCATGCTGCATCTCCTCCCAAAATCAAAAAAGAAAAGACCTTCCATCCCACACCATCATGGGACGAAAGGTCTTGTTTCGCGGTACCACCCAAATTCGCGGCCTAAGCCGCCTTTTCCGGCACAAACATGCCTGGCGGCTGTAACGCGCCGCACGCGTCCGAATCTACTTGCATTTCGCTTTCGGTCGGCAACTCCGGGATGTTCTTCATCCAGCTTCCGCGCGCCGCCCTTGCACCTTCCGGCGGCTCTCTAAAGCGCATCGTCCGACTACTCTTCCCATCGCAGTCTTTTCCCGACGGCCTCATTGCCGTCGATTTTTAAGCATCATAATCCAGCGCCGGCGATTTGTCAAGCCCATTTTTTTGAATTTTCAAAAATAAAATCCTTCATCCGATCGTTGTTCGGCCGTTCGGAGGCGTCCGATTGTCCGGCAAAATTATATCAAAAAGCCCGCTGACAGGCGATCCTGCGCCGAAACGGCGTCACGCTGCGCGGGCTTAAAAAGCGCTTGGGTTTGTTTACTTTTTCCAGCTCACCTGCGCCGACGACTCGCCGTATGTCACCGCCCGCAGATCCAGCTCCACCGCATCCATTGCGGCAAAATAATCCGCCATGCTTTCAAACGCGGTGTTTTTGCGCGCGATCACGCTGCGGGCTTTTTCCGCGCCGTCAGACAGGAGCATCAGCGCCATGAGCACCTGCGCCTGCGCGCTGCCGATGCAGGCCTTATCCAGATCCTGCACATAATAATTGTTGCCGTGACCGAGCCCGACCGCGCCGCACGCATAGGGCTGAACGGTCGGCATGACGGCGGAAATATCGCCCATATCGGTGCAGCCTGTGCCCCAGTTTTCGGTAATTTCCACATGCTCCCTGCCTGCCAGCGCGCACATCGCCGTCTCGGCAATCTCGCGCATGGCCGGATCGTTCACCAGCGGATGATACCCGGGCCGGTCGGTCAGCAAAACATTCGCGCCCATGGCCAGCGCCGCGCCCGCCATTGCGCGGTTGACGCGCTCGTTGGCGCTGATAATCGCCGGCATGGACGCGCCGCGCACATAGCTTTCCACCCGTACCTGCGCCGGAATGGCGTTGACCGCGTCGCCGCCCTTGGTGATGATCGGATGGACCCGAATATGATCGTTATCCCGGAATGTTTCGCGCAGCGCATTGACGGCGTTGATCGCCAGATTGGCCGCATAAAGCGCATTGATCCCCAGATGCGGCGAACCGCCTGCATGGGACGCCCGGCCTTCAAAGACCATCTCCTTGGTCACGCAGCCGTTGCTGCCGCGCGAGGAAGTAAAAGCAAAATCGCCGTCCGGCTTGGCGCTGGTATGAAACAAAATCGCCATATCGCAGCCATCCATATAGCCCCGGTACATGAACTCCACCTTGCCGCCCATGTATTTAATGACACCGTCCCGGCGCAGCTGTTCACGGTAGCCGATTTCGATCAGCTCCTCGGCCGGCACGGCCATCAGCCGGATGGAGCCGGAAAGGCCGTCGAGCATGCCGGGCTCCTTCAGCGCGGCTGCAATGCCCAGCAGCGCGGCCGACTGCGCGCTGTGCCCGCAGGCATGCACGGCGTGGGTCTGGGGGTCGGCCTGGGGATGATCGATGCAGATCAGGGAATCCATTTCGCCCATAATCAGCACTTTAGGCCCCGGTCTGCCCGTATCGATATCCGTATAAAAACCGGGAACATTGCCCGCGCGGGTCAGCTCATAGCCCAAATTTTCAAACGCCGTTTCCAAATAGCGCGCCGTTTTCCATTCCCGATATCCCGTTTCGGGGTTGGCCCAGATATACGCATGCGCATCCAGGATCAGCTGTCTGTTTTTCAGCACGGATTGTCTAGCTTTGTTTACTAGCTGCTGCATGGATAAAATTCCCTCCTTATTCAAACCGGTTATATACAAGCACATCGTTTAAATGGCGCTTTGGCACATGCAGGCGGCCCGATGCATCCTTAAAATAGCGAATCGATCCCGCCTCGTCAAACGCCGCCGGAGACTCCGCCGGATACCCCAGCGCCACCATGGTATGCAGCACATAGCCCGGCCGCAGGTTTAAAAGCGCGCTGAGATCATCCCGATCAATATTGCCCAGCCAGCAGCTGCCAAGACCCAATGCCTGCGCCGCGAGGATCAGCGTCGCGCCGGCCGCGCCGGCATCTATGTCATAGCCTGTTTTTTTAATATCCGTATCCACAACCAGCGCAACATAAGCGGCCGGCTGTTCGTGCGGCTGCGGATTTCCCGCCGGCGCGATATAGGCAGCCCAGCGGACCATCTGATTGATTTTGCGCACCTGCTCCGGATCGTTTACAGCCACATATTTCATCGGCTGCAGGTTTGCTCCCTGCGGCGCCAGGCGGGCGCAGTCGACAATCTGCGCCAGAACTTCGCGCGATACGGGCTTTTGCTCAAATTTGCGCACCGTTCTGCGCTGACGGATTGCGGTAATGGTATCCACGGAAAATTCCTCCTGTTTTCAAAAATTTTTATCGCGCTTTTATTATACAACCAGATCGGCCGTTTGTCCACGAATCAGCGCAAGCAGCGCCTGCGGCGCCAGTTCAATCTGATAACCGATTTTTCCGGCGCTGACCACCATGGTATCCAGCGCCAGACAGCTTTGGTCGATCACCGTGGGAAATTGCTTTTTCATTCCCACCGGGCTGCACCCGCCGCGCACATAGCCGGTAAGCGGCTCAATCTGCGCCACCGGAATCATCTGCACCGATTTTTCCCCGACGGCTCTGGCCGCCTTTTTCAAATCCAGCGTCTGCGCCACAGGCACAACGAACACATAATAGCCCCTGCCGGCCCCCTGGGTTACCAGCGTTTTAAACACCTTGCGCACATCCATCCCCATCAGCGCCGCGCAGGTCACGCCGTCTACCGGCGCATCGCCGTGCGGATATTCGTGCTGCTGATGGATAATTTTCTTCTGCGTCAAAATACGCATCACGTTCGTCTTGATCATGATCCAGCCTCCCCGGCCAGTATAGCACAAAACACGCTGTTTCCGCAAAATTCCGCCGATGCGTCTGAATAAAAATGCCCCGCGCCGGATTTGTGACGCGGGACACAAAAAACAATCTGCCAGTTTCGCACCGCATGCACCGGCGCAGTCAGGCCATCCCCCGGCAGGGTTAATCAAACAGGGCAAGGATCTCCTCCTGACCCATTCCTGCCGGCAGAATTTCACCGGTTCTGACAACGGCATCGATCAGCTCGCGCTTGTGCGTTTGAAGGTCGGCCACCTTTTCCTCGATCGTATTGCGCGTAATGAGCCGCACGACATGCACCTTTTTGGTCTGTCCAATGCGATGCGCACGGTCCGTCGCCTGGTCCTCCACCGCAGGGTTCCACCACGGGTCAAAATGCACCACCGTGTCCGCGCCGGTCAAGTTCAGTCCAGTGCCGCCGGCCTTGGTGGAAATCAAAAACACCGTGGTTTCGTCGGTATTAAACTGCTCGCACATGCTGGTTCTCATTCTGGCCGGCACATCGCCGTCCAGATACATGCACGAAACGCCCAATTCCTCCAACGCCTGGCGAATGATGCCCAGCATCGCGGTAAACTGGGAAAACACGAGCATTTTCCGGTTTTCTCTTGCGCACTGCTGCACGATTTCCATCAGCGCGTCCAGCTTGCCGCTGCCGCCCTGATAGCCTTCCAGAAACAGGCTGGGATGACAGCACAGCTGGCGCAGGCGCGTAATGGCCGCCAGCACCTTCATACGGTTCTGATTGAAGCTGTCGCCCATCGCCGGCGCAACAATCTCCGCCTTGTAGCGGGCGAGCATCGCCCGGTATACGCGCTGCTGATAGTCGTTCATTTCCACCAGCACGCGGTCTTCGATCTTGTCCGGCAGCTCCTCCAGAACATCCTTCTTGATGCGCCGCATCAAAAACGGCCGGATTTTGATGGAAAGCTCCTCGGCCTGCCCGCCGTCGCCGAAACGCGCAATAAACGCCGAATGGCTACCCAGATAGCCCGGCAGCACAAAATCGAACACGGACCACAGTTCGCCGATGTGGTTTTCCATTGGCGTACCCGTCAGCGCAAAGCGGGCTTTTGCTTTAAATCGCTTGACCGCCACCGCACCGACGGACTGATAGTTTTTGATATTCTGCGCCTCGTCCAGCACGCAGAACCGATATTGATACTGCGCCAGCTTGCTCACATCCCTTCGAATCTGAGCATAGGAAGCGATCAGCACGTCATAGGACTGGGCCTTTTCGATCTGCAGCGCGCGCATATCCCCGGAGCCCTCCAGCACCATGACCGAAAGATCCGGCGCAAATTTTCGGATTTCCTTTTCCCAGTTATAGATCAGCGAGGTCGGAGCGATGACCAGGCTGGTCATAAATCCATCGAGCATTTTGGCGTATTTGATCACGGAAAGCGTCTGTACGGTCTTACCAAGGCCCATGTCGTCTGCCAGCACGCCGCCCAGGCTCATCTGATACAGCTGGCGCATCCAGTTAAACCCGCGCAGCTGGTAGTTGCGCAGCCCGGGAATCGGCGAAGGGACGTCCATGGACACATCCTCAAAGAGGCGGACGGACGCGTCCACTCCGTCGCGCTCGACCTCCAGCCCCGCTGCATCCAGCAGGCTGTTCAGATATACCGTGCGGTAAGCCTCCAGCTCGTAATGATCCTGGCACATCACGCCGTTGTCGATGATTTCCCGCGCCAGATCGTCCCAATGCTCCTTCGCGCCCAGCGTAATAAACGACCCGTCGGTCAGCCGGACATATTTTTTCTTTTCACGAAGCGCCTGAAGAATTTCAGGCGTTTTATCCGCCGCAATATCCTGCAGCATCAGCGAAAACTCAATACCCCTGCCGCCCACACGCATCTGCCCGCGCACCGGCATCACCCGTGGACGAATGTGCAAAAGCGCCTCGGAGGCAAAAACATGCGCGCATTCGTTCAGCTGCGCCAAACCGCGGTCCAGGAATCGGTAAATCCCATCGGTATCCATCAAAAGCATGGCGCCCTGCTCGGTCACAAAACCGTAATCCGCCAGAATATCGGTAATCCTGCGCTCTGCGCCATGATCCCGGCAAAGGATCCCCGCATGCTGGCTGATCGCGCCGGTGGTCGGCGTTACGGTAATATCGCCGTAAGTAAATCGGATAAACGCCGATATACCGTGCCCGGCCACATCCAGATCCACCCGGGCTGACAGCGGCGCGGTGATGATCTCGTCCTGAATCTCCTGCTGAACCTCCACGCGGGCAAACGCGCGCAGTTCCGGCAGCAAGTCCGATACGACCGCGCCGGCCTGCCGGTCCGCAAAATGCCAGTGTACGGTGCGCCCATGGCCGATGACCGCCGCAAACGCGCTGCGCACGTTTCGGGGGATATGGTAAAGCACATCGTTGCAGAACACAAACTCCGCGTCGCGCGTCAGACGCAGCACCGGCGCTTCAAACGCGCCGTCAAGCTGAAAGTCCCCCGCCTCGTCCCTGTAAAGACGAAACTTCATCTCCGGCACCACATTGTTCACACCGAACATTTCCACCGTTCTGGCGTTGCCGATATTGACCAGAAACGCACCGGAAGATACCGCGCGCAAAATACGGCGCAGCTGATATTCACTAAGCGGCACCGTCTTTTTTTCCGCCGTGCCTTCAACATAGCGCGACGCCTCGCCCAAAAGCGTGAGCACCCGCTCATCCCGCCGGTTAAAGGCATGCACCTGGGGATCGATCAATGAGTTCTTGCTCAGCTCAATCAAATCCCCGGCAAAATACGCCTGAACAAATTCACCGATGTTCCGGATAACATACATCCTTGAAATGCCTGCGCGGATGGACGCACACGAGCCGCTGCGCTGCACATGCAGCGTCACTTCCAGACGCAGGCACTGCTGGCGCGCCGGATGAACGCCCACCTTCTCAAGCAGCGCTGCGCCCTGATCCAAAAGCGCCTCCCAGCGTTTTTTCTCAAGCCTGGCCGGCGACAGCGCATACAGCGCCAACGCCGCAGCATGGGGACAAAGCGTGCTGCTGTCCTCATAGGAAAAACGGCAGGTACACGCTGCTGTGACAATTCTGCCGTTTTCCATCACAACGCGCGCCTGATTCTTGTTATATTCATCCACAACCGTACTGGTGCAGGTATTGCCGTTTTCTTCAAACTGCGTCAAACCGCCGTTTTTGATCAGCTGCTTGGCTTTTGCCACGACGGTTGGCTGCGTAAAGGGCTTCATCTCGTTGTCCAGCAAGGAAAACGCCTCCAAAAAATGATATGCAAAGGGCAATAAAAAACCCGCAAAAAATGCGAGCATTTTATGCTTCCACTTAAAGGGCGGAAAATCCTGCCTGATTTTAAAAAAAGTTGCCGTCAAACCGGTTCTTTTTTCCGCCCGGCTTGAAACCCGGCGGCAGACAGGTTATAATGAATGAAACCAGTTTCTCCGCAGGGGGCTTGCCCCCGCGCCTGCAAAGGGCCCGCCCTTTGAGGATTATATTTTTATTTTACCAGATTCGTTCCGGTTTGGCAAACCGGCCGCCGGGACGAAACGGTCATGATCTGGAAGGAGCGATCGTTATGTACAAAACCGACGCGCTGATCGACGGATACCGGGAGCAAATGGTATCG
This sequence comes from Christensenella sp. UBA1428, assembly GCA_002329335.1. Classification (GTDB taxonomy): domain Bacteria; phylum Bacillota; class Clostridia; order Christensenellales; family UBA1750; genus UBA1428. Next base: position 84,056 of record DCTY01000029.1, read on the forward strand.
CTTTTGCAGCAGCTTGTCGCCATTCCCAGCGTAAAATCCGCCCCCCAGGACGGGTTTCCCTTTGGCAAGCCGATTGACGACTGCCTGCGCTTCGCGCTGAAAACCGCGCAGGAAATCGGCATGCAGACCGCCTATGTCGACGGCTACGCCGGGCATGCAGACATCGGCAGCGGCGACCAGACGCTGGGCGTGCTGGTGCATCTGGACGTCGTGCCGGAAGGCACGGGATGGGAAACGCCGCCGTTTGCCGGCACGGTCAAGGACGGCTGCGTTTTTGGCCGCGGCAGCGCCGACAACAAGGCCGCTTCGGTCGCCGCGCTGTTTGCCGTCAAGGCCTGCCTGGAGGCGGGCGTTGCGCTGGATCAAAAGAAGATCCGAATCATCTTTGGCTGCGACGAGGAAAGCGGCTGGGACGATATCGCCTATTACAAGACCCAATATGAAATGCCGGATTTCGGGTTTTCCCCGGACGCCAGCTTCCCGCTTTACAACGCTGAAAAGGGCATTTTTCACAGCCTGATCCGCGTTCCCGCGCACGGCGACGACGCCAAAATTCTCTCCTTTGTCTCCGGTGAACGCCCCAACGTCGTCTGCTCCGAGGCGCAAATCGTGCTGGACGGCTGCTATGAGCTGAATCTGGACGGATTTGACGCGCAAAGCCAGATCCGGGACGGCAAAACGTATTTAACCGTACGCGGCAGAGCGGCGCACGCCGCTTCCCTGGAGCAGGGCGTCAACGCCGCCACACGCGCCATGCAGCTTTTGCGTCTCAACGGCTTTTCGGGCAACGGCATCGACGTGGTGTGCGACCGGATCGGTGACGGCCTGCACGGCGAGCACTTCGGCGTCGCGCTGCGCGACGAAGTTTCCGGTCCGCTTACGCTCAATCTGGGCATCGTGCGCAAAACAGCGGCCGGGTTTGAATTGACCATCGATATCCGTTACCCCTGCACTGTGCCTTTTGAGCAGGTACACGATGAAATGCTCAAACGCCTGGAGCCCTTCGGCGCGTCGCTTGAGGTGCTGGAACAAAAAGACCCGCTGTATCTGCCCAAGGATCATCCCTGGATCCAGATGCTGCTGGACGTTTATCATGACTGCACCGGGCTGCCCGCCTATACGATGAGCATGGGCGGCGGCACCTATGCGCGCGCGCTGAAAAACGCGGTGGCGTTTGGCTGCGGGTTCCCCGACAGCGCGCACGGCCACAATGCCCATGCGCCCAATGAATTTTTCCCGATCGACGATATGGTTCGCGCCTGCAAGGTGTTTGCCCGTTTGTTCGAAGCCGCGCAGCAGCTCGAACTGGAATAAAGGAGCATGACGATGGCCAATTTTAATGATCTGGGCGCGCTGATTGCGCGCATGAACCGCGACGCGGGCATCGCCGGCAGCAGCGTTGCCGTCTGGCAGGGTGGCAAATGCCTGTATGAAGCCTATGACGGCTATGCTGACCTGAAAACACAGCAACCCATCGCGCCGGACACGCTGTTTCGGATTTATTCCATGACCAAGGTCGTGGCCGTTGTCGCGGCGCTGATGCTCTATGAGCGCGGTTATTTCCGGCTCAACGACGAGGTTGGGCAATATTTGCCCAGCCTGAAAAATCCCCAGGTGCTCCACAGCGACGGCCGCGGTAATTTCACCGTGGAGCCGGCAAAAAACGCCCTGACCCTGCGCCATCTGTTTTCCATGAGCAGCGGCGTCATCTCCGGCGGTACCGGCAGCGAGTGCGCCAAACGGTATCTGGATGCGATCAACGCCTTTAAACGAGACCACGGCATGCACACGCTGTCGCAGTACGCCGATATCATTTCCGCGCAGCCGCTGGCCTTTGAACCGGGAACGCATTTCCGGTATGGCTCCTCGCTGGACGTGCTTGCCGCCATCGTCGAAAAGCTCAGCGGCAAAACACTCGGTCAGTTTTTCAGGGACGAAATTTTCGCCCCCCTTGGCATGCAGGATACGTTTTTCCGTTTTCCCTCTCCCGAGCACGAAAAACGGCTTTGCAGCATGTACCGCACCACGCAAAACGGTCTTGTCAAGGTCACTGATATGGACGGCAACTATCAGCCGGACGCCGTGTTTGAGGCGGCCTCCGGCGGGCTGATCAGCTCCCTGGGCGATATGAGCAAATTTGCCCAGGCGCTTGCCTGCGGCCAATACGGCGGCGTCAAGCTGCTAAGCCGCAGCACCATCGCGCTGATGGCACAAAACCAGCTTTGCCCCGAAGCGTTAAACGAATTCCGGCGCGGCCTTTCACGCATGCCGGAAGGCACCAGCCACCTGGAGGGCTATGGTTACGGCCTGGGCGTGCGCACGCTGATGGATCCCGCACGCGCCGGTTCCAACAGTTCGGTCGGCGAATTCGGCTGGTACGGTATGGCCGGATCCCTGCTGATGGTCGACCCTGCGCGCGACCTGAGCGCCGTCTATATGATGCAGCTGCTCCCCTGCCAGGAAAATTACACCCACAATCGTCTGCGCGCCGCTATTTACGCCGCGCTGTAGACCGTATGACAACCCGGTCAGCCGCCAGCGCGTCCCGGGCGCACGCCTTGGACGTGAGGCTGCCGGAAAGACTTTTCGACGGTCTCAAATGAAATCTGCGATTTCATTTAAAACGGCCCTGCCGTGCGCCGAAAGACGCTTGCAGGGCTGCAAAGCAGGAAAATCTTACGATTTTCTTCCGTTCGCCGGCAAAGCCGGTGATGCCGGGATTGAAAGTCAAGGTAACTGCTTTTTCGTGACAATCCTTCCTCAAAAATATTTTTTACACGATGGACGTCCCGGGCACATGCCTGGGACGTCTTTTTATATTTGCCAAAACACCCGGTTTTTTCATTGTCCCATGCCCGGTTCTCCTTGTGCGCAGCATGAACATATGCCGCAAAATACAGTTCCCGCGCACCGCTCTTTTTCCCTCAAAATAACCGGCCGCCGTCATTCTGCCGCCATATACCGGCGCATATGGATAGTATCAGTTACAAGCGTGACACGGCGCCCGGCGTTTTCCGGTAATACCCGCGCGGGCAAGTCCGTCGGCCACAGCCTTTCCATACAGGTCGAGCGCGGCGTTAGCCTTGAAACCATACCGCGCAGGCGGTTTATATCGTCTTTGGCTTCGCGCCATGCACCGGCGGCGATTCAAAGCGTCCCATCCATGCGCTGGCACAGGATATCATTTCAGGAGGTTCTTATGTCCCTTGCAATCATTTTGTTTATTCTGACCTATCTAATGCTGCTCGCGCTGCCCCGATGGCGCGCGCCGATTGCGCTGGGCTCTGCCGCGCTGTTTATCTTTCTGGGCCTGTTGTCTCCCCAGCAGGCGCTGGCATCTGTGGATTTGAACGTATTGCTGATGATTGCCGGAACCATGGGCATTGTTTCGCTTTTTATTGATTCTCAAATGCCCGTTTTGCTTGCGGATCTGATTTTGGAGCGCACGCCGGATGTCAAATGCGCGATCGTCGCCCTGGCATTGTTTGCCGGCATCATCTCCGCTTTTGTAGACAATGTCGCTACAGTATTGATGATCGCGCCGGTGGCGCTGGTGATTGCCAGGCGATTAAAAATCAATCCCGTTACCATGGTCATTGCGATTTCCGTTTCCTCCAATCTTCAGGGCGCAGCTACGCTGGTCGGCGACACGCCCTCCATCCTGCTGGGCGGATATGCCGGTATGGATTTTCTGGATTTTTTCTTTTTTAAGGGTAAGCTCGGAATTTTCTGGGCGGTCGAACTGGGCGCGGCCGTTTCGGCGATTGTGCTGCTTTATCTGCTGCGCCATGAAACAATGCCCATCAGCGCGCACAAACGTACGGTCGTTACGGATTATATGCCCACATTTTTGCTGACAGGCACCGTTTTGCTGTTGATCGGCGCGTCATTCCTGCCTGAAAAACCAGCGCTTACCAATGGTCTGATCTGCCTTTTTATGTTAGGCCTTGGGCTGATCTGGACGGGCTTTACCAAGCGTTCCTGGGCGCAGGTGCTCATGCCTCTGAAAGAAATCGATTACGCCACGCTGGCGCTGCTGTCTGGACTTTTTATCATCATTGGCGGTATCACCCACGCCGGCGTTGTTGACGTCCTGGCACAGTGTTTTGTCGCCGCAGGCGCGGACAATCCGTTTTTGATCTATACGCTGATCGTATGGGCCAGCGTCCTTTTTTCCGCCTTTATCGACAATATTCCTTACGTTGCCGCCATGCTCCCCGTTGTTCAGGGCATCGCAGCCATGATGGGCATCGAACCGTATGTGCTGTATTTCGGGCTGCTTTCCGGCGCAACCCTCGGCGGCAATCTGACGCCCATCGGCGCTTCCGCCAACATCACCGCCATCGGGATCCTGCGCAAAGAGGGCTGGACCGTCAAAAACCGGGATTTCCTGCGCATCGGCCTGCCCTTTACGCTTTCTGCCGTTACCGCCGGCTATTTGCTGATCTGGCTGATCTGGGGATTTTAACCGCCCCTGTCTTTCGCCGTCAATCCAAAGAACATGCCGCTGGGACGGTCCGCACTGTGTCCATATGCACCAGGGGCGCGTGCCCATTTCAGACACGCACCCCTGATGGATCTTGTTTATCGTTGTGTCGCCAAACCATACCCGCCCGCAAAAGGCAGACGTATGCGGCTATTGCTGCGCCGGGTCCGTATCGTCGCGCGGCGACGGCGTTTCCTGCGCCGGCATGCCGAGATTTTTACCGCCCAAAAAGCCCAATATGAGCGATTTCAGGTCAATACCCAAACTCTGGTTCATGCCCTCGGACACCTGTGTGGTCGTATTGACGATATCGGAAACCAGCCTGGTATTATTGCCGTCCCCGTACATCGTAATTTTATCGACGTTCGCCAGCGGCGCGGCAACCTGCGCAGCGATCTCCGGCAGCGCTTTAAACGCCATCTCCAACACCGCCGCTTCGCCGTATTTCTGCATGGCTTCCGCCTTTCGGTCGATACCCTCTGCCTCGGCAATCGCCTTGGCCCGGATGGCCTCGGCTTCCGCTTCGCCCACCGCACGGATACCGGCGGCGCGCTGCTCCTGCTCGTATTTTTCCGCTTCGGCAATTGCCTTTCGTGCCGCCGCCTCCTGCTCCTGTTCGTATTTGACCGCGTCCGCCTCGCGCTGACGCTTGACCAATTCGGCCTCCGCCTGTTTTTCCGCCTCGTATTTCAGCGCGTCCGCCTTCTTTTTGATCTGCGCATCCAGCCTTTTTTCCTGCAGCGCAATTTCGCGCTCGGCCAGCTCCGCCTCTTTTTCTCTGCGGGCAATATCTGCATTGGACGACGTAACCTCGATGGTCTTGCGCTGCTCCTGCTTTTGAATTTCATACGCCGCGTCGGCCTCCGCTTTTTTGACGTCGGACACCTTCTGCAGCTCTGCCTCGCGGATCCTCAGGCTGTTATTCTGTTCGGCAATGCGCGTATCGGAAGCAATGCGCGCATCGTTGGCCTCCTCGTTGGCGCGCGCCTGCGCCTTGGCGATATCCCGATCGGCCTCCGCCTTGGCAATCGCGGCCTTTTTCTTGATCTGGCTGATGTTATCGATACCCAAATCATTGATCACGCCGTTTTGGTCCGAAAAGCTCTGAACATTGAAGCTGATGATCTCAAGACCCATGCGCCGCAGATCCGGCACCGCGTTTTCCTGCACCTTTTCGGCAAACGCCTTACGGTTGGTCACCATTTCCTCCAGCTTCATCTGACCGATGATTTCACGCATATTGCCTTCCAGCACATCCTGCACCTGCGCAACGATATACTGATCGTTCTTGTTGAGAAAGTTCTGCGCCGCCAGCGACAAAAGCGTGGGATCCGTGCTGATTTTCAGCTTGACCGCCGCATCGACGGTGATATTGATATATTCCGCCGTCGGCACAAACGATCCCGTTTTGACATCCACCGAAATCATCTTCAGCGACAGCTTATCCAGCCGTTCCAAAAACGGAATACGGATACTGGCGCGCCCCACAATGATCTTCTTGCGCAGACCGGAAATGATATACGCCTGATCCGGCGGCGCCTTCACATACCCGATCACCCCGATAAGCACCAGCAGCAGTGCGGCAATCCCCGCAATCATCCATGTCATATACAGATCCTCCTTTTATCCCGATTCAAAACGGCTCTTTTATTTTATCATACGATTTTTGACGAATTTTGTCAATAAATCGTCGTATGCACGAAGATTCCGCCGCTCATGCGCGCCACGGAATCTCATGACGGCGTCCCAATGCTCTCCGCCGCCCGATACAGGCGATGTGCAGCGCTTTTTTATATGGGATTTTCCATCGGGTTATGCTGCGCCAAAAGGCGTGCCGTCCTTACTTTTTCACCGCATCGCAGCGCCGGTGCTCTTGCGGCAAGAGATTTTGTTCTGACAAAATAGGTTGCCTGTCTGTATTGCACATAAGCAAATGCGGCGATTGATCCTGCCAGATTCAATGCCCCATGGCGATTTCTGCCGCTGAAAACAAAACAAAAGCGGGCGCACCGGATTTTCCGCGCGCCCGCCAAAGAACCCTTCGTTTATCTTTTTGTGCCAAAGAAGAACAGCGCCATCGTACCGCAGCCGGAATGTGCGCCGATGACCGGGCCGACCGGGCCGACGATCACCTTTTTTACGCCCATGCGCTGACGCACCAGGTCGGCAACATAGTTCGCCTCCGCTTCGCAGTCGCCATGGCTGATGAAAACCGTCTGCTGCGCCGGATCGATCGCCGTTTGTTCCATGCGATCCACCAGTGCGCGCAGGGAAGCCTTGCGTCCCTTGGCTTTGTCCATGTTGATCAAATGCCCCTCGTCGTCCACATGCAGCACCGGCTTGATCTGAAGCAGACTGCCCAACACCGCCGTTGCCGCCGAAACACGACCGCCGCGCTTGAGATGGTACAGATCGTCCACCGTAAACCAATGGCAAAGATGCAGGCGGTTTTCCAGCACCCACTGATAAACCTCCTCCATGCTTCTGCCTTTTTGCTTTTCCATCGCCGCATAATAGATCAGCATGCCCTGCCCCAGCGAAGCCGCCAGCGTATCGACGACCAGAATGGTCCGCTGCGGAAATGCCTCGCGCAGCTCCTGCGCCGCAACGCAGGCCGCCTGATAGGTGTTGCTCAGCCCGGAAGAAAATGACATGCACAAAATGTCCCTGCCGTCTTCCAGTACCGGCGTCATGGCTTCTTTGTACGCCCACACATTTACCGCGGAGGTCACCGCCGTATGGCCGGTACGCAGCAGGTTATAAAAATCCGAAACGCTGATCTGACGCCAGTCCAGATAATTGGCGTACTCCTTTTCGTCAACCTTTACCGTCAGCGGCAAAACGTACAGTCCCAGCTCGTTGGCAAGCTCCTGGGGCAGATCACAGGAAGAATCCGTAAACAACACATATTCGGCCATCTTGCAAAGCTCCTTTACAACATCGGCAATATTCAAAGCCCTTCATGTTTTATGCCATAGAGGGCACGATATTCACCGTTTTTATTGTACCACACGCGCATTTAGCTGGCAAGAACATTTTATTACAAAGATCGTTTAACATTGTTTTTAAAACCATCTATAGGCGGACATATACAGGCGCCGCAGTGCATAAAGTTGCAAAAAGAACGGAGGCGAAGACCATGCGAAGATGGATGCGCACCCTTGCGCCGTACGCCACTTTGTTATGCGCAGCTGCGGTCATATTTGCCGCCGTACACGTTTTGTTTCACGGGGGCGCGCTGCCAGCCAGCGCCGGTTCACAGCGGCAAATCCCCGTCTACAGCGTTGCGACGGATGAAAAAAAGATCGCCATCAGCTTTGACGCGGCCTGGGGAGCGGAAAAAACCAGCGAGATCATGGACATTTTAGAACAATACGACATCAAAACCACGTTTTTTCTGGTCGGTTTCTGGGTAGACGCTTATCCGGACAAAGTCGCCGAAATTGTTCAGCGCGGCCATGAAATCGGCAATCACTCCACCACGCACCCCAAGCTGAGCACGCTTTCCGCCCAGCAGATCCGGATGGAGGCGGACACCTGTGCCGATAAGATCGAGCAGATCACCGGCGTACGCCCTACGCTGTTCCGGCCGCCCTACGGCGACTACAACGATACCGTGGTCACTACGCTGCGCGCCATGGGCTATGAAGTAATCCAATGGTCGCGCGACTCGCTGGACTGGAAAAGTCAGGGCGTCGACGCCATGTACCGGCAAGTGACCGAGAAAATCCAAAACGGCGATATCGTCCTGTTTCACAACAATTCCGACGACATTCTTCAGGCGCTGCCGCTGATCGTGCAAAAGCTTGAAAAGGACGGATATGAAATCGTGCCGGTCAGTCAGCTGCTGCTCCAGGGCCAGACCTATGTGGACCACGCCGGCGTCATGCGCGCAAAGGAGGAAAATCATGCTGGAAATTGACAACCGCGCTCAGCTCACCGGCGTTATTGAAACGCCGCCGCAGTACGACCACGAATGCGCAGGCGAATCGTTTTACCAGATGATGCTGCGCACCCCGCGGCTTTCCGGCACGTCGGATGTCCTGCCGCTGCTCGTGCCGGCGGTGCTGATGCCCGAAACGCTGCAGCCCGGTATGCAGATCCACGTCTGCGGTCAATTGCGCAGCTATCATTACCTCAGCGGCGACCGCCCGCATCTGCGCGTCTGCGTATTTGTCAAAACCCTGCAAAGCGTGTTTGATGAAACGCTTCCCGGCAACCTGGTCTGTTTAAACGGGCGCGTTCATCGCCCGCCAGTGCGCAGAAGCACGCCGCTGGGACGGGAAATCTGCGATCTGATGCTGCTTTGCCCGCGCAATTTCGGTAAAAGCGACCTGATTCCCTGTATCTGCTGGGGACGCAGCACCTATCTTTGCGCCGCTTTTGAACCGGGCCAGGCGCTGAAGGTGACCGGCAGGCTGCAAAGCCGTATATATCAGAAAAAAATCGACGATCAGATCGTCAGCAAAACCGCATATGAACTTTCCCTTTTGCATTTTGAAGCGTTGGAGGAAGCCGAACCGCAGCCACAGGGCCAGAGCCAACCAGGCGCGCTTTGAACTTTCGCCGTTGCATGACCCTGAGCCCTTTCAAAGCGTCTCTGTGCACCGTCCCACAAAACCGCTGACAGCATATTTCGGAAAAAAGCGAGGATGCTCCCAGCACACATTCAAAAGCATCCCCCCTTTTCAGCGGCTGTTCCCGTCCCATCGCAGGCGCTGCCCCCGCGCAGCGGCCGAAAGCGGAGTGCCTGCCGGATTGCCATTTTTTGCCCCAATACAAACGGCGCACACAAAAAAAGTGTGCGCCGCATGGTGTCAAAAAACATATTTGAGAAAGACTTGTCCGGACAATACCGTTCCTCCGGCAAGGCCGGTATCGCCATCTTTGCCTCAAAACGGATGAAAAAACCTGAAAGCCATACGCAAGCCTTTCGACGCCGCAGGCGCTGTTTCAAATGAAATGACATATTTCATTTATAGAAAAAGCGTGCGCCGCTTGGGAACCGGCCGATGCGTCAGCGTGAATCCCGGTTATTCCTCAAAGAAGATCATCTCAAACAACGATGCGGCAAACAGCCAGTGCATCTGTCGCGTGGGATGGTTCAGATGATTGGCCAGAAGCCCGGAAACATCCGCTCCTGCCTCGTGCAGCTGACGCCATTTGGCGTAGCAGTCGCAAACCGGCACAGCGTTTTTGCGCGCCATCTGTCTGGCCAGCGCCAGATAAGGCTCCAAATAACGCTGCTGATTGCCGATAATCCGCGCCGCCGGTTCCGCCAGCTGAGGATGCATATGGCGGTTGACGTGCGTCGCCATCATATTGGGCGTCATAAAGACCGTTTCAACGCCTGCGGCCGTGAGCCTTGCAAAAATCTGATCCAGCGCCTGGCCATAACCGGCCAATCCTTCCTCATGCTGGCCGCAGTCGTTCAGCCCAAAACAAACGACGCAAAAATCCGGATGATAGCATAGCACGTCGCGCTCCAGGCGCGCCAGCCCGCCCTGCGCCGTATCTCCGCTGATCCCGGCGTTGATCAAATTGATCGGCACGTCTGGAAACACCGTCTGAATCATCTGCTTGAGTTTTTCATGGTAGCCGTTTTTGATGTCATAATCCGTCGCCATACGGCCCGTTTCCGGATTGAGCAGACATTCAAAGCATCCCTGCGTCACACTGTCGCCCAAAAAAGCCAGCGTTACCGGCGCTGTGCCATGAATATCGCGGGATTTTTCCGCAATGCGCTGTTTTAATCTCATTTTTCTTCCCCTTTCACGCGAATGACCGCGCCATGAATCTGCATCTGCGTTTGAAACCCGAGTTTATGCATCAGCGCCACAGACGCCGCATTGGTTTGATCTGCGCGATACTGCACCAAATATCCCGCGTCCAGCGCGATACGGCACAGCGCGCTCACCGCCATGGCGCCGTAACCGCGTCCGCGCAGATCCCCGCGCGTCATCACGCCCACATCGCGGATTTCATTCCACCGAAGCAGCGACGCCGCGCTGACCAGCTGTGCGTCAACGAACAGCCCCATGACCATTTCATCGCGAAGCGACACCTGCGCCAAAAGCTTTTCCTGGCGCGTAAGCGTTTTTTCAACCGCCCGCAGCGCGCGCGCATCCCGGCGGTCCAGCAGCCGCAGCGTTGCCTCCGGCGAAGGCGCGGCAGGCGCAAACGTGTCCGGCGGCAGTGCGGCAATATAGGACTCATCCGGCGTGTAGGCGATCTGATCGTCAAAAAGGAAGCGGATCACCTCGCCGATCCCCGCCTGCGGCGAAATCTGCTGTTCGATCGGCCCGCAGGCGTCGGCAATCTGCCGCGCAACGCCGACGATCAGATGCTCCTGCGTCTGTTTGAGCACCACCGGATATTGCACAGACAGCTCACGATCCACATATGCCTGAACCGGCTTTTGACAATCAAGTCCCAAATACGCGCAATAACGCTCATAATACCGGCGCTGAAAATCATTCATTGCGTTTTATCCTTCCGCCGCTTTGGCGGCGCCTATCGTTTTGCCAATCCCCATTGGCCTTTATGAATTCTATTTTTTAATTATATATCGCCATTTTGCAGCTTGTCAAGCCGATGAAAATTCTGGTTCTACTCCAATTATCGTAATGGGTTGGGGCAGGCCAGACGGAGTTTAGCGGCGATGAGGTAAATCAT
>DCTY01000047.1 GCA_002329335.1 Christensenella sp. UBA1428
CTGCCGTCGGCGCGCCTGTGGCGGTAAAACTGGGATGGTACAAACCGTAGGATCCTGCCTGACCCACAGCGATTCACATATGTATATATTTCCACCGAAAATCAACAGGAGCGTCCATCTACGCACAAAGCAGCAGGCGCAGGTCGTCTTTTTTGACCTGCGCCTGCGGACCGTTGAGCGCCGCGAAGCGGTTGGCGGGAGTTCAGAGGGTCTCAGACCCTCTGGCAGGATTGCAAAGGGCAGCGCCCTTTGCCTGCGCATATCAAAAATGCCGATCCTTCAGCCGTGCGTGGTCCTCTTTTTTTCAAATCGATGATAAATCCAGATGCCGCACAGGCTGATGGCGATGGTTACAAGAAAGACGATCAGCGCGAATTGATAGTTCTGGTCGCCCAGCGCGCTGCCGCCGACGGTGGAGGTAACGACGGAGGGGAAGCGGGCGACGGTGCAGATCAAAAGCCAGGGCAGCGGGCGCATGGGCGTCAGCCCAACGGCATAGGTCAGGATATCCTTGGGCGTGCCGGGGATGGCAAAGACGATCAGCGCGATTGCATTTAAGCGCGCCTGATTTTGAAAAATGGGCAGATTGAGCACTTTTTCCCGGTCGAAAAACAGCTCGACCAGCCGCATGCCCCAACGGCGCACGGCAAAGAAGATCGCCATGCTGCCAAGGGTGATGCCCAGCAGGCACAAAACGGTGCCCTCCACCGCGCCGAACGCATACCCGGCGACAATTTCAAACGGCTCGCCCGGGATCACCGCCACAATAACCTGCAGCATGACCATGCCGACAAACGCCGCCCGGCCCCAAAACCCATGGGCGTCCACTCAGGCGCGGAAAAGCTCCGGCTCGGAGACGAACTGCACCAGCGGCCGCCCGGCATACCAGCAAAGCGCGCCCACCAGCACGATCGCCAGCAAAATAACCAGACCAAGCCCCCNNATTTTTCGTTTCACGTCCATGCGCATCCGCCTCCCGTCGGTTTTATGATACGATGATACCCCAAATCCATCGCCCTTACAAGCGCCTGCATATTAAGATTCCTTTAATTCCCGCTGTTGCCTGCATACGCAGGCGCTTTTTTTATATTTCATTTTGAAACGAAATTTTTGTTCGGATGCCGGTCTATTTGGACAACTGTTTTCATATAATGAAATGTACTTGCGATTTACGAAATTTTTCTTGACAACGAAATGGAATCCCGATATAATGTTATCAAATAATTGAGCATAATACATGGAAGTTGGTGGAGTGATGACATACGGCACAGCAAGGCCGCCGGTCAAAAAAGCCAGTATCAAAACCGCTGCTTTGAAGGACCTGACGCCTTTTGGACGATTTTTACGGGATTTATACGTCAACCGGGAACTGTATCTGATTTTCATTCCGGTGTTGGCCTATTATATCCTTTTCCATTACGGGCCGATGTACGGCGCGATCATTGCGTTTAAAAACTACCGGCCGGTTCAGGGCATTTTGGGCAGCCCGTGGGTGGGGCTGAAGCATTTTAAAACCTTTTTCGGCAGCTACTATTTCTGGACGCTTCTGCGCAATACGCTGACGCTGTCCATTACCAGCCTGCTGGTTTCCTTCCCCAGCGAAATTCTGCTGGCGCTTTTGCTCAACGAGCTGAAAAGCAAGAAATTTGCCCGCGTGGTGCAGACGGTGACCTATATGCCGCACTTTATCTCCCTGGTGGTCGTGTGCGGCATGGTATTGCAGTTCACCAAAAGCAACGGCTTTATCACCTATCTGCTGGGCTTTTTCGGGTTCCCGCAGCAGACGATGCTGAACAATCCGAACCTGTTTTTGCCGGTGTATGTCATCTCCGGCATCTGGCAGGAAATCGGCTGGGGCTCGATCATCTACCTGGCCGCCCTTGCCGGGATCGATCAGGAGCTGTACGAGGCGGCGGAGATCGACGGCGCAGGGCGCTTGAAAAAGATGATCTACATTACCCTGCCCGGCCTTTTGCCGACCATTACCGTGCTGTTTATCATGCGCGTGGGCAAGATCATGTCGCTGGGCTCGGAGAAAGTGCTGCTTTTGTATAACCCCGCGATCTATGACAAGGCCGACGTCATTTCTACCTATGTTTACCGGCGCGGCATTGAAAACACCGACTGGAGCTTTTCCGCTGCCGTGGGGCTGTTCAACTCCGTGATCAACTTCCTTTTGGTTCTCTCCGTCAACGAGCTGAGCCGGAAGGTCAACCAGTTGAGCCTGTGGTAAGGGCGGAAAGGAGCGACAGCGATGAGAAAAGAAACCCTGGGCGAAAAAACGTTCAACATTTTCAACGTCACCCTGATGTGCATTTTGATGGCAGTGACCATCTATCCGGTGCTTTATGTGCTTTTTGTCTCCTTTTCGGTGCCCATGGAGTACATGAAAAACACCCAGAGCCTGCTTTGGCGGCCAATCGGCTTCAGCCTGGAATCCTATGCGTTTGTGTTTAAAAACGGCAGCATCTGGTCGGGATACCGCAACACGCTGTTTATTGTGGTCGTCGGGACCATCATCAACATGATCATGACCATTGCGGGGGCCTATGTGCTGTCCCGCCGGCAGCTGGGGCTGCGCCGCTTTTTGTCGCTGGCAACGCTGTTTACCCGGTATTTCAGCGGCGGTATGATCCCCAGCTACCTGATCGTCAAATCCCTGGGCTTAAACGGTTCGCTTTGGGCGCTGATCTTTCCCGTGGCGATCAATACCTTCAATCTGATCATCATGCGCACCGCCTTTGAGGGCGTACCGGAAAGCCTGGAGGAATCGGCCAAGCTCGACGGCGCCAGCCAGCTGACGATCATGATCCGCATCATGGTGCCGCTGGTTGTGCCGACCATCGCCGTGCTGGTGCTTTACTACGGCGTGTCGCACTGGAACAGCTGGTTTAACGCCCTTTTGTATATCCGCAAGCGCGAAATGTATCCCCTGCAGCTGATCCTGCGCGAGTTGATCATCCAGAACAGCTCCGCCGGCGATCTGGCGCTTTCGGGCGACGACGACGCATTTTTGAGCGAAACGATCAAATATTCCACCATCGTCATCTCCACCGTGCCGATTTTGCTGCTCTATCCCTTCCTGCAGCGCTATTTCATCAAAGGCGTGATGGTCGGCGCGGTCAAAGGTTAGTTTCACCGGGGAACGGCCCCAAAAAATAAAGCATTTGTATTTGAAAGGAGAACCACCATGAAAAAACTAGCTGCCCTGCTGCTTGCCGCCCTGCTGGTGCTTTGCGCCGCAGGCTGCTCCGGCCAGCCGGCCGCCAGCGCAACCAATGCGCCTGCAACCCAGGCTCCTGCCGCGACGCAGGCCCCCGCGCAGGACGCGCCGCAGGCTTCCGCCGACGCAGCGCCGGAGGAGACTTCGGTTTATCCCATCGAGGGCGACTACACCTTCTCGTATTTCGGACAGTTCCACAAAAAACTCAACGGCTACTATGAATCCTATGACGATCTTGAGGTCGTTCAGTGGTGGAAGGAAGCCGTCGGCGTAGAAATCGAATGGAATACGCCCGCCGCGTCCATGGAAAAAGAGCAGTTCAACATCATGCTCGCCTCCGGCGATTTCCCGGATCTGATCAATTTTAATTTCAACAGCTATACCGGCGGCGCGGTTGCGCTGTACAACGAAGGCGTTCTGATTCGCCTGGACGAGTACGACGTGGATACCTACGCGCCCAACCTGCTGGCATTCCTTGGCGAAACGCCGGAATTCCTCAAGGCGGCCAAGGACGACGAGGGACATCTGTACTATTTCCCCATCACCAAACAGGGCACGGTGCAGCTGGCTTCTACCGGTCCGCTGCTGCGCGCCGATCTGCTGGCCGATCTGGGCTATGACCAGCTGCCCACCACCATCGATCAGTGGGACGAGATCCTGCGCGCGGTGAAGGAAAAATATCCGGACGTTGCGCCGCATATCGCAACCTGGAGCAAATTGCGCAGCGCGTTCCAGCCCGCCTGGGGCGTGTCCGAGTCCGACTGGTATCAGGACGAATCCGGCGTGGTGCATTACGCGTATATCGAGGACGCCTATAAGGAATTCCTCATGAAGATGAATACCTGGTACAAGGACGGCCTGATCGACGCCAACCTGGCCCAGAACCTGGACACCGACATTGACACGGCGATGTCCGCCGGCACGGCCTTCTCCTGCATCGCTTCGGGCGGCAACGGCATCGGCGCGTATATCGACGCCAACGCCGGCAGCGAAACCTATTCTGTCGCCGGCTGCCAGTATCCGACGCTGGACGGCTCCTACGCCAAATTCACCGGCGGCTGGCCGTTTGACCGTCAGGTCGGCATCACCCAGTCCTGCAAAAACCCCGAAATCGCCATGCGCGTGCTGGACTATGGCTACAGCGAAGAGGGCATGAATCTGCTCAACTGGGGCAAGGAAGGCGTGTCCTATTTCATCAACGACGCGGGTGAAAAGGAATTCTTTGACGAAGTGATCCACAATCCGGATGGCCTGAGCGTGGATGCGTCCATGGCGCAGTACTCGATCCGCCATATCAAGGGCCCGGCGCCTTACATCTCTTTGGAGCCTGTGTTCCTGGCCAACTATGAAAAGCCCGAGCAGAAGGCTGCCTGCCAGCTGTGGGCGGACACGACCGACTGGAATTACCGTTCCTTCCCGCCGGTTTCCTATACCGAACAGGAATCTGACGACTTCACGGCCATCATGGCGGACATCGAAACGTACGCCGATTCCATGTCCATGAAGTTCGTGCTGGGCAGCGAATCGTTTGACAACTGGGATTCCTATGTGCAGACGATCAAGAGCTTCGGCATCGATACCGCGCTGGAGATTCAGCAGGCTGCCTGCGATCGCTTCAACGCCCGTTAATCCATTTGAATTTTGCCGCCCCGGTTTTGCCGGGGCGGTTTTAAAAAGGAGCATCCCATGAAAGGCGATATTTTCACCTATATTCCTCAACCGGTGCAGGACGCGGGCATCAGCCCCAAAGTCGTGCGCATCACCGATCCGAACGACACCTGCAACCATCTGTATTTCCATAACCGTTCCTTTACGCCGGACGATTCCAAAATCGTTTTCGAATCCGAACGCGACGGCGGCAACAATCTGTTTGTCATGGATGTAAAGACCCATCAGGTCAAGCAGCTGACGCAGGGGTACCAGCTGGACTATTTCGGCTATCCCTCCCGCGACGGCAAAAAGGTTTTCTTCGGCGCGGACGGGTGCATCAAAACGGTCGATCTTGAAACCTGCCAGGAGGAAATCGTTCTGCGCGCGCAGGATCTGGTGCAGACGCCCGTGACCAAGTGCTCCGGCGCGTTTCCCAGCTGGGACGGCAAAAAGCTGGTATGCTTTTATGAAGCAAAGCCGGATTTTGGGCTGATCGTTAAAAATCTGGAAACCGGCGAGGCCAAAATCATCATCCACGGCGTGCAGCCGCTGCGCCATTGCCAGTTCTGCCCGCTGGATAACGACCTGATTCTCTATGCGCACGAGGGCACCTGGGAATACATCAAAGCGCGCATGTGGCTGATCCGGTCGGACGGCTCGGACAACCGGCGCGTGCGCGATCACGACGACGGCGATTATGAGGCGGCAGGACATGAGTTCTGGGCCAACACCGAAAAGGCGGTGTATTTTACCGTCCGGCGCGAAGGGCGGGTGTTCTTTTCCAAATATCTGGTGGAGCAGGACCGCGAAATCACGCTGTTTGAGCTGGACAATGAGCACGGCACCATCACCCAGGACGATCGCTATATCCTGTGCGACAGCAAGCGCGGCGCGGGCGAACTGTATCAGGTCAGCCTTGAAAACCATGATGTGCGCGTGCTGTGCTATCAGAAGTTTTCCTGGGGGCCGGGCACGTCGCGCTTCCATCCGCATGTCACGGTTTCCTATACCACCCATCAGGCCATCTATACCACCGATGCTTTCGGAAAACCCGGCGTATTCGTGGCCGATATCCCGGAATTTTAACCGTATCGGAACAGCCGGACGCATGGCGATGCGCCCGGCTTTTTTGCGTCTGCGCGCAAAATATGCGCGGCGCAGCGGATTTGAGGCTCCGGGCCGTCCGGCGGGGATGGATTTTTTCAGGCGACCCAGGTTGCTTTTGCAACAAAATGCGCGGGAGAATCGTCAAAAGAATTGGGATTTTATAAAAAAGCCTGCCGGCGGCGGCTGTGCGGGAAAAAATTTCAAAAAGGCAAGACAAGCGGCGCAATACCTGATATAATATAAACAATCATGGCATCTTTTGCTTGTCCCTTTTACAGGAGGAAAACAAATGGAAAACGATAAGAGGAAAAACCCGCAGGGCGGCGCGCCCCAGGCGGAGCCCGTGACCAGCGAGCCGTTTGAAACGCCCGCCGCCATGGCGCAGCCCGAGCAGACGCCTGCGGCAGAGCCGGAAACCGTGCGCGAAGCCCAGCCCCGGCCTGCACAGGGCCAGCGGCCGGCCCGTCCCGCACAGGGACAGCCCCGCAACCCGAACCGTCCGCAGGGCGGGCAGCCCCGTCCCCAAAACGGCGGGCAGCGCCCTCAGCCCCGTCCCCAAAACGCGCCGCAGCGCCGCGAGGAGCCGGCGGAGCGTCCCGCGCCCCGGAAAGAGGGTCGGGATGGCGGCGGCAGCTCGGTGATGCTGATTGTGCTGATCGTGGTGCTGGTGGTGCTCCTTGGCGTGTTTGGCTGGCTGCTCTGGCAGAAGCTCAGCGCGTCGGACGACGCTTCCGCGCAGAACACGCCGTATATCTATGACGATCCGGAGGACGGCCTGCCCGCAGTGGCCATGCAGGAGGGCTTCGTGATCGCGCAGACATACGCCGGCGGATGGGTGCAGTATATGCCCATCTCCGAATTGCTGGATTATTACCCCGAGCGCTACGGCGGCACGCCCAAGCCTACGGTGGAGCCGACGCCCGAGCCTACGGTCGAGCCGACGCCCGAACCCACGGTGGAGCCGGTGCCCGAGCCCACGGTCGAACCGGTGCCCACGGCAACGCCCGCGCCCAGCTATCAGCTGGCCTATGTCAATACCACTGGCGTGCGCGTCCGTTCTGCGGCCAATACGTCTGCGTCCATTATGGCCAAGCCGGACAAAAATGATATCATCGTGATTCTGGAAGACGCCGGCGACGGCTGGTACTATGTTGTGGCCGACGGCCGTCTGGGCTATGTCCGCGGCGATCTGGTCACCATCGGCGATGCGCCTGCCGCAACGCCCATGCCCAATTCCAGCTCGTCCGGTTCGTCCACGCGCACCTATGCGCCTGCGCCCACACCGGTTGTCACGCCGATTCCCCCGTCCTGGCTGACCACGCCTCCGGCTGCGACGCCTACGCCCAAGCCCACGGCGCCGAACCTGAGCGACGTTGTCATTCCCGGCGCGACCTCTTCCGGCGAATCCGGCGCGGAGATCATCGGCGGCAATAACAGCAATGTTACCATTGGCGGCGGTGGCGGCGGCAATGCGGATATCATTCCGTAACAGCGGCTGTGCGCGTGCCGGGGCTTTCCGTTCCGGCGGCGAATTCTCTAAATACATCCCTGCACCCGGCGCGAAATGCGCCGGGTGTTTTTTGTGCCGGTCTAGTAAACCGGCGCGCATGGGACGCATTTTTTGAAAACCAGGTGGATTCGGATAAAAAAACGGCCCGGAAAGCGTCGCTTTCCGGGCCGCCTGATTTGCGGGCCTGAATTAGAATTTTTTGCGATCCGCCCACAGACCCAGCGCGGGGTTGGAGATGTAATAAATCTCCTCGCCGTCGGGCAGGGTGTTGTAGCCGTCCTTGAGCACGGCGGGATCGTATTTTTTGACTGCCTCGTCATAGGGGATATAGCCGAAGTTCACGCCCTCGACCTCTTCCCGACTGACGCGTTTGGTGCAGTAGGTGATGGAGAACCGACCGTCGGAGGAGCCGTGGATCAGATGCGCCGCAGCGGAAAGGTTGCCGCGCAGGTCCTCGTTTTCCTTGACCAGCTCCAGCACGCGCTCACGGCCGACATAGCCGTATTTGCGGATGAGCTTGTCGTTGTCGGGATCTTCGCCGAATTTGTCGATCCCGGCGGCAAGCACCACCAGCGCGCCGCCGTCCTGGATGGCCATGCGGGTGCGGTAAACGGATTTGTTGCCCAGCCAGGTGGATTTGAATTCGCGTTCGTCCAGATTGACGACCACCTTTTTAAAGGGCTTGTCCACAAAGATCAGGTTCTTTTCCTGCGCCAGCTGTACGGCCTGTTCGAACTTTGCGCGTTCGCGGCCGATGAACAGCCCGTGGATGAACATTTCGCGCTCCTTGGCGGTGCAGACCGTCAGCACATACACCAGCGGAATGTCCATCAGGAAATGCTCCTCGGCGTAGTCAAATACGTTGCGCACGGGGGTGTGGTCCTTGCCCATGATGCGCTCCAGGCCGTAAAATGCGCCCAGCATATGGGAATTGTTGATCATCGACGAGCCGCCGCAGCCGACAAAGATGTTCTTATTGCGGTTGGCCATGCCCACCACTTCGTGCGGGACGACCTGGCCGATGGACAGGATCAGGTCATAGCTCTTGTCCAGCAGGCGCTTGTTGACTTCCACGTCGATGGAATTGGTGACCAGGCCCTCGGAAATTTCGCTCACATATTCAGCGGGCACCTCGCCGACCTTGACCACGTCGTTGCGCCAGTCGTGGACGATGAACTTTTCAAAGGGAATGTCCCCGAACATATCGGCGCATTCCTCCTGCGTCATGGCGACATGCGTGCCCAGCGCGGGCATGATATCCACTTGGCAGAAATCCTTGAGCAGATTGTAATAATAATTGGTGATCTTGCCTGCGCCGGAATGGAAACGCGTGTAGTCCGGCGGCAAAAGCAGCACCTTTTTCAGGCTGTCCTTCTGATCGGCAATCGCTTCGCCCAGTGCGGCAAAAAGCTCTTCATTGCTCAACCCGGTCGGGTTCTGGCTGTATTTGGATAAAGAACGCATATTGTTTCCTCCTTTGGTTTGATGAAAATGACGGGGGCCAGAGGGCGATGCCCTCCGATTCTGGACTTCCGCAGGAGGGCCTAAGCCCCTCTGGACTTTTGTATATCGCGCTTTGCGCCGCAGCCGGCGATGCAGGTACGCCTTTGAGCCTGCATCGCCGGCGGTTTCTTCCCGTGAAAATAGCCGTGTCGGCAAGACGCGGCTATTTTGTAATGCTTATAAAACCTTACGCCGTATAGGTGGAAGCGGAGGTCGATCCGCCCTCGCCCGTCCAGTTGGTGTGGAAGAACTGACCGCGCGGGCTGTCCAGACGCTCATAGGTGTGCGCGCCGAAATAGTCGCGCTGCGCCTGCAGCAGGTTGGCGGGGAGCTTCTCGCAGCGATAGCCGTCGTAGTAGGTCAGCGCGGTGGTAAACGCGGGCGCGGGCACACCGGCGGTCAGCGCGGTTGCGCAAACGCGGCGCCAGCCGGCCTGGCAGCGCTCGACAGCTTCCTTGAAATAGGAATCCAGCAGCAGGTTGGGCAGCTCGGGGTTCTTGTCAAACGCTTCTTTGATCTTGCCCAGGAAGACCGAACGGATGATGCAGCCGCCGCGCCACATCAGCGCGATGCCGCCGTAATTGAGGTTCCAGCCGTAGGTCTTGGCTGCGGTGCGCATCAGCGTATAGCCCTGCGCATAGGAGACGATCTTGGAGGCGAACAGCGCGTTGCGGATATCCTCGATAAACGCCGCTTTTTCCTCTGCGGTGCCATTGAACTTGCCGTTGGGGCCGTTTAAGATCTTGGAGGCTTCCACGCGTTCTTCCTTGATTGCGGACAGGCAGCGGGCAAATACCGCCTCGCCGATGAGCGTCAGCGGAACGCCCTCGTCCAGCGCGGCGATGCCGGTCCATTTGCCGGTGCCCTTCTGGCCGGCGGTGTCCAGAATCTTGTTGACGATCGGCTCGCCGTCGGTGTCCTTGTAAGCCAGAATGTCGCGGGTGATCTCGATCAGATAGCTGTCCAGCTCGCCCTCGTTCCACTTGGCGAATACTTCGTGCATTTCATCGGCGCTCATGCCCAGATAATCGCGCATCAGCTGATACGCTTCGCAGATCAGCTGCATATCGCCGTACTCGATGCCGTTGTGAACCATCTTGACAAAGTGGCCCGCGCCGCCTTCGCCAACCCAGTCGCAGCAGGCTTCGCCGCTTTCCACCTTGGCGCAGATGGCCTGGAAAATCGGCTTGACATACTGCCATGCCGCGGGAGAACCGCCGGGCATCATGGACGGGCCCTTCAGCGCGCCCTCTTCGCCGCCGGAAACGCCGGTGCCCACATAGAGCAGCCCTTTGCTTTCTACATATTTGCAGCGGCGGATGGTGTCCGGGAAATGGCTGTTGCCGCCGTCGATGATGATATCGCCCGGCTCCAGATAGGGGATAACCTGGTCGATAAACGCGTCAACCGGCGCGCCGGCCTTGACCATCAGCATGACTTTGCGGGGCTTTTCCAGGTTCGCGCACAGCTCTTCAATGGAATAGGTGCCGATGATGTTCTTGCCCTTGGCGCGGCCTTCCACGAAGTTGGTGACCTTGGAAGTCGTCCGGTTGAACACGGCGACGGTAAAGCCCTTGCTTTCCATGTTCATGACCAGGTTTTCACCCATAACGGCAAGACCGATCAGGCCCAGATCTGCTTTTTTCATAGATGCATCCTCCTGTAAACGTAAAGTGTATGGCTGCGCGGCGCAAAAACGCCCCGCTTCATCAGATACGATACCCATATTATAGAATAAACGGCAAAAAATTTCAAGGGTCAATCCGGCCAAACTGTAGCCGTTTTCGTGTTTTGACCGTTCGCGCGCGGTACGGGCAGCAAAAAAATCCGCCCTGCCGTGCGGCGGGCGGACGGAGTGCCCGGCTGTGCAGACCGCTTTGCCGGGCGCGGATTATTGGCCGATGCCCTCCAGCGGATTGGGCTGGCAGAACAGGCTGTCCAGCATGCGCAGGCCCAGCCGGGTTTTGAAAATCGTGTCGCGTACGTTTTGTACGCTCTGGCGGGATTTGCCGTTGAGATTGACCAGGAAATCCGCCTCCACCAGAATCTGATGGTCGATCCCGCCGATGGGGTCAAATGTGTGATGGTGCGCGATCAGCCAACATACCCGGTCGATCAGCGCCTCGTCATAGCCCAGGCCTTTGAGCAGGCTGCGCGCGACGGGCGGGCCGACCTGTTCCTGCAGTTTGCCGTTTTGATGGCCAAAGCGCAGCATGGCGGGGCGAATCCCGATGTCGTGCGTCAGCGCGGCGACTTCCAGGATTTCCTGGGTGCGCGCGTCCAGCTTTTCGTCCTCGCCAATGGCTTTGGCAAAGGCGTATACCTGAAGGAAATGATAGGTGTGCGCCGTGTCGCCGCAGTTGAGTTGTACCATTGCGGCCGTCAGCGCAGATAGATTGGGCATATATAAAACCTCCCTTGAAAAATCATGCGGCGGGTATGGGGCTGCGGCGTTTCCGCAGGGCTTTATGGGAAAACTGTTTTACCGGCGCTTACGCCGTTTCCTTGGGCCGGGTAAACACCATCCGGCCGGCGGCGGTTTGCAGCACGCCGGTAACGACCGTATCGATCGTCTGGCCGACATGGCCGCGACCGCCTTCCACGACGATCATGGTGCCGTCCTCCAGATACCCGACGCCTTGCGTCGGGTCGCGCCCCGGTTTTTGCACGCGGACACTGAGCGTGTCGCCCTGCAGGGGCAGCTGACGTACGGCGTTTGAAAGCTCGTTGAGGTTTAAAACGGGAACGCCGCTGACCGAGGCCACTTTATTTAAATTATAATCCGTGGTGACGATGGCCGCGCCCAGACGCTTGGCCAGCTTCAGCAGCTTGACGTCGCAGTCCTGCGCGCCGGCGTCGTCGTATTGACCGGCGATCAGCCGAATCTGCCCGGTCTTGCCCAGCTGTTCCAGCACCTCCAGCCCGCGCCGGCCCTTGCGGCGCTTGTCCGCGTCGGCGCTGTCGGCCAGCGTCTGCAATTCCCTGAGGATAAACTGCGGGGCGATAAACGTGCCCTCGAGAAACCCGGTAGCGCATACCGGCAGAATTCTCCCGTCGATCAGCGCCGAGGAATCCAAAAGCTTATAGGCCGATACCGCGTCGCGCGCGGCGGATTCCTCCGCCCCCTGCACGCTTGCGCGCAGCTGTCCCAGGTTTTTGTCCGCATGCTTGCCGTCGGCGAAAAATGGCAGCTCCCGCCAGCGTTTGCGGGCGGTGTTGCCGAATAAAAACGCAACACATACATAAATCACCGCCGATAAGGCCAGAAACAGCGGATAAGGCAGATCCCGCAGCAGCATGCTGAGCATCGAGGCCACCCAAAGCCCGAGCGCCGCGCCCACGCAGGCAAAACAAAGGTCGCCCATCTGCACGCGGCCGAGCACTTTGTCCACCTTTTGCGCCATTGCGGCGATCATGCGCACAATCGGACCGGACGCAAGGAAAAAGACAAACAGGCTCAGCGCCAGCACGCCGACGGTTACCGCCAGGCGGACGCCCAGCGGCGCGGTGTTGGGCACAAAATTAAACACCAGCGATATAAAACCCATCACCAGCAGGACGCCCAGTACGCAGATCAACGCGCGCATCAGCTTGTTTTTCATCCGCATCCCTCCTTTCCTTCTGTGCAGAAACAGATAAAATACCATTTTCATTATACCACAGATCCGCCGCGGCGCAAACGCCGCAGGCCGTTAAGAAATATATCGCTTCAGCGGCCGCCGTTCCGGCGCAGCGGGTCCTGCGCTGCGGGAAAACGCCGCGTCCCGGGAGGATCAGTCGCGTTTTTGGGAAAATGCCGCCGTAAGCGCCTCGCGCACCGTCCGTACGGCATGTATGGTCAGCTCCGGCGGCGCGTTTAAGCCGCGCAGATTGCCGTGGGGCACCACGCAGTGGGTAAACCCCATCCGCGCGCATTCGATCAGCCGGCGTTCCAGCTGGCTGACGGCGCGCACTTCGCCCGAAAGGCCGATTTCGCCAATGAACACCATGGACTGTTTGACCGCCACGCCCGACAGCGACGAGGCCACCGCCGCCACCAGCGGCAGGTCGGCGGCCGGCTCGTCCAGTTCAATCCCGCCGGCGACGTTGACATACGCGTCCATGTTGTATAACTTCATGCCGGCGCGCTTTTCCATGACGGCCAGCAAAAGCGCCATGCGGTTGTGATCAAAACCATAGCTTTGCCGCCTGGGCGCGGGCAGCATGGTGGGGCTGACCAGCGCCTGCAGATCCACCAGCACCGGCCGGGTGCCCTCCATGGCGCAGGCGACCACCGACCCGGCGGTGTCCGCCGCGCGGGAGGACAGGAAATATTCCGACGGATTGGGCACCTGCGTCATCCCCTTGTCGCTCATGCGGAAAACGCCGATTTCGTTGACGGAACCGAAGCGGTTTTTTGCCGCCCGCAAAACGCGGTATTCCTGTCTGCGGTCGCCTTCAAAGTATAAAACGGCGTCCACCATGTGCTCCAGCACGCGCGGTCCGGCCAGCGCGCCCTCCTTGGTCACATGGCCGACCAGGAAAACCGTGCAGCCCTCCTCCTTGGCAATGCGCATCAGCTCGCCCGTGCATTGGCGCACCTGGGAGACGCTCCCGGCCATGGAGGCAGAGCGCGGGGAGAAAATCGTCTGGATCGAGTCGACGATCATGTACTGGGGCGCCAGCGTCTGCTGCTGGGCGGCGATCAGGTCCATGTCCGTCTGCGCCAGCACATGCAGCATCGGCGCCCTGACGCCCAGGCGCGCGGCGCGCATTTTGATTTGGCGGGCGCTTTCCTCGCCGGAAACATATAAAACGCGAAACCCGTCGCCGGCCAGATTGGCGGCCGCCTGCAAAAGCAGCGTGCTTTTGCCGATGCCCGGATCGCCGCCGACCAGCACCAGCGACCCCGGCACGGCGCCGCCGCCCAGAACGCGGTCCAGCTCCCCGATGCCGGTGGACTGGCGCGACTCGTCCGCCGCCTCGATTTCGTCGATGGACGGCGCGGGCGTTAAAACGGCGGGCAGGCCTGCGGCTTTGTCGCGCGCGGCCGTTTTGGGCGCGGCGGGCTGTTCCTCAAGGGTATTCCATGCGCCGCAGCCCGGGCATTTGCCGAACCATTTTGCGCTCTCATAGCCGCAGGCGGTGCAGTAAAAGGTCGTTTTCGGCGTTATTTTTGCCATGTCGGAAGACTCCTTTGCGCGGACAATTCGCCGCGGCGCGCTTTTGACGGCGGATTTGAGCGCGCCGGCGGCTGCTTTTTCAATCTTATCACATTCGCATATAAAAAGGAAGCGACAGGATTCGCGCTGTTCAAACCCGCAAAGATGTGCTATACTCTGGGTATTGCAACGCAGGAGGTACCCATGTCTTTTCTCAGAAGATTATTTGGCGGCGGCTCCGATGACGCCGAGATTAAAAAATTAAACAAAATCGTGGCGCAGGTCAACGCGCTGGAAGACACGATGCGCAAAAAGACGGACGATCAGCTGCGCAGCGTGACGGCGGATCTGCGCAGCCGCGTGGCGGGCGGGGAAACGCTCGACGATGTTTTGCCCGAGGCCTTTGCCGCGGTGCGCGAGGCGATGGCCCGCACGCTGGGCAAGCGGCATTTTGACGTTCAGATCCTGGGCGGCATTGTGCTGCATCAGGGCCGCATCGCCGAGATGAAGACGGGCGA
>DCTY01000060.1 GCA_002329335.1 Christensenella sp. UBA1428
CATGTATATTTACGCTATATCGATATCATGTGAATTGGCTTATTCGTTGTAATATACATGTTTTTGCAATCCGTTTGACATTCAAAACAGAACGGATTTCCATCGTATTTTAAATTCCGACAGGTTGTTGGGGAAAGCCGGATTGCATAAAAAAGCGCTTTGTCGTTATCTGCAACAACAAAGCGCTTAAACACGTTTTATAAAATTGAAAGTACCCGTTTTTTCACATCTGCACAATCCATATTATGTAAAAAAGTTGTAAAAAAACGCCATATTTTTCGTAACATTTTCAATACATGTCCTTCTGTTCCCGCTTACAGCGCATCCCAAAGCCCCAAAAGGTACTGCGCGCCCAGCGCCCGGTCGTAAAGGCCATAGCCCGGCAGTCCGGTTTCCCCCCAGATCATCCGGCCATGATCGGGACGGATCAGCCCGTCAAAACCGGTTTCCTTCAGCGCGCGCACAACGCCGATCAAATCGACGCTCCCCTGCGGGCAGCGATGCGGCGCTTCCTCAAAATCCCCGGGGCCAAAATGGCGCAGGTTTCTCAGATGGGCAAAATGGATGCGCCCGCGCAGCGCATGCACCAGCTCGGGCAGATCCGTATTGCGGTCCGCGCCCAGGCTGCCGGTACACAGCGTCACGCCGTTAAACGGCTTATCCACCAGGCGCATCAAACGCAGCAGATTGTCCCGTCCCGTCATGATCCGCCCAAGCCCAAACACCGGCCACGGCGGGTCGTCCGGATGAATCGCCATGCCGATCTCATAACGGGTGCAGACCGGCTCGATCGCACGCAGGAAATAGGCAAGATGATCAAAAAGCATGTCCTGCGTCACCGGCGCGTACAGATCAAACAGCGCCGCCAGCTTTTCCAGGCGCTCCGGTTCCCACCCCGGCAGCAAATGCCCCCCGGCCTTTTCCTGCATGGCGGAAAAAATATGATCCGCATCGATGCCGTCGATGATTTTCTGATCATAGGCCATTGTCGTGGACCCATCCGGCAAAACGCGCGCCAGATCCGAGCGCGTCCAGTCAAATACGGGCATGAAATTATAGCAGACGCAGCGAATCCCGCCGGCCTGCCCCAGGCGTTTGAGCGTCGTGATATAGTTTTCGATATATTGGTCGCGATCCGGCGCGCCCACCTTGATCGAATCGTGAATGTTGACGCTTTCAATGCCCACCAATTTCAGCCCCGCATCCTCGACGCAGCGCTTAAGCGCGCCGATTTCCGAGGCTTCCCACGCCTGACCGGGCGCGGCGCCGTAAAGCGTGGATACCACGCCGGTGACGCCCGGGATCTGGCGGATATAAGCCAGCGGCACCGTATCATAGCCGGGACCGAACCAGCGCAGAGTCATCTCCATCATCGGATCCATCCTTTCTGCATTGCACCGATATTCCGTCGCGGGGCGCATAAAGCCGCAAACCCGCCGCGCTTTCATTATATCACGCTTCTTCGCGCCGCTGCGCCGCAGATTTGTCCCCGCAGACCAATCATGCCCGCATATTTTGTCCTTTTAAAACGGATTGCGCGCCCGCTCCGCCTGTGCGGTGGTCTGCGGGCCATGGCCGGGATACAGCCGGGCCTGCGCGCAGGCATCCAGCACCGACGCGATGGACGCCATCAGCGTTTCCTCCGCGCCGCCAGGAAGGTCGGTTCGCCCGCGTCCGGCGCAAAAAATCGTATCGCCGCAAAAAAGCACCGTACCCGCCTGATAACAAACGCTGCCGGGACTGTGGCCGGGCGTATGATGCACAAAAAATGTCATACCGCCCAGATCCAGCGTTTCCCCGCCATCCAGCAGGCGCGCCGCGTGGGAAATTGTAAGTGAAAAGCCAAAAAGCGTCGAAACATTTTTCACCGGGTCGGTCAGCGCCGGCAAATCCGCCCGATGGATGTACAGCGGAACTTCCGGCCAGGCGTCGGCAAAGGCGATATGGTCCACATGCCCATGGGTCAGCAAAATGGCGCAAAGCGTCAGCGATTGCGCCGTCAGATGCCTGCGCACCGTTTCATCCGGCACGCCCGGATCGATCAGCACCGCCTGATTTTGATGCGACACCAGATAGCAATTGACCCCAAACGGGCCTTCGGACAGCGTTTGAATCTGCATAGGCGTTCCTTTCCGGTTGTATCCGTCGATAAAATATGGTAAACTTGAAAAAAATGCTCAATTGGAGGATTGACCAATGATCGTGAAAAGCGTTTTGGATCCTGAATTTCGCCGGTATGGCCGCGTCGTGCAGGGGCTCGACGTCCAGCCGCTGCTGCGCGCGCTGGAAAGCGAGACGCCATGCCCAAGCGGCAGCGTGCTTTATGTCCCTTCCTGCCCGCAGCTGGAAGCGCTGCCGGTTTTTGAACCCCTTCAAAACCGCGTTTACGGCGGTATGCCCATTCAGATCGGGTATTGCAACGGCGATAACCATCTGCTCGGCTGTCTGGAATATCATCGCGACAGCGAGATCAACATTCCTGCAACGCCGATGATTTTCCTGGTCGCCCCGCAGCAGGAAATCACAGACGGACATCTGGACACCGCCTGCGTGGAAGCGTTCCGCGCGCCGGCAGGCACGGTTGTCGAGCTGTACGCCACAACGCTGCATTATGCGCCCGTCACGGACAGCGATCAGAAGGGCTTTCGCGTCGCTGTAGTTCTACCTCGCGGCACCAATACCGAAAAGCCGGAAATCGTGCCCAACGATCCGCAGGATCCGCTGCTTTTCGCGCGCAACAAGTGGCTCATCGCGCATCCCGACGCGCCGGAAGCGCGCCAGGGGGCGTTTGTCGGGCTAACCGGCGAAAATATCCGCGCATAACGGTTTGCGCCTTACCGCCCCGGCTGCGGCGCGCCCAGCGACGCCTCCTGTCCGTCAAACCGGTAGGCGCGCGCAAACACGCCCGCGGGCGTTCGATAGCGCACATAGGCGCCCTTTTCCGTATATACGAAGCTGTCCAGCAAGTCCGGGCACGCGCGTCTAAGCGCGCGCAGTACCGCGCAGACAACCGGATCCAGCAGTTCCTGCGGCGCAACCGGTTCAAACCCTGCCAGTGCAGGATGCCCGGTTACCGTCCTGGCAATCCGCCAGCCCATCTGCTGATGCGCCGCATGGGGCGCGAAGGGCACAAAGCCAAAATCCAGATAAATCCCCACCGCCACCCAGGTCGTGGTCTGCGTGGGGATTTTTGCATGGGTATACCCCAATGCACGCAGCGTCCGGAGCGCTTTTGCAATCAAGGGCTTGGAAAGGCCTCTGCCCTGATGCGTCTTTTTAACCGCCACCCAGTGCAGCCAGCCCGCGCCGCTTGGATCGTCGGGTTCATAAAACGCGGTTGCGGTGGCAACCTTTTCCCCTTCGTCCGTTTCGACAAATATCATCCGCTGACCCAGCTGCGCTTCGCGGCCGCCATAATAATGGTCCCACGCCTCCAGGCCATCGTCCAGCCCCACCAGTTCGCCGGCGGAACGCTCAATCTCCAGCCACGCCTCGCAGTCGCCCGGCTGATAAAAAGCAAAGCGATACCCGGACGGCAGCAAAAACTGCGGCAGATCTTCAAGCGTTTTGCGCTCCAGGATCAGCTCATAATACCGCAGCCGCTTTTCCGGATTGTCCAGTTTCAAGCCATGGATATCGTTCATCATGACACTCCTTTTACCGCCGCATACCGTGTTTTAACCCATAGGATTATTTTAACACAAACGCGCGCCGCCGGCAACGCAGGATCAAAACGCGCTTTCAGGATCAATAATCGGAAAACCGTGGATTATATGCGCGGACATTGCGCCAAAAGGCGGAAAACTCCCCGCGCGTGATATCGCCGCCGCTGACCAGAATTTCATAGGACTCCTGCCGCCAATCATAGCGCACCGAAGAAGGCTGATAGCCGTTTTTCAGATAAAACGCCCTGCGGCGGCGGCGCTGCTGGCTGTTTTTTGCCGCGGGGTTTTCCGCCTCGACATCGGCTAAAATCCGCTGTCCCGGCAGCCGCGCCCGCAAAGCCGCCAGCGCCTGCGCGCCATAGCCGCGCCCTCGAAGCGGCTCCTCGATGGCGAAATAAAGAATATGCGTGATATCCTCATCGGTCAAAAGGCAGGCAAAGCCGCAGAAAACCGCGCCGTCACAAAAGGCCAGCACCTGCGCCCGTCCGGTTGGATCGTCCAAAAGCGGTTCCAGAGCCCTGCGCTCGTTTTCCGGGAAAGCTCGATGGTTTAGCGCCTGAACCAACGGCAATTCCGGCGCATTGCGCGTTAATGTTTTTACATGCAGCATGATTTACTCCCAATAAATTGCCATCGCCACCAAAACGGCGTTTTCCTTCTTCATTTTTTGTATCAAAGGAAAACGGACGCTTCCCGCGCTGTTTAACGCCCGGGAAACGCCCGTTTAAAGCCGCCAAACGGCGCGTCTTTATATCACTTGCCGTCCTGCATCTTTTTCCGGCGTTTTCTGACGGCCGACCGCACAATCAGCCAGCAGGCCACTGCAATGACCGCCCAGATCAGCAGGCCAAAGAAATGGGACACCAGCCATACCAGCAGATCCTGCGCCCCTTCGATCAGCCCGTTGATGCTGTCAAAGAAACCTTCCCGGATCCGATCGGCCAGCGTCGGGTCAGACGTACGGATCGTGGACGGGTCGGCCACCTCGGAAAGATTGATGGTCAGCGTACTGAAGCTGACAAGCTGATCCCACATGCGGATCTGCCCTTTGAGGCTGTCGATCTGATACATCAGCTGCGTCAAATGCGACTCGATTTGAAGCACATCCTCCATCGTTTCGCATTTTTCAAGCAGCGCCGTCACCTTTTCATACTGTGTCTGATAGGTTTCAAGCCGCGTCTGCACATCATAATAATCGCTGGTAATATCGTCGGTATACTCGTTGTAATAGGTCACCTTGCCCGCGCCGCGCGCCGTTTCCAGCACGCTGTCATACCGGTCGGCGGGAATTTTTACAACATAATAGGCGTCCCGGCCATACCGGGAACCCGTCTGGCTGATCGGCTGCCCGCTGACGCTGGAGGAGGAAATATATCCGCCCGCCTGTTCTACCGCCTTTAGGATCGCCGTCAGGTCCGTGTCGAACTCGGCGGTTTCCAGATTGATTTCACCGTTGACAATGATCTTGCGCACATACTGTTCGTCCAGTTCCACCGAATCGGCGCTGCGCTGCGTAAAGCCCGAAGAATTCTCCATGGCCGCGCTGGCCATCAGCTGTTCCTTCGGCTCCGGCGCCGCTTCCGGCATGGCAAAATCCGCATCCGCCGTCACATTGCTGGCCCCATTATCGTATGAACCCCAGCCGCCTGCCGCCGTATCCGCCGCCGCATACATTGCCGTGGGCGCCTGAGGCGCGCTGTCCGCCGTGGCGCCTGAGGAAGCGCCCATCATACCGGCGCCAAACAGCGCCGTACCGGCAACCGCCACCACCAGCAGCCCTGCGGCGACGCCGCCTGCAACCTTCAGCCCAAAATATCGGCGTTTTTTTACTGCCCCCGCCTTCGGCTCTGCCTTGACGCGGGCCATTACCTGCTCCACAAACCCCTGCGGAGCGCAATCCTGCAGCCCCAGCTCCGCGCAGCCGATCATGATTTCGCGCGTTTGCTCATAAAGAGCCCGGCAAGCCGGACAATCCGCCATGTGGCGCTGCATCGCCAGCTGCTGCGCGCCTTCCAGCGTACCGTCCAGATACGCATCTACGGATTGATTAAATGCCTTGCAGTCCATATCACACGCTCCTTTCACTTTTTTTGACGCAGGGTTGGCTAAAAAGTTCCCCACCGGCATATAATAATTTGCGCAGGGCGCGCCGGCCGCGGCTGATGCGCGATTTTACGGTATTCAGATTGGTCTGGACCGCCCCTGCGACTTCATCATAGGAAAGGCCCTGGACGTCGCGCAGCACGATCACCGCACGCTGATCCTCCGGCAGGGAAGCGATGGCGGCGTCGATCTGCTCGCGTTCAAATTGTTTTTCAAGCGCACGATCGCCCGTATCGGCATCCGATGGCGCGTCAAAGCCTTCCTCGACCATCGCGTCAAAAGAGGCGGTCACGTGGCGCCTGCGCAGATAATCCAGGCTGGTATTGACCGCAATGCGATAGACCCAGGTTGAAAACTGCGCCTGCTGTTTAAACGAACCGATGCTGCGGTAAACCTTGATGAAGGTTTCCTGGGCGGCATCCTGCGCGTCCTGGTCATTGCACAGCATGCGCAGGCAAACGCCGTAAACGCGGTGCTGATACAGCTCCACCAGCGCCTCAAACGCCTGCACGTCGCCCTCTATGGCGCGCTGCAAGGTGATATCATCCGGTTTCAAGTTAGAACACCTCCTGTTGTTAGACGCATGGAGCTTGAAATTTGTTGCAATGGAAACAAAAAAATTATACCCGATTTTCGGTTAAAAGGCAACCGGAAACGATTGACTTGATTCTTGTACATTTTTTTGGTAAAATAAGGGAAAGCAAACAAATTCATGCAGTCGCCTCAAGGCGGAAGGAGCAGGAACAATGGCTGGATTTCCCTGCAGGATTCGAATCATCAACATGCCCGGAACCGTTATGCGCGCCGGATCGTATCAGATCGAGGCACAGGTGGAAATTCTCCGCCCTGATTTAACGCTCGGCTTTGTCATGATGCATATCGCCGCAACCGGCGAGCTGCTGCGCTTTGCCAAAAAAAGCGCTGACCGCTATGTACTGACCTATCAGGTCCCCGACGGCGCGCCGGCAGGCGCATATCCCGTGCGCATCTATGCAACCGACGAGCGCGGCGCACAAAGCGAAAGCCAGCGTTTCACCGTGCGCGTCGTATAAGCTTGACAAACGCGGTCGGGTTCCCTATAATAAAAGCACAGACCGAATCGTTTCCTGGGGTGTGCGTAACGCTCAAATTTTGAACCTACAACACTTAAAAGGAGCCTGCGTCGGGGAAGGGATGTCATGCCACCGTATTTTTACGCCAGTGGACGGCAGAACAACCTTGCAGGGCACCTACCTGCACACATGCAGGTGTCAAAATTGGGCGAACGGCATTCTGGGGGCATTTTGGGCAGACAGTTGATTGTCTGCTTTTTCTTTTTCGCCCGCCGGGCTTGCGGCGGAAAAACGGTTGGGAGGGAATTGACGATGGAGCGGCCAAAGCCAAAGCTGACGGAAAACAAAACCCTGATGCTATATGCCATCGATTTGCTGGGCGGGCTGACCAACGCGCAGGCGCTGCGCTTTTTTTTGGAAAATGATCTGATGGATTATATCGACATTCAGCTTTCGCTGGCAGAGCTGCACGAATACGGTCTGCTTTATGCTGAGTCGATGCCCCTTGGCATCACCTATAATCTGACGCAGCTGGGGAAACAGAGCATTGAATATTTCGGCTATCGCGTGCCGGACAGCCGCCGGCGCAAAGTCGCGCAGCTGGCAGAGCAATGGAAGCCGGTGTTCCAGGAAGAAACACAGGTATTTTCAAACTATGTCAAAACATTTACCGGCGATATTATGGTGCGCCTGGCGGTACGCGAATCCGACGCGCTTCAATTTGAGTTAAACCTGGTAGCGCCGACCAACAAAACCGCAGAATTGTTCTGCAAAAACTGGAAACAGTACTCCAGTGAAATCTACGGCAAAGTGCTTGAGGTGCTCTCGCGTCCGGAAGCGCCGGCACAGGATGGCGGCAGCCTGGATGAATAGGCAGGCCGCCTCCAGTTGATAAAAGCATCAAACAAAACGCCTCCGCTGCAGCCCGCAGCGGAGGCGTTTTATATCATACGTTTTTTTACAGGCCGAACATCAGGATCATCGCCGTCAGCACGGCAATACTGACCAGGATCGAAATGGAATTGGTGCAGGCCGACAGCGCCACGTCCCCGCCAATCCGTTCGGTATACGCCGCGCATACGGCGGATACCGGCGCGAAGGCCACCAACGCCATGGCCTGGCGGATCTCCAGTTCAAACGGCAAAAGGAAAAACAACGCTGCGCTTACCAACACCGCCACCCCGTAGCGCACCGCCAGAATCTGCGCAATGCGCGCGCCCTGCCCCTTGGGCAGCTGGATTTCAAAGCCGATGCCCAGCATCAGCATCGCCAGAAAGCCGTTTGCAGACCCTACGATATCGGCAAAGGTCAATACCACGCGGGGCAAAGGCAGGTGCAGCGCAGAGATCACCAGCATAATCAGGTAGCTCCACAGCGGCACAGAGGAAAACGTCTTTTTCACAATCGGCCAAAAACCCCGCTGCTGGGATTTCCCGACCATATTGGCCGCAACGGCGTAGGTCCCCCCTACGCACAAAAGCGCGTTGCCCGCGTCAAACAGGCAGGTGGATACTACGCCGGCCGGCCCCAGAAAGCTCTGCACATAGGGCATGGTAAAGCAGCCGATATTATAGCCGGAAAAATTGATGATATTAAATGCCTGCCGCTCTTTGCCGTGGCGCCGGCCCAGCAGCCAGCCCAGGCCGGACATCAGCACGTTGCAGAAAAAGCCGATAGGCACCACCCAAATCAAATACAGCGGCACATTGAGCTTCATGAAATTGGTGATCACCGCGCAGGGCAGCGTTATGGTCAGCACAATGCGCGAAATCAGCCGAAAATCCTCTTTTTTAAAAAATCCGGCGCGCTTAAACAGATACCCCGCCGCAATGCACAAAATAAACGCGCTCGCACGGGTCATCACGTCCATCATGGTCGATTCCTCCCAGACACTTTTTTACAGAGAAAAAGCGCATTTGGACGGCGCCAAATGCGCAAAAGGCAAACGCTTAGGACTGCCCGGTTTCTTCCTTGTAAATCCGGATGGCGCGGGTAATGCGCTGCGCCGGATCGATCAGGTCGGAAATCGAGCGGTCGTGGTTGAGCGCGTCGATGATGTAGGCGATATATTTGGAAAGGTCTACCGACACATACCAGGGACGCGCCAGCAGATGCGGCGGCGTATAGATCAGGTTGGTGGTAAACACGCGGTCGATCACGCCCGCCTCAAAGGCGCGGTCAAACGACGCGCCGCCGTTGGTGAACAGGCCGAAGGTCGCACAGATGAAGATCCGGTTGGCGCCGCGCGCCTTAAGCTTTTCCGCCACATCCAGACAGGATTCGCCGGAGGCGATCATATCGTCGACAATGATCAGATCTTTCCCCTGCACGCTGTCGCCCAAAAATTCATGCGCCACAATGGGGTTTTTGCCGTTGACAATCGTGGAATAATCGCGCCGCTTGTAAAAAAGGCCCATATCCACGCCCAATTGGTTGGCATAATAGATCGACCGGCCCACTGCGCCGGTATCGGGGGAAATCACCATCAGCTTGCTCTTGTCCAAAATCAGGTCGCGCTTATTGTTCAAAATCGCTTTGATAAACTGATAGGTCGGATAAATATTTTCAAAACCGCAAAGCGGAATTGCGTTGGAAACGCGGGTATCGTGGGCGTCAAAGGTAATGATATTTTCAATCCCCATGGCGTGCAGCTCCTGCAGCATCAGAGCGCAGTCCAGCGATTCGCGCCCGGAACGCTTGTCCTGACGGCCCTCGTAGAGCATCGGCATGATCACATTGACGCGCCGCGCCTTATGGCCCACCGCCGCAATGATGCGCTTCAGATCCGCAAAATGATCGTCCGGGCTCATCGCCGTCGGCGTGCCGTACATGTTGTAGGTTACACTGTAATTAAAACAATCGCAAATTACATATAAGTCGAAACCGCGTACGCTTTGGTTGATCACGCCTTTGCTTTCGCCGGAAGCAAACCGCGGGCAGCTGTAGTCCACCAGATAAGTCGGGCGGGAATAACCGATGAATTCAACGTCCTCGATCAATTCGTCATGATAATCCTTGCGCCACTGGGATATGTAGGCGTCTGCGTTGCCTGCCAACCGTTCGCAGCCCTTCATGCCGATAATCCCAAGCTGACCTACCGGGATATCCACAACGTGCTGCGTATGCGTCTGCTGCGACTGCACTGCGATCATCTCCTTATTTTGTTCGGAACGGCCAAAACCATCCTTTTACCATATCTCATTTTAACACAGCATTTATACAAAATCAATCGCAATTTGACACTTAACGCATGTATGCGAACTTTTCCACGGTCCGGATTTTCCGCTATGGACAGCAAAGCGCCTGCGCGGTATAATGTTTTAAGTGTGTATTGCTGATATTTTACGCATCTGAAGGAAAAGGAGGATCCCGGCGTTGAACGATGTCATCGCGGAAAAACTCAGGCAGCTGCCCGACAGCCCGGGCGTTTATCGGATGCTCAGCCAGGGCCGGATTATCTATGTCGGCAAAGCGATTTCGCTCAAAAACCGCGTGCGGTCTTATTTTCAGTCGTCGCGAAACCACTCGCCCAAGGTTTTGGCGATGGTGGAAAAAATCGACGACTTTGAGACAATCCTCTGCCAAAGCGAGCTGGAAGCGCTGGTGCTTGAA
Source organism: Christensenella sp. UBA1428 (assembly GCA_002329335.1). Taxonomy (GTDB): domain Bacteria; phylum Bacillota; class Clostridia; order Christensenellales; family UBA1750; genus UBA1428. The sequence goes on from DCTY01000060.1 coordinate 10,433, forward strand.
AACAACCTGATCAAACAGCATCAGCCCTATTATAACATTCTTTTAAAGGACGACAAAACCTATCCCTATATCCGCATCGATGAAAAAGCGCCTTTCCCCAAGCTTGAGCTGGTCCGGCGGGTGGAAAAGGACGGCGCCCGGTATTTCGGCCCCTATTTCGGCGCCAATATGGTACGGGAAATTCTCGACGCCGTATATCAGGTGTTTCCATTGCGCACCTGTTCGCGCGACATGCTGCGCACCTATGACCGTCCCTGCATGCGCTACGAAATCGGCCTTTGCCCTGCGCCCTGCTGCGGGCATGCGGATCCAAAGGTCTATCGGGAAACGCTGGCGCAGGTGCGCGCCTTCCTTGGCGGCAGCACCGGCCCCATCGTGCAGGTCCTGACCGAAAAAATGATGCGCTACAGCGAGCAGATGCGCTATGAACAGGCCGCCATGATGCGCGACCGGATTTCGCGCATTGAGCAGCTCACCGAACGTCAGCGCGCCTTTTCCACCTCGCTGGAGGATCGGGATATCGTCGCAATGGCCAGCTGCGGGCTGGACCGGCTGGCGCAGGTGCTCTATATCCGCAGCGGCCGGCTCAGCGGGTCGGAATATTTCATTTTGGACAATCCGCTGGAAGAGTCGCCGGCAGATCTGATGCGGGATTTCCTGCTGCGCCATTATGACGACGGACAAATGATCCCGCCGGAAATTCTTTTGGAAACACCCTGTTCGGAAATGGATACGCTGGCGCAGCTGCTCAGTCAGACGCGCGGCGGAAAGGTCCGCCTGCATGTGCCCCAGCGCGGCGAAAAACACGATCAGGTGCTTTTGGCCGCAAAAAACGCACAGGAAAACATCGAAAAGCACTATCTGCGCCAAAGCCGCAAATATGAACGCACCATGGGCGCGCTCAAGCAATTGGCCGGAGCGCTTGGCATCCCCGTACCGCGCCGGATTGAATGCTACGATATTTCAAACTTTCAGGGCGACCAGTCCGTAGCGTCGATGGTCGTTTTCATCGACGGCGAGCCGGCAAAAAAGGAATACCGGCATTTTAAAATCAAAACGGTGGAGGGGCCAAATGATTTTGCATCGATGGCGGAGGTCATCACCCGCAGGCTGAGCAGGCTGAAAAATCAGGACGCTGCATTTTGCGACATGCCCGGCATGATTCTCATCGACGGCGGCAAAGGGCAGCTGG
>DCTY01000061.1 GCA_002329335.1 Christensenella sp. UBA1428
CCGTCCAATATGTTTGACAAACCTACATGTGCGGGTGGGATTCAGTTCCCGCCTGTAGGTGTTACAATGATGTGTGACAGTTAACAGTCAAGAGAAAAGAATAGCGAATAGGGATGGCATGTGTTAAGGTTGAGTTGTCGAGACAAAACCGAAAGGCAGGTGCCACCCTATCCGCTATGAATAAGATAACACAGGATATGCGCTTTAAGCAAGCAGTAATTGAGTATTCCTTCAAACATGGTGTCACAAAGGCAGCTATCCGCTACAAGACCAGCAGGCAGAATATTTACCGCTGGAAGGCCAAGTATGACGGCACAGTACGCTCTCTGGCTGACGGCTCACACCGGCCTGACAGCCACCCGAATCAGCACACAGACGCTGAGATCAAGCTGGTGAAGGACATGCGCCGCAGGAACCCCAACGCCGGACTAGTGGTATTTTGGGTAAAGCTTCGCCAGCGGGGATATACCAGATCCATATCCGGCCTTTATAAGCTGCTCCGGCGGATCAACGGCAATCCTATTAAGCTTCCAAATCCCAAATATGTTGCAAAACCTTATGAACAGATGACATATCCCGGAAAAAGAGGGCAGATAGATGTGAAATATGTTCCATCTGTATGCCTTGCGGGAGAAGCGGTTGAGGATGCCAAAGAGAACGGCGGCTATTATTACCAGTATACCTTCATCGATGAATACAGCCGGTTCCGCTATCTGGAAGCCTTTAAAGAGCACAGCACATATTCCTCTGCACAGTTTCTAAAACACGTAGTTGAGAAGTTCCCTTATGCGATTGAGTGTATCCAGACAGACAACGGCGCGGAGTTTACAAATGAGATGGGAAACACCAAAAAGAAGCCGCTCACGCTCTTTGAACAGACACTGGAAAAACTGGGAATTCGTCACAAGAAAATCCGCCCCTATACACCCAGACACAACGGAAAGGTCGAGCGTAGTCACAGAAAAGATAATGAAGAATTCTATGCTTCCCACAAGTTCTATTCCTTTGATGACTTCGCCGCCCAACTCGCTGTCAGGCAGAGACAATACAACAGCTTCCCCATGAGACCTCTCAACTGGAAGACCCCCAAAGACGTCCTTTTTTCTTTCCAGAATGTGTAACGCATCATTGACAAACCTACATTGAATTCTTTAAGGCAAATGAAATTGGGATTGCATTTTATCCTGCCGCTATGCTATAATAACATGCGCAATGCACATTTTACGGGAACATTTTCCGTTCCTGCTTCGTCTGTTGTATTGTAACTGTGCATTTGCGCTCACGCAATGCCGACAAATCCTGATGCATAACAAAAGGAGCATTCCAAATGAAACGTTTTTCCGCCTTGTTGCTTGTTGTAATGCTGAGTTTCTCTCTGGCTGCCTGCGGCCCCCAGGAGGATCCGGCCGTTATCCCGGACGTTGCCCCGCTGACCACGGAGCCCTCCGGCAGTGCGGATCCCAGCGCTTCTGCAGCGCCTACGGGGTCTGCGGATGCTTCGGGCAGCCCTGCCGCCAGCGCGACGGCCAATCCTTCGGCCAGCGCCAACGCCTCGGCTTCTCCCGCCGGCAGCGCAACCAAAGCGCCCCAGGTCACCAGCGCCGTATCGCCGACCAGCACTACCGGCGCAGGCGTTGACGTAGATATTGTTTCGGGCTTTAACACCATGGTATCCGGTTCTTCCTACATCGTCGTCGGTAAAATCACCAAGGACGCCGGCGTTGTGGATATTCTGGAGGGCACCAAAACGCGCGAGCTGGCGCCCAACGCCTATATCGGCAACTGGCAGTACGAAATGGAAGTCACGCAGGTGCTCAAGACCGACAGCACGGCCAAAATCACCAAGGGCAGCACCATCACCGTTTCTCTGCCCTATGAATACTGCATGAACACGCAGACCAAGCCCATGGAAAAGGAAGAGGCGTTTGTCGCTCTGGCCGAGGGCAACAGCTATGTACTGTTTCTGGACTATGATTCCGAGCTGAAATTTTACACCACCGCCGGCTTTGAGCCCAACAAATTCTCCCTGTCCGGCAGCACGATGTATATCTTAACCGGCAAGGAAGGCCTGGACATCGCCTGGGAAGCCGGTGCGGGCAAAACCGGCGTTTCGCTCGCCTCGCTTGAAAAGGCCTGCAAATAAGCGCATGATTTCATAAAAGCCGCCTGTTTGGCGGCTTTTTTATTTGCTCAAATCCGCGGCTTTGGATTGTATCTTCCGCCGGTCGTTCTTTTTGAAAGTACGCTTTTAATAAAATGCGCAATCGTATCCCATCCATATAAATTCATTGCCGCCGGATTCATTTTACGGTATAATAGAAGAAGCAAACGCAAAGCAATTTGAAAAAGCGCAGGCGGGTTTCAGGCAACCGATTTGCTGCGCCGTCGGCTTTCCGCCGGCATTGAATTGGGATCAAAGGAGGCGTTTTTTATGCGATGGTATTCCCACACGGATGGTCCGCTTTCGCTGCACGGAACAGTCAACGTGCGTTTTGAGCGCATGGCGCGCCAGGACGCCGCGGCAGTGAGCGAAAAGGTTCAGGAAATGGCGGTGCGCAGTCCGGGCGCGCGCATCCGTTTTGCAACCGACAGCGAAAAAATCGCCGTTGTGCTGCAATATGCGCAGGCGCCCCAGGTGGATCTGTGCATGGCGCTTTGCGGCGCATCCGGCGCGGACGTTTATATTGGCGAAGGGTTCGACGCCAAATTCCTCGGCGCGGTTATACCGAAAACATACGACCAGATGTCGGTGGAATCAGAAATTGCAATGCCCGAAGGAACGCATACCGTCACCATCACCCTGCCGCGCAACACGCCGCTGGCAAGCGTCCGCGTCGGCGTATGCGACGGCGCCAAAATGCTGCCCGCGCCGATTTACAGCGTATCAACGCCCATCCTGTTTTACGGCTCTTCCATCACCGAAGGCGGCTGCGCCTCGCGCCCGTCGATGGCGTATACGGCGCTGGTGTGCCGCTGGCTGGACGCGGATTATCGGAATCTTGGTTTTTCCGGTGCGGCGTTGGGAGAGCCGGCAATGGCGGATTATATCGCCCGCCAGCCGATGAGCGCTTTTGTATACGATTACGATCACAACACGCCGGACGAAGCGCATCTGAAAAAAACGCATGAGCCGTTCTTTCAATATATCCGCAAAATGCGGCCGGAGCTGCCGATTTTAATCATGAGCCGCCCGGATGTGGATCATTTCCCGCTGAGCAGCGGCTGGAAACGCGATATCGTGCGCACAACGTATGAAAACGCCGTCGCTTCGGGCGACCAGCGCGTCTGGTTCTTGGACGGGCACACGTTTTTTGAAGGCCCGGACCGCTCCTTTTGCACCGTGGATCGCTGTCATCCCACGGATCTGGGCTTTTACCGCATGGCGCAGAAGGTTTACCCGGTGCTGTGCCAGATGCTTGCCCAGCCCAACCGTGCGCCATGGCCCAAGCCGCAGGAGGCGCATCGATGAAATGGTATTGCCATACCGACGCGCCGCTTTCACTGCACGGCACAATCAACAGCCGCTTTGAACGCATGCCGGCCCAGGCCTGCAATGTCAGCGATCGGATGCGGCCGATGTATCAGCGCAGTCCCGGCGCGCGTCTGCGCTTTGTCACCGACGCCAGCACTCTTCAAATCGAATTGACCTATGCGCAAAAGCCCGTCTATGGGGCAAATCTTTCGCTGATCGCCGCCAGCAGCGCGGACTGCTATTGCGGCAGCGGGCAGCAGGCGCGGTTTCTCGGCCTTTGTTCGCCGGCCTCCATCGACCAGATGCAGGCGCAGGCAACGATCGTTACGCAGCTGACCGCCCCTGCCCTCGTCACCGTCGCCTTGCCCAGCCGTGCGCCGCTGACGCAGGTACGCATCGGCGTAAACGATTCGGCGCAGATGCTGCCCCCGCCGCCCTATACCTACCCCGCGCCCGTGCTGTTTTATGGGTCGTCCATCACAGAGGGGTTCTGCGCCTCACGCCCGTCCATGTCCTATGCGGCGCTGGTATGCCGGTGGCTGGACGCCGATTGGCGCAACCTGGGCTTTGCGGGCGCTGCACGCGGAGAAATGCCCGTTGCACGCTATATCGCCGCGCAGAAGCTTGGCGCCTTTGTGCTGGATTATGACCACAACGCGCCCGACGCCGAGCATTTGCTGGCCACGCACGAGCCTTTTTTCCGCATCGTGCGCGACGCCGACCCGGAGCTGCCCATTTTGATGATGTCCCGTCCGGATGTGGACTTAAACCCGCAGGACAGCGCCCGCCGGCGCGATATCGTGCGCCGTACCTACGACCATGCACGGGCGCAGGGCGACCGGCGCGTATGGTTTTTGGACGGACATACGCTCTTTGAAGGGCCCAACCGTTCCTTTTTGACCATCGACGGCTGCCATCCGACCGATCTTGGCTTTTACCGAATGGCGCAGGCCGTTTATCCCATTTTGTCGCAAATGCTTGCGCTTGGGCACAATCAACCCGAATAACTGGAGGAACCGACTATGAGAACTGTAACCCTGGGCCGCACCGGCCTGACTGTTTCCAAAACCGCGTTTGGCACTGTCCCGATCCAGCGTCTGCCCGAGGCGGATGCCATCGTGCTTTTGCGCCAGGCCTACGACGGCGGTATCACATTTTTTGACACAGCCGACACCTATACCACCAGCGAGATGCGCGTGGGAAAGGCGTTTGAAGGTATGATGCACAAAATCACGGTGGCAACCAAGGTTTCCCCGCGTACCTATCAGGAAGCGTCGGCGCATATTGAAAACAGCCTGCGCGCGCTGAAAACCGACTGCATCGACCTGCTCCAGCTGCACAATCCGCCGCAGTGCTATGCCGACCACGACGGCACAACGCCGCTGGACGCCGCGCTGGCGTATCAGAAAAAAGGCTATGTCCGCCATATCGGTTTTACCAGTCACAGTCTTAGCGTAGCCGAACAGGCTGTACAGAGCGGGCTTTATCAGACGCTACAGTTCCCGCTCAACGTCCTGAGCGGCCCGGCCGACGAAGCGCTGATTCAGGCCTGTGAAAAGGCGCAGATGGGTGTCATCGCCATGAAGCCCTTTGGCGGCGGCATCATCAAGCAGGCCAGCGTAACCTTCACCTATTTCAGCCAGCATCCAAACGTTGTGCCCATCTACGGTATGCAGCGTCAAAGCGAGCTGCGCGAGCTGCTGGAATTGGAGGCAGCCCCCCCGCTGATGGACGCCTATATGAAAAAGCAGACGCGCCAGATGATCGATGCCATTGGCGGGCAATTCTGCCGCGGCTGCGGGCTTTGCAACAAAGCCTGCCCGCAGGGTATCCAGATCAGCTCCTGCAACCGCATGGGGGATTTTTTATCGCGCAACACGCTTGCCACCTATCTGACGGCCAAATGGCGCGACGCGATGGAAAAAACGCGTACCTGCACCGACTGCGGGGCCTGTGTTCACGCCTGCCCCTATGGGCTGGACGTGCGCAGCCAGATGTGCGACAGCTATGATATTTTCATGGATCTTTGGAACCGTCTTGGCGATCAGAGCCAAAACCCGGTTTTGTAACCCCGGCAAGAGGATACGATGTTTATACAGCTGAATTTCTTTTCACAATATCTGGACATGAACACCGCCGTGACCGTGCTTTTGCCGGATCCTGCCAGCGGCACGCCCGAAGGGCGTTTTGATCCGGCGGCACGGTATCCCACGGTCTATCTGCTTCACGGCGCGCAAAGCGATCACACCGCCTTTACGCGCTTTACCAATGTGGAGCGCTATGCCCAAAAGTACGGTTTTGCCGTTGTCATGCCCGAAGGGCAAAACAGCTATTATGCCGATATGGCGCACGGCCCGGCATTTTTCAGCTATCTTTCCAAAGAGCTGCCCGCGGCGATGGAGGCGGTTTTCCCCCTGTCGCCCCGGCGGGCAGATCGGTTTGCCGCAGGATATTCCATGGGCGGACGCGGCGCCTTTCTGCTGGCGCTCACCTGTCCGGATCGCTTTTGCGCGGCGGCCAGCTTATCCGGAAGCCTTGATACCGACGCGCTGATTGAAAAGGCCCGCCGTCCCGGCGAAGAAGCCTTTTATCGCCGTCTTTCAGACGTATTTGGGGATTTAAGCCGGGTACATGGCGGGTGCTGGGATGTCTGCGCGCTTATGAAAAAGTGCGCTGCAAATCCCGCCGCGCTGCCGCAGCTTTACCTGACCTGCGGGCTGCAGGACAGCCGGTATGAAACCCAGCATCTGCCGTTTGTTGCGTTTTGTCAATCCCTCGGCGTGCCGGTGGTTCATGACAGCGCGCCCGGCGGGCATGATTTTGATTTCTGGGACGGTGCGCTGCTGCGCGCATTTTCCTTTTTTGCAAACGCCCGAAAAGCCTGAGCCCGCAAAAAACATTCCCCGTTTCCAATGAGCTTTGAATATCTGAAAAGCACTTCCGTGCTGCGAGAAAAGCAACCAACACCTTTGGGCTGTTTTCCCCCCGCATAGATGCCAAAAGGAGGCGTCCGGTATGAAATTATGGTACAAATCTCCCGCTCAGGCCTGGATTGAAGCGCTGCCGCTGGGCAACGGCGCTTTGGGCGCCATGATGTTTGGCGGTACCGCATGCGAGCGCATCGCTATCAACGAAGATACGTTCTGGACGGGGCATCCGCGTGAAACAGATGTTCCCGGCGCGGCGGAAAAACTGGCGCGGGCGCAGGAACTGATCGATCAAAACCGCTATCTGGAAGCGTCGGATTATGTTGAGGATGCGCTGACGGGCAAGTTTACCCAAAGCTATCTGCCGGTTGGCGATATTCTGATTTCCTATCCATCCCTAAAAGGCGCAAAGGCGCGCAAATACCGGCGCGAACTGAACCTGGAGCGCGCGGTTTTTGCGGAATCGTTTGAAGCAGAGGGCATGCATATCGACAAAGAAGCGTTTATCTCTGCGCCCGACGGCGTGATGTGCATGCAAATCCGCTGCGATCATCCGGGCGGCCTGCATCTGATCGTGCGCGCAGACTGCCAGGTACGCCACAGCGTTTTTGCCAGCGATCAGACGCTGTATGTGGACATGCGCGCCCCATCGTATTGTCCGCCCAGCTATCGCCGTCAGAACAACACCATTACCCACGGGGAAACGCCCGAGCAGATGGGCATGCGCGCCCGGATGCAGCTGAAATGCACAAGCGACGGTGAAATACGCACATTGCCCACCGCGCTGGAAATCGTCGGCGCCCAGCAGGCGCAGTTGTTTATCTGCGTCAAAACAAGCTTCGCCGGGTTTGACAAATTTCCGGAAAAGCAGGGAAAAAACGAAAAAAAGCTGGTTGACGCGCAGCTGCGCGGCGCGCTGAGCAATACATACGAGGAACTAAAAGCACGCCACGAGGCGGATTTCACCCCGCGGATGAACCGGGTCACGTTCCGTCTGAACCAAGCGCGCGCCAACCTGCCCACAGACGAGCGGCTGCGCCGCGGGCCGGATGGAGAGCTGTACGAGCTTTTGTTTGCTTACGGCCGGTATTTGCTTTTATCCTGCTCGCGTCCCGGCACGCAGGCCGCCAATTTGCAGGGCATCTGGAATCAGGATCTGCGCCCAGCCTGGAGCAGCAATTACACCATCAATATCAACACCGAAATGAACTATTGGCCGGCCGATCTGTGCAACATGGCCGAGACAACCCAGCCGCTGTTTGACCTGATCGAGCGCTTGCGCGTCACCGGCGCGCGCACAGCCAAAATCCATTACGGTGCGCGCGGCGCGGTTGCGCATCACAACACCGATCTTTGGGCGCTTTCAAACCCAGTCGGCGAAGGGAACCGCGGCTTTGCCGGCTGCGCTTTCTGGCCGATGGGCTATGCATGGCTGACGCGTCATATGGCCGAGCACGACGCCTATTTCCCGGACCGGACGTTTTTAAAAAAGCACGCCTTTCCGGCCGTACGCGACGCCGCGCTGTTTTTCCTGGATGTGCTGCGGGAAGACCCGGACGGCTATCTTTCCTTCTATCCTGCCACCTCCCCTGAAAACGGTTTTTTATGGGCGGGCAAACGCTGCCGGGTTGCCTATGCGGCGGCAATGAGCAGCGCGATTGTGCGGGAAGTATTTGAAAACTATCTTGAGATGGCAAAAAAGCTGGGCGTTCAGGAGCTGACCGATGAAATTTCAAACGCGCTGCCCCGGCTGCATCCGCTCAATATCGGTCCCGATGGACGGCTTTTGGAATGGGAACGCGACTACGAGGAGTACGAACCGCATCACCGCCATGTGTCGCATCTGTACGCGCTGCATCCGGCGCATCTAATCACCCCGCAGGACACGCCGCTTTTGGCAAAAGCCTGCGAAAAAACGCTGCTGGCCCGCGGAGACGACGGCACCGGCTGGAGTCTTGGATGGAAAATCAACTTCTGGGCGCGCTTGGGCGACGGCGATCATGCGCTCAAGCTCATCGACCGGCAGCTGCGTTTTGTCACCAGCACCCAGACGGAAATGAGCACTGGCGGCGGCACCTACGCCAATCTGTTTGACGCGCATCCGCCGTTTCAGATCGACGGCAATTTTGGCGCCTGCGCCGGCATTGCCGAGCTGTTTGTGCAGAATCGTCCCGGGACGGCGCTTTTGCTCCCCGCGCTGCCCCAGGCCTGGCAAAGCGGCAAAATGCACGGACTGCGCCTGTTCGGCGGCTATGCGTGCGACCTGGATTTTGAAGACGGCCGTTTGACCCGCTGCGAAATCACCTGCGACTATAAATCCCCGGCGCCCATCGACGTCTGCTACGGTCAGGGACGCGTCCCGATCAAACTGCGCCAGGGGGAATCGATCACCTTGACCGCCGCCGATTTTCAATAAAAGCCATGCAGGTTGCCGCGCCGGCTTGCCGGACGGCAAAGCGTTTTGTCCGGCGCTCCCATACGGATACAAAATCACCATTCTCCCCTATATAAAAAACGGCGAAGCTTCCGTGCGGGACGCTTCGCCGTTTTCCTGTGGTTTTCCGTGGTGGCTGTCAACGAATTTTAACGGTAATAATTTCAAAATTACGCACTGGAACCAGAATTGCGCCGTCTTGCACGCAAAGGGTCTCCAGCTCGTTTTCCATCAAATCACACAGTACTGCCTGTGCAAATGCAAATCCGGGACGAAGGCGTACCATGCCCCGCCGATCATGTGATTCATAGCCGCGCACAATCACGCCGTCGCCATCTTCCGCCATTTTCACGGTTTCGATCACAAAATGCGCCGCATCCGTCTGGATAAAGCTCATCTGATCAGGCAGGCTGCCTTTTTGAGCCGGCACCGGCGCAGCAAGCACAGGCTGGTTCAAACAATAGGCCTGCTCAATGGTGCCCGCGTCCTGGAACGAACCCTCGTGCGGGAAAAGCGAATAGGTAAACCGATGCATGCCCTGGTCGGCGTTGGGGTTTGGATCGCTGGCGCACTTGAGCAGCGTCTGCCAAAGCGTAGAGCCCTGCGCGCTAAAGCCGTACTTGCAATCGTTGAGCAGGCTGACGCCATAGCCCTGTTCGGAAATATCCGCCCATTTATGGCCGCAGACCTCAAATTTTGCCTGTTCCCAGCTATGGTTGAAATGGGTTTCACGGCGGATATGCCCAAACTGAATCTCATAGGTGGCAAAATTGGCATGCACGTTAAAGGGGAACGCCGCTTTGATCAGCTGATGATGTTCGTGCCAGTCGACCTGCGTTTCAAAATCAATGCGCGCAATCTGATCATAAAGCCAGATCTGCTGCACAATTTCGGAATTCAGATAGCGCCGGCGCACTTCAAAGCCCGCGCGGCACCCATCCGACACCGGCGTAATCTGCGCAGGCATATCCATAACATAGCGTTTTTGCTTATAATAATCAGTAATCTCCCAGGCGTCGTACTGGCGCGGAAAATCCTCATAGGCTTCCCACTGGTTGCCCTTTTCCCCGGGCAAAAACACCTGACGGCCGCAGCGCAGATCCACCAGGGCGTCGATGCGCCCGGCCTCGTCCAACGTCATTTCAAAGAAACGGTTGCGAATGCGCCGTCCGTCAATCTCCACCGCCGCTTTTTGCGCAATAGGCTTTTGTACGCGCCAGCCCATCGCCGGCACCATGCCCAGATCGCACAAAACGCCGTCCACGCGCGCCAGCGCCCGCCGCTCAAATCCCAGCGGGTTGACGCACAACACGCCGCCGTCCGTTCCAATGGCGCCGGCCACCGCCTCAAGCGCTCCATCGCGCAGCGTTTGCGCCGCCTGCGCCACACGGGCATAGTCGCGGTCGCTGTCCTGATAGACCTCTTCGATGGAAGATCCGGGAATGATATCGTGGAACTGGTTGAGCAAAATGGTCTCCCAACAATCCCGGTACGCCTGCGCGTCGTAGGGCAGCCCCAGCAGCCGGTGCGCCGCCGTGCCCAATCCCTCCGCCGCAGCCATCAGCAATTCACTTTTCCGGTTGCTGCGCTTATTTTTTGCAATGGACGTATAGGTACCGCGGTGAAACTCCAGGTACAGCTCCCCGACCCAGCGCGGCGTGCGGCCAAGTCGGCGGCAGGCATCTTCAAATTGATCCCTGCAATGATCCAAAAACGCCGTCGTTTTGCCCATAACGGTTCTGGGCAGACCGGGCAGACCGTAGGATGTGCGCCGCTGCACCTGAAGCATCTGGCGCGTCGGCCCGCCGCCGCCGTCTCCAAATCCAAAGGGCAGCAGCGCCTGATCGTTATACGCTTTTTGCTGATAGCGGTTCCAGGTTCCCAATACCATGGAAGGCGTAATTTTTCCATTATAGGTCGTAAAATTTTCCGGCTCCCCATCCGGCGACGCGTCCTGAGCCGTGATAAAGTTCGTCAAAATCTCCGTACCGTCAATCCCCTGCCAAAGGAACGTATCAAAGGGCATCTTATTGGATTCGTTCCAGCTGATTTTGGATGTCACAAAATACTCCACACCGCTTTTTTTCAGGATCTGCGGCAGCGCCGCGCTGTAGCCAAACACGTCCGGCAGCCACAGCACACGGCTTTCCACCCCAAACTCCTGCTTCATAAACCGCTTGCCGTGCAGAATCTGGCGCACAAAGCTTTCGCCGCTGATCAAATTGCAGTCTGCCTCCAGCCACATCGCACCCTCGACTTCCCAATTGCCGCGCTCAACCAGCTTGCGGATGCGCGCGTACAATTCCGGCTGCGTCTTTTTGACAAAGGCGTACAGCTGCGGCTGGGAGGATTGAAAAACAAACTCCGGGTAATCCTGCATCAGCTGCGCCATATTGAAAAAGGTACGCTGCGCTTTTTCCCGAGTCTGCGCCAGCGTCCATTTCCACGCCACATCGATATGGGAATGCCCGACGCAAACCACCTGGATCGGGCTTTTTCCGCACAGCTTTTCGTAAAATTCCCGTTTTAAACAATCCCGCGCCGCCTCAAGGCTGCGGTAATAATCGTCGCTGCCAATCTGACGAAAATCGATTTGGTTGACCGCGCGCTCCAGGGCCGCCATCGTCTTGACATATTCTTCGGTATTGGGATCCAGCAGCTTCGCGCCTTCAAACGGCGTCCAAAGGTCGTAATACAGCTCGTCCTCCCGCTCGTCGAGCAGAACGACCGACGGCTCAAATCCGGCGTCCTGCTCATGCATCCCCACATAATAATATACGCCGACCCGATAAGCCCGGTCCGGCTCCAGGGCAACCGTCGTATGGTTCACATCCATGGCTCCGGCGTATACGCCGTCCAGATAGACCATCAGCTGCGGATTGCTGGCGTCCCATAGCCCCTCCCTGCCGGTAACAACCGAAAGCGCAGGCTTGCAGTGCTGCTGCGCCGGCGGCGTACAGATTTCAAATTCAAACCAGAAATGCGCGTCCCGGCCGCGCACGCGCTGCCCCTCCTGCCATGGCGCCCAGCCCTGCGACGGCGGCGAGCCGGCATTTTCATAGCCGCAGGGCGCAAAACGAATGGTCTGGGGACGGCTAACGGTCTGCATACGGCGCGCATCGAGCAATTCACAGCAAATACGCAGCTTGTCTTGTAAAAATCGCATGAACGTCACTCCTTTTCATTGGGATCGTCCTGATAAGTTCTCCGCGCAGCGTCCGCTGCCGGCCGGATCGTTCAAAAATGATTTGTTGTTTTCTCTTTGTGGCCCTATCATAGCATAAATACGCAGAAAATACAATCATCAAACGCGTCGCAGGCCGAAAGCCGCCAAACGATGCAGTCGATTGGGCAGTCCGGACACAAAAAAATGGAGCAGCCTCTCTGCGCAGCGACCCGAACCACCCGTTCGTTTTCCCATCGCCGCGCCGATAGGACGCCGTCAAATGCCCGCACCCGTGCCGCCCGGCCATCGGCGTCATTTGCGGTTTTAACCTGCGCCGCCTGTTCCCGCATCCCCGTACCGAATCCACCGTTCAAGATCCGTTCTGCCTGTTCGTCAGGCGGCGCATTTGGTTGTGAAACGGAATTAAATATGGTAAAATGGGCGTATTGAAAATCCGCGCTGCCGCCATACAGACAGAAAGGAGTGCGCGCATGAAACCGGCTGTTCTTTATCGTATCGTCCTTGCGGCCTGCCTGATGCTGCTTGTCGGCTGCGCGCCCTGCCAGTTGGCCCCGGCGCAGCTGCCCATTCCGTTTCTGGTTGCGCCGCTGCCCACCGATGCGCCGCCCGCTCCGACATCCGCGCCGGTACAGCCGCAGCAAAGCACAGCGCCTGCCGCTTCTGCGCCGTCTGAACCTCAGGAAGAGATTTTCTGGCTTTCATTCGCCGGGGACTGCACGCTGGGCACCGAACAGGCCAGCTATGGCGCGCCGGGCAGCTTTGTCGACATTGTTGGAACGGATTACGCCTATCCTTTTGCATCTGTACTGCCGTATCTTAAGCAGGACGATTTCACGCTGGTCAATTTTGAAGGGACGCTTACCGATTCTACGGACGCGCGGGAGAAATTATTCCGGTTTCGCGCGCCGCCCTCTTATGCCCAGATTCTCACCCAAGGCAGCGTCGAATGCGTCACGCTGGCCAACAACCACAGCTTTGATTTTGGTCAAACGGGCTATGACGACACCAAATCCGCGCTTTTAACGCAGGGTGTTGCCTATGTGGAGCACGAAAGCACCACGATTTTTACAACTTCACGCGGCCTGTGCATCGGCCTGTATGCGGCAGAAGCCCCCATTGACAAAACCAAAATGAAAAACGGCATTGATTCGCTCCAGGCGCAGGGCGCGCAGGTGATCGTCTGTGCGCTGCATATGGGCGACGAGGGCAAATACCACCCCACGCAGGCGCAGCAGGACGCCGCGCGATTTGCCGTCGACTGCGGCGCAGCCATCGTGGCGGCGCATCATCCGCATGTGCTGGAGCCCATTGAAGTGTACGGCAACGGCATCATATTTTACAGCCTGGGCAACTTTTCTTTCGGCGGCAACCGCAACCCCTCGGACAAAGACACCGTTATTGTGCAGCAGGAAATCATCCTGCGCGCCGACGGAACGGTCCTTTTGGGGCAAACGCTGCCCATTCCCTGTCGCTTAAGCGGTCACAGCGGGTATAACGACTACCAGCCCACGCCGTATGACATACAGGATCCCGGCTATGCGCGCGTGCTTTCCAAACTGGACGGCACCTTCTCCGGCGCGGACTTATCCGTCAGCTATCACCACACCGCCGCTCCGGTTCAAACCGATTTCCCGCTGCCCGGCCAGACCCAGCTGCCCGACGGATGGACGCCGGTTTTCACATCCACCCCCTAAAAAAGCCTCTGTCCCGCGCTGCTGGAACCACGCGTTCAAAGCCTCCCGCCCGCCGCGATACGCGTCATGCACAGCGCATTTTGGCGTACGGTTGGCGCCCGCGAATGGGGTTTGCAAAGGCGGCGACCGACCTTTTCCACCGTTTAACCATGCTTTCGGGGCAGGATCGGCAAAGGCCGCAGAACCGGTTCCCCCGCTTTAGAAAAAACAAGCCGCAGCCGATTTGAATCGGCTGCGGCATTTTGATTGGGATGAATAAAACCGTTTACGGCTGTTTGCCGATATAGGCCAGAATTCCGCCGTCCACATACAGAACGTGGCCGTTGACGAAATTGGACGCATCGGAAGCCAAAAATACGGCCGGACCCATCAGATCCTCGGTCGTGCCCCAGCGGGCTGCCGGGGTCTTGGCAACGATAAACTGGTCAAAGGGATGGCGGCTGCCGTCCGCCTGGCGCTCCCGCAGGGGCGCGGTCTGCGGCGTAGCAATGTAGCCCGGACCAATGCCGTTGCACTGGATGTTGTATTCGCCATATTCCGAGCAGATATTGCGGGTAAGCATTTTCAAACCGCCCTTGGCCGCCGCATAAGCGGAAACCGTTTCGCGGCCCAGTTCGCTCATCATCGAGCAGATGTTGATGATCTTGCCATGGCCTTTTTTGATCATACCGGGAATGACGGCCTTGGACACGATAAACGGCGCGTTCAGGTCCACGTCGATAACCTGACGGAACTCCGCCGCGCTCATTTCGCACATGGGAATGCGCTTGATGATACCGGCGTTGTTGACCAGAATGTCGATCACGCCGACTTCCTGCTCGATTTTTGCAACCATTTCGGTTACCGCAGCCTCATCGGTCACGTCGCAGACATAACCGTGCGCTTCGATTCCAAGTTCCTTATAGGCATTGAGCCCTTTTTCCACCAGTTCGGGCTTGATATCGTTAAAAACGATCGTCGCTCCGGACTGCGCATAGGCCGTAGCAATGGCAAGGCCGATGCCGTAGGATGCGCCGGTAATCAGCGCAATTTTGCCTTTCAAGCTGAATTGTTCAAGCATTTGTCCATTACTCCTTTTTGCTTTGGATTAGCGCAGATCGGTGGTCTGGATGGCGTCCATATCGTCAAAGGTACGGTTTTCGCCGGCCATCGCCCAAATAAAGGTATAAGAACCGGTGCCCGCGCCCGCATGGATCGACCAGCTGGGGCTGATCACCGCCTGCTCGTTCTGCATGACGATGTGACGGGTTTCGTCCGGCTCGCCCATGAAGTGGAAGACCACGTTGTTTTCCGGGATATTGAAATAGAAATACACTTCCATGCGCCGCTCGTGGGTATGCGCCGGCATGGTGTTCCAGATGCTGCCCTCGTTTAAGATCGTGCAGCCCATGGACAGCTGGCAGGTTTCCAGAACGGCCGGATGGATCATCTGGTTGATGGTGCGCTCGTTGCTGGTTGCGGGGCTGCCCAGATGGCTCTTGTTGGCCACGTCGATGTCAATGAGCTTGTTGGGGCAGGGCTTGTGCGCCGGCGTGGTGCACATATAGAACTTGGCGGGGTTGGCCGGATCTTCGCTTTCAAAGGTTACCTTTTTGGTGCCCATGGAAACATACAGGCAGTCCAGCGTCTTCATCGGATAAACATTTTCATCCGCCTTGACAACGCCCTTGCCGCCGATATTGATGATGCCCAGCTCGCGGCGTTCCAGCAGATAGTTCACGCCGAAATTGGCCATGCAGTCAATGTTCTTTTCAATGTCGAGCACCTGCGTGGTCGGCATGGCGCCCATCACCACAATGCGGTCCACATGGGAATACACGGCCGTGACGTCGCCGGGTACAAATACGTTTTCAATCAGAAATTCCTTGCGCAGTTCTTCGGTGGTATAGCGTTTGATGTCGCGTTGGTTGCAGCTGTATCGGATGTCCATGGTACTACACGCTCCTCATTTGCAATTTATAGGTATATTATAGCCCCTGACCCATAAAAAGTCAACGAAGGGAAAACCGTTTTGACGTTTTACGGTATGGCACAGACGCCGGAAATTCCGGCTGCGGCGACGGAAGGTTTTACCGTTTTACCGCATTCCTGTGCGTACTGCACGCATCAGATAGGCGATATGGGAAGCAAACCCGTGGTTGAGCGAGGCGGTCGGCGTCCGTTTTTCCCAAAGCGTCCCCGTCAGCGCGGCCTGCGGCGCAAAATAATCCTTGATTTCCGCCATCATCTGCGCATGACGCCCAAACCGGAAGAGCGTTTCCAGCCGAAGCTGGACGCCGATAAAGGCGTTTGCTTCATCCATCTGCGGATAGGGGTCGTGCCCTCCGGCGCGGTTCGGCCCAAACTGCGTCAAAAGCCGCCGCCAAAGCGCCGCATGGCTTTGCGGCGTTGCGCCGCCAAAGAGAAACGCATAATACTGCGCGCTTTCCGTACATTCCCGCACGGGCACGAGCGCATCGCGCTGCCAAACCGCGTGATCGACAAAAAAGCCCAGCGTTTCGTCATAGGCGCGTTTGAGTACGTCCCTTTTCAGGCGCGCGGCTTTCTGCGCCAGCTCCGGATCATGATAAAGGCGATCGACCGTTTCCAGCATCGCGGCATAGAGCATGTTGGTCGGGAAATTCACATCCTGCGTCATCCGGTTTGCCCGTGTTGCATCCACAAAGACCCAGGCGCCGGGCAGTTCCAAAAGCCCCAGACGATTTTCCCATCCGGCCAGGCAGCGAACAATCGCATACACCTTTTCCCGGTATGCGCCGATCATCGCCTCGTCCCCGGTGCGCGCACGATACTCCGCCAGCTCCAGCACCAGCCACATGGCCCAGTTTGGAATATACCGCCCGTCCCGGTGCTCAGAAGGGTAGCACATCGGCACCATGCCTTCGGGCTGATCCGGATACCTTCCGGGAAGCAGATAATTTTCCAAAAACGTGTGCTCCACCGTGTTTTTACCCGTCAGCGCCCATTCCGCCCGACCGGTAAAAAAGCTGTCGCACAGCCATCCGGCGCGTTCCCGGTGCGGACAGTCCATCAACAGGTCCACTGCGTTTTGACAAAAGGTTTCCACCGCCGCGCTGTCGATCATTCTCAAAATCGGATCGCTGTCGGGCAGCGCCGCGCATACGCCGGGGTATTTCACCTGGCGCAGGCGGATCGATTCCACCGTCAAGTCTCCGCCCACCGCGCAAAGCTTCAGATACTGCATGGTATACAGCTCATAGGTGATCAGGCGGTGTTCCCCGGGACAGAGCCGGTATTCCACCGCATTGGTGCAGTTCAACCGCATGAAATCCACATCCGCGCCCGTAAGCACCTCGTCAAACAGCAAATACAGGCTGCATCCCGCTTTGGTGCTTACCGTAAGCGTCAAATGCCCCGTAGCGTTAAACGGAAACCGGCAAATCGTATAGGTATCCGGCGCAAGCGCTTCCGGTTCCCGGTACAGCCCGCCGTCCCAGCGCGGTTCAAAGGTAAACCCGCGGCACTTTTCCGCCAGGAAATCCTCCAGTTCATCCACAGCAAAGCCCTGGATCGCGGGGCCGATTTTGGAGATATATTTATAATAGGCATACGGCTCGGGCGTCTTATGGCCAACATGGCCCGATGCAACGCGCTGTACGGGCGCCAAAGGCGCATAATCCGGATATACCCCGCCATGGGGCAGCAGCTTCAGCGGCGGACAGACGGTCAATTCCACAGGCGCGCCTTCATACTGCAGCGCCCGCATCAGCGGCGCATACGCAGCATCCAAACGGTACTGCTCGCAAAACGGCCGCTGGAAGCTGTAGCGCTGTACGCGGCGCAGCTTCTGCGCAAGCGGATATGCGGCAAAGCCGCCGGTTCCCGTCGCCGCAATGACCCGGCCGTCCTGCACGACCTCCGCCTGCACAAACGACGCGCGTTCCAGCATCGCATAACCGTTGATTGCATATCCTGCCGCCACGATGACCAGCACATTTTCCTGCTGCGTCAAAAGCGGCGTAATATCCGCCTCATCCACCCGGCAATACCCATGCGGCGCGCGCGACGGGCCGCTGGCTGCCAGTTCGCCGTTGACCAGCAGCATGCAGCTGACGGCGGCCGTAAACCGCACCATCGTCCGACCGCCTGCGCGCACCGGCGTACGAAATACCAGAAAATAGTTTTTCTCCCATTGCTTGCCGCGTTCCCAAACGGGAAGCGCCTGTTGAAACAAAGCCATCTGAATTTCCTCCTGCTGCGTGTACCGAATGAGCCCATGATAGCACAGCCGGCTGCGCCATGCAATCCAAAGACAACCTGCGGATATGGAAAAGGAGGCGCCAGTTTCCAAGCGCCTCCCCTGCTTGCTCTTATTTGGGCTGACGGTCGTACATGTCCTGATACAGCGCTACATACTCGTCGATTCTCAGCTTTTCAAGCTGGGCCAAATGTTCCTGCCACTTGGCCTCGTCGATACCGTTGGTAACGGATTCCGCCACAAAATATTTGATATAGGTATCGATGTCCGCAAACAGCAGCGTAATCTGGGACTGAACTTCCGCGCTTTGCAGCAGGTCGGTATAGATAATCTCCTGTTGGAAATATGGGGCATATGCCTGCGCCGTTTCCACCTTGCGCAGAGTCATGGTGTCGGTGCTGATATCGCGGTCAATGCCGGAGAACGTAAACACAAACGCCGTTTCTCCCATAAAGCCCTCGGTGAAGCGATATTCATCGTTGCTGTTATAGCCCGGCGCCACTTCATCCGTGATGCGCGTCCACTTGGTGTGCGCGTCGTCGACCCATTTCCAGCCGACGTTTTCTGCACCCTGACGCCAGTTGAGGAACATCGTCACGTCGCTCATGCACCAGTCCATCCAGCGCATCAGCCCTGCCGGTTCCTCGCAGGCAACGGTGATCACATTGCGCATGTTATAGGTGGAGGACGCGTCTGAACGACGGGTCAGCCGGTCGCCGTTGGGGCCTTCCAGCGGCAGAATGTGCTGATAGTTTTCAAGCTGACTGGAAGCGACCGTATTGCCAATGGTACCGGCAGACAAAACAAAGTAAACCGGTTCTTCCGCCAGGGATTTTCCGTTATACTGCGCCCGGGTCTGTGCAAAGCCCTCCAGATCCATCACGCCGGCGTTAAAGAGCGAATTGAGCCATACCAGCGCCTCATAGTAACGCGCATCCGCCGGTGCAAAAAACACCTTGCCGTCCTCAACATTGTTATAATGAGCGGTATTGATAATCCCAAAGGCGCCAAACAGGGAATTGATTGGGTAGCCGCCGACCTGGGCAAAGCCGAAGGGAATTTCATCCGCCGCGCCGTTGCCGTTTAAGTCCCCCGCATTTTTCGCCGCAACCAGCACATCGTAAAATTCCTGGGTTGTCTGCGGCATTTCAAGGTTCAGCTGATCCAGCCACTGGGTATTGATATAATACGCGTCAGATAAAACGGACCATGCGCTGGAGTCTTCACCGGTCGGCAGCGCATACACCTTGCCGTCCGGCGCGGTGATCTTTGCCTTCACCAACGGGTTTTCATCTAAAAAAGCGCTGACATTGGGCATATATTTGGCCAGCACGTCATCAGTCAGCTCCATCAGCGCACGGCTGTTGGCCACCACGTCGACATTGCCGAAAATGGCGTCCGGCAGATCGCCGCTGGCAAAAACGATATTGACGCGGTCGCCCCAGCCGGACGCCGGCACTTCCATCCAGTCAAACGCAATATTGGTCTGCGCCTGTGCATCCTTTAAAATCTGCTTATCGGCAAAGGACGCGGTTTTATCCAGCGTGGATTTGCTGACCATGACTGAATAGGTCGTCGTTTCCTTCACGATCGGAAGGCCCGTCAGATACAGATTGCCCTCCATCTCGGGCTCCGACTGCTGCGGGGCGTCCGTCGCGGCAGGCGGAGCGGACTGCGCAGGGGCTGAGGCCGCAGGCGTCTGCGTGCTGTCCGCTGCCGCGGGCTGCTGCGCGCAGCCGGCCGCGCCGATGCACAGCATCAGGCACAAAACGGCAGCCAGAACACGGTTTACGCGTTGGTTCATCATAAAATCCTTCTCCTTTAAATGTATTTGCTCCGGCGGGGCTTCCGCCGTACGGGAGCCGTAAAATCAGCCTTTGATTGATCCAATCATAACGCCTTTGACAAAAAAGCGCTGCACAAAGGGATACAGGATCAGCATCGGCACGGAACAGACAATAATAATGCCGTATTTCATCGTCTCTGCCAGGCGCAGGGCGGCCTGCGCGGCATGCGGATCGCCCTCTGCATTGCTGGCCAGCGTCTGACTGACCAGCAAAAGGTCGCGAATGATCAGCTGCAGCGGATAGTACTGCTGCTTGGACAAATAAATCAGCGCATTGAAATAGCCGTTCCAATAGCCGACTGCGCTGTACAGCGCAATGACGGCGACAATCGCACCGGACAGCGGCAGCGCAATGCCAAAGAAAAACCGCAGGTTGCCGCACCCATCCAGCTGCGCCGCCTCCAGCATTTCCTGCGGAATCGTGCTGGCAAAAAACGTGCGCACGATGATGACGTTATAAACCGAAACGCAGCCCAGAATCACCATCACCGCAGGGTTATTGATCAGCCCCAGCCATTTGACCACCAAATAAGTCGGGATCATGCCGCCGGAAAAGTACATGGTAAAAACCAGCAGCTTCATGATCACACCGCTGCCGGGCAGATCCTTTCTGGACAGCGCGTAGCCCGCCGGGATCATACAGCACAATGAAAGCGCCGTACCCAAAACCGTATAGATGATGGAATTGCGGTATCCCGTCCATATTTTCTGCTCGTTAAAAATCGCCCGATAGGTATCCAGATTGACGCCCTTTGGCAAAAGCAGCGTCTGGCCGCTGTTGATGGCTACCGGATCGCTGATGGAACCGATGATGACAAAATACAGAGGATACGCAATAATCAGCGTAATCAGGCCCAAAATGCAGTACACGACGATATCAAAGACCAGGTCGCTGCCGGTTGCGCGAATCCTGCGTTGTTTTTTCAGCGCGGTATTTTCATGCATTGATTGATCCTCCTTACCACAGGCTCGCGCCGCTGACCTGACGTGCAAGCCGGTTTACAACGATGAGCATGACGAAATTTACCACGTTGTTAAACAGCCCGATTGCGGCAGAATAGCTGAACTGCGCGCTGACAATGCCGATTTTATAGGTATAGGTTGAAATGATCTCCGAGGAAATGAGATTGGCGTCATTTTGCATCAAAAACGCCTTTTCAAACCCGACTGACATGAACTTGCCCATATCCATGATAAACAGGATAATCGCCGTGGGCAAAATAGACGGAAAATCCACATATCGGATGCGCTGCAGCTTGTTTGCCCCGTCGACAATCGCCGCCTCGTGCAATTCCGGGCTGACGCCGGAGAGCGTTGCGATATAGATGATGGACGACCAGCCCATGTTCTGCCAGATGCCGCTCCAAACGTACAGATGGCGGAAATATTTGGCGTCGGATAAAAAGAGCACCGGGTCGTCCACCAGCCCCAATTTTATCAGCACAATATTCACCAGACCACCGCGCGCCTGGAACATGACCTGCAAGATACCCACCAGTACCACAACCGAGATAAAATGCGGAATATAGGAGATCATCTGCGTCGTTTTCTGGAACTTACGGCTGGCGCAGTGGTTGAGCATCAGCGCCAGCAGAATTGGAATCGGGAACCCCGCCAAAAGAGAATAAAAACTCAACCCCAATGTATTGCGCAGCAGATTCCAAAACTGGGCGGACTGAAAAAAACGTGTGAAATGCTCAAAGCCGACCCATGGGCTGCCCAAAATCCCATCATAGGGATTGTAATTGCGAAACGCAATCTGCACGCCGTACAGCGGCACATAATGAAACAGGACAATATACGCCAGCGCCGGAAAAAGCAGCAGGTATAAATCCCAGTTGCGCCGCAAAAGCAGCACTGTTTCGCTTGTGCGCTTGGGTCTGACTGCCTTCGCGCCCGTCTGCGTTTGTGTCATAAAGATCCTCCTTGCTCGCTTACAGGAACACCCGCGCCGGCGTACCCGGCGGGCGCCGCGATGGGATAAGCGCCTGCACCGCCAGGCAGGACGCATATTCAATCCGTGGTTTGACGATTGCCATGTTAAAAGACGTTTTTTGATTTGTCAACGGGGCTTTCGGGCGATTCTAAGATAGATGCCGCTGTTCAACGCAAACGCCCGCTCTTGCTGTCAGTCGGCAATTCGTGTATAATAGCATCCAGTTAAGCCACGCTTTAAGGAAAGAGGGTGCGCCGGATGCGCTTATGGGGCATCGTCCGCAAAAATCATAAAATCACTGCGCAGCATATTGTGCCTTTATCGTCGGCCAGCTTGGAAGATATCGTCGATGCGATGGATCAGATCGCGCGCAAGCTGGATCTCGCCCGGCCGATGCTGCTTGAAAAGCACGAGCAGGAGCTGGCAGTCTATGGCAAAACCTGTTTTTTACCACGCGATTTTGTCGAAACCGTCGCTCTGGATCGATTTGAAATTGAAATTCTGTTTGACGAAAAAGCACAGAAGCGCCGCTCAAACGACCCCCGAAACGATTTTTCCTATTAATCGTTTTGCATTTGTTCGTGCAGCGTGAAAACAGCGCCAAAATGCCGCCCCGGCGGCAACGCAGTTGTTCGTTGATATTTTGAATCATTTTCCAGTATCTTTTTTCAGCCGGTTTCTCATACTATCCATGCCGCATGATGCGTACGCCGTGCGATCATGCAGACCAAAACCCGGCACGGCCGGCATGTCCGCAGGCGCGGACTGCGCCCGCCGCGCCCGATGAAAGGAGAAGCCGAACCCATGGACAAATTTTCACTGGTGCTTGTGATCATCGGCGCAATCAACTGGCTGTTGATCGGGCTGTTCCAGTTCGACGTTGTGGCCGCCGTGCTTGGCGGCAGCGCTTCGGTCTGGAGCCGCATCGTCTATTCGCTGGTCGGGCTGGCCGGGCTGTGGTGCATCAGCCTGCTGTTCCGCAGGGACGCCGTACACGACGACGCCTAATGCAATTGCTGGCACGCTGAACCAAAAAACGAAAACCCCGCGCATATCGGGCGAAAGCCCGACGGCACGGGGTTTGTTTTATTGAAGGAAACTGGCATAACAGGCTTGCAGCCGATCCGCGCTTTGGATTACGTCTGCGCCTTGATCTCATACCCGGACTGTGCAAGCGCCGCCAGCGCACGGTCAAAATCCGCCTGAGCAGTCAGCACATAATCGGTGTCAAAAGTCGATACGACAAAAACGCCGACGCGCGCCCGCGCAAGCACATCCGTTATGCCTGCCAAAATGCCGATGAGCGAAAAATCCAGCTGCCCGGCAACGCGAAAAGCCCGCCAGCCGCGCTGGACGCGCAGCGCATTGGCAGGAATCGCCTCCGGCGTGCAGACCAGCGAAAACTCGCGATCGGTTTTTGACGCAAAGCAAAATGACGCCGACCCGTCCACCTGTGAAAAATCCGGCAGCGCGCAAACGGCAAACTCCTGAGCAAGTATTTCCAGTTTCATCTTTCCACGCTTTCTGGCCGCAGCGTAGCCGCTGGCCGGGTATTGTCCGTTCATTGGCAGAAAACGGCACTTGTGCCGATAAAAAAAATCGCTTATACTGATAATGGGAATAGAAATTGATCGGCCGAATCGGAGGTGTTTATCCATGACCCGAAATCGGGTTTCGCTCTTTTGCGCCGCGCTGTCGCTTTGCGCGCTGCTTTGCAGCTGCAACGTCAACGCCCAGCCCACCGGCGCGTCCGCCACGCCCGCAGTGGATATCAATCATCTGGCCACCACCGCGCCCGCCAGCGCGACGCCCGACCCCGTTGCCAGCGCCGAACCGCTGCCATCGCCCACCCCTGCGCTGATCGAATGCAACATCTATGTGCAGGGCCAGGTATTGGCGCACCGCGCCTATGTGGATCCCAACGCCGGGGCGCAGATGATGGCGCCGCTGGAGGATTTTACCGCCGCGCTGGCCATCAATATGGAAAACGACGCCGCTTCGGTGACGCTGTATCAGCCCGACACCGGTACAACGGTTGTCATCGAGGATATTTATGCGCAGCCGCCGCTCTGTACGGTCAACGGCGCGCAAAGCGCGATGACAGCAGCGTTCGTTTCCAGAAACAACGTCGTGTATGGGCCGCTGGACATGCTCACCAGCTGGTTCGGCTTTGAATGGGTTCAAAATGAAGCGGGCGATATCCTGGTTGCGCCGCTTGTCGAGCCCACTGTCATCGGACAGCCGGAGCAAACGCCATGACGCGGGCGTTCTGGCGCATTTTGCTTGGATGGGAATTTCTTTTAAGCGCAGGCGCGCTGATCGCGTATGCGCTGGACAAGCACTATGCAAAAATTCCGGGACACCGGCGCATTTCGGAGCGCGCGCTGCTTTTATGGGCTTTTTGCGGCGGCGCGCCCGGCGCGTGGATCGCCATGGAGGCGTTTCGCCATAAGACCCGGCACAAACGTTTCACCATTTGGGTGCCGCTGTTTGCGCTGGTGCAGCTGGGCGTCCTTCTTGTGCTGTTTTTTATGACAGCATAAAAATCGCCGGCAAAAATATCCGACAGCGCAGCATCATCCAACCAAATTCATCCAAAAGGACGCACCGGTGGGTGCGTCCTTTTCCGTTTCCAAGAAAATTCTCGCGGGTAAAGGCTCATTGCGCCGGAAGGATTTTGGCCGGCGGTTCCTGCGCCTTTTCCATATAGGAAACCAGCAGCGCGCGCAGCTGTTCGCGCACCGCGGCATAGGCCGGATCAGCGGCCAGATTCGTGCGCTCATGCGGATCGTTTACCAGATCATACAGGCAATCTTCCCGATATACGTCGCTAAACGGCGCGTTTGCATCGAATTCAGGGGCCTTGACGGCATATTTCCATTGCTTCGTGCGCACCGTGCGCGCCGTCTGCGCTTCGCTGATCTGCGCATAAACCGACTGCGGCCACTGCGCCGCGCTGCCGTCAACCAGCCCGCACAGGGAATGGCCCTGGAACTGCGCGGGAATCGGGATACCGGCGCAATCCAGCAGCGTCGGCGGCACGTCGATCAGGCTGACCAGCTCATCCACCACATGACCGCCCATAAAGCCGCCGCCCCAGGCAATCATCGGCACCCGCAGGCAGCCGTCCTCGCAGGAACGCTTGTATTCTGCATTGCGCGTGCGGAAATGGCTGCCATGATCGCTGGAATACATCAAAATGGTGTTATCCTTCATACCCATAGCCTCCAGCGTGTCCATCAGCCTGCCGACATTTTCGTCCAGGCTGTGGCACGCGCCCAGGTAATCCGGGTAGTTTTCGCGCCAATCGCCCTGCGTCCCCTCAAGATCGCCGGGCACGTCGTAGCCGGCAAACCGTTTTTTGCTGCCGTCCGGGCCTTCGTAGCGGTTGCGGTCGTTCTGGTGATGCGGTTCCAATTGGGAGACAAACAGGAAAAACGGCTGTTCCTCGCCCGTTTCCTGCTGCTTCTGCGCATGACGGTGAATAAAATCAATCGCATAATTATTGATGCAATCCGTCCGATAGCCGTAAAAATCGCGCCGGTTCATCTGCCCGTCAAACACATAGCCGTTATAGCCATGGCTCGTCCATTCCAGCGCGTCGGCGGCGACCCAGTCCGCGTATCCGCCGCGGCGCTGCTCCGGCACGGCAATGGTGCGGTAATTGCTGCCGTCGCAGGAGGCAAGATGCCACTTGCCCACATACGCCGTCTGATACCCGGCGTCATTGAAGCGCCGCGCAATCGAATCGATCCCCTCGGGCAAAATGCGGTGGTTTTTAAACACGCCGGCCTGCGTCGCATACAATCCGGACTGCAAACAGGCGCGTGCCGGCCCGCAGACAGGCTGACAGGTAAACGCGTATTCAAACCGCGTCCCTTCCGCCGCCAGCCGGTCCAGGTTGGGCGTTACCGGCAGCCGCTGGCCATAACAACCCATGGTATCCCAGCGCTGCTGATCGGAAAAATAGAAAATGATATTGGGACGTTTCATTTTGTACCTCCATGGTTTAAAAATCTAGCGGGCGCCTGACCGCAGCGACGCGGCCAGCGCCTGCATGGGCGCTAAAGCATGATCAAAAAACATCTGATAGGACGCGCAATAGATATTCATCGGCAATTCATACCCCGGGGCCGGCTCGCGCAGCCGCCGGCAGCCGCCGCGGCAGATCGGGAAATACCGGCAGGCGCGGCATTTTTCGTCAAATTCAGCAGAGGATTCGATAAACCGAAGCGCGCGCCGGTTTTGCTCGATCGTTTCAAAGCCGTCCTGGTTGAGATTCCCCAGCCGGTAAGCATCCAGCACATAAAAGTCGCAGGGATAAACCGACCCGTCGGCCTCCACAACATTCTGAACGCCGCAGATCCCGCTCATGCCGCAGCTTTCCGGTCTTTGCCCCAGCAGCATGGCGATATAATTATCAAAGGTCCGGATGGAAACGCCGTTGCCCGCGCACACGTCGCGATACCACAGATCAAACAGCTGGATCAGAAAATTGCCAAAGGCCTGCGGGGTCAGCGAATACGCCTGTCCGCCCGTTTTTTCCCCCAGCGGATCCAGGCATGGAATAAATTGCAGATAGGAAAACCCCAGCTTGCGGAATTGGCGGTAAATCGCCTGCGCATGGCGGGCAATCTGCGCATGGACGACCGTAAGGATATTGTACTGCACCTGATACTTGTCAAACAGGCGCGCCGTGCGCAAAACGCGCGCATAGGTGTCCTTTCCCTGCGCATCCACGCGATAGCAGTCATGCGTTTGCTGTGTGCCGTCCACCGACAGCCCGACCAGAAAATGGTTCTGCGCAAAAAAGCGCGCCCAGTTTTCATCCAGCCCCACGCCGTTGGTCTGAATCGCGTTTTCGATGCGCAGGCCGCGCGTATTCAGACGGTTTTGAATCCGGATGGATTCCTCAAAAAAATCCAGCCCAGCCAGCGTCGGCTCCCCGCCCTGATAGGCGATCGTACAGGAGCCCTGCGCATAGGCAAGCGCCTTACCAATCACGTTTTCAAGCGTTTCCAGGGACATCACGCCGTAGCTTGCCTGTTCCCGCTTTTGCGTTTCATCATAATAAAAACAGTATTTACAGCGCAGGTTGCACAACCCGGACGCCGGTTTGATCAACAAATGCAGTGGCGGCATATCTCGCTCTCCTTCTTAACAGCATTATCATAGCATCTGTCCGCGCGCCTTGTCAACAAACTGCCAACCCAATCCATCCAAGCGCGGGTTTGCGGCAGGCGGTCGGCGCATTGCGCCCGCAGAAAAAACAAAACGGCAGACCCGCCTAACCGGCGCGCAGCACCGCCCAAGCGAAAACAAAAAATTCCACGCCGCATAGGCGGGGCATGATACATTGAACACATCCCATCCGATATTCCGCATCGGACAGGATGTTTTTGCATGACAAAATTGAATTTGAAAGCCATGGGATCATCCCAAATTTAAGGGCGAAGATGCTTTCAACGGTATCTTCGCCTTTGATTCATGCTTGCAAACTCCATTATAACATCCTATTGTGTTTTTCCTTTTCCCATTCGCTTCTGAGGATACCATAATCGGATATATCAAGAAACTCTCCCTCAAATGTTTTGAAGTATTCACGCTTCGTACCCTCAAAGGTAAGACCACACTTTTGAGCGACTCTACCCGAAGCAGGGTTTTTAACAGCGTGAGATATACCAACACGGTTTACACCAATTTCGGCAAACAGATAGTCAATGACTGCTTTTGCGGCTTCAGGCATAAAGCCTTTATTCCAATAAGCGTAACCCATACAGTAGCCAAGCTCCGCATGTTCGCTCTTTTCACTCAATCTGACAACGCTAATATTACCGATAGGCGTCCCCTCGTATTCCATAACCCAATTATATGTGTTCTGATTTTCGTATGCTGCACACCAAAGTTCCAAGAGCTGCTTTGTTGCTTCAGGGGACTCGTGAGGACGCCAAGTTAGATAGCGTGTAACTCTTGCATCGCTTGCCCAGTTCTCAAACATTGCCTGGGCATCGTCTGCGGTAAATTTTCGCAATATAAGTCTCTGTGTATATATAGTTTGTGTTCCTTTATGCGTAATCATTTTTAGTCCTCCAATCTGTATTCCATTCTGCGAATACGGTCTGTCATTCCGCAATCCTCATAAAATGCAATCGCATCCTTATTAAATCCCCAAACGCCAAGCTCCATCATTTTGCATTTCTTTTCCTGAGCTTTTCGTTTGCAGCACTCAAAAAGTCTTTTTCCTATTCCGTTTCTCTGATAAGATTTCAAGACACAAATATCATCAATGTAGAAACAGTCAAAGTCAATGTATGTAGAGTGATTTCTATATGAAACAATCCAAGCAAAAGCATATCCCACTACCTCGCCACTATCCGTTTGGGCAATGTAGATAGTATGTTTCGGATCATCTAATCTTTGCGCGAAAGCTTCCTTTGTAAAGTAGCGAGCTTCAGTTTTGAATAAGTCAGGCCTGCCGTTATGGTGTAAGTCGGCAATTTCCTTCTGAAGCGGGCGGATACGCTCACAATCCTCTATGACAGCAGTTCGTATATTTATGTTCATTTTCTCTATTCCTTTCTGTGCAACTTGAATATGTCTCACGGATTTGAGAAGATATCAAATATTTCTGTGTTGAGCCTACGTTTTTCAATAATATCGCAGATCTCGCCACGAATAAAACCGTATGACAAAACGCCTGCATCCCCCATGCAATAAGAGGCAAAAACGATGCCGCCCTTCTTTACAACTCGGATAGGCACATAGGACCGAGCAACAAGGTACCAGGAGGTGCAACGCATGAACAAACTACTCAAAAATCTGTACGACTGCTTTTATGCCCCGCCAGAGCTATCAGTGCAGGCACAGGAAATCGAGGAATGCCACCAGTCACTCATTGAGGTGTTGGAGAAACCGGAGCGGCGGCTGGTGCTGCAGATTATCGATGCCAAAGACCGCATCGTGGAGGACACGTCCATCGACAGCTTTATCTCCGGATTTGAGCTGGCATGGCAGCTCTCCACGGAACTGAATCAATATGAAAAAGAGCGCTCAGTCTCTCGCTGTACGGCGAAGAGATTGGGCGCTCTTTCCATGTCTGGAAAGGAAGATGAAAAATGAAGAAACGAATCATTGCTACCGCAGCATTCGCCGCCTGTCTGGCCTTGTGTGCCGCTGTGTGGCCGCAGAACGGATCAGTCAGAGCAACACCCGCGCCACCCACACCGACAGCCGTGGTTGCCGCACAGCCCGAAGTTCCGGAAGCGCCCAAAATCACAGAAAGCATCATACCAGAGGAAGAAAAAACTGAGACAGCGCGTCCAGTGCCAATCGAGGAAGCACCCTCCACACCGGAGCCTGCATCCGTTTCGGCATCTCCTGTGAAGGAAGCGCCAACCGCTGAACAAGAATGCACAGCGCAACCGATACCAGAGCAAGAAGCGGTGGCAACTGACAGCAATCCAGATTTAGTCTATGTCCCAGGCTTTGGATGGCTGGAGAGTCAAGGCCCCAACCACTGTGAATACGCCGAAGATATGTACGAAAACGGAAATAAAATCGGAATCATGGGATAAGCAGCGCAGGGCAGTACGAAAACAAATTCGTACCGCCCTGCGTTTTTCGTTTTATGGTCATTCATCCTCTGCGGTGGCTTCGTGCAGTATGCCGTAGACCCCCGCCAATGCACGAATGTGCTGTGGAAAGCTGACCCGCAGCTCAGTGTCATCCTCCGGCGGCGGTATCGGCCTACGCATCAGACGATAAACAGTCTTCCAAAGCTGGAGCCTGCTGCCCGGATAGGCCTTCTCCAGTTTCTTTAGCGCACGATCCTTCGCCTTTTCCACCGCCGATTCCTTCATCATGTGGTACATCCCGATGTCCTTCAGCGGCGTTTGGTGGAAGCCAAAGACACCATAGCACTTGCCGAGAATGTCCCTGTCCTTCTTCGGAAGGGCGTCAAACAGTTCCCGGAGCAGCTCAATGCAGACCTTCCGGTATACGATCTGCTCCGCCGACACAGAAAGCTTCCCCGGCATCAGCCGCTCAAAGGGATCGCCGTCGTAGTCCACCGGGACAAGGTCATATACGCCGAGGAAATGGGTGTTGTACCGGATATACCGGCTGACCTGCCCTCTGGAGATCTCCATCTTATCAGCGACTTCATCAGCATCCAGCCAGTCTGTGTGGTACAGCTTCTGCGCCTCCCGGACGGAGGCCATCTCATCCTTGCTCAGCGCCAGATTGCCGATGCTCCGTTCCAGCCAGCGGGTCATCCGCCCTTTTAAGTGTGGGTACAGGTAGGTGGTGAGCATCGCCCGGCTCTCATCATATTCTCTGCTTTGGAGTCGGGTCAGAAATTCCAATGCGCCTTCGCCGCAGAGGTCGTCCAGAACGGTTTTGGTATAAGCCGAAAGTTTCTCCGGCCGGTCCCTGTCCATCCGGATACAGTTGAACTCTCCGGCGGTTTCTTTTGCGATGCTTCGGATCAGGCCGAGGTTCCTGCGGTACAGCTTTTCAAGGGCAGTCTCGTCCCCGTTGTAGTATAGGCGCACCAGCTCCTCGTTGGTCATGGAGCCTCACCCGCCTTAGACTTCGGAGGTCGACCCTTGGGTTTTGCCGTTCTGGTGATACCGCAGTACTCGTAAACCCGTTCGGTGGATATCTGCTCCGTATACTTTTGCACGGAAATATCGGGATCACGCAGGGCGTCATAGAGCAGATCCCGCACATGGTCCTTGGCCTTCCGGGCATCTTCCTGTGAGATCGCCCCTCTTTGCATATCCTTTGTGATCCGGGAGAAGGCGGTCACCTTGGCTTTCACCTTTGGAATATCTTTCGCCAGCTCCTTCTGTACTTCCACGGTTCCAAACTGACGGCAGGTATAGGTGGGCGCATGGGGACAGGTTCCTTCACAGTACAGGGCGTGGACGCCGCTCTTCAGCATGAAGTATTTTCCGCAGATGATGCAGCAGCGGATCTGAAATCCGCTGTTCAGCGCCAGCATATAATCCGCCTTCATCAGCGCCTGCAGGCTGTCCGTCACATGCTCCTGGCAGATGGCGGCGGAGCCGTCCGGCAGTTCCCGCGGCACATAAGACAGCATGTGTTGGTCATGGGTCTTATAACAATCTCCGTGATACCGGATCGGATTCACAATAAGCTTTTCCGCAATGCGACGGTCATAGTAAAAACCATGGAGCGCGGCCGCATAGGTCTCCGGACTGTTGACCTTCAGCTTGGACAGGCTGAACTTGATGAAGTTGCGGATGGTGGGAACAAAGGCCCGAATATCATGGAGGTAGCCCTGGTAACGTTCAATGGTTTTCTGATACAGTCTCCATGTGTCATCGTTGGCGCCCACAGCCTGCAGCATCCGGTAGTATGTGTCCTCGTCTCCGCAGTCCGGATCAAACAGATCCAGATACTTCGATCCTTCCTCTTCCTGCTCTTTGCGCTGAAGGAGGCCGTCAAAAAAGTGCTGTAATCTCTGGATCGTAGTCTCAGACGATGGCTGAGACTCATCTGACGGAAACAAACTGTGCTGCTCTGTTACCTCACGCACCACAGAGAAATACCTGTCCTCGTGTTCATCCAGAAGAAGTTGGAACACCTGATAAGAGCGCAGGTCTTGGCAGAGGGTAACCATCTCCTCGTTCAGTTCCCACCAGACAGATCGCTGTTTTCCTCTGGCATAGGATCGCTCCAACTCCGTGACGCGCTTCATCCGCTCATGCATGGGGTGGTAGTCATCGGGTGAGAGGTTCAGCAGATCCTTCGTCAGCGTTCCCGCGTCAAACTGTCTGCCGTTCAATTCGAGGGTGCTGCCGTATGTATAAAATGTGATGTTGCCTTCCATGAGCGCCCTCCTGTCCATAATTTGTCCTACCTGACTTTTAATTCGTCCATGCTTTTTATCAGAATATCATGTTTTCCTCCACAATACAAGCAGAGGGGTGAAAGCCACGCGCCGTCCCGCGGCTCTGCCACTCTGCATTATGGATACTGCTCCCACTTTTATGGGGGCAACTTTTTTAAGGAGGAACAGAATGACCCAACGAAACAAACCCTTATACGCACCGAACTACAAGGTCATAGGCAACTGCCTGTACGAGATCAAAAACAGCAAGCAGGGTCCCTATGACAAAAAGCTGTGCAACTTCACGCCGTGGCTGGTGAGTGAGATCACCGTGGATGACGGTGTGGAGACCACCAGCCGCATCCGGCTCAGCGGCATCCACGAAAGCGGACGTACGCTTCCGGAGATCGAGATCTCCACGGATGAGCTGGGCAGCTTCAACTGGCTGTACAAACACTGGGGCATCGACTGCATTCTGGAACCGGGTGTGGCCATCCGGGACAGCATCCGCTATGCCATCCAGACCACCGCTCCCCAGGCGGAGCGGCAGACCGCATATACGGTGACAGGCTGGAAAAAGATTGGCGGGCAGTGGCAGTTCCTGATGCCGGGCGATGATACCCGAACCGTCACTCTGCCCGGCAAGATGCAGGGCTACACCATGGAGCGGCGATGCGAAGCCAGCGACGCGGTGATCGCCGCATCGCTGCTGCGCTCCGAACTCGTCCCGCCGGAGCTCCTCTACCCTCTGATGGCGTTCACATTTCTATCTCCTCTGAATTCTTTTCTGAAGCGGGCGGGATTGTGAACCCAAATTCTTCCTCATGCTGATCGGCAAGACCGGAAGCCGGAAGAGCACACTGGCAGCTCTGTTCCTGTCCTTCTTCGGAAGGTTCACGGGAGCGGAGCTGCCTTTGTCATTCCGGGATACCGCCAACAGCATCCTTCACCACGCGTTCTCTCTGAAGGATGTGCTCACCTGCATCGATGACTTCCACCCGGCCGGACGGCAGGAGGAAGCGCGGTTGACGGCCACGGCCCAGAGCGTCATGCGCGCCTATGGTGACCGGACCGGCAAAGGGCGCCTGCGGGCGGACGCCTCTCCGCTGGAAGCCCGACCGCCCCAAGGCAACGCTATCGTCACGGCGGAGTTCCCGCCGGACATCGGTGAGAGCGGCACCGCCAGATACTTCGCACTGGAGCTGCGTGAGAACGATGTTGATCTGGAAGCCCTGTCCTTCTTTCAGCGGGAAGCGGTGAACAGAAGTCTACAGCGGTGTATGTACGGATTTCTGGAATGGCTTCGGGCGTGCTGTCTGCGGGACGCTGAAACGGAAGCACGGTTCATCTCCTCTCTGCGTTCCCGCTTCGAAGGAGAGCGTACCGCCTTCCAGAAGTCCGGCATCCTCTGTCATGGCCGTCTGCCAGAAACCGTGTCCTGGCTGATGCTGGGGATGGAACTGCTGCTGGCCTTCCTGAAAGCGAAGCAGATGGTCACAGATGAGGAAAAGGTTGAGATTGAAAACAAGTTCCGGCTGCTCCTGTACCGTCTGGCCGCCCGTCAGGCCGAGAACATCACCCAGGACAAGCCCACTCACAAGTTCATCCGAAAGCTGTACGCACTGCTGGAGAGCGGTCAGGCTTGTGTACTGAACAAAAATCAGCCGCATGATTACACGCCCCAGAACTGCATCGGCTATGAAGATGAAACCTTTTTCTATCTCCACGCTGACATCGCCCACAAGGCGGTTCGGAAACTGTGTGACGAGCAGGGTGAAGCATTCACCATCACCGCTAAAAGTCTTCTGAAAGCACTGGCGGAGGAGCGGCTCATTGAAACAGCTTCCGGACAGAACACAAAGTCCGTTCGCATCGGCGGCAGGAGCAAGCGGGTGCTCTGCCTGAGCAAAGCGTTGGCACAGAGGATCGCAGACGCCCCTATGTGAAAAACATGTGTGGCAAGCGTGACGGAAGCACCGGAACTTATGAGAAACCCTTGTGCGGTGGGACTTTTCATGTTGCAGGCTGTAGCTGCTCTGTCTCTGTACTGTGTCTGCTATGCAACTGAACGCGGCGCTGAAAACCGTTGGTACACCTGCGATTGCGGCTCTGTATCTGAAATCACGCCTGCGGAACAGGACATGGGGCTTCCGAGCGTTCTACCGCCTGTTCCTGCCTGTGGGCCGGTTTGTGCGCTTTTTCCGGCGAGGTGGAGTAAACACCCGCAACGGTACAAAAGCCCGTTTGTGGCCCGTTTTGCGGAGGGTCACGGCAGAGGGAAAATCACCTCTTTAGAGGTGGCCAGCATCGCGTTTGTCTGGTCGTCGGCACAGCCGCCGCCCGCCTTCCGCATAATTTCCGGGTAGTTGCCCGGACCCACTTTATTTACGACTTGGAGGATCTAAATGAAAAAAGATATTAAATTCAGCACCCGGATGGCCTCCGCTGACCGAGAGGCCATCAAGGAATTGGCGAAGCGCTCCGGAATGTCCATGAGCGACTATGTGACAGCGTGCTGTTTGGGTAAGCAGGTCGTCATCATTGACGGACTGAAGGAAGTGCTGAAGGAGCTGAAGTCCATCGGCAAAAATCTGAATCAGCTTGTCACCCTGGCGCACATGGGGCGGATCACCGTTGTTGATCTGGACAGCGTGCGTCAGGTGTTCTCTGAACTGCGTGACGCGGTTCGAATGATCCTGGAACGAAAGCGGTGGTGAACGCAATGGCTATCGTGTCATTCACCAATTACAAACGAGGCCAGAGCAGCGGGTGCATGGGCGCCGTGATGCGCTACACCATGCAGGACAAGAAAACACTGTTCGAGGGTCAGCGGCTCATCACAGGGATCAACTGCCAGCCGGAAAGTGTCTACTCCGAGTTCATGATGACCAAGCGGCTCTACCACAAAACCGACGGCGTGATGTTCTACCACATGGTGCAGAGCTTCCCAAAAGGCGAAGCAGTCGACCCGGTCACCGCTCACGCCGCCGCACTGAAGCTGGCGGAGTATTACGAGGGCTATGAAGTTCTGGTCTGCACCCATATTGACCGTGAGCATATACACTCGCATTTTCTCATCAACTCTGTCAATTTTGATACAGGCCGAAAGCTGCACATTGCCAAGGAGCAACTTCAGGAACTGCGGCAGCGCAACGATCAGGTGTGCATGGATTTTTCTCTTCCTGTGTTCAAGCCAAAAGAGAGAACGCAGAAAACGAAAACCATGACCATTGGCGAGTATCACACGGCGGCCCGTGGTCAGAGCAAGAAGCTGCAGCTCATGAATATCATCAACGACTGTATGCGCCACGCCTCCAGCCGGAATGAGTTCATCGCCCTGATGGAGAGCGAGGGCTTCAAAGTTCGCTGGGAGAAGTCCCGGAAGAACATCACCTACACCACACCCAGCGGCTGGCAGTGTCGTGACCGCCTGCTGTTCGGTGACAAATATCTGAAGGAGAATATGGAATATGAATTCAGGATCAGAGAAGAAATTATCCATGGGCGAGCTCATGGCGCTGAACCGGCCCGTTCAGACAGCGCAGCCGACGCCACCGCCGACAGTGCGGGAGCCGACGCCGCCTCCCGAGGTACATCCCACGAAAGAGGAATGGGAAGAGATGATGGAGTATCTGGATTCTCTGAACTATCTGACATCGGTGCAGATCACGGAGCTGAAGAAAATCAGCGAGTCGCTGGCGCAGCTCCCGACACGGGCGCAGATGGACGAGCTGCTGAAAGTGGTGAAGCGTCTGGAGCAGATGGCAGAACAGGCTGGGAAGCCGAAAGAGAAGCGTTTTTCTCTGCCCAGCATCAGACTGCCCAGACTGCATCTTCCGGAATGGGACTGGCCGACAGCGATAACCATTCTGATGTCGCTGGCAGTGTTGTTTCTGATGTGGTGGGTCTGGGCCGGAAACTGGAACAGTCTCAGTCTGCTGGGCCTGTGATGGACAGTACCACCATGCGTCATCACGCAGACAGCAAAACTTTGCGCAAAGAAAAGGAAAAGAAAATCGCCCTGGGTCACGCCCGGGACGACCACGAAGATGAACAGCAAATCTGGCAGCAGACCATGTGACGGTCTGCTATTTTTATTGCCTGAATTGCTTTTGGGAGAAAGGAGTTCAATGAAAAGCGAATACGAAATTTATAGAGAGACTGGTATCATCGGCGGCTATATCCCGGAGCGAGTGATCGGCTTCCAGGAGGAAGATAAGATCACGCCCATCTACCGTGACACCTCGTACCACGAAGCAGAAAGCGGAATGGAACTTCGCCGCGAGATGATCGTGGGGGAGCGAAAGTTTATCATCCGTTCTATCTTCCCTAATGCGGAGAAAGCGAAAACGCCCACGGAGCAGATGCTCCAGATCATCGACAGCGATTTGGAAAAAGGTTCGATTTAAAGATAGACTTTGGGCGGGAGATACGGTATGTTTGTTGTTACCGTATCGGCTTGCCCGGAAAGGAGTAACATGGCAAGCAACGAAAAATACACCATCCTCTATGGCCGACTGAGTCAGGAGGATAGCCAGAAAGCAAACAAGGCGGATGATTCCAACAGCATCCAGAATCAAAAGCTTCTGTTGGAGAGGTACGCTACTGAGAAAGGCTTCACGAACACGCTCTTCCTGTATGACGACGGTTATTCCGGGACCAACTTCAACCGCCCCGGCTGGCAGCAGGTCATGGAACTGATAGAGAGCGGTCAGGTGGAAACGCTCATCGTCAAGGACATGTCCCGCCTGGGCCGAGAGTACCTGCAGGTGGGGCAGTACACCGAACTCATCTTCCCCAGCTACGGTGTGCGGTTTATCGCCGTCAACGATGGTGTGGACAGCCTGTACGAGTCCACCAACGACTTCACCCCCTTCCGGAATATCATGAACGAGTTCTATGCCAAGGACTGCAGCAAGAAGGGCCGCTCTGTGGTCCGGCTCAAGGCAGAGACAGGCGCCAGAGTTTCCTCCCGTCCCCGCTACGGATATATGAAAGACCCGGCAGATCCCAAGCGGCACATGGTGCCAGACCCCGAGACCGCTCCAGTGGTGCGGTATATCTTTGACCTCTGTGTTTCCGGAAAGGGGCCTTCCCAGATTGCAAAACAGCTCAAGAAAGATAAAATCCCCACACCCGGCTATTTCTACTATCAGAAGTACGGGGTGGAGCTGACCGGAGTGGATATCACACAGCCGTACAACTGGTCGACCAACACGGTGGCTGGTATTCTGGAGGATGAAACCTATCTGGGGCACACCATCAATCTGAAGTCCACCACGGTGTCCTTCAAGAACAAGAAGCGCATCGACCGTCCGGAATCTGAGCAGCTCCGATTCGAGAACACTCACGAAGCGCTGGTCACACAACAGACCTGGGAGATCGTACAGGACATCCGTAAGCATAAGCGGCGCAGAGCGAATATGGCAGAACAGAATATCTTCTCTGGACTGGTCTACTGCATGGACTGCGGCGGTACGATGGTACTGCATAGGGCGCACACCATGGATGCGGTAAAGAACAATTTTATGTGTTCCACCTACAAGAAGAAAGGCAAGGATGTCTGCTCTGGCCACTACATCCGGGAACAGGAACTCAACGCCATTCTTCTGGATGACATTCGCCGCGTCACACACTTCGCCCGTCAGAATGAGCTGCGCTTTGCGGAGCACATCCGCAAGAAGCAGGGCAAGGAAGCCCAGCAGGAGATCACGATGCTCCAGAAGAAAATCGACACCATGCAGAGGCGGCAGGCCGAACTGACAAAGCTGTTCAAGCGGCTCTACGAGGACAGCGTCCTTGGCCGTATCCCGGACGAGCAGTACCGCATTCTCTCTCAGGAGTACACCACGGAGCAGAGGGAAATTCAGGAACAGCTTCCTGTCATGGAATCTCGGCTTCAGGAACTGAAGGACTCCAGCTCCAACATCGCCCGGTTCATTGAGAACGCAAAGAAGTACAGCGAGATCCCGGAGCTGACCTCTGAGATCCTGCGCATCTTCATCAAGCGGGTGGAAGTCGGAGAGCGTGCGGAAAAATATTCCCGCACAGCACCGCAGGAGGTACGCATTTATTACCGCGACATCGGTCTGGTGGACGAGTTACCTCAGAGCGTGGCTGAAGCTGTGACAGACGAAAAGTCTGACGAAGTCGCATAAACAGGAAAAAGGAGGCTGTGCCGGAACACAGCCTCCCTCCACAGGAACAAATATTAAGTTATTTAGGTGGGTTCACAAATTGTCCCTATGAAACGCCGGAGAAAGGCGCAGGATTTTTTATGTTAAGCAATTTTACACAATGCCGCCGATCCAGGCGTACAGCGGGATAAACACAACGCTCAGAATCGTGGTAAACATCAACCCCTGGGTTGCGTATTCGGCGTCAGCGCCATAGGATTTTGCAAAAATAACCGTCTGGGTCATGATGGGCATGCTCGCCTGCACCAGGAAGGTTTTAAGCGTCACGCTCATCAAATCCGCCGAAATGGGCATCAGCTGCATCATGGCAAAGACCAGCAGCGGCGAAATCAGGAAGCGGCCGACGGACATGACCAGGATCGACCAGTCAAAGCGCAGGGACTTAAAGCCCATATTATAAAGCACAATGCCGGTAAACAGCAGCGACAGCGGCGTAACGATTTTGCCGATATAGCTAAAGCCGTCGCCCAGGAACTTGGGCATCGGGATTTCCAGAAGCACAAAGAGCATGCCGACAAAAAATGCAATCAGCGGCATGGTGAACAGCTTTTTAATGCCCGCCCAGGTAAAAATTTTGGTCTTATCGTCCGGTTCGCCGTCCTTGCGGATACCGGAGATGCCCAGCGTCCAGAAAATGAACGTCTGGGAAACATAATACAGCATCGTATACGGCACGGTCGCCTCGCCAAACAGCGCCACGTTAACCGGCAGGCCGATAAAGATGGTATTTGAAAAAGCAAACATCGCAGTGAAAACGCCGCGCCGGTTTTTGGGCAGGCGGATCAGCCGCGCAACGCCCTGTCCCAGCCAATAGTTGACAAAGATCGTCACAATCGGCACCAGGATGACCAGCAGGCTGCCCAGGATATCGTCCCGGGTGTATTTCTCGATGATGTTGGAGACGACCATGCAGGGCAGGCCGACTTTCGTCACCAGGAAGGACAGCACCTTTTGCGTGTTTTCGTCAAACCATTTGCGCCAGGTGCAGAACGCGCCGATTGCGATGATGAAAAAGATCGTCAGCACAATTTCCACGCCGGTGAGAATTGCTTCCATGAAACGTACACTCCCTTACTTGACAAAGGCATGATAAATTGCCCGTATCGCTTTTTCAAAGTCGTGCGTTTCCACGCCGACGATGATATTCATCTCACTGGAGCCCTGGTCGATCATGCGCACGTTGATGCCCGCGTCGCGCAGCGCGCTGAACAAATGCGCCGCCGTACCGGGCTGGCGCACCATGCCGCGGCCAACCGTAGCAATCAGGCTCAGACCTGTCGTCACCTCAACGCTGTCCGGGGAGCAGACACGGTAAATGCTGGTGATCACATCGTCCAATTTTCCGGCAATGAGCTTATCGTTGACCACAACGGTCATCGTATCGATCCCTGTGGGCAAATGCTCAAAGGAAACCGCGTAATCCTCCAAAACCTTCAGCACGCGCCGGCCAAAGCCCATTTCGCTGTTCATCATCGCCTTTTCGATGCTGATGGCGGTGTAGCCCTTGTGCCCGGCCACGCCGGTAATCGTATCGTCCGGGCAAAGCGGCGCGTCGGCCACAATGCGGGTACCCAGATCGTCCGGCCGGTTGGTATTGCGGATATTGACCGGAATGCCCGCCTGCTTGACCGGGAAAATCGCTTCCTCGTGCAAAACCGTAGCGCCCATATAGGACAGCTCGCGCAATTCGCGGTAGGTAATGCTCTCAATGGGCTTTGGATTGTCGACAATGCGCGGATCCGCCATCAAAAAGCCGGAAACGTCCGTCCAGTTTTCATACATCGCCGCCGAAGCCGCGCGCGCGACAATCGCCCCGGTGATATCCGAGCCGCCGCGGGAAAACGTTTTGATGCTCCCATCGATGCAGGAACCGTAAAAGCCGGGGACCACTGCGCGCTGCGCCTTTGCCAGGCGCTTTGAAAGCTCCTCCTGCGTGCGGGCAGCGTCATAATTGCCGCGGGCGTCAAAGAAAATGACCTCCGCCGCGTCAATAAACGAAAAGCCCAGATACTCCGCAAGCAGAAGGCCGTTGAGGTATTCGCCGCGGCTTGCGGTATAGTCGACGTTTTGTCCGTGCGCAATGGCGTACTGGATCACGTCCAGCTCACGGCCGATATCGGTTTTCAGCCCCAGCTGCTGCGCAATGCCCAGATAACGCGCGCGGATCGGCTCGAAATACGCCGTCACGTCCTTACCCGCGCTGACCGCTTCGTGCGCCGCAATGAGCATATCCGTCACCTTGGTGTCGCTGCCGAAACGCTTGCCCGGCGCGCTGGGAACAACAAAACGCCGGCGCGGATCCGCCAGCACAATCTGCTTTACTTTTTCAAATTGACCGGCGTCGCTGAGCGAACTGCCGCCAAATTTTGCAACAACGGTTTCCATCAGCACAAAACCCTTCCTGTAAACGCTTATTTCACAATTATAAAAAATTACGGACATTTTGTCAAGATTTATGAACATGTTTCGGTTTCACTTTTGTTTCCGCTCCGCTATTTCTACATATTTATCTTTTCAAGCCATACAAATCGTGTTATACTCTTAGCGTGCAAACGAACAAACCGCAAAGGATGGAGACAACCTGACATGATTGCAGAATTTTCTCAGAAAGTCAAACGCAATGTCGCGCGCGTCATCGTCGGCAAGGATGCGTACATCGACCTGATCCTGTGCTGCGTGCTGGCCGGCGGCCATGTGCTGTTGGAGGATGTGCCCGGCACCGGCAAAACCGTACTGGCCAAATCGCTGGCCCGGTCGCTGAACTGCCCGTTTAAACGGATTCAGTTCACGCCGGATCTTCTGCCCAGCGACGTAACCGGATTGAGCATATTTGACCAGCGCACGCTTTCCTTTGAATTCAAGCCCGGCGCAGTCTTTGCCAGCGTCGTGCTGGCCGATGAAATCAACCGCGCCACACCGCGCACGCAGTCCTCGCTTTTGGAATGCATGGAGGAGCGTCAGGTGACCGTTGACGGCACGACCTATCCCCTGCCAAGTCCGTTTCTGGTTTTGGCCACTCAAAACCCCGTTGAAATCCAGGGCACCTTCCCCCTGCCGGAGGCGCAGCTGGACCGTTTCATGATGCGGCTGCGCCTGGGCTATACCGACAGCCAGGGCGCCCGCGATATTCTCAGGCGCTTTTTAAACGACGATCCCATGGCGGAGCTCGAGCCGATCGCCGACGCGGCGCAGATTCTCCAGGCGCAGCAGGAAATCAAAAAAATCCATGTTTCTCAGGCGGTAATCGACTATATCGCCGAGCTGTGCGAGCGCACGCGCAAGCCCGAGGGCGTCACGCTGGGCGTCAGTCCGCGCGGCATGCTGGCGCTTCTGCGCGCCTGTCAGGCATACGCCGCCATCTCGGGGCGCGACTATGTGACGCCGGATGACGTCAAGGCGCTGGCGGTACCGGTGCTGGCGCACCGTATCATCGTACGCGGCGCATACGGTCAAAGCGAAAAGTCCGAGGCCGTCGTGCGCGACGTGCTGCGCCAGACGCCTGTGCCGACCGAGCAAGACGCATAGCGATGGATAACGTATTTTGGATTGCGCTTTGCACGGCGGCGCTGATTCTGCTCCAATCGCTGATCCTGCGCCGTTTTGCGCTGCGCCGGATTGATTACACGCGTTTTTTCAGCCGCAGCAAGCTTTATGAAGGGGAGCAGATGGAGATGGTGGAGATCATCGCCAACCGCAAGCTGCTGCCCGTCCCCTGGGTGCGCGTGGAATCGCGTATTCCCCGCCAGCTGCATCTTTTGGGATCAACCGATGAAATCGACGTCCAGGGCGGAATGTATCATCGCTCCGCCTTTACCCTGTCGGCCTACCAGCAAATCACCCGCCGCCATCGTGTCCAGGCGGTCTCGCGCGGTTATTTCAACGTATCGAGCGCCGCCATGACCACGGGCGATCTGCTGGGGCTGAGCAGCGCGGCGCGAAACGTCGATCTGAATTGTTTTCTGACGGTTTACCCCAAGCCGGTTGACGTACAGGAACTTTTGCTTCCTTCGCTCAAATGGCAAGGCGACCTGGTCGTGCGCCGCTATATCATGCCCGACATGTTTCTCTACGGCGGCATCCGTGACTATGCGCCCGGCGACCCGCTGCGCAGCGTCCATTGGGGCGCGACGGCCGCCACCGGCGCGCTGAAAGTCAAGCAATACGACTATACCGCCTCGCCCCGCCTGCTGCTGGTGCTCAACGTGCAGCCGCGGGAGGATACCTGGGGCGGAATCGGCGCGCAGGATCTGCCGGATATCGAGCAGGGCCTGCGCATCGTCGCCTCGCTGGCGGAATATCTGATCGCCAGCGGGCTGGAGGTCGGTTTTGCCTCCAACGGACGGCTTGCGGGAACGGAGGAAACGGTTCTGATCCATCCTGCCTGCAGCTTTGAGCAGCGGGAATTGATTTTGGACGCCTGCGCACGGTTTGAGATTTTCCGCCAGCGCAGCTTTCATCAATTTTTGGAGGATTTGCCGCCGTTTAAAGAATACGATCTGCTGGTTCTCACCTGCTACCGATCGCCGCTTTGCGATGCGGCGCTAAGCGATATCCGCGTGCGCGGCAACAGCATCGGTTATTATATGCTCCGGCAGGAGGCAGAAGCATGAACAAGCGCAGTTATTGGCATATTTTCTTTGGGCCCTATCTGGCCGCCGCGTTTTTTCCGCTGCTGGTATTTGCCAACGAGGCTTTTGCCGTCGGGCTGTGGGGCTGGTTTGCGCTGCTTTGCGCGCTGTGCGCCGCGCAGCTTTTCCTGGGCATCCGCTTTGGCGCCAGGCGCCTGCTGCCCGGCCTGGCGCTGACGGCGCTGTCCGTCGCCGGCGTTCTTGCCGCAGCGGCCCGCCCCGGGCTGGGGCATGGCATTTTGTGCGCATCGCTGGCAATGGGACAGCTTTACGCCCTTTGGCTTGCCGCGCGTACCTGGGAGCAGATTTCCGCGCCGCAGTATATGGTTCCGACGCTGGTGCTCAACCTGCTGGTCGCCTTTGGTATGGCGCTTTCCTATTATCACGATCAGGTGCTGCTGGGATATGTCGCCGTACCCTATCTGGTCGCCGCGTTGTTTTTGTCCAACCGGCGCACGATTAAAAGCAGCGCCAGCATGCAAAGCGGGCTTGCCCTGCGGATCGTGCATCAGAATTTCCTGATGATGATCGTGCTGGTCGCCATATTGCTGCTTTTGATCAATTTCAGCGCAATTTCAAACCTGGTCGCCGAGCTGGTCCGTCAGGGCATCCTCCTGATTTTGAAGCTGATCGCGCTTTTTGGCGGCGGCAGGGAAGAAAGCCAGGGCGGCGGCAGCGGCGGGGCCGGCACGCCGGATCTTGGCGCGCTTGGCGCGGCCGAGCCTTCCGCTTTCTGGGAAATTCTGTCGGTCATCATGCAGTATGTGGCCATGGCGGCCGTTGTGATCGGCGCGGGTTTCGGTCTTTATTTTGGCGTCCGCAAGCTCAGCCGTTTTCTTGCCGCATCGCTGCGCCGCTTCGTCGGCGCCTATCAGGACGCCTTTACCGACGAATCCCAATCGCTGAAAACCGCGCGCCAAATGCGCGATGAAATCGTCAATTCCGCCGGCGAACGGCTCAAAAAGCTTTTCACCCGGCCGCCAAGCTGGGAAAAGCTCTCCGCGGTTGAAAAGGTACGCTACGC
Organism: Christensenella sp. UBA1428; assembly: GCA_002329335.1. Taxonomy (GTDB): domain Bacteria; phylum Bacillota; class Clostridia; order Christensenellales; family UBA1750; genus UBA1428. Next base: position 43,421 of record DCTY01000061.1, read on the forward strand.
CTATCAGAAAACCCGCCAGCGCGCACGCGCCGTAGGGATCGATCCGGATCCGCTGACGCCGCGGGAGCTGCTTGAAAACAAACGTCTCTTTCTGGACGGCGAGCGCGCTTTGTTTGAAAACACCTATTATGAAACCCGCTATCGGGAACGCATGCCGTCGCAAAGCGAGCTGGACAACGCCCGCGCCGTCGCGCAGACCCGGCAAAAGTAACGCTGCGCAAGCCTTGCGCGCCTTAACGCCGCATTGGCACAAAACAAAAAGCGTCTCTTTCTCCTGCCAAAGGCAACGGGAAGAGGCGCTTTTTGCCGGTGCAGGCGCTATGGAATTGCAGAAAAATCAAACGACTGCGCAAACGTCTCCAGCGCCTGCGCACCGATGGTCCGTTCGCCTAAAACAATATCGCCCACGCGGGGATTCAAAATATGGACGACAATGAACGATTCAGGCCGCTCCACCACAACCAGCGCCTTGCTGTCGCTCAACGCCAGCAGCGTCCAAACGCCCTGCGGCGTCTGAAAGGACCATGAAACGTAGGCATCGACCGCGCCGATACCCAGCGTCGCCGTATCCAGCGTTCCCTTCATCACCCGGCTGAACTGATAGGAAACCGGATAAGGCCAGTCAACCGCCGGATCCGTCAAAGCCGCCTCCCCTTCAAACCGGAAGGTGCCGTCCGGATACCAATAACCGCTGTAGGCCGTCTGCGCCGCAGCGTCATTTTTGGCAAACAGCGCCTCGATGCCGCAGCATGCCAACAGCCGGTTCAGGTCGGTTTCCACCGTGCTCTCCCCCAGCAGCGCCAAATCATAGCGGCTGCACAGCGCGTCCAGCTCGTCGGCCATTTCCCGGGTGTAACAGTCATACGCCGCATATTGAGGCGGCAGCCCCGTTTCGCCATTGCCGATCCGCGCCAAAATTGCGCCGTCGGGATCATACCGCGCCCGAAACGTCTGCCACTGCTGGCACGCCTGATACTCCGGGCTGCCGGAAAAACCCTGCAGCGAAATTTCATCCGCCGCCGGAACCGATGCGGTTGCCTCCAAAGCCGGCTGTCCCGCCGCCGTTTCAAGCGGCGCAGGCGATAACGGCGCGGCCGCCGGCTGATCCAAAAGCACCAGCGCGGACAAATCCATCACGCACACGGCATAGGCCGCAGCCGCAAAAAGCAGGCACAGCGCCAGAATTGCCGCGACGCAAACAAGCCGCCGCAGGCGCGGCCTTTTTTGAATTTCCCGCCGCCCCGAAGCGGCGTCCACAACGGCCGCAAGCATCTGACGCCGGGTCTTCTCGTCCGGCGCAAGCGCATCATACGCCCGTCGGATCCGTTCTTTTTCCATGGGTTTCACCTCCGAATCCGTTCTTTTAACAGCCCGCGCGCACGTTTGAGGCGGCTGCACACCGTCGACTGCGCGCACCGGCACATCTGCGCAATTTCTTTTGTTGAATATCCTTCATAATAATATAGATAAACCGCGTCCTTATAGCGGGGCGTCAGCGACAGCACCGCGCGCAGCATTTCTTCATCCGGCTGCGGCGTCTGCACGCTCAAAAGCGGGTACTGATCGATATCCTCGCGCCTGCGCCACCAATGCTTCAGCGCGTCCCTGCAAAGGTTGGAGGCGGTAACAATCAGCCAGGCGCGTTCATGCCGCAGCGATTCAAACACAGGCTCGTGCGCAAGCAGTTTCAGAAAAGTCGCCTGCACCATATCCTGCGTATCCGCCTGGTTTTTCATATACGAAAAGCAGACCCGCCACACGGCGTCGACGTTTCGCTGATATAAAAGCGTGATTTCCTGCTGCGTACGTTTTGAAACGGACAAGCTGCTCTCCCCCTTTCTCTCCTTATACGATCCAGCCCGCCCGTTTATTGCACCGATCTTTTTCTATATAAAAAAAGTCCGGCGCCGCTGCCTGCGCGCCGGATATGGTATGGAATATCAGAAAAACGGCCTGCCGCTTACGGGCACAGCATGGACGCCGTATCCTCCTCAAAGACGGCCTGGAACAGCGCGATCATATCCGCCTGATCATAGGCGCCGCACAATTCGCGCACCGCGTGCATGCTCAGCATCGGGTTGCCCACATCCACGGTGGTAATGCCATGCGCGCTGGCAAACATTGCGCCGATGGTGCCGCCGCCGCGCGCATCGCTGTGGTTGGTAAAAATCTGGTAGGGAATGCCGCGCTTCTGACACAAAAGGCAAAACAGCGCCGACCCGCGCGAACTGGTGGCATAGGACTGATATTGGGCGCTTTTAAGCACCGGGCCACGGTTAAGCGCCAAACGATGGTCCGCATCCGCCTTGCCCACATGCGCCGGATGGGTTGCATGCGCCATATCCGCAGAAAACATCACGCTGGAAGCCATGGCGCGCCAGGTATCCTCGCTGTCCAGGCCAAGCTTTGCACAGATGCGCTCCATGGTCATCCAAACCGCGTTGGCGCGCGCGCCGCGCGTGGAGCCGGAGCCGACCTCCTCATGGTCATAGGCAACCGCCAGCCGGGTATACGGCCCCTGCGCCCGGATCAGCGCGTCAAAAGCTGCATGCACCATCGCCGCATCGTCAATACGCGGCGCGCTGATAAATTCGCGGTTGACCCCAACATAGCACGCGCCCTGCACATCAAAGGGCGACAGCTCATAGGAAAGGATGTCCTGCTGCGCCACGCCGGCCTCCCGGGCCAGAAAAGCGTGAAACTGTTTGGGTGTGCCAAAGCTTTCGCCAAAAACCGGCAGCATATCCGTTGCATAGCTGACCTTGGCGTTTTCGTTGATGTCGCGCTGAATATGGATCGCAGGGCTTGGGATCACCAGCAGCGGACGGTCAATCCGAAACAGCACCGGGCGCACGGATTGTCCATCACGCACGCAAAGGCGTCCCGCCAGCCCCAGCGGACGGTCAAACCATCCCCGGGCGATCAGGCCGCCGTAAGGCTCCACAATCAGCCGCTCAAACGTCAGATCCAGCCGCGACCCGTTGGGTTTGATACGCAAACCGGGGGAGTCATGGTGCGCCCCCGCCATATGAAAGCCGGTCTTTGCCAGATCCGCCGTACCGACATAAAACGCGCAGAGCATCGTGGCGTCCTTGATGAAATAATAAAGCCCGCCGCGCTCCAGCTGCCAGGGGTCGCGTTCCTCCAGCCGGCGCGCACCGGCATCCTCCAGCATCCGCGCAAGCGCCGCAACCGAATGAAACGGCGTGGGCGCGCTGTTTAAAAATTGGATCAGCGCATCCGCGCTGCGTCTTTTATCCATTGCTGTGCCTCCATCATTTCGCCGCCCGCACGCCGCGGCGCGGCCGTATAAAATTGGGTCCTGAAAAAATTATACCACAAGATATAGTGTCGGGCAAGAAATTCCCCCTGCGTCCATTCCCGCCGCCGCTGGCGGTTTTTGGCAATAGACGGCGTTTTTTCGCCCTCAATTGCAAACAGGTGCAATCAAAATATTGTGTTTTTTTCTCAAAATGCTCCCTTGACATACAAGATCTAGTATTGTATACTGTGGTTACTTATGAAACAGGGTTTGCCCCGGAGAGGATGTCGTTTTCAATGATCAATCAAATCAAGAAAAGAGACGGCCGTATTGTGGACTTTGACGCGTCCAAAATCGCCGTTGCCATACAAAAAGCTTTTGACGCAACCAAGCATAAAAAGGATTATGACGCCTGCATGCATTTAGCCGAGCAGGTCTGCCAGATGGCGGAACAAACCGTCCAGGATATCCCCACCGTCGAACAGATCCAGGACTGCGTGGAAAATGTGCTGATCGAAAACGGCTATGTGCGCACCTCCAAGGCGTACATCCTTTACCGCGCCGAGCGCACGCGCACGCGCGACATGCAGAACCGGCTGATGAAAACCTATGAGGACATCGCCTACAAATCCGCCAAGGACAGCGACATCAAACGCGAAAACGCCAACATCAACGGCGACTCGGCGATGGGGACGATGCTCAAATTCGGCAGCGAAGGCGCCAAGCAGTTTTACGACATGTTCGTGCTCAAGCCCGAGCACGCCACCGCGCACCGCGAGGGCGACATCCATATTCATGATATGGACTTTTTGACGCTGACGACCACCTGCTGTCAGATCGACCTGCTCAAGCTGTTCAAGGGCGGCTTTGGCACCGGTCACGGCGCGCTGCGCGAGCCGCAGGATATTGCGTCGTATTCGGCGCTGGCCTGCATCGCTGTTCAGTCCAACCAGAACGACCAGCACGGCGGCCAGTCCATCGTCAATTTTGACTACAGCCTGGCTCCGGGCGTCAAAAAAACCTACATCAAACGGTATCGCGACAATATGGCCCGCGCGCTGGAGCTGCTTTGCGGTCAGGAACAGGATTGGAACCAGCAGCAGCGAACCATCATCGCCGAATTAAAGGCGCAGGGCCTCGCCCCGACGCTGGAAGGCGCGCAGGAATACCGGGAAAAAGAAGCGGAAAAATGGGCTGCGCTGGGCGTCCCTGAGGATGTAATCACGCGGGCACAGGCATTTTCCGTCGCGCACGCACAGGAAGAAACGGAGCGGGCGACCTTCCAGGCCATGGAAGCGCTGGTACACAATCTGAACACCATGCATTCCAGAGCCGGCGCGCAGATTCCCTTCTCGTCCATCAACTACGGGATGGATACCAGCCCTGAGGGGCGGATGGTCATCCGCAATGTGCTTTTGGCCCAGGAAGCCGGCCTGGGCGAAGGGGAAACGCCGATTTTCCCGATCCATATTTTCCGCGTCAAGGAAGGCGTCAACTACAACGAAGGCGAACCCAACTACGACCTGTTCAAGCTGGCCTGCCGCGTCAGCGCCAAGCGGCTTTTCCCGAACTTCTCGTTCCAGGACGCGCCGTTTAATCTGCGCTATTACGACCCTGCCCGGCCGGAAACGGAGATCGCTTACATGGGCTGCCGGACGCGCGTTATCGGCAACAACTATGACAAATCGCGTGAAATCTGCAACGGGCGCGGTAATTTGAGCTTTACCTCCATCAACCTGCCGCGCATCGCGATCAAGGCCAAGGGCGACGTCAACGCATTTTTTGAGGATTTCGACCGGAAGATCGACCTTTGCATCGATCAGCTCAACGAACGGTTTGAAATGATCGCCCACAAGACCCCGCGCAACTTCCCCTTCCTGATGGGCGAGGGCGTATGGATCGACAGCGAGAAGCTGGGCCCGGACGACGAGATCGGCGAAGTGCTCAAGCACGGCACCTTCTCGGTCGGCTTTATCGGGCTGGCGGAATGCCTCAAGGCGCTCATCGGCGAGCATCACGGCGAAAGCGAACGCGCGCAGAACCTTGGGCTTGAAATCATCGGTCATCTGCGCGCCCGCATGGACGAAGAAAGTGCAAAAACCGGCCTGAACTATACCTGTCTGGCCACGCCGGCAGAAGGCCTTTCCGGCCGCTTTATCAAGCTGGACAAGGAACGCTTCGGCATCATCCCCGGCGTTACCGACCGGGAGTATTACACCAACTCGTTCCACATCCCGGTATATTACCCGATCAGCGCGTTTAAAAAGATCCGGCTGGAAGCGCCGTATCACGAGCTGACCAACGCCGGCCATATCACCTACATCGAAATGGACGGCGACCCGACCAAGAATCTGGACGCATTTGAGCAGGTTATCCGCTGCATGCACGACGCCGGCATCGGCTACGGCTCGATCAACCATCCGGTCGACCGCGACCCGGTCTGCGGTTATAACGGCATCATCGGCGACCGCTGCCCCAAATGCGGCCGCACCGAAACGCCCGAAGTGCCCTTTGAGCGGATTCGCCGGATTACCGGCTATCTGGTCGGCACGCTGGATCGCTTCAACAACGCCAAGCGCGCGGAGGAGCGCGACCGCGTGAAGCACGGCATCGGCGCCAACTAAAAACAAACCGAGGTTTTTGATATGAAGTTTCGTCTGGCGGATATCGTCGAAGATTCCATTGTGGACGGACCCGGCGTGCGCATCGCCGTATTTGTACAGGGCTGCCCGCATCATTGTCCCGGCTGTCACAATCCGGCCACGCACGATCCCGCCGGGGGGCGCGACGCAGATACCGACGAGGTGTTTGCCCGCATTGACGAAAACCCGCTGCTCTCGGGTGTGACACTTACCGGCGGAGAGCCGTTTGAGCAATGCGGCGCGATGGCCGACATTGCACAGCGCGCCAAGGCGCGGGGGTTAAACGTCATGGCCTACAGCGGCTACCGATTTGAGCAGCTGCTTGAAAAGCCGCAGGCCATGCAGGTATTGGCATATTGCGACACGCTGGTGGACGGTCCGTTTGTAAAGGATCAGCGTTCGCTGGATCTGCTGTTTCGCGGATCGAAAAATCAGCGGATCATCGATGTGCAGGCGTCGCTCCGGCAGGGATGCGTCGTAAAGCAGAACTGGGCATAAAAATGCCGAAGGCTCCGCAGCGGGATTGCTGCGGAGCCTTTGATTTGCGCAAATACCGTTTTGCTGGTACACTAAGGGCAATTGTGCATGCAGCGTCCCGCTGTTTATCCAAGCTGCAGCTTTTTTGCGGAGGTTTTTCATGAACATTCAAACGCTTCATCTGATCCAGGGCGCCGGACAGGCGCAGGGCTTGACCGTTATCATCGACGTTTTCCGGGCCTTTTCGCTGGAATGTTATTTGTATGACATGGGCGCAGCCGCCATTTTGCCCGTGGGCGACCTGGATGTCGCGCGCAGGCTCAAAGCGGAGCATCCCGACTATGTGCTCATCGGCGAACGGGGCGGCAAAAAATGCGAAGGCTTCGATTTTGGCAATTCGCCCAGCACAGTCGACCCTGCGCGCATCGCGGGCAAAACCATCGTCCACACCACCAGCGCCGGCACGCAGGGCGTCCAAAACGCCGTTCGCGCGCAGAAAATTCTCACCGGCAGTCTGGTCAACGCCCGCGCAGTCGCCCGTTATATTCTGGCGGAAAACCCCGCTCAGGTGTCGCTGGTCTGCATGGGCAACAGCGGCGTGCGCCCGGCAAAGGAGGACGAGCTGTGCGCGGCGTATCTGGAAAGCCTGCTCACCGGAAAACCCATGCAGGATATCCGGGCGCGCGCGCAGGCGCTGCGCCTGGACGGCGGCGCGCACTTTTTTGATCCTGCGCTTCAGGACGTCTTTCCGCAGGCGGACTTTGATTGCTGCACCCAGGTCGACCGTTTTGATTTTGTCATTGAAATCGATACCCGCGGGCCCGTCCTGTCGGCCGTAAAGCGCCGGGTTTCATAAAATACACCGTCTGTTTTTCCCTATGCCTGCATCAAAGAATTAAAAAGGATGCGCCGCTTGCCGCGCATCCTTTTTTGCTTTAAAATGCAGTTCTGTCCCGATACTCAAACGGTACCGCCGCCGGCCATGCACGGTCAACACACAGTCTGATCCATGTTTTTGTAGGGGTTGCGCCGGCAAATGCCCAGGAGCTTCTAAAGCCTTAATGGTTCTCTTCCTTTTGATCCCACGGCCCGGCAGCTTCCTGTGCCTGCTGCTCCGGCTGCGCATCGCAATTCTGCGCTGCCGGTTCCGGATCTTCTGCGGCGCCGCCGTCCTGCGACGCTTCCTGCATCCGCGCATTTTCCAATTCCTCCGCACGCCCGGATATCTCCAGATAAAACGCGCTCTGCGCCGCCGACGTATAGGGATTGAGCCACAAAACGCCGATTCCGCAGGTCAGCACCGCCAAAAACACCCATCCGATAAAGCTGATTTCCAGACAGAACAGCCGCCATTTGTTGCCGCGCATCATCGCATAGGACTTTTTAAGCGCCGCAACCGGACCAAGCTGAGGATTGTCCGCCAGAACATAGCTGGCCATGCTGTAGGCATAGGCAAAGATGATCAGCGGCGCCAAGCAGAGCAACAGCGCGAGAACGGACAGCAGCGGCAAGAACATCAATGCCGCGTCATTGTTCGTGCCGGGCAGCGCCGTGAAAAAAGCCGCGATTACAATCACATACAAAAGGATGCCCGGCAGCGCGCAGGCAACCAGGATCAGCGATTTTACAATGTTCATGCCAAGCGCTTTTCCGAAAAGGTCCATACTGCCAAACAGCTGTTTAAAATTGGCCTGCCCGCCGCTTGCCAGCGTGATATAGTATTTTTTCTGCCCCACGTCAATAATCGGCCCAAGGAAAAAGCATACCAGTGCGTAAAGCACCATGACCACCGCGCCTCCAAACACCGCGGCGACCAATACCTTTCCAACGGGCGAGGCATAAATGCCGTCCAAAACATTGCTGAATTCCGAACCGCTGGCCAGATTGCCGCCGACATAGTTTGCGCTGTTTCCTACGCTGCCGCCCCCGCTCGTGCCGCCCGCGCCCAACAAGCCGGCAACCAGCGATACCGCAAGGGCCGTTGCCCAGTTCCCTTTTAGCGCCGCGCGTGCTTTTGCCCGAAAATCTGAAGCGCTGCTCCTGTACATGGTTGTGCCCCCTATCTTGAATTGGATCTTTATTCCTATTATACGGGATTTCCGCGCCGGAATCAACCGATAATCGTCCAAAACCTGTTTTTAAAGCGGTCCCTATTGTTTTGAGCGTTTTCACCTTGCGGCAAACGCCGCAATGTGATATAACAAAGACATGTCATAAATTGCGCAGCCGGCCCGGCTGCAAAAAAGGAGTCGTTTTCGATGCAAGAACAACAGAAAAACATGCGCATCGGTCTGTTTTATGCGCTGATTTCGCTGTTTTGGATGAGCCTGTACGCCTACCAGCCGCTGCTTTCCACCTACAGCAGCGACGTCATGGGCGCAAGCGCCGTCATGGTGGGCAATATTTTGGGTTCTTACGGCTTGACGCAGCTGATTTTGCGCATTCCGCTGGGCGTTTTAAGCGATAAGCTCGGCAAGCGCAAGCTGTTTGTGATTTTAGGCTGCGCCGTTTCGCTTTTGTCGTCCCTGGGCCTTTATTTTTCTAAAACGCCCGTCTGGCTGATGATCTTCCGCGCCCTGGCCGGCGTCGCCGCCAGCACCTGGGTGACGATCACCGTATTGTTTTCCAGCTATTTTGACCCGGAAAAGGCGCCGCAGGCCATGGCGCGCGCTACTGTTTTCAACAATATCGGCCAAATGATCGCCATGTATTTGGGCGGACGGATCGGTCAGATGCTCGGCGACCGATCGGCGTTTCTGCTTTCGGCGCTCTTTGGCGTCGCCGCGCTGATGGCCAGTTTGTTTGTTGTGGAAAACAATCCGCCCCGCAAGCCGATGCGCGTGTCTGCGCTTTTAAGCGTTGGCGCGGACAAAACGCTGTTGTCCGTCAGCGCGCTGGCCATCGCCTATCAAATCGTCAATCAGGGCGCGGCAATGGGCTTTACGCCGCAGTATGCCGCGCAGCTTGGCGCAACCTCTTCCGACAAGGGCGTTTTGACCAGCATGGCGATTTTGGGCTCCGCCGTGATGAGTTTTTGTTCCAGCAAATGGCTGGTCGGGAAATTCGGCCAGCGCCGGTGTATTTTAACCGGCTTTTTGCTCAACGGCGCGGCGACCATTGCCATCGCGCTGTTTGCCAAAAACGTCTATACGATGTTTGCGCTGCAATTCCTGGCCGGATGCGGCAACGGGCTTTCCTTCCCGCTGCTGATGGGCATGGCCATTAAAAACATTTCCGGCGATAAGCGCGGCGTCGCGATGGGCTTTTTCCAGTCCATCTATGCGCTGGGCATGTATATCGGCCCGCTGATGACCGGCGCGCTGATTGAAATGGCAACGCTGCGCATCAGCCTTGGCTGCATCGGCGCCGTAAGCCTGATCGCCTTTGCCGCCGCGCTGCTGATTTTGCCCCGCCAAAAGGCGCAGGGACAGACAAACTCTCAAACCAAAGCACAGGGATAACGCCGCAGGACTGGCCGGGACTGATCCGTTAGGTTGGCTGCATACAAAAGGCATGACTTTAAGGTCATGCCTTTCGCTTTTTATACACACTGCAAAGCAGCTATCACCAGTTTCTTAAACGGAGCCAACGCTCAGGCCCATTGCCCCGCAATCCGAAAGCGTCTCCAAAAGCCCTTTCGGCTCGGCTCGCAGATCGCGTTTCATTTCATCCGCCGAAGCGCCTTCCATTCATCCTCCAAAATCGCCATCAGAATATCATCCGCATAGCGATCACCGTCCCGTACGGCGTCGCGCAGCACGCCCTCCGTTTTAAACCCCGCTTTCAAATACGCCTTTTGCGCGCGCAGATTAAACGAATATACATCCAGCGCCAGACGATGCAGCCCCAGCTGCTCAAATGCAAAATCGCGCGTACATTCAATGGCCCAGGCGCCGATGCCCCGGCCTCTTTCCGCCGGGTGAAAAATCCCTATCCGGAAATTGGCGCACCGCAATTCCCAGTCGATTTCATTGATTACGCTCTCGCCGATTATCCGGCCGTCGGGCGCGATGATCAGGAAAAAGACACGATCCTGCTGATCAAGCGATTGGAGAAAGAAAGACACCACTTCGTCTTTTTCAAACGCGGTTTTGCACCCCGTCAAGCGCGCCGCCTCCGGGTCCAGCGGGCAATAGTTCTGATCAAAATAGGGCTGCGCATCCTGCGCCTGCGCCAACCGCAGGATAAATCCGTCTTTTTCCGCAATTATTTTTTCGTTCAATACAACCTCACCTTTCATTTTCCGCTTTTCCCCGATTGGACGATACTGAATTGTTCCAAAAAAGCAGGCGTTTTCTGTCCAATGATTCCGGGGATTTGTCGCAGCGTATTGCTCCAAAATAGGCAATTCGCCCAAAGGCCCCCTTGTTCCTCCTTTTCAGCCCTGAAAATCCGCCGCAGCGCGCTGTCCTTTATGATTCAAGGCGCTTCCGGCGATTTGAATCACACGCCGCCCCTACCACCGACGAAAATGGCTTGTACCGGCATGTAAACTGTGCTATACTAACAGTATGCTTTATGTAGTTCCCGGCTTTGCCGGGATTTTTCAATCAGGTAGGTGATCGCATGGACGCGCTGATGTACAGTTTAAACGCAACGGTTCCGATTTTTCTGGTCATTTTGGTCGGTTACATTTTAAAAAACAAGTTTCATATGTTCTCCGACCAGACCATCGCTCAGCTCAACAAATTCAATTTCCGCGTGACGCTGCCTGCGCTGTTGTTTTTAGACGTCGCACAGGCGGATTTTCTGGCCGTTTGGGACACGCGCTATGTGCTGTTTTGTGTCGTCGCGACCACCGTATGCATCAGCGTCATTGCGCTTTTCGCTTTTTTTCTGATCAAGGACCGCGCTTTGATGGGCGAATTTGTGCAGGCGAGCTATCGCGGCAGCGCCGCCGTGCTGGGGATTGCGTTTATTCAGAACATCTACGGCACGTCGGTCATGGCGCCGCTGATGGTCATTGCGACGGTGCCGATTTACAACATCGCCGCCGTGCTGATTTTATCGTTTACCGCGCCCCGGGAAAAGGACGTTGACAAGGGATTGGCGCTGAAAAAATCGCTTTTGGAAATCGTCACCAATCCGATCATCCTGGGGATTTTGGCCGGTCTGCTTTTTTCGCTGTGCGGGCTGAAGCTGCCGACGATGCTGCATAAAACCGTCAACAATTTTTCCGCAATGGCCACCCCGCTTTGTCTGGTCGCGCTGGGCGCCGGCTTTGAGGGCGGCAAAGCGCTGAAAATGGTCAAGCCGACGCTGATCTGCGCGCTGATCAAGCTGTTTGCGCAGGCGGCTGTTTTTCTGCCCATCGCCTTCCGGATGGGGTTTCGAAACGAAATGCTCGTCGCGTTGCTGGTGATGCTGGGCGCGCCGACCACGGCAAGCTGCTACATCATGGCCCGCAATATGGGGCATGAAGGCGTGCTGACCTCCAGTGCGGTGGTCATCACCTCCGTATTGGGCGCCGTTTCGCTGACCTTCTGGCTGTTTTTGATGCGCACGCTGGGGTACATCTAAAAGCCGCAGCCCCGTCCACGCAGCCAAAACGCAGTTTCATCCAAAACCCGACCGCTGTGGCCTAAAACAAATTGCAGGGCTGCAAAGGACGAAAATCCAACGATTTTCGTCCGCTTGGCGGCAAAGCCGGCGATACCGGGATTGAAAGTCAGGAAGGCTGCGTTTCCTTGGCAATTCTTCCTTAAGGATGTTTTTTGACAGTCCGGGCGCGGCAAGTGTTTTGCCGCGCTTTCTTTTTTCGCATACGGCATTTGTGCTCGTATGCGGCTGATTTTCACAGGAGGGATTTTATGCATATCGTTTCCGGCGGCGCTGTCAGCGCGCTTTTGCGCGGCACGCCCTTGCCCAAAATGTTTCCCGCGCAACAGCAATTTCCCCGCCCGCGTCTGGATCCGGCTATGCTTCCCGGGACGCTGGCCCGTCAGCTCGCACCGTTTTCGTCGATGCTCCGCCCCGGTATGCGCGTGGCCATCACCGCCGGCAGCCGCGGCGTAGCCAACGCTGCGGCCATTACAAGAACCGTGGCCGATTTCGTCAAGGCCTGCGGCGCATCGCCCTTTATCGTGCCGGCCATGGGCAGTCACGGCGGCGCCACGGCGCAGGGACAGCTTGACGTACTGGCCGGCTACGGAATCACGGCAAAGGCCATGGGCTGTCCGATTCTTTCGGACATGACCACCGTCAGGATCGGCGCATTGCCGGACGGGCGCCCGGTCTTTTTGGACCGGAACGCCGCCCAGGCGGACGGCATCATCGTTTGCTGCCGCGTTAAGCCCCACAATGCGTTTCGTCACATCTATGAAAGCGGTATTTTAAAAATGCTGGCCGTGGGCCTTGGCAAACAGCAGGGCGCGCAGGCGGTGCATGCGCAGGGCATGGGCAGGATCGGCCAAAATGTCGAGGCGTACGGCCGCTGTGCGCTTGAAAACACGCCGGTGCTCTTTGCCGTTGCCAGCATTGAAAACGCCTATGACGAAACGGCGCGCATCGCCGTCGTGCCCAAAAGCGATATCCTTTCAACCGAACCGCAGCTTTTGCGCGAAGCCTTTGACAATATGCCCCGGCTGATTGTCGGCTCGTGCGACGTGCTGATTGTCGATGAAATCGGAAAAAATTACAGCGGCAGCGGCGTTGACCCCAACATCTGCGGCACCTTTTCCACGCCCTATGCCAGCGGCGGCATTCAGGTCAAGCGCACCGCCATGCTGCGTCTGAGCGCGGTTTCGCACGGCAACGCGCTGGGCGTCGGCCTGGCCGATGTCATCCCCAAACGGCTTTACGAACAGATCGATCCGGAAAAGATGTATCCCAACTGCATCACCAGCACCGTGCTGACCACCGCGCGGATTCCCTGCGTGGTTGCAACCGACAAAGAAGCCATTCAGCTTTGCCTGCGCACCTGCAATGAAATCGACCTGGACAGCCCGCGCGTGGTGCGCATCGCCAACAGCCTGCATGTGGACCGGATCGCGCTTTCCCAGGCCTATTACAACGACGTCCGCGCCGGCCGTTACCCCAATCTTTGCGCGCTGGACGCGCCCGGCGATATGCAATTTGACGGGCAGGACGCGCTGATTTAAAAGAACGCCGGCGGGTTTTATCCAACGATACCCCGCCGGCGTTTTTACATAAAACCTTTCGATGGGCAAAACATATCCGTTCGGGTTACAGCGTCAGGCGCATCGTATCATAAGCAATCACCGCGTTATCGCCGTAAATTTCCCGCACCAGCGCCTGCTGCCCCACCGGATCGGCCAAAATCGTTCTGCCGCTGTGCACATAGACCAGCTTCCCCGGCCGCTTTTCAAGCCCGGCAAAATGTCTGGCGACCGCTTCCGGCTGATGATGCCCGGTTTCAATCATCATCAGGTCGCAGTCCGCCCAGCAGTCAAGTTCCTGCGGCGCGCCGACGTCCCCGGAGTAAACCACGCGCTTACCCTGCGCCTCAATCAAAAAGGAATACGCGCGCCACCCCTCGCCCGGACGCCTGGGCAAATGACTGTTGTGCATGGCGCTGATCCGCAGCCCCGGCTCATCCACCACAGTGCCGTCGGCAAAAACATGCGGCCGGATCTCAAAATCGCAGGCAAAATCCCCCTCCGTTTCCCGCAGCAGCGTCATCACCCCGTCGTAAGTTGCCAAAACGGGCAAATGGACGGTCACAGGCGCAGGCGCGGGCGACTCTTTCCGGAGATAGCGCTGCTTGCGAAGGTTCCAGAGCAGATTGCCCAGCCCGCCGACATGGTCCATATGCGGATGGCTGATCAGGATATGGCGTACGGACAGCAGATCCACATCCATCAAACACGCCGTATAGGAACAGTTTTCCCCCGCATCCAGAAAAACCGTCTGATCTTCCAGTTTCAGCGCCACGCTTGCATGATGCCTTCCGGCCTGCGGCAGCGTCCCGGCGCAGGTCCCCAAAAAGATAAGCTCCATTTCCCAATCCCCTTTTGCGGTAATCCGGGTTTAGTTTACCGCAAAACCGCCCTTTGCGCAACCTTGCGTCCGCCGCGCCAGATCCATAAAAACACCGGCGCTGCCAGCAAAATCGCCGCAGCAGCGCCAATTGCCGGCGCCTGCGTTCCCAGCAGCAGCCCCACCGCCCTGCCGCCCAGCGCACACAGCGCGCCGGCGCACCCGGCAGGCATCAAAAAACGCAGATCCAGCCGGGCGCCCGAAAGCCGCCCCAGACAGCGAATCGAACAAATCAGATTCCCCCCGGAACACAGCACGATGCAAAGAATATAGCCCATCATGCCCATGCGCGCGACTAAAACGCTCAAAAGCGCCAGCCGTACAACCGATTCTATCAAATTATACCGAAGCGCATAGCGCTGGCCGTCCATGGCGTTGACCGCCGCGTCAACCACGCAATCCAAATACCAGATCGGCGCCAGCAGCGACAAAAGCGGCAGCATATCCGCCAGGGTCTGCCCGCCGCCGAGCATGGCGGCAAGCGGCTGCGCGTAGGAAAACAAAAATGCGCCGCACAGGCAGGCATAAAAAAGCGTCATCGTCAAAATCCGTCCCAGCGGCAGGCGGCTTTTTCGTCCTTCCTGGGCAATTTCCGGCACCAGCAGCGTCGCATAGGCGCTGATCACGCCGGAGGGAAACATCACCGCAGGCATGGCCATGGCTTTATAAACGCCGTATTGCGAAAGCGCCTGGGAATAGGTCAGCCCGCTTTGGCACAGCCCGTTTGGGATCATCAGGTTTTCCGCCGTTCGCAGACCTGCCCGCACATATGCCCCTGCCGCAACCGGGCCTGCAATGGCAAGCAGCCGGCGGATGACGCCGCCCTGGGCGGGCGTGGGACAGTCCTGCTGCGGCGCCGGCATTGAATGGCCCGTGCGCCGGGAAAGCAGCAGCGCGCAAAGCGTCCCGGCCATCTCCCCGGCGACCGCGCCTGCGGTGAGGCAAACGCAGGTTTGATCCGGCGACGGCGCCGTAAAAAAGCGCAGCAGCGCCAGCGTTACCCCGGCGCACACCGCGGCGTCCAAAAAATGCAGCCCCACCGCGCTGCCGACCTGACGGCGCGCCAAAAAGCAGCCGTGAACGCAGCTGCTGACCGCCATAACCGGCAGCGCCAGCGCAAACAGACGCAGCGCGGGTGCGGTGCGCGCGTCGCCGATCCAACGGCCCGCCGCCACGTCCGCAAACAAAAAAAGCGCCGCCGCCACGGCCGTGCCGGCCGAAAACGCAAGCAGCATCGACCGGCGCAAAATATGCTTTTGACCGCGGACGTCGCAGGCGCAAAGCCGCGTCACCGCAAGGGAAATGCCGGAGGTGGCAAACGTCGCCGCAAGCATGTTCACGCTCTGCGCCAATGCAAAAAGGCCCATCGCCTCCGCGCCGGCAAGCCCGGTCAGATAGGCCTGAAACGCCAGGGAAAACAGCCGCAGCAGCGTCTGCGCACCCGCCATAAACAACCCGTTGCCGATAAACCTGCGCCGCTGCCGCTGCGTCACACCGCATCCCCCCTGCAAAAAATTCGCTGCAAAAAGCAAGCGCCATTATGGCAAAGATATGATATAATAAGCACGTTCAATACTTCCGCCGCACGAAAAAAGCAAACCGTTTCAACCATACAGGATTTTCCACACCGGAACGAATTCACACCTTCAAAACCAATAAGGAGCATGCTATGGCGCTGATCGACCAATTTCGTCAAATCGTCTGGGATTTTAACGGCACGCTGATCGACGACCTGGACGCCGCTTTTGACATACAGCAGCAGATGCTGCGCCTGCACGGTCTTGCGCCGCTGACAAAGGCGCGCTATCTGGACACCTTTGACTTCCCGATCCGGGATTGGTACGCATTTTTGGGCTACGACACCGAACAATACGACCAGTTGGCGCAGCAATGGGCCGCGCTTTACCAGCAGCGCGCCGTGCACCTTGGCCTTTGTCCGGGCGCACAGGCGCTTCTGGATCTGTTTGCGCAGCGCGGGATCCGTCAAAGCGTCCTGTCCGCCGCCAACGTGCAGCAGCTGAACATGCTGCTGCGTGCCCTTGGCATCGACGGATATTTCGATCCGGTGCTCGGGCTTGACAATTCCCGGGCGCATGGCAAGATCGCGCTTTGCAGCGCGCTGCGCGCCAGTTCGCCCGTACCGCCGGAACAGATGCTTTTCATCGGCGACACCACCCAGGATGTGCTGACCGCCAGGGCGCTGGGCAGCAGCTGCGTGCTGGTCGCCTGCGGGCATCAAAGCCGCGCGCGCCTGGAGCAAACCGGCGTGCCCGTATACGAAAATCACGCCGCATTGAGGGCCGCGCTGCTTGAAAAAGGCGGCTGAAAACGCAGCGGCACATTGTTTGCGCGGCTTGCCGCACAAACAAACCGCTTTCCGTCCCGCTGTTTTTCAACGACGTTCCCCATCCAACACAACCAAATCCACCCAAACGCTCAAATCCATTGCATACCATATCCGAACCAGAAGACCCGTCACACTACAGCAATCACCGATGGTTTTGCTGCAGCGCCAAAAGGAGGCAACGTCATGATTCAAACCGATCCGCAATTGACCGCCAGGGATGGTACGCCCATCCGATACCAGGTCTGGCCCGCAACGCAGCCCCGGGCGCTGGTATTGATTTTACACGGCATGGCCGAACACACCGGACGCTATGACGCATTGGCGCGCACGCTTTGCCCGCACGGCTACACCGTTTGGGCCGTGGAATACCGCGGACACGGGCAGGGCGCGCAAAAGCTGGGCTATTTTGCGCCGCAAAACGGTTTTGAGCTGGTATGCGACGACGTGATGCGGCTTTACCGCTTTATGCATCAGTCTCAGCCCGAGCTGCCGGTGCTGCTCTTTGCCCACTCCATGGGCACGGTTTTTGCCCGCGCGCTGCTGATGTCCCAGCCCAATCCCGTACCGAAAGGCTGCCTGCTCTCCGGCGTAACGGTCGACGTGCCGGTGCGCCGCCGGTTTGCCCCCGCCATGATCGGTCTGATCGGCACGCTTCAAAACGGCATGGATCAGGTCAGCCCGCTGGTCATGCGCATGAGCATCGGCGCCTTTGGCGCCTCGGTCAAGGACGCGAAAACCGACTGCGACTGGCTCAGCCGCGATGCGAAGGCGGTGCAGGCCTATCGTGACGACCCGTTGTGCGGCTTTGAACTGACCAGCGCCATGATGCGCGACGTTGCCCGCGGCGTGCTTTTTACGCTGCGGCGCAAAAACGAGCGCAATCTTCCGTCGCAAACGCCGGTGCGCATCTGCGTCGGGGACTGCGACCCGGTGGGCGGCGTACGCGCCGCGCAGGAGCTGAAGCGGCGCTGGCAGCGCCTCGGAAAACCAGTATCGGTCAGCATCTATCCCGGCGCGCGCCATGAGCTGCTCAACGAAACCTGCCGGGACGAATTCCTTGGCGAAACGGTCAAATTTTTCGATCAATGCCTCCAATAATCCCATGAAATTTAATGATTTCAGACGCCAATTTATTGTATAATGATGCGGGGCATAACTGTCCCCGCATTTTTTGCATAATTTGGAGTGCCTATGATTTCCAAGTACAGCGTCCGTCGTCCCTTCACCGTCGTCGTGGCGGTCATTCTGGTTCTTTTGCTGGGATTCGTTTCATTCACAAACATGAAAACCGACCTGTTTCCCAGTATGAATCTGCCCTATATGGTCATCGTCACGACCTATATCGGCGCAACGCCGGAAAAAGTAGAAACCGGCGTCACACGGCCCATCGAGCAGGCCGTGGCCTCGACCTCCGGCGTTGAAAACGTCACAAGCACCTCAAGCGAAAACAGCTCCATCGTGGTGGTTGAATTTGCCGACGGCACCAATATGGACAGCGCGCTGCTGGAAATCAGCGGCAATATCGACCGCGTAAAGGCGCGGTTGGACGATGGGGTCGGCGACCCGTCGATTATTCGCATCAATCCGGACATGCTGCCCATCCTGGTCGCCAGCGTCGACCAGGATGGCCGGGATCTGGCCAGCCTGTCGGCGTTTGTTTCCACAGAACTTACGCCGCAGCTGGAAAGCGTGGCGGGCGTCGGTTCGGTTTCGATCAGCGGGCTTTTGGAGGAATCCTACCGGATCTGCCTGAGCCGCGATAAAATCGACGCGCTCAACGACCGGATTTTGCTGGCGGTAGACGATCAGCTGCTCAAGGCGCGCGCCGAGCTGGACGACGCACAGAAAAAGCTGGACGAGGGCCGCGCCGAATTTGACGCGCAGTCCGCGCAGCAGACGCACAAGCTTGCCGAAGGCGCAGTTGAGCTGGGCGACGGCAAGCGTGAAATTTTAGACGGGCTGGATGCGGTGGACGAGGGCATCCAGATGCTTCAAACGCAATATGAAACCATTCAAAGCACGCTGTCCAATTTTGGCGCCACGCGCGAGGGATATACGCAGCTGACCGACGGCATCCGCCAGATCAACGACGGTCTGACGCAGCTTGCCAACGCGGAGGCGGAATTGATCGCCGGGCACAGCGTCATCGGCATCAGCATGGCGCTGTCGGAAGCCGCAGGCGTTATGCAGGATCAGGTCGACCAGTTTGAAGGGCGCGTACAGGACGCAAAGACGGAATTGGACGATCTGAACGACCGGCTGGCCGGTGCGCAGACCGATCAGGAGCGCCAGGAACTGCAGGAGCAGATTCAGCGCCAGGAAAGCCTGGTATCCGTTTATGAAACGGCGCTGACGCAGGCGCAGCTGGGCATGACGCAGTTAAACGGCGCAGTGGGGAGCATTGGGGAAACCGCTCAGGAAATCCTGCAGGCGCAGATCATGATCACCACCCAGCGCGATCAGCTGCTGGTAACGCTGGCACAGCTGAATATCACCAAAGAAACCACCGACGCGCAGCTCAAGGCGCAGTATGGCCAGCTGGCCGATACGCTCAGCGAGCTTTCCGGGCAGCCGCGCGACGATCCGGACGCCGACCTTTCCGGTCAGGCGCTGTTTGACGCGCTTCACGATACCATGGTACGTCTGGTGCCGTATCTGGAAGAAAAGCTCAACACGGAATTGCCCGAAGCGCGCCGGGAGCTGGAACAAGCGCTGGAAGAAGTCAACGACGGCCAGATTGCGCTTACCGAAGGGCAGGTTGCGCTCACCCAGGAACTGACCAAAGCGGCGCTGGCGCTGGAGCAGGGCGAAAAGGAACTGGAGCAGGCGCGCAAGCAGTTTGACGAGCAGACTCAAAAAGCCTACGAACAGGCCGGCCTGGACGGCGCGCTGACGCTTTCGACCGTCAGCGGGCTTTTATACGCGCAGAACTTCGCCATGCCCGCCGGCTATATCGACAGCGAAAACGGCGCGGCGCGCATGCTCAAGGTTGGCGACGCCTTTGTGCAAAGCCAGGAGCTTTCGGAGCTGATGCTTTTTGATACCGGATCCGACGCCATCGGCCCGGTGTATTTAAGCGACGTGGCGGACATCGTCCAGGTTGACAACGCCGACGAGCTTTATGCCCGGATCAACGGCAACGACGGGATTTTAATCCAGTTTCAAAAGCAGAGCACCTACTCCACCGCAGAGGTGTCCGACGCGCTGGCCGCACAGTTTGAAAAGCTGGAGGCAAAATACGAAGGGCTGCATCTGACCGTGCTGGAGGATCAGGGCACTTATATCGATATGGTCGTTTCCTCGGTCATCGAAAACCTGCTGATGGGCGGCCTGCTTGCCATCGCCATCCTTTTGCTGTTTTTGATGGACTGGCGGCCGACGCTGATCATCAGCGTTTCCATTCCCATCAGCTTGATGTTTGCGGTCGTATTGATGTATTTTACCGATATTTCGCTCAACATCGTTTCCCTGTCCGGCCTGGCGCTGGGCGTCGGCATGCTGGTGGACAACTCCATCGTGGTGATTGAAAACACCTACCGGCTGCGCCAGCTGGGACAGTCGCCGATTCAGGCCGCGATCGGCGGAGCTAATCAGGTGGGCGGCGCGATCATCGCGTCCACGTTGACGACAGTCTGCGTCTTTTTGCCCATCGTTTTTATCACAGGGCTGATGCGCGACCTGTTCGCGGATCTGGGCCTGACCATTGCCTATTCGCTGTTGGCCAGCCTGATTGTCGCCATGACGCTGGTGCCGTCCATGAGCGCGCGCGTACTGAAGAAAATGCCGGAAAAAAAGCGTGCCGACCGTGCGTTTGACCGTTTCGCCGGCGCATATGAAAAATCTCTGGCGTTTTTGCTGCGCCGCAAGTTCATCGTACTTGGCGTCAGCGTGGCGCTGCTTATCGTTTGCGCGGTGTGCGTCATGCGTATGGGCATAATCATGATGCCGGAAATGGAAGGCATGCAGATGAGCATCACCCTGACGCCGGCACAGGACGCTACCCAGCAGCAGGCGCGCGAACAAAGCGAGCAGGTGATCGACCGGCTGATGCGCCTTGAGGACATCGAAACGATCGGTGCGATGGAAACGGGCGCNNGGGCGCCATGGGAGGCGGCTCGGGCGCAAACAGCATCAGCATGTATCTGCTTTTCAAGCCGGACGCCAGACCCATGGAGCAGATCCGTCAGGATATCCTGAGCCTGACTGCGGATATCGGCGCAACGCTTGAAATCAGCAGCACCGCCATGGACATGAGCATGCTCACCGGCAGCGGGCTGGATATCCGCGTACAGGGACCCGATACGCAGGAGCTGATGCGCATCGCCCAGGAGCTGGCCGGCTTGCTGGAGGGCGTCGAGGGTACGGATCAGATCGACGACGGGATCGCCCGCAGCGCGGACAGCGTCACCGTAACGGTGGACAAAAACAAAGCCATGGCCTATGGGCTGACCACCGCGCAGGTCTATCAGGCCATTGCAACGGAGCTGACCAATGAAACCACCGCAACCACGCTGTCGGTCGGCACGCGCGATTATCCGGTCGTCGTCGTGCGCGCCCAACAGCCGCTGCGCGACGATACGCTTGGCGCGCTGACGATTGAAGGCACGCAGGACGGCGAAACCGTCGACGTACGCCTGGACGATATCGCGCAGATCGGCAGCGAGCCGGCGCTGATGAGCATCGTCCGGGAAAATCAGGCACGGACGCTTACCGTCAGCGCACAGATCGCAGACGGCTATAACATTTCTCTGGTCAGCCGCGAGGCGCAAAAAGCGCTAAGCGCCTATCCCCTGCCCGACGGCTACAGCGCCGTCATTGTCGGTGAAAACGAAACCATCGCTTCGTCGATGCGCGATCTGGTGCTGATGATTTTACTGGCGGTAGCGTTTATCTATCTGATCATGGTCGCACAGTTCCAGTCGCTTTTAAGTCCGTTCATTGTGCTGTTCACCATACCGCTGGCCTTTACCGGCGGCCTGCTTGCGCTGCTGATCGCCGGGTTTGAGCTGAGCGTAATCGCCATGCTGGGCTTTCTGGTGCTCTCGGGCATCATCGTCAACAACGGCATCGTCCTGGTTGACTATATCAACCAGCTGCGCCTGTCCGGCGTTGAAAAGCGCGAGGCGATTCTGACAGCCGGCAGAACCCGTCTGCGCCCGATCCTGATGACGGCGCTGACGACGATCCTGGGCCTGTCCACGCTGGCGCTCGGCCTTGGCGCGGGCGGTTCCACGATTCAGCCCATGGCGGTTGTCACCGTCGGCGGCCTGATTTACGCCACGCTGATGACCCTTTACGTCGTCCCCTGCCTGTATGATCTGCTGCAGCGGCGGCCGATGACCGCCAGAGCCGCCGCAGAGCAGGAAGCGCTGGAAGCCTGAAGCTTCTTTTCCCAAATTTCATATAGAACCCCAGNNGCAGGCATACTTTGCCTGCGCTGATTTGTTTGCCGCCGGTACAGACGGTATAAGGCCGCTTATCGGATCGTTCCCGTTCTTTCGGTTCAAACCGGCGCGCCTGTTTCGCCCATTTTTCAGCCTCATGCCCCAACCCCCGCAGCAAGCTCACACTCAAAGGCGGATCATACCGGCTGC
>DCTY01000076.1:0-32324 GCA_002329335.1 Christensenella sp. UBA1428
CCCTTGGATAAGTTACCGAGAAGCGTTTGCTGTGCTCGATGCCACATTTGCCCGATTGCCCGAAAACCGTAGTATTACTGGGATTTCGCGGCTATTTTCCTTCGACTCTTGACATCAATGCTACCGTCTCAACGTGATGCGTATGTCCAAAAAGCGCCAGCGCCGCGCCCTGACGTCCCGCATACGCTTCCAGTGTGCCAAAACCGGACTTAACGCCAAAAAGATGACCGTGGCACAGCAGCGTTTCCACGTCGTCAAAACGCTCCATGCGCTGCTGCGGCACGCTGCTGATCCAATCGCAATTGCCGCGCACGGTAATCAGTGGGCAGGGCAGCGCCTGCGGGGACAGGTCGTCGGCGTGATCGCCAAGGTGGATGACCGTATCTGCGTGCAGCCGGTGCGCCAGAAGCGCAAACCGCGCCAGATTATCCCGCGCGCCGTGCGAATCGGAAATCACCAGCAGTTTCATAATACGCCGTCCAATTGCTTTTTCAGCGCCATCAGGCAATTGTGCCGGTGGCTGATGCGATTTTTTTCTTCAAAAGACATCTGGGCAAAGGTTTTGTCCAGCGGCGGGTAATAAAACAGCGGATCGTATCCAAAGCCGTCCTGACCGCGCGGTTCCAGCAGAATCTCCCCTTCCGCCGTGCCCAGCGCCGTGATTTCCCGGCCGTCCGGATACACCAGGGCAGCCGCGCTGACAAAGCGCGCCGTACGCGGCGCCGGAACGGCCGCAAGCAGGCCCACCAGTTTCCGGTTATTATCTGCATCGTCATGCTGCGGCCCGGCAAAGCGCGCGCTGTACACCCCCGGCGCGCCGTCCAAACAATCCACACACAGCCCGGAATCATCCGCCAGGGCGGCCGCACCCAATGCACGCGCAGCGCCCCTTGCTTTCAAAAGTGCGTTTTCCAGAAAAGTCTCTCCGGTCTCCTCCACTTCCAAAACCAATCCCGCCTCGCGCTGAGACAGGATCCGATCGAAATACGGCGCCAGGATCGCCCGAATCTCGTCAATTTTATGCGTATTGTTGGACGCGATAATCAAATTCATCCGTCAATTGCCTCCGCCTGCGCCGCCATCAGCTGCCGGATTCCCTTTTCCGACAGATCCATCAGCGCGTTCATCTCTTCCCTGGAAAAAGCGCGGCCCTCGCCGGTACCCTGAATTTCCACCCACTGACCAAGGCCGGTCATCACAAAATTGCAGTCCACCTGCGCGCGGCTGTCCTCGCCGTAACACAAATCCAAAAGCGGCTCGTCCTGCACAATGCCGCAGCTGACCGCCGCCACGCTGGTTTTCAGGGGATTGCACGGCAAAACGCCCTGCGCCATCCATTTTTTCACCGCCAGCGCCAATGCGACATACGCGCCGGTAATGGACGCCGTTCGGGTACCACCGTCGGCCTGCAATACGTCGCAGTCAATGTGAACGCACCGTTCGCCCAATGCGTCCAGATCGCATACGGCGCGCAGACTGCGGCCAATCAAACGCTGAATCTCCACGCTGCGTCCGTCCTGCTTGCCAATATCCCGCCGCTTGCGCGTCAGCGTCGATGCCGGCAGCTTGGCGTACTCCGCCGTCAGCCACCCTCTGCCGGTGCCCGTCAAAAAGGGCGGCACCTGCTGATCCAGCGTCGCGGTACACAAAACGCGCGTTTTTCCGCAGCTGATCAGCACCGATCCCTGCGCCTGTTCGATAAAATCCGGCAAAAACGAAACGGGGCGCAGCGCGTCGTTTGCCCGTCCATCCATTCGCATTGTTTATTCCTCCTGCACATCGTCCGCCTGCGCATCATCCTGCTGCACATCGTCTGCCTGCGCATCCGGTTCACTTCCGTGCGCCTGCTTGGCGTCGGCATGCTTCCTGGTCACCTGATCCAGGGGATATTCGCGCACCTCGCCGGTATTGACGCGCACGGTTTCCGTGATCACGTTAATCTCCACCACTGTGCCCTCGCCGTCCGGCGTTATGACCGTCTTGCCGACTTTGGGCATTTTTTTGCGCACAGCCTCATAGGTATCCTGTTCGTATTTCAAGCAGCACATCAGCCTGCCGCAAAGGCCGGAAATTTTCGTCGGATTGAGCGACAGCCCCTGTTCCCGCGCCATCCGGATGGTCACCGGCTGAAAGTCGCCCAGGAACCGTCTGCAGCAGACCTCGTTGCCGCACGAGCCAAGCCCGCCCAGCATTTTCGCCTCATCGCGCACGCCAATCTGGCGAAGCTCGATCCGGATGCGGAATACCTGCGCGAGGATTTTCACCAATTCCCTAAAATCAACACGGCCGCCGGAGGTAAAATAGAAAATGATTTTTGTGCGGTCAAACGCATATTCGCACCCGACCAGCTTCATATCCAGCCCAAGCTGGGCAATTTTCTGTTCGCAGATCCCCAACGCCTTTTCCTCAAACGCGCGGTTTTCCTGCGCACGCTGATCGTCCTGAGCCGTTGCCAGACGCACCGCGCGCTTGAGAGGCTGTGTAATCGACTCCTCAGCCACCTCTTTGGCCGCCATAACGACCTCGCCCATCTCCGTTCCGTTGGCGGTCTCCACGATCACGCGGTCGCCAAGCTGAACCTCCAGCTGCGCCGGATCAAAATAATATACCTTGCCTGCGCTTTTAAAGCGCACGCCGATTACGATTGCCATCCTTTTGTCTCCTTCACCAATATAAACAAAAATGCCTCCATCGCGCTTTGAACCGAGCTGTATCTTCCCAGCCGCGCCTGCGCCTCCAACGCGCCGTCCTGCAGCGCGCAAAGCGCGCGTTCGTCAAACGCCGCGCTGGCGTTTTGCAGCCACTGTATGCGATCCAGCGCCAAAGGCTCCCCGCCGGTTTTGATCCGCATCAGGTCTGCCAGCGCTTCGCATATGCAGTCAAGCAGCTGCGCCGCCTGCTGGCGGTTATAGCCCTTCACCTGCGCCAGCCGATCCGCCAAAAGCGCAGGCGCCAGCGGTTCCAAAAGCGCAAACGCCGTTTCCCTAAGCGCAAAATATGCCTCGTCGTGTTCCAGTTCCAGCGCGCGTCCCAGCACGCCGCCGGAAAGCGCGGTAAGCAGCGGCGCGCGGTCCGGCGCCACGCCGCGGGCCAAAAGCGCCTGCTGGCACAGCTGCGGCTCCAGCGGCCCCAGATGCACAATCTGCATCCGCGACAGCACCGTAGGCAAAAGCTGCGCCGTCTGATCCGCAGTAATAAAAAACGCCGTGCCCTCCGGCGGTTCCTCCAGCGTTTTGAGCAGCGCGTTCTGCGCGTTTTTATTGATGGGCGATGTGATCAAAACGCTGCGTCTGGCCCCCTCATAGGGCCGCATGGCCAATTTTTCAATCAATTCGCGCGCATCGTCCACCCCGATTTCCGTGCGGGACGTCGTGACCCGGATATAATCCGGATGCGATCCGGCCTGTACGCGCAGGCACGGCCCGCATACGCCGCAGGGCTTGTCCGGCCCCGTGCAAAGCCATGCCTGCGCACACAGCTGTGCCAGCGTTTTTTTGCCGCAGCCGCGCGGCCCGGCAAATAAAAAGGCATGGACAATCGCGCCGTCCTGGAGCTGCGCCCGAAGGCGGCGCACGACGGCGGATTGTCCATAAAATTCGTCAAAACGCAATGTCCGTAAACCTCTTTAGAACTTGCTGAATTGTTCGACAGGCAGCACAAACACCGTCGCGCCGCCCACCGTAACCTCGATCGGATAGGGCACATAAACGCCGGTCGTTCCCGCAACAGGCGAAGGCGAGGTCGCAATCTGCTTGCGGCTCTTGCAGACGCGCTCAATCACCGCCATAGCGGCGTCAAACTTCGTATCCTCCACACCCAAAAGCAGCGTGGTATTGCCGGCACGCAAAAAACCGCCGGTCGTCGCAAGCTTTGTAACCGAAAAACCTTCGTTCATCAGGTTGGAGATCAAGCGGGAAGCGTCTTCATCCTGAACGATCGCGATAATCAGTTTCACACGAATTCCTCCTCATTGCGTATTTATCAAATCCTCCGGATCCGATCTGCGTTTTTATTATAATTATTATACCTGACTTACCGCTAAAATGCAAACAAATTCGATACGGTTCCATAAATTTGCCCTTAAGGATGCATCGCCATGCGGCGCACGCCGCGGGCGGATACCTCGATGCGCACATCGCGCAGATAGGATCCGTCCTTCTGGCGTTTGCGCGTGATAAAAACGCGGCAGGGCTTGTCGTCCAGAACAAAATAGCTGTCCAGCACGCGCGTCAGATCCCGCCGCAGCGCCTCCATATCCCTGCTGCTCATCCCGTTATGCTCCGCATCGAGCACATTTTTCAGTCTCCTTTTTGCCACCTCTCCGCTGGGGCGTTTTTTGGGCGCATTGAGCAGCGAAAAAAACGTCATGCCTGCATGCCCCCCTTAAAGCCGTCAAAAAGCCTGCCAAGCAGCCGGCGCTTGCGCCTGTCCTCGCGCACCGGGGCCTCGCCCTCCAGCGCACGGGCAATTTTACGATACGCCAGCGCGCCTGCGCAGTCGAAGCTCAAAATACTCCGCCCCAGATTACCGGCCTTGATAATCGTTTCGTCGTCCGGCACAACGCCCAAAAGCGCGCCGTCCAGCACGTCCAGAATGTCCTGCACCGTCATCATATCGCCGCGGCGCACCATTTTGGGCCGGATTTTATTGATAATCAGCTGCACGCCGGGCAAATCGTAGGCGCCCAAAAGGCCGATCACACGGTCGGCGTCCCGAACGGCGGAAACCTCGGGATTGGTCACAACAATCGCGCTGTCCGCACCGGCAACCGCATTTTTAAACCCCTGCTCGATGCCTGCGGGGCAGTCCACCAGAATATAGTCAAAGCTTGGCCGCATCGCCGCGATAATCACGCGCATCTGCGCGGGGGAAACAGCAGACTTGTCCCGCGTCTGCGCGGCCGGCAAAAGCGTCAGGTTCTGCATCTGCGGATGCTTTACCAACGCCTGATTCAGCTCGCACAGCCCCGCCGCAACGTCCACCAGATCAAACGTGATGCGATCTTCAAGCCCCAAGATCACGTCCAGATTGCGCAGCCCGATGTCCGTATCGATCATGGCCACACGCTTGTCCATCTGTGCCAACGCCGCGCCCAGGCAGGCTACCGCCGTTGTCTTGCCTACGCCGCCCTTGCCCGATGTGATGACGATCACACGGCACATATTCCATCAGCCTCCCGAAGGCTCTGACTCCTTTTGGGATAGATATCGCCTGCGCAGCTGGCCGCACGCTCCCTGGATGTCGCTGCCCATCTCACGCCTGACGGTGGCGGAGATTCCAAGGGCAGTGAGCGTTTTTAAAAACGCGTCCGTCTGCTCTTTGGCAGAGGGCATCAAGCGGCGTTCCTCCACCCGGTTTAGCGGAATGAGGTTCACATGGCACATCATGCCGCGCAGCAGCGCCGCCAGCTGGCGCGCGTGCTGCTGGGAATTGTTCAGGCGATCGATCAGAGCATATTCAAACACGATCCGTCTTTTCGTTCGCCTAGTATATTCGACGCAGGCGCCCATAAGTTCCTGCATCGAAAAACGGCGGCTTATGGGCATAATTTGACTTCTTATGTCGTCGTTTGGCGCATGGAGCGAAATGGCCAGCGTGATGGGCAGATCCTCCTGCATCAGCCGGTAAATTTCCGGTACCAGCCCGCAGGTGGACAGCGAAATGTTGCGCGGGCTGACGGCAATGCCCTCAGGCGCGCTGACCAGGCGCAAAAAGCGGATCACCTGGTCATAATTGTCCAGCGGTTCGCCGCTGCCCATGATCACAATATTGGTCACGCCGCGCCGGTCCTGCTGCTCATAGCGGCGGTTGACCAGCAGCACCATATGCAGCATTTCCCCGCAGGTCAGATTGCGCACGCACCCGTCGAGCGTCGAGGCGCAAAAAGCGCAGCCCATTTTGCAGCCAACCTGGCTGGAAATGCACAGCGTGCTGCCGTAATGGTACCGCATCAGCACGCCTTCAACAATATTGCCGTCCGAAAGCGCAAAAAGAAATTTTTTCGTTTCATCCTTCCGGCTTTCAAACACCTCCAAAATACGCACCGTTCCGGCGTCCCAGTTCTCTGCCAGCTGCGCGCGCAAAGCTGCGGGCAGATTTTTCATCTCGTCAAAACCCGCGCCCTTCATCAGCCATCCGTAAACCTGCGCCGCACGGAATTTTGGAAGGCTTTCCTGCGCAAACAACGCCTGCATTTCCGGCAGAAACAAAGTCAGCAAATCCGTTTTTCCGCTCATCTTTTTCTTCCCGCTTTACACATACGCGCAATAAAGAACCCGTCGGTACCATCCTGCTGCGGCATCAGCTGCACCATGCCGTCGCGCACGCTGCCGGCATAAGGCTCCGGCAAATGCTGCTCCAGCCCTTCCAGCGCAAACTCCGGATGATCCTTTAAAAAACCGCGCACCACCGCGGCGTTTTCCGCCTCCAGAATCGTACAGGTCGAATAAACCAGCACGCCGCCGGGGCGCACCGCCTGCGCAGCGGATTCCAGAATCGCCCGCTGCGTCTGCGGCAATTGCGTCAGCTGCTCGGAAGACACGGTATATTTGATATCCGGCTTGTGATGCAAAACGCCCAACCCCGAGCAGGGCGCGTCCACCAGCACCGCGTCCATGCGCTCATAAAGCGATTCATCCATCTGCGACGCATCCGCCACGCGCGGGCGCACGTTGTCCAGGCGCATCCGCTTTGCATATGCGCTGATCAGTTCCACGCGATGCGGGTGCAGGTCCATCGCCGTAACGCGGCCGGTACCCGACATCAGCTGCCCAATATAGCAGCTTTTGCCGCCGGGCGCAGCGCACGCATCCAGCACATGCCATCCGTTTTTCACGCCCAGCGCACGGCAGGCCAGCATGGAGGCCAGCCCCATGATCGCAATCTGCCCTTTCATAAAGGGCTCGCTGGACGCCAGCGCGCCGCCCTGCACCGAAAAAGCGTCCTGCAAGGGCGTCTGTCTGAAAGAATAGCCGTTTTGCGTCAGCCATTGGCTCAATTCCTGCGCCGTCCAATTGAGCGTATTGACCCGGACGGTCATGCTCCTGTCCTGCGGCGCGCGCAAAAACGCCTCCGCCTGCTCCGGTCCCAGCTGCGCCTGAAGCGCCTGGATCAGCCAAAGCGGCGTTGAGGTGTCCAGGCTGAGCCGCTGCTGCGGGTCCTGCGGCAGCGGCACATCGCTTTCGCGGCGCAAAAAAGCGCGCAAAATGCCGTTGGTCACCGGACACAGCGCCTCCCGGCCGCGCAGACGCACCAGCTCGACCGCCTCGCTGCAGATCGCATTTTCAGGGATGCGCGTCAAAAAAAGCGCCTGATAAACCGCCATGCGCAAAATTTCATCCATCACCTCGTCGTCAAAGGGACGGCGCAGATAGGGATGAATCGCATAGTCCAGATACAATCGTTTTTCAAGGCAGCCATAAAACAGCTCCGTGCAGAGCCGGCGATCCGCATCGCCCAGCGCATGCTTTTTCAGTACGCGATCCAGCGCCAAACCGCTGTAAGCCCCCTGGCGGCCAACCTCCAGCAGCGCTTCCAGCGCTGCGACACGCGCCGCCGACGCGCCCTTGGCACGCGCCTGTACGCTCTGGCCCGCAGCGCCCGAACCCCTGCCATATGCCGGCTTTACACCGTCCGGTCTGCCGTAGCCGGGCTTATCCGCCCGGGGTACATCCGGTTTCCCGTACCGCGGCTTTGCGCCGTCCGGTCTGCCGTAGCCGGGCTTATCCGCCCGGGGTGCATCCGGTTTCCCGTACTGCGGCTTCGTGCCGTCCGGTCTGCCATAGCCGGGCTTATCCGCCCGGGGCGCGTCCGGTTTCCCGTACCGCGGCTTTGCGCCGTCCGGTCTGCCGTAGCCGGATTTATCCCGTACGGGCGCACTTTTGCCATACATGGGTTTTCCGCCGGATTGACGCCCGTCCTGCCGGCGCGGCTGTGCCGGCGCACCTGCGCCGCGGGTAGCGCCGCGCGGACGCCCCTGTCCGCCGGTTCTGCTCTCGTTATCCATTTTTTCCTCCCAGCTTCTGTGCGTCAATATGATGACCACGCAGATAGTCCTGTGCCGAAACCGGCTTTCCGCCCGGCATCTGTAAACGCTCGATCGAAACCGCGCCGTTTTTGCATCCGACAATCAGGCCGTTTTTCGCATCGGCGCATAAAATTTCTCCCGGTTCCCCCTGCCCCGGACAAGGCCGCGCTGCGTAAATTTTCATCACCTGACCGTCCAGATACGCAAAGGCGACCGGCCAGGGATTCATCCCGCGCACATGCGCGCACAGATAAAAGGGTTCTTTGTCAAAATCAACCAGTCCGTCCGCCTTTTCAATCATTCGGCAATGGGTTGCCTGCGCTTCATCCTGCGCCGTTCGTACCGCCTGTCCCTGCTCAATGAGCGCAACGGTTTTCACGATCAGCTGCGCGCCCAGAACGGCCAGCCGTTCAAACAGTTCGCCCGCCGTTTCCGTTTCGCCGATGGGCGTTTGCTCCTGCAAAATGATATCGCCGCAATCCACGCCTCTTTCGGTATACATCGTCGTGACGCCGGTAAAGCGTTCGCCATCAGCAACCGCTTGCTGAATGGGCGAAGCACCGCGGTATTTCGGTAGCAGCGACGCATGGACGTTCACCGTGCCAAGCGGCGGCACGTCCAGATTTTTCTGCGAAAGGATTTGCCCAAAGGCCGCCGTCACGCAAAGCTGCGGCCGGAGCGCACGCAGCGCGTCAAGCCCTTCCTGCCGGCGGATTTTCTCAAACTGGAACACCGCAATGCCCAGTTCAAGCGCCGCCTGCTTCACGGGGCAGGCCGTGACGATCTGCCGGCGGCCCTGCGGCCGGTCCGGCTGGCAGAACACGCCTGCGATCTCATGGCCAGCCTCAAAAAGCGCGCGCAGGGACGGCACGGCAAAATCGGGCGTACCCATAAAAACGATCCTCATTGCTCAGGCGCCTGTCCTTCCCGGCTCATCCCCGGATATTTTTGGTAGGGATCCAGTTTGCCTTCCGCATAATCGACATACAAAACGCCGTCCAGATGATCGATTTCATGGCACAGGCACCTTGCGGTCAAGCCGCTGACCTTGATGGTAAACGGCTGGCCCTTGCGGTCGATCGCTTCGACCGTCACGCGCATGGGCCGGACGATTTCCTCCCGGCGCTCCGGCACGGACAGACAGCCCTCGCAATCCGTCTGGCTGCCCTCCCAGGCCACCAGCTGAGGATTGATCAGCTCAATGAGCCCCTCGCCGCAGTCTGCAACCACCACCCGGCGCAAAACTCCCACCTGCGGCGCGGCAAGCCCGACGCCCTGCGCCTCGTACATGGTCTGCGCCATATCGTCCAAAAGCGTGATCATGCGCTTATCAATGATCGTAACCGGCCGCGACGTCTTGCGCAGCAGATCGTCTCCAATTTTTACAATGTTTCGAATCGCCATGAATTTGCCTCCTGTAGCGTTTGAAAGGATACTCTTAGGGCATGTTTGCCAAAGAAATGCGTCAAAAAAGCTCCGGAACCGCGCCGTTTGCTTCAAAGCTGCTGACCCTGCCTCGTTACAGCATGCTGTTTGGATTGATTTCAAGATCCGTCAGGACGTCCGGCGTTTCCAGATGCGAAAGCGTTTCCAAATAAGCCAAAACAGCGTCCGGAGCCTTTGCCGACAGCTTCACAAACAGCTGCCAGCGGTATTGTCCGCGGATATAGCCGATCGGGGCGGCCAGCGCCCGCATATGCAGCAGCGTCTTGCGTTCATTGGGATGCGCGCTGATCCAGTCGCGCACCAGCGTATCGGCCTGCTGGGCTGCCTGAGCCGCCAATTCCTCCTGCGCGGCGGTAAACAACAGCCGCGCATGCACGGTATAGGGCGGATACAGCGCGCGGCGCCGCCGCTGGATTTCCTCATTGTAAAACAGGCGGTAATCCTGAGCGGCAGCCGCCACGACGGCGTAATGATTGGGGTCGTAGGTCTGAAAATATACCTCTCCCGGCAGCTCGCCGCGCCCGGCTCTGCCGGCCATCTGTGTCAGCAGCGCGAACGTGCGCTCTGCGCTGCGGTAATCGGGCATGGACAGCATCATGTCCCCGGCAATCACGCCCACAACCGTAACCCTGGGAAAATCATGCCCCTTGGCGATCATCTGCGTGCCGACCATCAGCTGCGCTTTGCCGCTGCGGAACTGATTTAAAATCTTTTCGTGTCCGTTTTTACCCGCAGTCGTGTCCGCGTCCATACGCACGACCGCAACGTCCGGGAACTGCCGGGCGATTTCCTCGGTCACCCGCTCGGTACCCGTCCCAAAATAGCGAATCAGCGGCGAGGAGCAGGCCGGACAAATCTGCGGCGGCGCAACCTCCAGTCCGCAATAATGGCATTTGAGCCTGCGCTGCTGAAAATGGTAGGTCATCGACACATCGCATTGGGGACATTTCACCGTTTTGCCGCAGCTGCGGCAGGAAACAAAGGTATTGTAGCCGCGCCGGTTGATAAACAGCATTGCCTGCTCGCCTCTTGAAAAGCATTTGCGCAGCGCGGCAAGCAGCGCGCCGGAAAAGATCGTTTTATTGCCCATCACCAGCTCGCGGCGCATGTCGACAATTTCCACCCTGGGCATCGGTCTGCCGCTGACGCGCTCGCGCAGTTCCAAAAGCGTGTAATACCCGCGCAGCGCGTTGTGATAGGTTTTAATCTGCGGCGTTGCGCTGCCTAAAATGCACACTGCGCCCGCACGCTCGCACCGACGCACCGCGACCTCTCTGGCGTCGTATTTGGGCGTCTTTTCAGAAATATAGGTCGATTCATGCTCTTCATCCACAATGATCGCGCCAAGGTTTTCAACCGGAGCAAATACCGCCGAGCGCGCACCGACCACCACGCGCGCCTGGCCCATGCGGATGCGCTGCCATTCGTCATAGCGCTCTCCCGCCGAAAGCCTGGAATGCATCACCGCTGCCAGCGCGCCAAAACGCGCGGTAAACCAGTCCACCATCTGCGGCGTCAGCGCAANNGGTCTTGCCCGAACCGGTTACGCCATGAATCAAAAAACGGCCGCCTCCGGTATCCATTGCCCTGCAGCAGTCGTCAATCACCAGCCGCTGCTGCGCCGTGGGGGTCAGCAGCCGGCTGCGCGTCGCCTTCAGGTCCACCGGGCTTCGCAGCACGCGGCGCTGCTGAATCTGAACGAGCCCCTTTTTTTCAAGCGCGGCACAGGCTGCGCCGGCGCCGGGAAATTCCTTTTCCAATTCTCCAAGCGCGCACGATTCCCGCGCAAGCAGCGCCGCAAGCACCTGCGCCTGCCTGGGCGCACGCTTCATCCCCGCCAGCGCCTCGCGCGCAGCCTTTTTATCGCCCAAAACGACAAAACGGCGCATCAGCGGGCGAACTCTGCCGCCGCGCAGCTGTGCCGGAATCATCTGGCGGAGCGCATCCACCATAAAACAATGGTATTTTGTTTTCATCCAGCCAGCCAATTCCACCAATTCCGGCAATACGGCCGGCATGTCGTCCAAAGGTTTGATCACGTCCCGAATCCGGTCGGTTGGAAAGTCCGGCTGATCCGTCAGCGACAGCACATATCCCTCCACCCGGCGCGCGCCAAAGGGTACCAGTACCCGGTCGCCCGCCTGAAGCGGCATCGGCGCACGATAAACAAACAACCGGTCAACCGCCGCGGCCTCGATTTCCACGATCACCTGCGCATACATATCGCTCATCTTGCTTCAAGCAGCGCCAGCGCGCGATCCAAAATCACGTCCGCCAGCGCTTCCTTGCGCATCAGCGGGTATTCCGTTTGGCCTTCCGGGGTTAAAATCGTTGCAATATTGGTGTCCACGCCAAACCCTGCGCCGGGTTTCATGACGTCGTTGGCAACGATAAAATCGGCGTTTTTGCGCCGCAGCTTTGCCGCGGCGTTTTCAAGCAGGTTCTGCGTCTCCGCCGCAAAAACCACAAAGACCTGATCGCTGCGCTTGTTTTTGCCTACTGCCGCTGCGACGTCCGGGTTTTCAACCAGCTCGATGGTCATGGCGCCGCCGTCCTTTTTCTTGATCTTCTGCCCGCTGACCTGCGCGGGCCGGTAATCCGCCACCGCCGCCGCCTGGATGACGATATCCGCCTGGGGTGCATGCGCCTGCATCGCATCAAGAAGATCCAGCGCGCTTTCAATGGCAATCACCTGGACGCCGTCCGGAGGCGCGATGGCCACAGGCCCGGTCACCAAAAGAACCCTTGCGCCGCGCAAAAGCGCTCTTTCGGCAATGGCGTACCCCATTTTGCCGGAAGAAAAGTTGGACAAATAACGCACCGGGTCGATCCGCTCGCGCGTCGGCCCCGCCGTTACCAGAACGGTTTTCCCTTTCAGATTCATTTGCTGCACAAAAGCTCAACCGCCCTTTCCACAATCGTTTCCACCTGCGCCAGCCGGCCCCTGCCCACGTCGCCGCAGGCCAGACGGCCGGACTCCGGCTCTACAAACTGATACCCCTGCGCCTCCAGCTGGCGGATGTTGCGCTGCGTAACGGGGTTTTCGTACATATTGGTGTTCATGGCCGGCGCGATCAGCACGGGCGCGCGCGTCGCCATCACGGTCGTGGTGAGCATATCGTCGGCAATCCCCGCGTTGAGCTTGCCGATAAAATTGGCCGTAGCCGGCGCGATCAAAAACAGATCCGCCCGCTTGGCCAAAGCAATATGCTCAACCTCCCAGGTCTGGATCCGGTCGAACATGCCCACGCATACGGGATTATTCGTCAGCGTTTCAAAGGTCAGCGGCGTGACAAACTCGGTGGCGTTTTTCGTCATCACCACCACCACGTCATAGCCCAGTTTTTTCAGCCGGGATACAATTTCACAGGCTTTATACGCCGCGATACCGCCGGTAACACCCATAACGACGCATTTTTGATTCTTGTTCACAGCCGGCGCCCTCCTAAATGAAACGCATTAAAATTCGGAGCCTTCCTCCCGGACATAGCTGACATAACCGTCGTTGATTTCCTTAAGCGCAATGCTCACCGTTTTGGACGGATCCTTTGCCGCCACAAACGGCTCGCTGCCGTTGACCAGCTCTCTGGCGCGCTTGGCCGCCAGAACGATCAGCGTATAGCGGCAGTCCACTTTATCACACAGTTCTTTGATGGGCGGGTCGATAATCATAATACCGTTTCCTCCTGTAATTGTTGAATATGGCCGCGCAGCAGCGGCGCTTCGCAGTCGGCCGCGTCAATAATGGCGCTGACCTTGCGCGCGGCGCTTGCCACGTCGTCGTTGATGATGCAATAGCGGTATTTTTCCGCCTGTTTGAGTTCTTCATACGCAAAGGCAAAGCGCTGGGCGACTTTTTCCGGCGATTCCGTGCCCCTGCCGGACAGCCTGCGGTGCAATTCCTGCATGGAAGGCGGCAGCAAAAACACGCTGACTACCTCCGGCTCGTTGCGCATCACCTGCAATGCGCCCTGCGTATCGATCTCCAAAAGCACATGACGTCCGCGCGCCAGCTGTTGGCGCACATAAGCGCGCGGTGTACCGTAATGCTTGCCGTAAACGCCGGCAAATTCGATAAAACCGCCCTGATCGATCAGCGCCTGAAACGTATCCTCGCTTTTGAAAAAATAGGTTTCCCCCTCCACGTCGCCCGGACGCGGCGCGCGGGTCGTCCAGGAAATGGACAGATCCAGATCCGTGCGCATGCGCATCAGCTGCGCCACCACCGTCCCCTTGCCGGTACCCGACGGTGCAGAGAGCAAAATCAATCGTCCCTGTTTCATCCCTCGCCCTCCTGCGCGGCAGCAGGCTTTTCCTCCAGCCTGCCCGCAATGGTCTCCGGCTGCACCGGCGCCAAAACCACCTGACGGGAGTCGGTGATGATGACGGCGCGCGTACGCCGGCCATAGGTTGCGTCAATGAGCATCCCATTTTCGCGCGCTTCCTGAATAATACGCTTGATCGGGGCGGATTTCTCACTGACAATGGCGATCACGCGGTCCGCCATGACCATGTTGCCGTAGCCGATGTTGATCAGTTTCATACGCCGTTCCCCTTTGCCGTCATTCGATATTCTGCACCTGTTCGCGGATCTTTTCAATCTCCGCCTTAATATCCACCACCAGCGCCAGAATCTGCATATCCGCCGCCTTGGATCCGATGGTATTGGTTTCGCGGTTGAGCTCCTGGACGATAAAATCCAGCCGGCGGCCGACAGGCTGGTCGCTTGCCATGGCCTCCTCAATCGCCTGGACATGCGCCTGCAGGCGCGTCAGCTCCTCCGCAATGCTCGCCTTATCGGCAAACAGCGCCACTTCCTGCATCAAGCGCGCCTCGTCCAGCTGCGCCTGATCGCCCAAGAGCTGCGCAATGCGCTCCCGCAGCTTATCGCGGTAATCGGCCACCACCATCGGTTCGCGCTGGGCAATGGCGGCGCGCTTTTCCAGAATATAGGCAAGCCTGGATTCAATATCCGCCTTGAGCCGCATGCCCTCCTGCGCCCTGGCCTGCTTTAGCTGGTTCACCGCCTGATCCAGCGCGCCGCACATCAGCTCCGTCAGCGCCTGCTGATCCTCCTGCTTTTCGCTGAGCACCACCGCGTCAGGCAAACGCAGCACGTCCGCCAGGCGCAGCTGGCCTTCAACGCCCATCTGCGCAAGCTCCTGCGCGGCCTGCTGATACGCGCGCACGACAGCATGATCCACCGCCGCTTCGCGCCCATCCTCGCGCCGGTTGACATAGGACAAAGAGACGTCCACATGCCCCCGGGCCAACGCCTCCTGGAGCTGTTTGCGGATCGCATCCTCCAGAAAGTTCATGGAACGCGCCATTTTCATGGACAAATCCAGAAAACGGTGATTGACGCTTTTTAATTCTATGGTCATCTCGCGGCCGTCAATCTGACAGACGCCGCGCCCAAACCCTGTCATGCTGTACATGGTCTGCCGCTCCTTTGATCCTGCGGACATACGGCAGGTGCGCCGCAGCCCGATCTATTCCATACAGTATAGCACAAAAACCCGTTTGCTTCAACAAAACGGGTTAAAATCCGGCGATAAGCCAAAGACCGGACGGTCATAATATACCCGGCGCAAAAACAGCCCCTGAGGCTGAGCGGTAAAGCCGAGCAGCCGGCGGTCGCGCGCCGCCATCGCTGCGGCAATTTCCTGTTTGTCCAGCTTGTGCTGGCCCACACAGATCAGCGTGCCGGCAAAAATCCGCACCATATTGTACAAAAAACCGTTGCCGCGCACATCCATCGCGATCACATCATCCCGGCGCTGCAGCGTAAGATCATATACGGTACGCACACAGTCGCGCACATTGCTGCCCGCCGCCATCGCGCAGGTAAAATCATGCGTGCCCACAAAAAGCTGCGCCGCCTCCTGCATCGCGGCAAGATCCAGCGGCGCCGGCACAAACATCACCTGATTGCGCAAAATTGCCGGGCCGTGACAGGAGTTGTAGATCTGATAGGTGTAATGCTTGCCGCGCGTACAGAATCTGGCATGAAAATCCGGTTCCGCAGCCTCAGACGCGCAAAGGCGAATATCGGGCGGCAAATGCGTGTTGGCCGCCAGAAACAGTTTTTCCGGCGGAATGGAGCTTTGGGCGTCAAAATGCGCCGTCTGACCCAGCGCATGCACGCCGGCGTCGGTCCGGCTTGCGCCAAAGAGCGTAATGCGCTGTCCCAGCAGGCTGCCAAGGGTATCTTCCAGCACTTCCTGAACGGTCAGGGCGTTTTTCTGACGCTGCCACCCTGCATAATGCGTCCCATCATATTCGATCAGAATGCGGATCCGGCTCAAAACAGCTTGCCCTCCACAATCACCAGCACGATCACCAGCGCCATCCAGCCGACCGCATACAGATCCAGCGGCTGAAGCTTGGGGGTTTTCATATGCGTCCGGTTGATATCGCCGCGATAGCAGCGCG
The DNA here is from genome assembly GCA_002329335.1 of Christensenella sp. UBA1428. GTDB lineage: Bacteria > Bacillota > Clostridia > Christensenellales > UBA1750 > UBA1428. The sequence continues at coordinate 15,908 of DCTY01000076.1, forward strand.
ACTCCATGGCCATCGCCAGCTCATCCGCGCGCCGAAACGCACTGACAAACAGCGGCACCAGCAGCGGCACCATCGCCTTGGCGCGCTGCAAAATCGAACCGGATTCAAAATCCGCCCCGCGCGCCGTCTGTGCCTTCATGATTTTATCGGTTTCCTCCATCAGCGTGGGAATAAAGCGCAGCGCAATGCTCATCATCATCGCCAGCTCATGCGCGGGAAATTTGATCGCCTTGAGCGGCCGCATCAGCCGCTCCAGCGCATCCGTCAGCTCAATGGGCGAGGTCGTCAGCGTCAGGATCGACGTGCCGACCACCAGAAACGCCAGCCGCAGGGCGAAAAAGACCGCGTTGCGCACCCCCTCCGGATAAACCCGGATGATCCACCAGGAAAACAGCGGCGTTTCCCCGCGCGTAAAAAACACATTGAGAATAAAGGTGAAAGCCAGTATGAAAACCAGCGGCTTGAGCCCGCGCAGAAGATATTTGGACTGTATGCCGGAAAGCCGCGCCGCGGCGGCGATCGCAGCGGCCAAAATCAGATATCCCCAGACATTGCCCACCATGAACACGGCGGCAATATACGCTACCGTCAAAATCAGCTTAATCCGCGCATCCACACGGTGCACGGGCGAATTACCGGGAAAAAACTGGCCGATTGTCACATTACCGAGCAACAGAATCACCGCCGTTTCGTTTGGATTCAAGCGCGGCGGCAACCGTCCGCTCCAATTCGTCCATCGTATAGCAGGTATCGGGAATTTCAAATCCCGCCTGCCGCAGCGACCGCGCCAACCGCGCCGCGCGCGGCAGCCCCAGCCCGATGCGCTCCAAAAGCGCGTCCTGCGCAAAAACCTGCGCCGGCGTGCCCTCAAGGACGAGTTTCCCCTCGCTCAATACGAACACCCGCTGGGCAAAACGCGCCACGTCGTCCATCGCATGGGAGACCATAATGATCGTTCGGCCCTGCCGGTGCCACTGATCCATCAATCCCAGTATTTCTTCCCGGCCCGCAGGGTCCAGACCAGCGGTCGGTTCATCCATCACCAGAATGTCCGGCTGCATGGCCAGCACGCCGGCGATCGCGACGCGCCGTTTTTGGCCGCCGGAAAGCTCAAAGGGCGATTTTTGCGCCAGCGTATCAAAATCCAGATGCACCATCTGGCAGGCTTCCCGGACGCGCCGGTCAATCTCCTGGGCATCCAGCTTCATATTTTTGGGGCCGAACGCAATATCCTTATAGACGGTTTCCTCAAAAAGCTGATATTCGGGATACTGAAACACCAGCCCGATGCGGCTGCGGATCTGCTTTAAATCGGTATCCTTTGCGAACACTTCCGCATCGCCCACAAAGATCTGACCGCTGGTCGGTTTCATCAATCCGTTAAAATGCTGAATCAGCGTGGACTTGCCGCTGCCGGTATGGCCAATCACGGCGACAAACTGCCCATCCTCCACCTGCATGGAAATCTGATCCAGCGCCAGCTGTTCAAAGGGGCTGTCCGGCATATAGACATGGGTTAAATTTTTTACAACAAGCGGCATAATGCGTCCTTCAACTCCTGCTCGGTTAAAATATCTTGTGGCAGATCGTAGCCGCGGACACGCAGGCGATACGCCAGCTCCGTCGGCTCGGGCACGTCAAGACCCAGCGCATGCAGCGGTTCCACCTGAGCAAAAACCTCATGCGGCGTTCCCTGCATGGCTATTTTTCCCGCATCCATCACGACCACGCGGCCCGCCATGGCCGCTTCCTCCATAAAATGAGTAATCAGGATGATCGTGATCCCAAATTCCCGATTCAGCCGCAGGATTGTTTCCATCACCTGCGCGCGGCCAACCGGATCAAGCATCGCCGTTGGCTCGTCAAAAACGATGACATTGGGCCGCATGGCCACCACGCCGGCAATCGCAATGCGCTGTTTTTGGCCGCCGGAGAGCATATGCGGCGCGTTTTGCGCGTATTTGGTCATGCCGACAATTTCCAGCACCTCGGACACGGCGCTTCGAATTTTCGGCGGCTCCACGCCCAGATTTTCCAGACCAAACGCGATGTCCTCCTCCACAATATTGGCAACCATCTGGTTGTCCGGGTTTTGAAAGACCATCCCCACGTTTTTGCGGATTTCAAAAACACGCTCTTCCTCGCGGGTATTCATCCCATGCACCCAAACATCGCCCTTCGTCGGGACATAAAGCGCATTGAGCAGCTTGGCAAGGGTGGATTTACCGGAGCCGTTATGCCCCAGAACCGCAACAAACTCGCCTGGATAGACGTCCAGCGCAACGCCGCGCAGCGCGGGCAGCTGCTCCTGCGCCGCCTCTTCCTGCTCGTCATACTGAAAAACCACCCGATCCACACGAATAATGGGTTCCATACTACATCCCCCAAGCGTTTCCACATCAATACAGTGCGCGCGGCATTTGCCGAAAAAACAGCGCTTTTGCCGCCGCTGCTGCGCTCATTATAACACAACCGCCGGGCAAGGGCAAGGCAGATTTCCCCCGCTCCTGACAGCCGGCGCGCTGCGCCGTTTGCATCCGCTCATCGTGACGCGCACTGCCTGCCAACGCGCTTGTTTCAAACGTGCAAAACGGCACCCGACCTAAGTCGGATACCGTTTTGCTGCTTTGACGCGTCAGAGATTATTGCTCATTTTCCGGCAGGCGCACAGCGATGGACAGCTCGTCGAGCTGATGCTGTGTGACCTCGCAGGGCGCATTCATCATCAGATCCTGCGCATTTTTGTTCATGGGGAAAGGAATGATTTCGCGGATCGAATCCTCGCCAGCCAAAAGCATTACCATGCGGTCCACACCCGGCGCAATCCCGGCGTGGGGCGGCGCGCCATAGGTAAAGGCATTGTACATGGCGGGGAACTTGGCCTGCACGTCTGCCTGGCCCAGACGAACCATTTCAAACGCTTTGACCATGATCTCCGGATCATGGTTACGCACAGCGCCGGAGGACAATTCCACCCCGTTGCACACCAGATCGTATTGATAGGCGGTAATGGTCAGCGGGTCCACCTCGCCGGCTTCTGCCTTTTTGAGAATCTCCAATCCGCCCGCAGGCATCGAGAAGGGATTATGGCAGAACTCCAGCTGGCCGGACTCTTCGCCGATTTCATACATGGGGAAATCCACAATCCAGCAGAACGCATACTGTTCCTTATCCATATGGCCGGGAACCGCAGCGCCCAGCGTCTTTACCAGCACGCCGGCCGTCTTGGTTGCTGCATTGCGATTTCCGCAGGAAAGCGCGACAAGCGTGTCCGGCTGAAGGTTCAGGGCCGCTTTCAAATCGTCCAGCCGATCCGCAACAAATTTTGCAATGCCGCCCACAGCTTCCCCTTTTTCATCCAGCCTGAACCAATAGGGCTTGCAGCCGGCCTGCACTTCGACCTCTGCAAGCGTCTTGTCAATAAACTTACGGCTTTCGTGGAAACGATCCACCACAACCGCCTTGACGATATTGCCGGCAAAGGGCCCGAAGCCGCAGTCGCTCAAAAGCTGCGTCGCATCCGCAACGCGCAGGTCAATACGCAGATCCGGCTTGTCCGAGCCAAACGCCTCCATCGCCTGCTTATACGCAATACGCTCAAACGGCGAGCTGGAAGCGCGGTTATAGGCGCCGTACTGGGCGAAAATTGGCGGCAGGACATCCTCGATTACGGCAAATACATCCTCCTGAGAGGCAAAGGACATCTCCATATCCAACTGATAGAACTCGCCGGGGCTGCGGTCTCCGCGCGCATCCTCGTCGCGGAAGCAGGGAGCGATCTGGAAATAACGGTCAAAGCCGGACACCATCAAAAGCTGCTTGAACTGCTGCGGCGCCTGCGGCAGTGCATAGAATTTACCCGGATGCTTGCGCGAGGGCACCAGATAGTCGCGCGCGCCCTCCGGGGAAGAAGCCGTCAAAATAGGCGTGGTAATCTCCAGAAAATCATGGGCAGTCATGGCAGCGCGCAGGGCGGACACGACTTTGCTGCGCAGGATGATATTGCGCTTAACCTCAGGGTTGCGCAGATCCAGATACCGATAGCGCAGGCGCTGGGTTTCATCCGCTTCCCGGCTTCGGTTGATTTCAAAGGGCAGCTCATTGTGCCGGCACAGGCCCAGCACGCGGATCTTGGTGGGCACCACTTCGATTTCGCCGGTTGCCTGACGGGGGTTTTTGGCGCTGCGTTCGCGCACCACGCCTTCCACCTGCAGCGTGGTCTCTTTGGCCAGATCATGAATCTGCGCCAGCAGCGACGCATCTTCCACCACAAGCTGCGTTGTTCCGTAAAAATCGCGCAGAACGACAAACGCAAGCTGGCTGCTCACCTCGCGAACATTCTCCATCCAGCCTGCCAGTGTCACGGACAGCCCTGCATGTTCCAGCCGAAGTTCGCCGCAGGTATGTGTACGGGACTGCATCATCATCTTTCTCCTTCTGTTACAATACTTGCGATATTCATCGCCCTATTATAGCATACTTTTTCCCCGGCATGCGCCTTGCTGTCAAATTTTACCAGCAAGAAGTGAAAAAGCTGCCGGCGGTTTAAAAACAAACGGTATCCAACCGAGGTTGAATACCGTCTGTTCATAACTCAATTCTGTCCGGGAAACGCATAAAGCGCGTCATCACTCAACGCAGCCTTATGGGATACAGCCAAAGCTGAGTTTTTAGGGACAGTTACACCAACTCAAGGATGACCATCTCGGCAGCGTCGCCGCGACGGGGGCCTTTGCGCAGGATGCGGGTATATCCGCCGCCCTGACCCTTTTCTTCCTTACGGGTGCGATACTTCGGTCCGTATTCGCGGAAGATTTTCTCAACCAGCGGGTGACGGATGCCCTTGGTGCGCTCCCGGTATTCCGCCTTATCCTCGTCGTCCTTCTGAACGTCGGGAATCGGATAGAGGAAAGCCATCATCGTGCGGCGGGCAGCCAGCTTCGATGCGGTATCGTTGGTGAAGGTCTCAGTAACCGTCTGACCCTTCTCGTTGTTGATTTCCTTGGTCACCTCAACGGTCTTATCATACTCGTTGACAGCCAGGGTAATGAATTTTTCAGCAATGCGGCGCACTTCCTTGGCGCGTTCAAGCGTGGTTTCGAGCTTGCCATACCAAAGGAAATATGTTACCTGATTACGCAGAAGAGCCATGCGCTGATCAGCAGGTCTTCCCATTTTGCGCTGAGCCATTTAAGGTTCCTCCTTTTGTACTGATGGGGACTTACTCGTCGTTCTGACGCAGGCGCAGTCCCAATGCGGCAAGCTTTTGTTCGACTTCCTCAAGCGATTTCTTGCCAAGATTCCGCACTTTCATCATGTCCTCTTCATTGCGCTGCACCAGATCATAAACCGTATTGATGTTGGCGCGTTTGAGGCAGTTGTAGGCACGGACGGACAAATCCAGTTCTTCAATGGTCATAACCTGAACTTTTTCGAGCTTTTTGTCCTCCGGTTCGTTAAAGTCAATCGGAATGACGTTATCGGTCAGATAAACAAAGAGCATCAGCTGTTCGCTCAGCAGCTTTGCCGCGCTGGAAACAGCCTCGTCAGGCCGGATGGAGCCATCGGTCCAAACTTCGAGCGTCAGCTTGTCATAATCGGTGACCTGGCCGACGCGGGTGTTTTCAATCTGATAATTGACTTTGAACACCGGCGTGAAGATGGAATCGATCGGAATGACGCCAATGGGCAAGCCGCTCTTCTTGTTTTTCTCAGCGCTGACGTACCCTCTGCCAGATTCCATCGTCATTTCCATGTTCAGTTCGGCGCCGTCGCTCAGGGTCGCAATGACCTGATCCTTGTTGACGATCTCAATTTCCTCATCGGTCTTGATATCGCCGGCGGTCACAACCTTCGGCCCCTTTTCATGGATGGTTACCGTTTTGACATCACTGGCGAAGAACTTGGCCGCAACCTGCTTTAAATTCAGCACGATTTCGGTCACGTCTTCCTTTACGCCGGGGACGGTGGAAAACTCATGGAGCACACCGTCGATCTTCACGGTGGAAATCGCAGCGCCAGGCAGACTGGAAAGCAGCACGCGGCGCAGGGAATTGCCCAGGGTAATACCAAAGCCCCGTTCGAGGGGATCTACGACAAATTTGCCATAGCGTCCATCATCCGAGATCTCCAAGCATTCAATTTTCGGCTTTTCCATTTCGATCATAAGACATCCTCCTATAATAGACACTAAGTACGATGAACAAAAGCCTTATCTTGAATACAATTCGACGATCAGATGTTCCTCGATGGACATATCGATGTCTTCCTTCTTCGGCAGCGCAGCAACCGTGCCGGAAAGATTGGCGGCATCAATGGTCAGCCACTTGGGCACGATCCGGCCAGTGCCTTCACGCATCGCTTTGAACTGCTCCACATCATAGCTGCGCTCGCGAATCGCGATCACATCGCCCACGTTGACCAGATAAGAGGCGACGTCAACCTTCTTGCCGTTGACGCTGATGTGGCCATGGAGGATAAACTGACGTGCCTGTGCACGGGAATTGCCAAAGCCCAGACGATAAACCACGTTGTCAAGGCGACGCTCCAGCAGGGACAGCAGGTTGTCACCGGTGACGCCCTTCATGTTCTCGGCCTTGTCAAACGTACGGCGGAACTGCTTTTCAAGCATGCCGTAGGTCCGGCGGACCTTCTGCTTTTCGCGCAGCTGGATGCCGTATTCGCTCATCTTACGAGCGCGTTCCTGGCCATGTTCTCCAGGAGGGGTGGCTCTGCGGGTCACAGCGCACTTCGCGCCATAGCAGCGGTCGCCCTTTAAAAACAGCTTGGTGCCTTCGCGGCGGCAAAGGCGGCAAACGGAATCGGTATATCTTGCCATTTCTGATTTTCCTCCTGTCCTTACACTCTTCTGCGCTTGGGAGGACGGCAGCCGTTATGCGGCACGGGGGTAACGTCCTTGATCATCGTCACATCAAGACCAGCCGCCTGCAAAGAACGAATCGCAGCCTCACGCCCGGAACCGGGGCCCTTGACGTAAACTTCTACTGTGCGCAGACCATGCTCCATTGCAGCCTTGGCAGCGGTTTCCGCAGCCGTCTGGGCGGCAAAGGGCGTGGACTTTTTGCTTCCACGGAAGCCAAGACCGCCGGCAGATGCCCAGGAAATGGCATTGCCCTGCGTATCGGTAATGGTGACGATGGTATTGTTAAACGAGGAACGGATATGGGCCGCGCCACGTTCGATGTGCTTGCGCTCCTTGCGACGACGCACCACGCGTCTGGCTTTAGTCGTTTTAGCCACGTTAAATCTCCTCCTTTAATTATTTGCCCTTCTTCTTGCCGGCCACCTGACGTTTGGGGCCTTTGCGCGTACGGGCGTTCTGCTTCGAGGACTGGCCTCGCACCGGCAGACCACGGCGATGACGAATGCCGCGATAGCAGCCGATTTCAACAAGGCGCTTGATGTTTAACGAGACTTCGCGGCGAAGATCGCCTTCGACCTTCAGATGCGTGTCAATATATTCGCGGATCTTGGTAACATCCGCTTCGGTCAAATCTTTGACGCGGGTGTCGGGATTGATACCGGTTGCCGTGATGATATCCATAGCGGTCTTTCTGCCGATGCCATAGATGTAGGTCAAACCGATTTCAACGCGTTTTTCGCGGGGAAGGTCCACACCTGCAATACGTGCCATTGTGTTTAAACACCTCCGGTTTAATTTCAAAGGGAGTTGCGCATATGCGCGAAGTATATAAAAGATGTTTGAATCACCCGCGGGTAAGGCGGATGCAGCCGCTTCAAACAGCCTTCATGCCAAATTCGGGGCCGCACCATCGTACGGCAGTCGTAGTGTCTTGTCCATCCAAAAAAAGCGCAGACAACCCCAAAAGCGATTTTACCCCGGGCAAAACCGCTTTTGGGTCCATAAATTTTCGTTAGCCCTGCTTCTGCTTGTGCTTGACGTTCTCGCAGATCACCATGACGGTGCCCTTGCGGCGAATGATCTTGCACTTTTCGCACATCGGCTTAACAGACGGTCTGACCTTCATGTTGTTTAGCCTCCATTTCCTTGACTTTAACGATTACGCGCCCTTGCCGCGCCAGGTGATGCGGCCCTTTGTCAGGTCGTACGCCGACATTTCGACGGTAACCTTGTCGCCAGGCAGAACGCGGATAAAATTCATGCGCAGCTTGCCGGAGATATGGGCCAGAATCTTATGGCCGTTGGGGAGCTGCACCTGAAAGACTGCATTGGGATAAGCTTCGGTTACGATGCCTTCAACCTCGATGACGTCATCTTTTGACAATATCAACCCTCCTTGCCCGTAAAGCTGCTTGCATAATGCTCAAGCGCGCCTGCAATTTCAAAATCATATACTTTCGTCTCACTGCGCAGTTTTTCAGCGACTGTATGCGCCAGCTGCCCGGTGAGTTTCAGATGTTTGACCTGCTTTTTCTTGGGACTGTCAAGCCTGCGCCGTTTGCCGTCGCAAACCAGCACATAGCGATCATCCAGAACCCGGCAGATCATATAGAGCGCGCCCTTATCATGCCCAGCACGGGAGATACACACACGTCCAACTTCTATATATTCAACATTCATTCGCAAATTCCTTCCTCATTTGTTCAGGAATTGTGAGAATTATCGGATATTTTTTTGTCACAAGCAACGTGTGCTCATAATGGGCAGCCATTGAACCGTCCACGGTGGCCACGACCCAACCGTCGTCGCCCTGATAAACCTGCGGGCTATGCATGGTAATCATAGGCTCCACCGCGATGGTCATGCCCTCGCGCAGGCGAATACCGGTATGCGGCCGGCCAAAGTTGCAGATCTGGGGATCTTCGTGCATATTCTGACCGATTCCATGACCGCACAGCTCACGCACCACCCCATAACCAAAAGACTCGCAATAGGTCTGTATCGCGTGACCGATATCGCCGATACGCGCGCCGTCGGTGATGACCTTCATCGCTTCCCAGAACGACTGTTCGGTACGCTGAATCAAAAGCATGGCGTCCTCGCTGACCTGACCAACCGGAACGGTCAGCGCGCTGTCACCCTGATACCCGTTGACAATCGCGCCGCAGTCGATGGAAATAATCTGCCCCTCATGCAGCACGCGCTTGTGCGACGGAATCCCATGTACCACCTCGCCGTCAATGGAAGCGCAGATACTGCCGGGAAAACCACCGTAGCCCTTAAAGGAAGGAACAGCGCCCGCGTCGCGGATCGTCTTTTCAGCGATCTGATCCAGATCCATCGTGGTGATGCCGGGTCGAACAGCCGCTTTCACCGCCTGAAGCGCCCGGTAGGTCACCTCGCCGGCAAGCTTCATGTTCTCAATGGCTTTTTCAGACTTGATCGTGATCATGGCTTACGCCTCGATGGCGCGGACAATGGCGTCGGTAACCAAATCGATATCCTGATAGCCGTCCACCGTTTCCAGAATCCCGCGCTGCTGATAAAAATCAATCAGGGGCTGGGTCTGCTTGTTGTAGACGCTCAGACGATTGCGGATCGTCGCCTCGTTATCGTCTGCACGCTGGATCAGCGCAGCACCGCAGGTCGGGCAATTCGCACCGCTGTAGGAATTGACATGCGTCGTCAAACCGCAGGCCGGGCATACGCGCCGACCGCTCAGGCGCTTGACGAGCAGCTCATCCTCCACCGCAATGTTCACTGCCATGGTGATCTGCGTAATCTGAGCCAACGCTTCTGCCTGCGGCAGCGTACGCGGAAAACCGTCAAGGATATATCCGTTTGCGCAGTCGTCCTTGGCAATCCGGTCTTTCACAATACCGATTACCACTTCGTCGGGCACGAGATTGCCGGCGTCCATATAGGACTTGGCCTTCAGGCCGATCGGCGTGCCTTCCTTGATCGCAGCGCGCAGGATGTTGCCGGTGGAAATATGCGGCAGGCCCAGGCGCGCACTGATGCGCGCAGCCTGGGTGCCTTTGCCGGCCCCGGGAGGGCCGAGAAAAACAAGATTCTTCATAATGAAATCCTTAATGCAGGAAGCCCTTATAATGCCGCATCAGCAGCTGGGATTCAATCTGCTTGGTCGTTTCAATGGAGGTCGACACGGCAATGAGGATACCTGCTGCCGTAAACGGAGAATTGCTTCCCGTCAGCGTCAGGAACAGGGTCGGCAGAATCGCGATTACCGCCAGATAGATCGCAGCAAACGAAGTCAGTCTGCCGGAAGTGCGGGCAATGTAATCGGAAGTCGGTCTGCCGGGACGAATGCCGGGAATGAAACCGCCATTTTCCTGAAGATTCTTCGAGATCTCAATCGGATTAAACGAGATCATGGAATAGAAATACGTAAAGGCAATGATCAACAGCGCATAAATCAGCATATACCAAACGCTGGTGCCGTTGAGCACGCGGCTGAGCCACAAATACCCCTTGGAGCCCGGCCAGAAGCTCGCAATGATCAGCGGGAACTGAATCAGCGAGGAGGCAAAGATCAGCGGGAGCATGCCGACGGAATTGACACGAATCGGCAGATGGGTCGCCTGACCGCCATAGACCCGGCGTCCAACAACGCGCTTGGCATACTGAACGGGGATACGGCGCTGGCCAAGGTCCACAAAGATGATGCCCACGATCAGCACCGCAATGGAGATCAGCAGGATCGGCAGGGACCAGAGCGTAGAGGGATTTGCGATATAGTTGCGGATGATATTGCCAAATTGGGTGGGCAGCGTCGAAACGATACCCGCAAAGATCAACCAGGAGATACCGTTGCCAACGCCGTTTTCGGTGATGCGCTCACCAACCCACATGGCAAAAGCGGTACCAGCAGCCATAGAGATGCCGATGGTCAGGTAGGTGAAGAAGCCAGGGTTTTTCACCGCGCCGGAGCCAAGGGAAATGATAATGCCGATGGCCTGGATCGCAGCCAGGACGACCGTCGCATAACGGGTATACTCGGTCATCTTCCGGCGGCCTTCTTCGCCCTGCTTGCTCAGCTCTTCCAGTTTGGGAATGACAATCGTCAACAGCTGCACAACGATCGACGCCGTGATGTAGGGGCTGATACCCATTGCCAGAATGGTAAACTGGTTAAAAGAGCTACCACTCATCAAGCTCAGGATTCCCCAAAGGCTATTGCTGGAAAAGGCTTCCTGAATCACCGCCACATTTACGCCCGGGGTCGGCACGACGCCGACCAGGCGATAAATGAGCAGCATAAACAGCGTGTAGAGAATCTTTTTGCGTAAGTCCTCGACCTTCCAGGCATTGCGAAGGATTTCCAGCAAGTTAGATCACCTCTACCTTCCCGCCGCATGCTTCAATCTTTTCCACTGCAGATTTGGTGAATTTCGCAGCTTTGACGGTAAGGGATTTGGTCAGTTCGCCGTCGCCAAGAATCTTGACGCCGTCCAGGGGCTTTTTGATCAGACCGGCTGCCATCAGGGCTTCCGCGTCTACCACAGCGCCGTTTTCAAAGATCTCAAGATCCACAACGTTGAGGGTAGCATATTCCAGCGCGTGGATATTGGTGAAGCCGCGCTTGGGGATACGGCGATACAGGGGCAGCTGGCCGCCTTCGAATCCGGGACGCTTGCCGCCGCCGGAGCGCGCCTTTGCACCTTTATGACCTTTGCCGGAGGTTTTGCCCAGACCCGAGCCAATACCGCGGCCCAGCCGCTTCGCAGCAGTTCTGGAGCCCTCAGCGGGGGACAGTTCGTGTAATTTCATGGTGCACCTCCAAATTATTCAGCGATTTCTTCAACCTTGACCAGATGCTTCACTTTGAAGATCATGCCGCGGATGCAGGGATTGTCTTCTTTCACGACAACGCTGTGGGGCTTGCGAAGGCCCAGCGCCTGCATGGTGCGCTTCTGATCTTCCAGGCAAGCGATCGTGCTTTTGGTCTGCGTGATTTTCAGTTTCATGTCAGACGTCCTCCTTAGCCGATGATCTCTTCGACGGTCTTGCCGCGCAGTGCAGCAATTTCTTCGACCGTCTTGAGCTCGTCCAGGCCAGCCATGGTCGCCTTCACCACGTTGGTGGGATTGGAGGTGCCGATGGATTTGGTGAAGATATCCTTCACGCCGGCCAGTTCAAGGACCGCACGCGCAGGGCCGCCTGCGATAACGCCGGCGCCGACAGGCGCGGGCAAAAGCATCACTTTCGCCGTGCCGAATCTGCCGATGGTTTCGTGCGGAATGGTGGTGCCAACCATGGACACCGTAATCATATTCTTTTTCGCCGCTTCGCGTGCCTTGCGAATCGCTTCGGGAATTTCAGCGGCCTTGCCCATGCCGGCGCCGACTTTACCCTTCTGGTCGCCGATCACGACCAGAGCGCTGAAGCGGAAGTTACGGCCGCCCTTAACAACCTTGGTTACGCGGTTTACCGCGACGAGGCGTTCTTTGAACTCCGGCTCTTCCTGCGGCTGCTGTCTGCGGCGATCGTTGCGGCCGCGGCCGTAGTTGCGATCGTTATTGGAACGATTGTTATCATTGCGCTGCTGCATAATCTGTCCTCCCATTAGAAGTCGAGGCCGGCTTCACGAGCGCCGGCGGCGACCTGTGCTACGCGGCCGGTATAGACATAACCGCCGCGGTCAAAGACGACCGAATCGATGCCGCTCTGCTTGCAGCGCTCTGCGGCAAGTTTGCCAACCAGCTTCGCTGCGCCCTTTTTATCCACCTGAGCCAGCTGAGCCTTAACGGCCTCATCCATCGTGGAAGCGCTTACCAGCGTCGTGCCAGCCGCATCGTCAATGACCTGCACATAAATGTGCTTCAGGCTGCGATAAACGCTGAACCGGGGGCATTGAGCCGTGCCCGAGATCTTTTTGCGCACTCTCATGTGACGAATCAAACGGATCTTATTCTTATCTTTCTTAGATACCACAGCTACTCACCCCTTACTTTTTACCAGATTTGCCTTCCTTACGGATAATGTGCTCGTTCTCATACTTGATGCCCTTGCCCAGGTAAGGCTCAGGCTCGCGGATCTTGCGGATGTTGGCGGCAATCTGGCCGACGCGATCCTTTTCGATCCCCTTAACGACAATCTTGTTCTGTGCAGGGCACTCAAACGTAATGCCGTTTTCAGCAACCATCTTCACCGGATGGCTGAAACCGATTTCGATCGTCAGTTCCTTGCCCGCGACGGACGCGCGGTAGCCGGTGCCGACCATCTCAAGGGTCTTGGAATATCCTTCCGTCACGCCGACGACCATGTTATGGATCAGGGCGCGGGTCAGGCCGTGCAGCGCACGATGCTCTTTGTCGTCGCTGGGACGCTCCACGATCACCGCGGCGCCTTCCTGCTTGATGACCATATCTTTATGAAGCTTCCGGGTCAGTTCGCCTTTGGGGCCCTTCACCGCGACGACGTTGCCATCGGCGATGGAAACGGACACGCCAGCGGGAATCGCAACCGGAAGTCTGCCGATTCTCGACATCTCTACACCTCCATATCCTTTCTTACCAAACGTAGCAGAGCACTTCGCCGCCGACGCTGTTGGCGCGAGCCTGCTTATCGGTCATCACGCCGCCGGACGTGGACACAATCGCAATGCCCAGGCCGCCCAATACCTTGGGAATCTCGTCAGACTTGGCGTAAACGCGCAGGCCGGGCTTGGAGATGCGCTTTAAACCGGTGATAACGGACTTTTTATTCTGGGTGTATTTAAGGGTGATTTTAATCTCGCCCTGAGGACCTTCCTCGATGAAATCCACCGCCTTGACATACCCTTCGTCCAACAGGATCTTCGAGATGGACTTGAGCATATTGGAGGCAGGAACGGAAACAGTTTCATGCTTTGCTACCAGCGCATTGCGGATACGAGCCAGCATATCTGCGATGGGATCATTAATGAGCATTGTTGAACCTCCTTATGTTACCAGCTGGCTTTGCGCACACCGGGGATCTGGCCCTGGTAGGCAAGCTCGCGGAAGCAAATGCGGCAAACTCCGTATTTACGAAGAACAGAATGCGGACGGCCACAGATGCGGCAGCGGGTGTAGGCTCTGGTAGAGTATTTGGCAGGACGAGCCTGTTTGATTTTCATACTGGTTTTTGCCATGTGTACGCCACCCTTTCTTACTGCGCAAAGGGCATGCCCATCAGTCTGAGCAGCTCTTTGGCTTCTTCGTCGGTCTTGGCGGTGGTGACGAAAATGATTTCCATACCACGCACCTGCTCCACCTTATCGTACTCGATTTCGGGGAAGATCAGCTGCTCGCGGATACCCAGCGAGTAGTTGCCGCGGCCGTCAAAGGCTTTGCCGGACACGCCGCGGAAGTCGCGGACGCGGGGCAGCGCAATGGACATCACCTTGTCTGCAAAGTAGTACATCCGGTCGTTGCGCAGGGTTACTTTCGCACCGACGTTCATGCCTTCACGAAGCTTGAAGTTCGCAACGGACTTTTTGGCCTTGGTCACCAGCGGCTTCTGGCCGGAGATGATCGCAAGATCAGCCACCGCAGCGTCAAGCGCCTTGGGGTTGTCCTTGCAGTTGCCCAGACCCATGTTGATCACGATCTTGTCCAGTTTGGGCACTTCGTTGATGTTCTTATATCCGAATTTCTGCTCAAGCGCAGGAACGATTTCGGAAAGATATTTATCCTTTAATCTTGCCATTGATGCTTACCTCCTACGCTTACTTGTCGAAGGTGTCGCCGCAGTGCTTGCAGTAACGCACCTTGGAGCCATCTTCGAGCACCTTCACGGCGTGGCGGGTGGCTTTTTTGCACTTGTCGCAGTACAGCGCCACCTTGCTGGCGTAGATGGGGGCTTCCTGATGGATGATGCCGCCCTCCATGCCCGCACCGCGGGGTTTCTTGTGCTTGGTTGCAATATTGACGCCTTCCACGATCACCTTGCCGACCTTCGGCTCAGCAACCAGAACCTTGCCAACCTTGCCCTTATCCTTGCCGGAGAGCACAACAACGGTGTCGCCCTTTTTCACATGCATTTTATTCATAGACATCTCGGGGCACCTCCTACAGAACTTCCGGAGCGAGCGAAACGATCTTCATGAAATCCTTTTCGCGCAGCTCACGGGCAACCGGGCCAAAGATACGGGTGCCGACAGGCTGTTTGTCAGCTTTGATGATGACGGCTGCATTGTCGTCAAAACGGATATAGCTGCCGTCGGGACGGCGCTTTTGTTTGCGGGTACGAACGACAACCGCTTTGACAACGTCACCCTTTTTCACGGTGCCGCCGGGGGTAGCCGTCTTAACGGAAGCAACGATGATATCGCCGATACCGCCCGCTCTTCTGAAGGAACCACCAAGAACACGGATGCACATAATTTCTTTGGCACCAGTGTTATCGGCAACCTTAAGCCTAGACAGTGGTTGTACCATAACTCTTTATCCTCCTTCAAGTAGCGGCTATTTGGCCTTTTCTACGATTTCTACCAGTCTCCAGTGCTTTTCACGGCTCAGGGGTCTGGTCTCCATCACGCGCACGACGTCGCCGATCTGGCACTCGTTGTTTTCGTCGTGGGCCTTGAGCTTGGTTGTTCTGTTCAAAATTTTATTGTAATTGCCATGCTGGACTCTGGTCTTGATGGCAACGACGATGGTCTTATCCATCTTGTTGGATACTACCGTACCCACGCGTTCTTTACGCAGGCCTCTTGCTTCAGACATGCCACAATTCTCCTTCCGTGTACTTAGGCCTGAGCCTTGATCTGGCGCTGACGAAGAATCGTCTTGACGCGCGCGATGTTGCGGCGCGTGTCACGGATCACCAGGGGATTGGAAAGCTGACCGGTCGCCATCTGGAAACGGAGGTTGAAAAGCTCGGCCTTGAGTTCTTTTTCCTGGGCCAACAGCTCGTCGTCGGTCATATCGAAATACTTATTCGGCTTCAACTTCGTCACCACCCTTTTCAGCTACTTCGCGTTTGATAAGCTTTGTCTTAATCGGCAGCTTCATGGACGCCAGACGCAGGGCTTCCTTTGCGGTTTCTTCCGGCACGCCGGCGATTTCAAAGAGAACCCGGCCGGGCTTGACCACGGCCACCCAGTATTCGGGNNGGAGAACCTTTACCGGAACCCATTCGGGTTTCAGCGGGCTTAGCGGTAATGGGCTTGTCAGGGAAGATCTTGATCCAAACCTGACCGCCGCGCTTGATGAAACGCGTCATCGCAACACGGGCTGCCTCGATCTGATTGGAGGTAATCCAGCAGGCTTCCAACGCCTGGATGCCGTATTCACCGTACGCCACGAAATTGCCGCGATGTGCAGCGCCTTTGAGGCGGCCGCGCATCTGCTTGCGGCGTTTGACTCTTTTGGGCATTAACATGTCTTATTTACCCCCTTCATTCTGCTTCGGCGCTTTTTTGGCAGTGGGCAGAACCTGACCTTTGTAGATCCAAACCTTCACGCCAATGTTGCCATAGGTGGTATGCGCTTCGGCAAAACCATAATCGATGTTCGCACGCAGGGTCTGCAGCGGGATGGAACCCTC
>DCTY01000076.1:32368-32861 GCA_002329335.1 Christensenella sp. UBA1428
CTTCATGCTGCGGCCGATGGACTGTTTCATCGCTCTGCGGAAGGACACGCGCTTTTCCAGCTGCTGCGCAACGCTCTCTGCAACCAGCTGAGCGTCCAGTTCGGGCACTTTCACTTCATTGATATCGATGGAAACTGCCTTGCCCAGGAAAGCTTCCACTTCGGACTTGAGCTGCTCGATTCCTGCGCCGCCGCGGCCGATCACGATACCGGGTTTGGCGGTGTAGATGATCACGCGGACCTTATTGGCGGTACGCTCCACATCAATGCGGCTGATGCCGGCAGGCATCAGTTTTTCCTTGAGCATCGCGCGCAGTTTGTAATCTTCGTAGAGATTATCAGCAAAGTCTTTCTTATTTGCATACCAGTGCGTGCTCCAGTCGCGGATAACGCCGACGCGGGCACCGATCGGATTTACTTTCTGACCCATCTAATTTTCCTCCCTACTTGACCTGATCCAGCACGACGGTCACATGGCTGGTCCGCTTCATGAT
>DCTY01000075.1 GCA_002329335.1 Christensenella sp. UBA1428
GGAAGATTGACGATGTTTGTCAACGATTGTGCATGATTCTTGCTTGAATTTTTCCAAAAAAACGCGATTTTCTAGTGATGCAAACAAGGCTTTAGCCCACCCAACCGTAAGGGGCCTCCGCCCCTGAAATGTAATGCGCGCGAGGAAGCGGAAGAAGTCGAGGCCGGCGGCGGATCAGGCTGGGAGTGCGGAGAATGTTGGAGGAATCAGGAATTATAACCTGGAGAGTCGAACCTAAACAAGGCAGTTGACGCCACGACGCCCATGATTTCATGGCATTCTTTTGGGACTTGAGTGGGAAAGCATTGTCGCACGAATCCTATTTGTGTCCATTTGTGTTTATTCGTGGTTCAAGCGTTTGTTTTCAGAACCATGAATGGACGCAAATAGACACGAATTATTTGAGTTTTCGATGTTGTTACGACGCGGCACATACCTGCAATGCATCGCCTCACACCCCACGCACCGTGGAATGCAAACGGCGGTAGGCGGCCGGGCTGACGCCGTAGCGTTGCTGGAACAAACGATAGAACCAGCTCAAGCTACTGAAATTAAGCCGAGTTGCAATGACCACGATGTCGTCGTCGGTGTCGCTGAGCTGCCGAGCCGCATGCGCCAGGCGTAGCTCGTTGATGTATTCCGTTGGCCGACGCCCCAAGTATTTTTGAAACGACTTGCAGACATGGCCAGGCGTCCTGCAGGCGAGCTTATGCAGGCGAGGCAGACCAGCGATGAAGTTCTTCTCTTCACGCATCGCCGCACACAGCGACACCAGCCAATCCGGAACCTGGGATTCGCGCTGAAGATTATCCTCGTCAATGAAAAATCGCGCGAACAGCTCTCCCAGGAGAAGCTTCAACTTGATCTTGCGCAACGTCGGCGACAATGCCGGCGTATTGAGCTTCAACAGGCGCGTGTAAAGGTTGCCGCACGCATTGGCGTCCATCTGGAAGCACGGCGGCAGCACCGGCGCCGTCAGCTGCTGCAGAAAACGGTCGTCCTCAAACAACACGCTGAGACTGAGAAAACAATCCAGGTCGTAGTCGATTGTGACCAGCTCGACCAGCGACCGCTCAGGATTAGGCACATAGCTGTTCAAATCATCTGGACGAAGGAAACAGATGTCCCCAGCCGACAGCAACCGACGTTCGCCATTGACCTTCTGCACCACGGAACCGGTCACCAGCAGGACAATCTGGGCAAAATCTCGCGTTTGCGGCGCCGTACCGGAAATCGGCACCTTATGGAAGTACAGATTCCCGCCAGTCGGCATGACTCGGGCCTTGTCGCTCTGCATCGGTCGGATCTGCCCGCTCGGCAGCCATGTGATCTCGTGGCAGCTGATCCGCGCCCCCAGCCCTGGCTCCAGCCATCCGTCACTTTTCTGGCGTTGATTGTCCATGCTGAAGTAGGTTCATATTATCATCGATTACTCTTTTTTGACAATTGTGATATTAATGATAATATAGAGCAAGAAAATGCCTGTACAAAGGAAGATACCGCAAAAAAACCATCTATATTTTAAAACAAAATTAGCAAAGAAGAGAATCATCCGCAGACGTCCACTGTCCACAGGAGGAGACGCCCCATGCCCACTTCTTCCAGCGTTGTCCCTTTGCTGGCTTCGGCCATCCAATCCCACCGCCGGCTCGCCATCCCCCTAGCGGCCGTGCCCGGCATGCAGCTGCTGAACCTGACCGCCGATGAGGTGCATCGTTCTGGGAAACTGCAGTTCGAATGCATCCGAGCTTTGGCTATGCAGACGGACGCCGAGGTGCTGGTAACCTTCATGGACCTGTCTGTCGAAGCCGAAGCCTTTGGCTGCGCAATCCGCCATTCCGACACCGGCAATCCCGAAATCGTCGGAACGATCGCATCTGATCACCTGGTCGCGCCGGCAGTCGGCACGGTCCGCACCGGCGAAGTTCTCCATTGCGCCGAACTCTGCGCCGAGCAGCTGCCCCAGCCGGTCCTCGCCGGTCTCATCGGTCCCTTCTCCCTCGCCTGCTGCCTGACCGGCATGACCGAAATGATGATGATTGCCGCCGTCGAACCCGACAATGCCCATGCCATCCTTCGAATCGCCACCGACTTCCTTCGCCAGTACCTTCTGGCCATCCGCAAGACTGGTTTGGCCGGCGCGATCATCGCCGAACCAACCGCAGGACTGCTTTCGCCGGAGATGTGCCGCGACTACTCTTCCAACTACTTGCGCGAAATCATCGAACCCGCCAAAGGCGACGACTTTGCCGTCATCCTCCACAATTGCGGCAAAACGGAAAAACAGGTTCCGTCGCTGCTGTCCACCGGGGCTGACGCCTTGCACGTCGGCAACGCCGTTGACATCTGCCAGATTTTGGAGCAAGCTCCGGCGGACTTCCCGATTCTCGGCAACCTCGATCCGGTCGGCGTCTTCTGCAATGGAACAGAGGACACTGTCCGGATCGCTGTCCGCGACCTTTTGCAGTCGACTGCCGCCTACCCCAACCTCATCGTGTCCAGCGGCTGCGACATCCCTGCGCAGACGCCAATCGCCAATATCAAGGCCTTTTTTGAAGCCGTTAAAGATTACAACCAGGAGAACCAGCCATGACCAACTTTGACGCCCTTAAGAACGCCGTCATCACAGGACAGCGCGATGCCGTGACCGAGATCGTCAAGTCCGCCATCGCCGCCGGCGAAAACCCCAACGACCTGCTGGACAAAGCGATGATTCCAGCCATGCGTGAAATCGGCGACCGGTTTTCCCGCAACGAGGTGTACGTGCCTGAACTGCTGATCGCCGCCCGCGCCATGCAGTCCGGCCTGACCCTGCTTGAGCCACTGCTGGCCAGCAGCGGCCGAAAGGACCTTGGCACCGTCGCCATTGGCACGGTCAAGGGCGACCTGCATGACATCGGCAAGAACCTGGTCGCCGTCATGCTCAAGGGCGCTGGCTACAAAGTCATCGACCTCGGAGTCAATTGCGACATCGCCAAATTTGAGGAAGGCGTCGCCCAAGGCGCCACCATCGTGGCTTTGAGCGCGCTGCTCACCACCACCATGCCCTACATGCGCGAGATCATCGAGCACTTCCGAGGTCGCGACATCAAGGTAATCGTCGGAGGCGCGCCAATCACCCAGGCCTTTGCCGATGAAATCGGCGCGGACGGCTTCAGCGAAGACGCCAGTGGCGTCGTGAAGCTCGCCGACGCCCTGCGCGCGTCCTGACCACGCCCCGCAAAACCGCAACCTAGCCGATGCCGGCTCGCCCTCCCCTCACCTTCCACCCTTCCGCCACCTTGACCAATGGATCCTCCCATGAACACACGCGAACGATTCCAGCGCATCCTGAATTTCGACCGTCCGGATCGCCTGCCGGTAATCGAATGGGCGACCTGGTGGCACCTGACCATCGAGCGATGGCAGCAGGAAGGTCTGCCCAAAGGCCTTGACGTCCTTCAAATCCAGGAATTCTTCGGCCTGGATCCCATGGTGCAATGCTGGTTCGGCTCCCGATCACGGCTGTGTCCGGCTCCCCCAGCCCACGGCGCTAGCATCATCCATACAACTGACGACTACAAGCGCCTGCGCGATGCAGGCGCACTCTTCCCGGACATTGACCTGGCAACGACCGCCTTCGCCAAAAACCGTAGCCGCCATGACCAGGGCGAAGTGACCTTCTGGTTCACCTTCGAGGGATTCTTCTGGTTCCCCAGGACGCTGCTCGGCATCGAAAACCACCTCTACGCCTTCTATGACCAGCCTGAACTGATGAAAATGATCAATCAAGACCAGGCAAGCTATTGCGTTCGCCTGCTGGAAAAGATCCTGGCCAAATACCAGCCAGAATTCATGACCTTCGCCGAAGACATGAACTACAACCACGGCGCCATGATCTCCGAAGCACAGTTCGATGAATTCATGCTACCCTACTACCGCGAGGTCGTGCCCATCCTCAATGAGCACAAGGTCAAGGTGATCATCGATTCAGACGGCGACATTACCCCCTGCATAAACTGGTTCAAACGCGCAGGAATCGATGGAGTGCTGCCACTGGAACGACAGGCAGGAGTCGATATCAACCGCCTCCGGCGCGACCACCCGGACTTCATTTTCCTTGGAGGCTTTGACAAAATGACCATGCACCGAGGCAAGGAAGCCATCGTCGCCGAATTCGAACGCCTGCGACCGGCCGCAGCCAGCGGAGGCTTCCTGCCCAGCTGCGACCACCAAACCCCGCCGGCAGTGTCCATCGACGACTACCGACTCTACCTGGAATGCTTCCGGGAATTCGCCTACTTATTTGACTGAACCTTATGTCAGCCCACAAGGAACCGCCAACATGGACTTGAAGCCCTACCTCGACGACTTGGAACAACGCGTGGACAATGACGCCGAAGAAGCCCTGCTGACATCTTGGCGAAACTTCCTGGATGGGCGCTTCACTGGCGACATCTTCTCGCCACGGCGCCCAAAACCAGCGCCACCCACCCTGCCCTGGCCAAAAGTGATGGTCAATACCGCCCTGGAGGATTACAACCAAATGGCCCTGCAACAATTCGGCGAATGCAGTGGCGCCATCGCCGGCGGCAGGGGAAACATGCTCAATGTCCGCTGCAACTACGGCACCGGCATCCTGCCGTCCTTGTTCGATGCTGAAATTTTCCTCATGGATTACGAACACAACACGTTGCCGACGACCAAGCCCATTCCAGGCGGCCTGGATGGCATCAAGAAACTGCTCGACGCAGGCATACCCGACCTCAACCGAGGCTTCGGCAAACACGTCTTCGCCATTGGAGAATACTTCCAGGAATTGCTGGCGCCCTATCCAAAACTGCGACAGCATGTCGCCATCTACCACCCAGACCTGCAAGGTCCGATGGATGTCTGCGAACTCCTCTGCGGAAGCGACATCTTCCTCTACCTGTTCGACGAAGCCGACCTGATGCACGCCCTTCTCACCTTGGTCACCGACACCTGTGCCGCCTTCATGCGTCGCTGGCAAAGCATCGTCCCCTACACCGCCCCCGAATCACGGCACTGGGGATTCCTCCACCGAGGAGCCATCATGCTGCGTGACGACTCCGCCATGAATCTCTCCCCCGACATGTTCAAGGAATTCATCCTACCCTACAACCAACGCCTGTTCGACATCTTCGGCGGAGGAGGAGACCACTTCTGCGGACGGGGAGACCACTTTATCCCAATCCTGAAAAACCTCAAGGGACTCGATGGCATCGCCATGTCCCAACCAGAATACAACGACATGGAAATAATCTACGCCAACACGGTCGATTGCGGACTCAAGCTGTTCGGCCTGCGCCGAGATGCCGCAGAAAACGCCCTTCGCGCCGGACGCTCCCTGCACGGCCTCGTCCACTGCTGGTAACAAGGAACAGCAATCGCCGAGCCGACAACGATACTTTTTCTCAGGACTGAAAGACAATCCAATTAACCTGCCTTGCAACCATAATCCGTAGGAGATACAACGATGGCTATCACCCCCTGCCGCCCAAAATGGAAAGGAACCATGACCGACCGAGAACGCTTCCGGCGGCAGATGCACTGGGAACCAGTTGACAGATCCTTCAATATGGAATTCGGATACTGGCATGAAAATTTCACCGAATGGGAAATGTTCGCCAAAAATGGCATCACATCCAACGGCGAAGCCGACATCTTCTTCAACTTCGACCGCATCGCGGCAGTCGGCGGCAATATCTGGATGTCGCCGACATTTCCCCCAAAGGTGATCGAAGACCGAGGCGACACGGTCGTCCGGCTCGACTCCAACGGCATCTGGGTCGAAATGCCCAAAGACGGCCATTCGACCTTGCCGATCTACCTCCGCGCCAGCATCGTCACCCCGGACGACTGGAAACGCGAAAAAGAACTGCGTTTCCAACGCGGCACAGACGCCCGCAAGGTCAATGTCGAAGCCCTCCGCAAAGCCTATCCGCCGGATCGCGACTTCCCGGTCGGCGTCCACTGCGGCTCGATGATCGGCGTCATCCGCAACATGCTGACCTTCGAGGGCATCGCCTACGCAATCTACGACTATCCTGACATGCTCGAAGACATGGTTGAAACAGCCTGTCTGCTCGTAGAGGACTTCCTCGACCAAGTCCTTGGCCAAATCGACTTCGACTACGCATCCGGCTGGGAAGACATCTGCTTCAAAAGCGGTCCTATCGTCACCCTTGATTTCTTCAACCAGGTAGTCGTGCCACGCTACAAGCGCATCGGCGACAAGTTGCACCAGCACGGAATCGACCTCTGGTACACCGACTGCGACGGCGATGTGCGTCCCCTCATGCCCGGCTTCCTCAAGGCCGGCATCAACTGCCTCTTCCCCTTCGAAGTCAACAGCTGCTGCCACCCCGGCGAGCTGCTTGACAAATACCAGGGACAGCTGCGAATCATGGGCGGCGTTGACAAAATGGCCCTCGGCAAAGGACCTGCAGCGATCAAGGCCTACTTGGAATCCCTTGCCCCCTATGTCGAACGCGGCGGCTACATTCCCTTCTGCGACCACCGCTGCCCGCCGAACGTGACGCAAGAAGACTACCTCTACTACCTCGACCTGAAGGAAGAGATGTTCGGCATGCAATCATTCTAAAAAAAGCAGTTGCGCCAGGATGCCAAGCACATATCACCCAACTACTTGTTTTTTGCAAGGGATTTTCCAGTAGACAATCCTCAAGTCATTGGCACCTGATCATTTTTCCCGACCGAACCGAATGGTTGTAGTGCCTAGTAAAGGCACTGTACTTTGGTGGGTTCGCCACCCCAGGCTTGGCAGCGCACAATTCGCCCTGCCCAGCCTGGCCAGCAAAAAAACACGTGACCTTTGTCTTGCCCCTGGAAATTAATCCAGAAGCACCGGCACTGCCAGGTCGTAACCATTAGCAATCATCCAGGTGGCGACCGCGAGCAGTACGCCGCCGACAAAGACCGAGCCAATCTGCCCAGAGACGTTGGTGGCGACAGAATATGGCAGAATCACATTGGCGGGATCTTCATCCTGAGCCATTTTCTGAACCACGCGGGCGGACATCGGGAAGGCGGAAATTCCAGCCGCGCCAATCATCGGATTGACCTTCTCCTTGGCAAAGATATTGACAATCTTCGCATAGATAACCCCACCTGCAGTATCAAAGACAAAGGCAATGAGTCCCATCACCATGATCAGCAACGTATCCCGAGTCATGAACCGCTCGGCGGTCATGGACGAACCGATGGTAATGCCAAGCAACAAGGTGACTATGTTCGCCAATTCTTCCTGTGCCGCCCGGGCCAGCCTGTCCAGCACCCCGCATTCGCGAATCAGATTGCCGAACATCAGCATTCCAATCAGAGCCGCGCACGCAGGCGCAATCAGACAGGCAATGATCGTGATGACAATCGGGAAAGCAATCTTGACCGCTTTGCTGGTCTTGACCCCTTTGTAAGGCATACGGATGCGACGCTCCTCCTTGGTGGTCAACAGCTTGATGACCGGCGGCTGAATCAGCGGCACCAAGGCCATATACGAGTACGCAGCCACGGAAATGGGTCCCAATAGCTTCGGCGCCAGACGGGCGGCGGCAACGATGGCCATGGGACCGTCTGCCGCGCCAATATTGCCAATCGCGGCCGAGGCTCCCAAATCGAATCCGAGCATCCGGGCGAGAAACATGGTGACGATAATGCCAAACTGAGCCGCAAAACCGTAGCAAATCATGCTCGGGCGGCTGAGCAAGGGACCGAAGTCCGTCATCGCGCCGATGGAAACAAAAATCAGAACTGGGAACAATTCATTCTCAATGCCATGCTTCATCAGATAGGTCAGAACACCATGCTCGCCAACTGCGGAGGAATCAGGGAAATTGGCCAGAATAACGCCGAAGCCTATCGGCAACAGCAACATCGGCTCGTACTCCTTTTTGATCGCAATCCAAATCAAGGCAAAGCCAATGACAAACATGGCGATGTTGCCCCAAGTCAAGGAGGTAATGCCCGTAAAAAAATCTGCCATGAGAAAACTCCTAATCTATTTGTAACACTTAAGGAAAAATGACAAACTGACCAATCACTGCTTTATTCTGATAACAAATAAGTATAATCTTTGTACCAAATTGTACAAATAATCCGACCGTTTTTTATCAAGGAGTCGTTCAAAAACCAAGGCAACAGTCCAAGAGATATTTTGTGCTGATTTTCCTTTGCCCTGTCTTTGCGGACTGGCAGCGCGGATGGGCACCGCAGCCGAACCGTCCGGTTGCGATGCCGTCAAACCTGCCTCCGGCTTATCCGAAAATATGCCAGACGGCAATCAAGGGGGTAAAAAGAGTGGCAACCAGGCTCATGACCGTGATCAGGGTATTGAGGGAGGGACCGGCGGTGTCCTTGAAGGGATCGCCTACGGTGTCGCCGACAACGGCGGACTTGTGCGCTTCGGAGCCCTTGCCGCCTTCGTGACCGGCTTCGATGTATTTTTTTGCGTTATCCCAAAGACCGCCCGCGTTGGACATGAACAGCGACAGCAAAAGACCGCTGATGATGTTGCCCATCAGGAAGC
Source organism: Christensenella sp. UBA1428 (assembly GCA_002329335.1). Classification (GTDB taxonomy): domain Bacteria; phylum Bacillota; class Clostridia; order Christensenellales; family UBA1750; genus UBA1428. The sequence goes on from DCTY01000075.1 coordinate 8,546, forward strand.
CGCCGATGGCATGCACGCCGCCGATAAAACCAACGGCCAGCGTGGAAAGAATCGCCACCAGCCCGGCAGGAATCAGTTCGCGCAATGCGCCGACGGTTGCAATGTCGATGCACTTATCGTATTGCGGCTCCACGCCTTCCTTGCCTTCCTTAAGACCGCGGATTTCCCGGAATTGACGGTGGATTTCAGCGATCATGCGCTGCGCGTTGCGGTCAACGCCCAGCATCAGCATGGCGGAGAACACGGCGGGAATCGCCGCGCCGATCAGCATGCCGAAAAAGACGACGGGATCCAGAATGTCAAATCCGGTGATACCGGCAACGCCGATCTGAGCTGCTGCCACGTTGACTTCGCTCATATAGGCGCCCAACAGGGAAATGACCGTCAGGCCAGCCGCGCCGATGGAGAACCCCTTCGTGACGGCCTTTACAGTGTTGCCGGCGCTGTCCAGCTCATCGGCGATTGCGATGGTTTCTTCTCCCAAACCGCCCATTTCGGCAAGACCGCGGGCGTTGTCCACAATGGGTCCATAGGCGTCGTTGGAGATGATCATGCCCACGATGGAAAGCATGCCAACTGCTGCCATGGCAATGCCGAACATGGCATAGCCGTCGCCCAGCGGTGCGCACAGCTTATAGGCTGCCAGGGCGGAAACCGCAATACCGATCATGGCGGGCAAAGAAGAGAGAAAACCATAGGAAATGCCGGAAAGCACGGTGAACGCAGGGCCGGACTGGGACGCGTGCGCGACTTTTTTGACGATGGGCTTGCTGTCGTCGGTGAAATAGTCGGTCGCAATGCCGATGATCACGCCAACGAGCAGGCCGACCGCAGAGGCGCCCCATACGCGCCAGCTGAACCCGTCAAACAGCAGCGTCGCGCCGGCGGTCAACGCCAGAAATACGGCGGTTGTGACATAGGTCGAGGAGTTGAGCGCGCGGGTCGGATTGCCGTCTTTGCCGATTTTTGCGGTAGCGATCCCGATGATCGAGGCCAGCAGGCCCAGCGCGGCATAACAAAACACCATCGCCATATTGATGGCGCCGCCGGTGACTTGGTCCAGCGAAGCGGCGATCACCATGGCCGAAGCCATGGAGGCGACGTTGGAGTCAAACAGGTCTGCGCCCATGCCGGCGACGTCGCCGACATTATCGCCGACATTATCCGCGATTACAGCGGGGTTGCGGGGATCGTCCTCCGGAATGCCCAGCTCAACCTTGCCCACCAGGTCGGCGCTGACGTCGGCGGTCTTGGTGAAAATACCGCCGCCCGCTTTGGCAAACAGCGCCAGGGAGCTGGCGCCAAAGGAGAAGCCCAGCACGCAGGACGTGTCGCCGCAAAGCAGCAGTACGAGCAATACGCCCAGCAGGCTGCTGCCTACAACGGCCAGCCCCATGACTGCGCCGCCGCGAAAGCCCACCAGAAACGCCGGCTTGATGCCGTCTTTGGCGGCCTGGGCCGTGCGGCCGTTGGCGTTGGTGGCAACCAGGATGCCGATCTTGCCTGCAATGGCGGAAAAGACGGTGCCGGCGATGTAGGTCAGCGCCATTTTAAGGTTGGGCACAATACCGGCGCCGCTCCAGATCGGGGCGGGCAGGAATACGAAAATGGCAATGGCGGCAACGGCGGCAAACTTTGCCAGAATCGTATATTCCTTGCGCATAAACGTGTTGGCGCCCTTTTGGATCAGGTCGGCGACATATTCAATGCGCCGGTTGTTGCTCGGCTGTTTTTTCACCCAGCCGAACAGGTAGGCGGTAAAGCCGAAAGCGGCTACCACGGCGATCAGGCAGATCGCATAGATGAGGGGCAGGTTCGCACTCATGTGGATTCGTTCCTTCCTGTAATGAAATCTGTATACTTGAACGGCAAAAGCCGTAAAAGTCCGCAATCTCGTCTGCTATGTTGCGCTGGCGTCGCTCATCCGGTAACCGACGCCCATTTCGGTAAAGATATATTTGGGCTGGGAAATGCTGCCGCCCAGCTTGCGGCGGATGTTGGCCATGTTCACCCGAAGAATTTTGTTGTCGCCGCCCATGTTCGGCCCCCAGATTTTTTTGATGATAAAATCATGGGTGAGAACCTTTCCGGCGTGCAGGGAAAGCAGCGACACAATGTTAAATTCGGTCTGCGTCAGCTGTACGTCGCGCTGACCGACATAAACGCGGCGCTTGTCGTAGTCCACAATCAGATCGCCGGTGTAAAACCTGCCGGAGAGCGCCTGCGGGTTATCGTTGTTGATCCGGCTTACACGCAGCGCGGCGCGTACGCGCGCGACCAGTTCGCCCGTGGAAAACGGCTTGGTGATATAGTCGTTTGCGCCAAGATCCAGCGCGGCAATTTTGTCTTGCTCCTGGCTGCGCGCGGAAACGACCAGGATTGGAACGGTGGACCAGCGGCGTACGTCGCGGATGATGCGCTGCCCATCCATATCGGGCAGCCCCAGATCCAGCAAAATCAGATCGGGACAAAACGAGAAAATCTGGCTGTAAGCCGATTCGCCGTTTTGGGCAAACAGCACCTGATAGTCGTTTGCTTCCAAAATGGCGGCCAGAAACATGCGGATGTTTTTTTCATCTTCGATGACTAAAATACGATATTTATTCTTCATGACGACTCCTCCATCGGCAGCGTAAAGCGAAATACCGCGCCGCCGCCCGGCTCATTGCGCGCGCTGATCGCGCCGCCGTGGGCTTCCACGATGGTCCGGCATACGGAAAGGCCGATGCCCATGGAGCGCGTGGCGTCCGGGTCGGTACGGTCGATATGATCGGAAAAAATATTGGGCAGCAGCGCCGGCGCAATGCCAGCGCCGTTGTCGGCAATCTCAAAAACGGCTTCCTGATGCTGCTGCTTGACGCAGATGGAAATGGCTGTCGTGCTTTTGCCGTGCAGAACCGCGTTTTCTAGCAGATTGCTGACCGTCTGTTCGATCAGCACGGCGTCCATCGGCAAAATCAGCACCTGCGGGGGCATCTGAACGGAAAGCGCAATGCCGGGATAGCGTTTGGCGAATTTGGTGCAGGCCGATTCGAGCACCTCCTCGGCCGCTTCCGGCGTTTTGTGCAGGCGCACGCTTTGAGCGTCGGTAATGCGCGTAACGGAAAGCAGGTTTTCTACCAGCCGGATCAGCCATTCGCTGTCCTGACAGATCCCAAGCAGCAATTCCCGGCGCTGTTTGGGGCTGAGCGTTTCCTGCGTATCCAACAGCGCGCAGCAGGAACCGTGGATGGTAGTCAGCGGCGTGCGCAGGTCATGGGATATGGCGCGCAGCAGATTGGCGCGCATTTTTTCTTTTTCAACCTGTGCGCGCAGCGCGCCCTGACGCTTGATCCGCGCGGTGAGCGTGCTGGTAGCCAATGTGATGGAAAGCACGCAGATGGTAGTTAGCAGATAGCCCGGCAGCGTAAAATTGAAGGCAAAGTAGGGAAACGTAAATACATAGTTGATCGCAAAAATACTGATCACAGAAGCGGCGACGCCGTAAAAGACGCTTTTTGTAAACCGGGCGATCAAAAATACCGCAAAGGTATAGACCATGGAAATATAGTTGTCGGTATGAAGCAAATCCCGGAGCAAAAAGCATCCAATGCTGGCGGCGCCCAATATGCCCAGCGTCAACAATCCGTCTTTGATTTTCTTAAATATATTCCGCATGCGTAAAAATTTTTCACTCCCTTATCATTATACCGGCAAAACGGTTAAAGCGCCGCTAAGAAACAGAAGGGATTATTTGCTTTTACCGCTATATAATAGGAAGGGTTTTATTTGAATATGAATCGGACGTAAAAAAACACCGGATCTGCAATGCATAAAGCGTTTTGCAGATCCGGTGTGCAGCTGTGAACTGTTTTTTTAATCCAGGAGGCTGGGGGGATAGACGCCGGCCTGATGCAGCGCTGCCAGGCTTTGTCTGACCTGAGGCTTGTCCTGCATATAGGTCATGCCAAACCAGGTTTCCTGTGTCTGACGGATGGCGACATGCAGCGCGTCCTGCGCCATCAAATCGCCCACCATAGTGGGCAGCTGGTACTCGCTTTGAATATCGTCTTTGCTCAGCCCGTTTAAAAAGCGCGTCAGGCATGCTTCCAGCGGGTCGAAAATCCAGGGGGTAAACCCCCAGAAATTCATCGAAACCAGCGTGCCGTCCTCAAGCGCCGGCGCATGCGGCGTTTGCAGGTCGCGTACGATGCCGTCGGCGCCGCGGCCGATATGATAGGTTTCGGTAATGCCGGTGAGCGTTTCGCCGCAGTGTGCGCAGATGCCCCGGGTCACCGTGCCGTAATCGCTCAGCGTATGGGCAAGGCGATAGCCGATCATGGCGGCCTGATGCTGAGGCTTGAGGTGATCCAAAAGCGCTGACATCTGTTCAAAGGCCGTCACGCCATAGTAATCGTCCGCATTGAGTACGGCAAACGGCGTTTCAATCAGCGGACGCGCACACCAGAGCGCATGCACCGTGCCAAGCGGTTTTTGCCGCAGCGGCGGCGTCCGATAACAGCCGGGCAGGTTCTGCGGCGTTTGCAGCGCGTAGGAAACCCGGACTTTCCGGCTCAGCGCGCCGCCGCAAAGACGCCGCAGCGTCAGCAGCATATCCGGCTTGATAATAAAGACGATTCTGGTAAATCCGGCGCGCATAGCGTCAAAAACGGCGTATTGCATCAATAATTCGCCGTTGGGTCCGACGCCGTCGATCTGTTTGAAACTGCCGTAGCGCGAACCAAGGCCCGCGGCGAGCAGCACCAGCGTTTTTTCCATGGGATCTCCTTTTGCCGCCTGGCGGCTAGAGCGTCTCGCGGCGCAGACAGCGGCCGTCGAGCGCTTTGAATTCAAACGCTTCATCCGTTAAAATCAGATAACCGCGCACACTGTCCTGCTTGGGAATGGAAACCGAGCCGGGATTGACATAGGTAACGCCGCGTACCTGTTCCCATGCCTGCACATGCGTATGGCCGTGCAGCAAAATGTCGCCCGGGTGCATCGCCGGCAGATGCTCCAGATTCATGACGTGCCCGTGCGTGGCGAAAATGGTCCGTCCGCCGGCGCACAGCAGGAAGTAAGCGGCGCCGATGGGAAAATCCAGCACCATTTGATCCACTTCGCTGTCGCAGTTGCCCTGTACGCACAGGATATCGGCGCAGTGCGCGTTGAGCAGCGCCGCCGTGCGTGCCGGATCATAGCCTTCGGGCAGGGCGTTGCGCGGGCCATGATAAAGAATATCGCCCAAAAGCAGCAGCCTGTCCGCTTTTTCTGCGGCATATGCCGTCAACAGCTGCTGACAGTAAAGTGCGGAGCCGTGAATATCGGAAGCAATCATCCATCGCATACGCATAACCTCCTTGCGGGGATTCTGTTCAATCAGTCTATCACATCCGTTTTCCGCTGTCAAACAACAGAAAAGGCGCTGTCATACCACAGGGAGACGCAGAACCCTAAAACAGACCGGAGTGCGAAAAAATACAGAACTTCGGTTGGTTTGCGGCGCTGGTGAATAAAATGGATAAAATTCTGATTCAGCGCAAATTTTGTAAAAAAAGTGAAAGGGGACTTGACAATTTATGCGATTTGATTTTACAATATATACATGTAAACTTTTCACAATTTCATAGGAGAGGAGGGCTGTGTTCCGTCCCTGATTGCTCAACATCGTTTGTACAGAAGAAAGGATGTCAAGTGTTTGTTATGCGTACAGCAAGAAAACTGTTGGCGGCGCTGCTGGTACTGAGCTTGTTTGCGGTATCGGCGCCTGTGGCGTTGGCGTATGCCTATACCGGCTATACGCCGCTGGATGCAAGTTCGCCCATTGCCTTTGACGGGGCGACGGTGACCTGGAACGGAAAGACTTTTACGCTCGACGAAAACACGATCTATCTGGACTACCGGCTGGACAGCGCGCAGATTGCGGATCATCCCTATGCGTTTAACAATATCCAGGACGCGGCGGCGGCGCTGCGCGACGGTACGGCGGAAAAGCCGATGCTGCTGCTCACCGCGCCGGGCGTGTACTGGGTGGATGACCCGGATGACCCGGAAATTCGCATCGATCCCAACGGCGGTACGCCCTACGGGATGGTCATCGATTGCGATTATCTGTATTTTTATGGCCTGAATACCGTGGCAGACAACGTGGTTTTTGCCTGCAACCGTGGTCAGACGCAGGGCGCGTCGGGCAACTTTACCCTGTTTAATATCAAGGGCAAGGGACTTAAAAGCGAAAACGTGACCTTTGGCAACTACTGCAATGTGGATCTGGAGTTCCCGCTGGATCCGGCGCAGGGGCGTGAAAAGCGCGCCGAGGCCATTGCGCAGGCGCAGCTGTTTTCCTATAACAGCCAGGACGGCGTGGCGATCAATACCAATTTCATCAGCCGTCTGAATCTGTGCCCCTTTGCGGTGACGTATCTGAATTGTCATCTGGAAAGCAGCGGCCATGCGTCGTTTTTCAACAGCGTTTATATCGGCTGCTCGCTGGAGTTTTATAACGTCAATTTTTCCTCGGGCAAATTCTTTGACTGCGATATTTATTTAACGCCCTTTACGCACAATTATCAGGGTCTGACGAATTATTATTTCGGCTTTGTTGACGGAACCGGCAGCGGTACGGTGTGCGTGGATACCCGATTCCACCGCAGCCAGGAATTGAAGGACCTTGGCATTACCGCGGAAATTGCCTGGGATAAAAAAGAGGCGCAGTCGCCCACTACGCGCGGCTATCAGCATAACGTGACGCTCGACGGCGCGCCCTATGTGATCCAGCCCGGCGTCGACGGCGCTTCGGTACAGATCCCGGAGGATTCGATGCTGCTCAAGGCCTATAAGGTGACGGGCGCGGACGGGCAGGTTTATTACAATGTGCCCAACATTCTGGGGATGGATCCCTACGGATATACGCCTGCCATCCGGGCGGCGGCTCAAAACGACGGATTGGCGCAGGACGCTTATCTGAACATTCCGCTGGCGGCGACCCTGGCCTTCAGCAGAGGGTCTGCCAGTACGATTCGTTCGGGGCAGACGACAACCAATTTGACGTACGGCGTATCGCCTGCGGGTAAGGCTGGCAGCGCGGCGATCGGCGCCTGGACGTTTACGGCCAGCCAGCCGGATCTGGTCGAAATTACCGACAACGGCGACGGGACCATTACGGTTGCGGGCAAAAACGATACCGAGCAGCCGGTGGATGTGATCCTGATTGCCAAAAATGCACTGGGCGTCGAGGCGGCGGCCAAGCTGACGGTGGAACCCTCCTATGTGGATGCGCCCACCTTTGTCAGTGAACCGAAGATTACCGGGCCGTTCTATGGCCAGATGCAGCTGAGCTACCAGTTGGATCTGGGCGGCGATGCGCGCAGGGACGAGTCGCTGGTCACCTGGTATCGCTGCGACGATGCGCAGGGCGGCAATCCGCTGAAGGTGGCGGTGAGCCGGCTGGACGAACCGGAAAACGCCTATACGCTTGGCATGGGCGACGTGGGGCATTATCTGATGGCGACGATTGCGCCCAAGCACAACCGCTGCGACGCCGGGGAGCTGGTGACGGTTTATTCCGACATGCAGATTCAGGAGTATCAGGTGCTGCCGGAGCATATCAATACCAATTTCCAAAATTTCCCGACCGATCCTCAAACGCAGATTTTGCCGGGCACCTGGACGGTGGACGGATATTTTGCGCCTGAATGTATCGACGGCAACGGCGTACCGCGGTATAACGCCGTGGAGGATTCCTGGACATACGCGGCCGGCAGCAGCGGCTCTCTGGGGTATTATGGCCTTGATGAGAAGGCCCGCGGCGCGCGCCTGTTCTATACGCCGGCGCATCAAAATTCGGACAATATGGCCGTGCGGGTCAAGCTTGCGCCGGACAAGACGGCAGGACAGGGCTTTGGCTCTGCGACCGATCAGTTCCTGGAGCTTTATATCAAATACGACCTTGCCACGCAGACGGGCTATGCGCTTCGGATTCAGCGGATGACGCCTGATGAAATCAACGCCATTGGCTATAACGGCGACGGCTCGGTTGCCGGGTGTGCGTTCTGGCTGGTTGCGTATGAAAACGGCGTGCGCACGGATCTGACCGAAAAAATCATGTCCAGTGCATTTTTGACCGAATGTACGGCGGCGCTGAGCGTGAAGGACGGCGTGTTTGAAGCAAAGGTAACCTCTACTGCCGAAACCCGCAGCGGCGATCTGTACGATTATCCGCGTGAGGTGCAGCTCAAAGCGGCGGTTGCAGATAACGAATTCGGCGGTACCGGCATGCTCTTTACCGGTACGGTCGGCTCCAACTCCGTGCTGGTGCTGAACTGGCAGACGGCCTGGGGCCCCAATCCGGTGATCGATGAGGGCGAGGCGGAGCCGCCTGTGCAGCCTGAGCCGCCGGAGTCTTCCGGCAATGCGCCCAGCACTGCGCCGGAGCAGGAGCAGGTCTTTACCCAGACGGTTGTCGCCAGGCAGGATATCGTTCTGGCGGATGAGCCGGTGCTGCCTCAGGGTGTGACGGCGGCATGCGAAGACGGCGTGGTTGTTTTGCGCGCGCCTGCTGGCGTTGCGTTGGATCTGACCAAAATACTTGCCGGCGCGGATAGTCGTTCGGTGCTGGCAACACGGCTTGGCGGATCGTCCAGCGAAGGCATTGTGGCGATTTCCGGCAGCACGGTTCAGACGCTTCAGTCCGGTACGGTATTTTTGAGCATTCAGATCGGCCAGCGCAGCGGCTTTATCAAAGTCGTTGTCGGCGACGGCGGCCCGGCGCCGCAGACGCCTGCGGCCGCAGCACCGGTGCGTGAGTATACGGTAACGGCCAGCCGGCTCAATATCCGCAGCGGTCCCGGGACGCAGTATGCAATTTTGGGCACGCTGTCGCGCGGCACGGTATTTGCCTGCCCCAGCAGTACTGAAGGCTGGCTCCAGCTGGATCTTGGCGGAATCGCCGGCTATATCAGCATGCAGTATGTCAAATAAATACGGGATTTAAGCAATCGTTTTCCGTCCGCACAAACAGTGCGGACGGATTTTTTTTATGGGCGATCTTGTATTGAACGCCAAATTCTGGTATGTTATCCGTGAAACTAAAAATTTGCCGGGCAGCCGCCCTTGAAAAAAGGAGTGTTTCAGATGACACAGACAATGCGGACCGCCGTGATGACGGATCTTGAGACGGTGGAATTGACAAGACGTCCGATCCCGCAGCCAGGGCCGGGCGAGGTGCTGGTGAAGATCCAATGCGTGGGTATTTGCGGGTCGGATCTGCACTATTATGAATCCGGCCGAATCGGTGATTTTGTCGTTCGTCCGCCGTTTGTGCTGGGGCATGAGGCGGCTGGGACGGTTTGTGCGCTGGGCCAGGGTGTGACGCATTTGAAAATCGGCGACCGTGTGGCGCTGGAACCGGGCAGAACCTGCGGCAAATGCGAATTTTGCCGCACCGGCCGGTATAACCTTTGCCCGGACGTGGCGTTTTTTGCCACGCCGCCGGTGGACGGGGTGTTTTGCCAGTATGTGGCGCATGACGCGCAGCTTTGTTTTGTGCTGCCGGACTGCGTTTCCTTTATGGAGGGCGCGCTGGTTGAGCCGCTGGCGGTCGGTTTTCATGCGGCGATGCAGGGCGGCGCGCATGTCGGGCAAACTGCGGTGATTACCGGCGCGGGCTGCATTGGCCTAGTGACGCTCCTGGCGCTCAAGGCAATGGGCGTCACGCGCGTGGCGGTGGTGGACGTGCTGGAAAACCGGCTTGAAAAAGCGGCTGAGCTTGGCGCTTTTACCGTCAACGGCGCGCAGCAGGATGCGGCGGCGCAGCTGATGCAATGGACGGATGGGCGCGGTTTTGATCTGGCCATTGAAACGGCGGGCAGCGAGATGACCGCGCGGCAGCTGATCCAGTCGGCCAAAAAAGGCGCGGTGATCGTGCTGGTGGGCTATAGCCCGTCGGGTGAGATGACGCTGCCCGTCGGTATGGCGCTGGACAAGGAACTCACCTTTAAGACGGTGTTTCGCTACCGGCATCTGTATCCGACTGTCATTGATGCGATTGCAAGCGGCGCGGCGCCGGTTGGGCAGCTGGTGACCAATGTGTTTTCATTGGAAGAAATCAGCCAGGCGCTGGCGTTTTGTATTCACAATAAAGCAGACGTGGTAAAAGCGGTCGTTATGGTGGACGATTGAACCCTTGCAGCGCACAGGGAGGTGGTTCTTTCGCTGGCGGATATTGGGTGACGGAGGAATGAAAAGATGATTTATTTTACGTCGGATCAGCATTTTTGGCAGAGCGGCCGTAAAAGCGTGCTGCGTGTAGGAGCGCGTGTTTTTGATACTCAGGAAAAAAGAAATGCATTTTTGATCCAGCAATGGAACGCCGTTGTTCAGCCAGAGGATCAGGTGTATCTGCTGGGGGATTTTTCCGATGGTACCGGCATGCAGACCAATTGTGTGCTGCGCAGTTTAAACGGTGTGAAATATTTGGTTTGCGGCAATAACGATCACTATTTGGACGATCCGCAATTTGATGCGTCGCTTTATCAAGGGGTTCAATCTTATATGGAATTGCACGAAATGGAAACAAAATTTGTTTTGTTCCATTTTCCGATTGAAATCTGGTCCGGATATAAAAATGACCGGATTCATCTGCATGGACATCTGCATAGCTGCAGCGCGATGAACAAGCCGGTTCGCCGATACGAGGTCGGTGTGGATGCTCACGATGGGAAACCGGTGAGCATTCGGGAGGTTTTTCAGTGCGTCCGGACTTATCACAATGCGCCGCAGGACGGAGGGGACAAACCGCAATGAAATGGCTGGAAAGGAGCGGGCAAAATGGAAATGATGGATTTGACGGCTGTAGGAGAATTGCTGATTGATTTTACGCCTGCGGGTACGACGGCGGCGGGCGCGGCATGCTATGCGCGAAATGCGGGCGGCGCGCCTGCCAACGTGTTGGCGATGGCCGCGCATTTGGGCGTTAAGACGGCTTTTGTCGGGAAAGTGGGCGCGGACGGCTTCGGCGATTTCCTGGCGCAGACGCTTTTGGACAACGGCGTGGATGTTTCCGGTTTGGTGCGCGACGCATCGGCGTTTACAACGCTTGCCTTTGTGAGCCTGGGCAAGGGTGGCGAGCGTACGTTCGATTTTTGCAGGAAACCCGGTGCAGACACGCTTTTGAGGCCGGAGGAATTAAACGCACAGCTGCTGTCGCATACCCGATGGCTGCATTTTGGTTCGGTTTCGCTTTCCCGGCCGCCGGCCGCCGGGGCGACTTTGGCGGCGGTGCGCGCGGCGAAAGCGGCGGGCGCCTGCATCAGCTTTGATCCCAATTACCGGCCGTTTTTGTGGGACAGCCCTGAAGCGGCGGCGCAGGCGATTCGCCTGGCTGCGGGCATGGCGGATGTGATTAAGCTGTCGCAGGAGGAGCTGGAACTGCTCTTTGACGGTGCTGCGGACGATCCCGAGCAGGGCGCGCGGGCGCTTTTGGCGCAGGGGGCGGCGCTGGTGCTGGTGACGCTTGGCAGCCAGGGCGCGCGGGCTTATACCAAAAATGCGAACGCCTGCGCGGCAGGCTTTCAGGTTGACGCCGTGGATACCACCGGTGCGGGCGATGCGTTTACCGGCGCGGCGCTGGCGGCGCTGAAGGATTTCTCGCGCCGGCAGATCGAATCGATGTCCGCAGATGCGCTTGCACGGCTTTTGCGCCGGGCCAACGCCTGCGGCGCGCTGACGGTGACGGCTTACGGCGCCATCCCCGCGCTGCCGACGGCACAGGAGCTGACAAGTTTTTTGCAGAAAAACGGATGATGCAGCTTTTTTCAGGTCGGCGGGACAGAATGTTTAAAAAATCTTTAACCGGCTTCATCAATCTTTATGGGAATTCAACGCCTAATTCATAATTTTGTGCTATGATAATCCTGTACCTGGGAGATATACCCAAAAGGTTCCATAAAGGGCGTGCCCCTGCGAGCGCAATGCCGCGGCTGCACGCCCTTGTCTATTGTATGTAGAATCGGGCGGTTAACGCGGTTTTTTGACGGTTTTATTTGCCAAACAACGCTTTGTATGCTATACTGATTTTGTTGACATTTCCAAATTCAGGAGGCAAAGATATGAAAATTACGGACTTAAAGACGATTCGCTTTAAGAGCCAGAGCTGTATTCAGCGCGACCCGATCGGTCATGCGCATCCCGGGCCTGCTATGGATACCGTTACGACGATGTATGTGATTGAAACGGACGAGGGCGTTTGCGGCTACAGCGTTCCCGATTCGTACAATGTTTTAAATCCGGGGGCGGCGCCGCAAGCCTGGGCCGGCGGCGACAGCGGCGACAAAACGGCCAATGCAGTGGCAGCGGGAAGCGGCGCAGGTTTTGTCGAAAAGCGGCTGAAGCCCATCTTGGTGGGGGAGGATCCTTTTTCCCGCGAAAAGATTTTCAATATCCTTTATAAAATGCAGCGCGGCGGCGCCAACAGCGCATTGACCGACCCGCTTCTGGCGCATATTGACAAGGCGCTTTGGGACCTTTACGGCCGGTATGCCAATTTGCCGGTGTACAAGCTTCTGGGCGGCCATCGCGATAAAGTGCTGTGCTATGCCAGCATCCAGGTCGGCGATCATTTCAAGGGCGGTCTGAGCGATCCGGAGGATTACGCGGCGTTTGCAAAAAAATGCGTGGAAATGGGCTACCCGGCGGTCAAGCTGCATACCTGGGCGGACGAAAACTGGGGCGGCAACAACTGCATCGGCAAGCCCAGCGTGGATAAGGACATTGCCTGCTGCAAGGCGGTGCGCGAGGCGGTCGGCCCCAACGTTGAGCTGATGCTGGACTGCTTCCACTACTATGACCGCTACGACGCCTATAAGCTGGGCAAGGCAATTGAGGACCTCGGTTATATCTGGTATGAGGAGCCGATGGAGGAATACAACGTATCTTCCTACAAATGGCTCAAGAGCAAGCTGAATATTCCCATCATCGGTCCGGAAGTGGCCAAGGGAAAGAACTTTACCCGCGCAGAATGGATTGCCGGCGGCGTGTGCGACATCGCGCGCGTGGGCGCAGGTGATGTGGGCGGGATTACGCCGATGGTCAAAACCGTGCATCTTTGCGAATCGTTCGGGATTCCGCTGGAAGTACACAGCGGCGGCGCGGCGTCGCTGCACATTATGGGCATGATGACGGTGCCCGGACGGTATTATGAGCGCGGGATGCTCCATCCCTTCCTCAATTACTGCTGCCCGCCGTGGCTCAATCGCATGATCGATCCCATGGATGAGCACGGTTTTGTTCAGGTGCCTCAGCTGCCGGGTTTGGGGTACGATATCAACTGGGATTATATCAATGAAAACCGTTTGTAAATGAAGAGGGGGGCGAAAAGACGATGTTCACTTATTATCCAAAAGGCGTTTGCTCCACACGCTATGATTTTGACATTCAGGACGGCGTGATCCGTCATGTAGCAATTCAAAACGGCTGCCGCGGTAATCTGACCGGGATTTCCAAGCTTCTGGAGGGGATGACGGTTCAAGATGCGATTGAGCGCATGCAGGGCGTGATCTGCCGCAACGGGACATCCTGCCCGGATCAGATGGCCAAGGCGCTGAGCGCATATTTGAGCCAGGAAGGAGACGGGCAGTGAAACAGGTTGTTTTAAATCGCCGGGTTTCGCTTTCGCAGGTTGCCTTTGGCGGCACCAAGCGCAACGATCCGGCCGACCATGCGGCGCAGTTTGAAATTATGGACCGATATTATGCGCTGGGCGGCAATACGTTTGACTCGGCGCGCGTCTACGGCGACGGACAGAGCGACCGCGGCCTGGGCCAGTGGCTTAAAAGCCGCCAAATTGACCGGTCCAGCGTGCGGCTGGTTGCCAAGGGAAGCCATCCGCTGCGCACGAGCATGTATGTTTCAAGGCTCAGCCCGCAGCAGATCCGGGAGGATCTGGAGGACGCGCTGCGCGATATGGGGACGGATTATGCCGATGTGTATATTCTGCACCGGGACGATCCCAGGCTGCCGGTGGAACCGATCATGGAAGCGCTCAACGAGTTGGTTGTTTCCGGAAAAACGCTGGCGGTCGGCGCGTCCAACTGGACGGCCGGGCGCATTTCAAGGGCGAACCGGTTTGCCCTTGAAAATGGTTTGGAGCCTTTCAGCGTCAGCCAGATGCACCATTCGCTGGCGCTGACAACGCCCATGCAGATCCGCGATATCACCCAAACGTCCATGAATGAAACGGAAGCGGGCTTTTATCGCTTGACCGGTATTCCGGTCATGGCCTTTGGCGCAATGGCGCGGGGGTATTTCCATGCCAAGCTGAATATGCGGCCGCTCAAAGAGGGCCCGGCACGCGTTTATGACGAGATTCCGGAAAACGGTTTGCGCGCCTGGCGGCTGAAGAAACTGTGCGAGCAGACCGGCTGGTCGCCGGCGGCGGTGCTGGGCGCCTATGTGCGCGACTGCGGCCTGCGGGGGATTCCGCTTTGCGGTTTTTCAAGCGCGGCGCAGCTGGAGGATACGCTGGCGATGGAGGATATCCATTTGACCCGGGCGCAGGTTCGTTATTTGGAAACCGGCGCTGCCGATTGAATTTAACTGGCAGATATGCTATAATAAATTAAAATTTCCAGGTATCATCGGCCCCGGCGCTTTTGCCGGCGCGGGGGGCGGCCCTTTTATCAAGGCGATACGGCGCAGATGCGCAAATAGGAGGTACATTCCAATGAAACAGTTTATGGACAAGGATTTCCTGCTGGAGACGGAAACGGCGAAAAAGCTGTTTGACGCCTGCAAGGATATGCCGATCATCGACTATCACTGCCACTTAAGCCCTCAGGAGATTTATGAGGATACGCCCTATGACAACGTCGGCCAGCTCTGGCTTAAGGGCGACCATTATAAATGGCGCTTGATGCGCGCCTGCGGCGTCGAGGAAAAATATATCACCGGCGATGCGTCCGACTATGAAAAGTTTGAAAAATTTGCGTCCATCATGCCTTTGTGCATTGGCAACCCCGTTTATCATTGGGCGCATCTGGAATTGCAGCGTTACTTTGACTGCACGCTGACGCTCAACGCCAAAAATGCCAAGGCGATCTGGGATCAGTGCCAGGCAAAGATGGCTTCCGGCGCGCACAGCGTCCGGGCGTTTATTGAACAGTCCAATGTGGAAGCGGTCTGCACCACCGACGACCCGATCGATTCGCTTCAGTGGCACGCAAAGATTGCGGCGGATCCGACCTTTAACGTCAAGGTTCTGCCTTCCTTCCGTCCGGACAAGGTGTACGGTCTGGATCGTGAGGACTATGTGGACTATGTCGCCAAGCTGTCCGAGGCTGCCGGCGTGATGATTTCTTCTGCCAAAACGCTGATCAATGCGCTGCTTAAGCGTGTGGATTATTTCTACGACAAGGGCTGCGTCATTACCGACCATGCCTCTCAGGGCTTCCCCTACAGCGCCTGCACCGACGAACAGGCGGAGGACATTTTTGCCCGCCGTATGAAGGGCGAGGCGATGAGCGCGGACGATCTTGCGAAGTTCTTTACGTTTGTGATGACGGCGCTGGCCAAAAAGTACAACGCCAAGGGCATGATCATGCAGCTGCACATCGGTGCGCTGCGCAACAACAACAAGGCGATGTTCGAACGTCTGGGCCCGGATACCGGCTATGATTCCGTGTGCGACAACCTGCTGGCCGTCAACCTCGGCGCATTTTTGGGCAGCCTGGGCGACGAAGTGCCCAAGACCATCCTGTATACCCTGGACGCCAGCGACTTCTTTGTCCTGGCGACGATGGCCGGCAATTTCACCAAGGCGGGCGATCGTTCTCACATCCAGCTGGGCACCTCCTGGTGGTTCCTGGATCATATCGACGGCATGCTCCAGCAGATGCATACGCTGGCCAATGTCGGCGTGCTGGGCAATTTCATCGGCATGCTGACCGACTCCCGTTCGTTCCTGTCCTATCCGCGTCATGAGTATTTCAGACGTATCGTCTGCAACCTCATCGGCGGCTGGGTGGAAAGCGGTATGTATCCCAACGAACCTGAAGCGCTGGAACAGATCGTGCGCGGTATCAGCCACGACAACATCAAAGCGTATATGGGGATTTAATACGGGCGGTGCATAAGGCGGTCCCCGGTGGGCCGGTATCTTGTGCAAGCGTTTGCTTTTCCTGCGTCCCGGGGCGTTTGCCTCGGGACGCTTTTTTATTGGGGGAAAATGATGGATTATTTGAAAATACATCCGCGCGATAATGTGGCCGTAGCGCTCCGGGATGGGCTGGTTGTCCCGGCGGGACATAAAATTGCGCTTTGCGCCATTGCCAGGGGTGCGCCGGTGATCAAATACGGCAACCCCATCGGCTATGCCGCGGCGGAAATTGCGCCGGGCGCGCATGTGCATACGCATAATGTGAAAACGGGGCTGGACGGCGCGGTACACTACGCGTATCAACCGGTGAACACAGCGCCTGTGGGCGTTGAGACGGATTATTTTGACGGCTTTTTGCGCAGCGACGGTCAGGCGGGCATCCGAAATGAGATCTGGATTGTGCCGCTGGTCAGCTGCGTGAATAAAACCTGCGAGCAGCTGGCGCGCATGGCGTGGGAGAAGTGGCGGGAAACGGCGCAGGGACGGATCGACGGCGTTTTTGCTTTTCCGCATCCATACGGCTGCTCTCAGATGGGCGAGGATCAGCGCGATACCCAGCGTGCGCTGGCCGGGCTTGTACGCCACCCAAACGCGGCGGGCGTTCTGGTTGTCGGCCTCGGATGTGAAAATAACCGGTTGGATGTGTTCCGCCCGTTTTTGGGCCCGGTGGATCCGGCGCGCGTGCGCTTTTTGAATTGCCAGGATGAAACGGATGAATTTGAAGCGGGTATGGCGCTGCTGGACGATCTGATGCACGCTGTAATGGCGCAAAAACGCACGCGCCTGCCGGTTTCCATGCTGCGCATAGGCTTTAAATGCGGCGGATCGGATGGCCTTGCCGGCGTTACAGCCAACCCGCTGGTCGGCGCCTTTTGCGACAGGCTTATCGCGCTGGGCGGCACGGGCGTGCTTACCGAGGTGCCGGAAATGTTCGGCGCGGAGCATTTGCTGATGCGCCGCTGCGCTGACAAGACGCTGTTTGATCAGACTGTGGCGATGATCGAAGGGTTTAAACGCTATTTTCAGGAGCATGGCCAGGTCGTCTATGAAAATCCGTCGCCCGGCAATAAGGATGGCGGCATCACGACGTTGGAGGAAAAATCCCTGGGCTGTACCCAAAAAAGCGGCAGTGGGCCGGTTACGCAGGTGCTGCGCTACGGCGAGCGCGCCCAAAAGCCCGGCGTGACGCTTTTGTGGGGGCCGGGCAATGATCTTGTGGCGTCCACGGCGCTGGCGGTTGCCGGCTGTCAGCTGATTTTGTTTACCACGGGCCGTGGAACGCCGCTGGGCGCGCCGGTGCCGACCGTCAAAATATCCACCAATACGCCCCTTGCCCGGCGCAAGCCGGGATGGATCGATTTTGACGCAGGGCCGATTGTAAACGGTCAGCCGCTTTTGGAGGCCGCGCAGGCGCTTTATCAAACCGTTATGCAAACTGCAAACGGTTGCCTGACGCAAAATGAGCGCAGCGGGTTTCGCGAAATCGGGATTTTCAAAAACGGGGTGACGCTCTGATGCGGCGGCAGCATCGTCCGGGATGGCTTTGCTTATGAAACACATGAAAACGCAATACGCTGGGGTTTGAGCTTGCGGCGGTTTGCTGTGCCGGGGAGACGCGCTCCTTTTTTTGAGGTTTTTGCGCTTTCAAACGCAGCTTTGTGCTACTGCTTTTTACAAACAGACAAAAGGCGCCCTCAAAGTCGTGTAAGGTGACTTTGGGGACGCCTTCCTGCGGCCTTGGGAACTGGCAAAACCGCACAACGATGCTTAAGCGTATGGATGGGCTTCTGCCTATTGATGAAACTGGTATTGATAAAGCGAGGCGTATAATCCGTTCTTTTCCAGAAGCGCCTGGTGCGTGCCGCGTTCCAAAATGCCGTCTTTGGTCAGCACAACGATTTCGTCGGCGTTTTTGATCGTGGACAGGCGGTGCGCGACGACCAGACAGGTCCGTCCCTGACTGAGCGCCTCCAGCGATTGCTGGATGAGCATTTCCGTGGCATTGTCCAGCGCCGAGGTTGCTTCATCCAAAATCAGAATCGGCGGATTTTTCAAAAATACGCGGGCAATGGAAATCCGCTGCTTTTGCCCGCCGGACAATTTTACGCCGCGCTCGCCGACGTTGGTATCATATCCCTGTTCCAGGGTCATGATATAGTCGTGGATATTGGCGCGCTTGGCCGCCTGGATGATTTCCTGCTCCGATGCGTCCAGATTGCCGTAGGCGATGTTTTCGCGGATGGTGCCGTTGAAAAGGAACACGTCCTGGGCGACCATGCCGATGTTCCGGCGCAGGCTCATGCGGCTCAGCTGCGTGATGTCCTGGCCGTCGATGGTAATGCGGCCCTGCGTGACCTCGTAAAAACGGGGGATCAGATGGCAAAGCGTCGTTTTGCCGCCGCCGGAGGGGCCGACCAGGGCGATGGTTTTGCCCTGTGGGATGTCCAGCGTCAGATGGTCGATCACGCGGGTCTGTTCGTCGGCAACGTCGCTGTTGGCGTATCGGAAGGAAACATTTTCAAAGCAGATATGGCCCTTTAGCTGCCCTGCATCCGCAGCGTCCGCTATTTCCGGTTCGTCGGCAACCGCCATGATTTCCTCAAAGCGGGTAAAGCCCGTGATGCCGTTTTGAATCTGTTCAAAGATGGCCACCAGCCGGTTGATGGGCTTTAGGAACATGTTGATGTAGAGCAGATAGGCGGCGAATTCGCCGGTATTGATCTGATCGTAAAAGAAAAACAGCCCGCCGGCGACCAGAACGATCAGATACAGAATATCGGTCAAAAACGTCATGCCGGAATGAAAAATGCCCATCATACGGTAGGCGCGTCCGCGCGCCCGCTTAAAACGCTCGTTTGCAGCGTCGAATTTGGTGTTTTCATGTGCGGCGGCGGTATACGCGCGCGAAACTCGGATCCCGGCGATGGCCGTTTCCACATTGGCGTTGACCTCGGCAACCTCCACGCGGGTGTCGCGGAACGTGTCCTGCATTTGCTTGCGCAGCCTGATGGCAAACAGCACGATCAGCGGCAACACCGCAAAGATGATCAGCGTCAGCCAGAGATTGATGCGTGCCAGCATTACAAACGAACCGATTAGCAGAATGACCGACAAAAAGATATCCTCCGGCCCATGGTGCGCCAGCTCGGATACGTCCATCAGGTCGTTCATCATCCGGGACATGATGGTGCCGGTTTTGTTTTCGTCAAAAAAGGAGAAGGGGAGGCGCTGGAGCTTGCGGAACATGTCCGCGCGCATGTCGCCCTGCATGCGTACGCCGACCACATGCCCCCAGTATTGCACGATGTAGCTTAAAACCGCCTTGAGCGCATAGATCCCCAGCAGTACGGCCGCCCATGTCAGCAGCAGGCGCAGATTTTGATTGGGGACATAGTCGTTGATGATGTTTTTTGCAATGATCGGGTAAAACAGGTCGCACACCGCAACTACAAACGAACAGCACATGTCGATTGCAAACAGCTTGCGGTGCGGCTTATAATAGGAAATAAACTTTTTCAGCAGCATGCCGGTCCCTCTTTCGTCTGATATTTATGCACATGTTTCTATGATAAGCGCAGCGGTAAGGATTGTCAAACTCATTTTTTGAAAATGCGGCGTTAAAAAATCATGAAAATATCCTGGGAGGGCTTGACAAAATATAGGTTGACTCTGTACAATGAACATGGTACGCACTGAGTCTGCATGCGGGTGTAGCTCAATGGTAGAGTTCCAGCTTCCCAAGCTGGCTGCGGGGGTTCGATTCCCCTCACCCGCTCCATAGACACAGTGCATAGCGACCGGATGAAGCATTGACCTTTGCAAGGAGGAAATGAAAAATGGCAAAAGCGAAATTTGAACGCACAAAGCCGCATGTCAACATCGGCACGATCGGCCACGTTGACCATGGCAAGACGACTTTGACTGCAGCGATTACGATGGTGCTGGCGAAGGCCGGCAACGCGCAGGCGATGCGTTATGACGAAATTGACAAAGCGCCGGAAGAAAAAGCGCGCGGA
>DCTY01000011.1:0-198 GCA_002329335.1 Christensenella sp. UBA1428
TCAAAGCGCGTGTCCGGCTTGTCGCTGCCAAAGTCGTCCATGGCCTGCCGCCAGGTCATGCGGGGGAGCGGAAGCTGAATGTCGATGCCCTTAGCCTCCTTGAACACCCGGGCAAACGCCCCTTCGACGGCGCGCTGCACATCCTCGGGCTTGACAAAGGACATCTCCAGGTCAATCTGCGTGAATTCCGGCTGGCGG
>DCTY01000011.1:238-62062 GCA_002329335.1 Christensenella sp. UBA1428
CGCGTAGAACGTGCCGGGGTGCAGGCGGCTTGGCACGAGGAAGTCGCGCGCGCCTTCGGGCGTCGATTTGGTCAGGATGGGGGTCTCCACCTCGGTAAAGCCGCTTTCGTCCATGTGATGGCGGATGGCCGAGAGCACCTTGTGCCGAAGGCGCAGGGTGTTTTGCATCACCGGGCGGCGAAGGTCCAGATAGCGGTACTTCAGGCGCACCGCCTCGTTTTCGTCGGCCTTGTCGTCGATGTAGATCGGCGGCGTCGCGGCCGTGTTCAAAAGCCGGGCCGCGCGCACGAGCACCTCGACCTTGCCGGTTTCCATCTGGGGGTTGATGTCCTTTTCGGCGCGAAGCGACACCGTGCCCTCAAGCGCCACGACGTACTCGCCGCGCAGGCTTTCGCCCAGCGTAAACGTTTCCGCGTCCGACACCTCGGTGTTGAACACGGCCTGCACCAGCCCCGAGCGGTCGCGCACCCACACAAAGATGACGCCGCCCAGGTTGCGCGTTCTTTGGATCCAGCCGTTGAGCGTGACGGTCTTTCCCGCCATTTCTTCCGTTACGGCGCCGCACATCGCGGTGCGCTGCCAGTTTTCAAGCATGCTTGATGCTCCCTTCTATTGCCTTGACCGCTTCCTCAAGCGGGATTTCCTTTTCTTCCTTGGTCTGCATGTTCCGAAGGCGGACGGTTCCCCGGGCCAGTTCGTCGCCGCCGACGATGGCGACCAGGGAGACCGAAAGCTTGTCGGCGCTCTTGAACTGCGCCTTCAGGCTCCGGGCGGCGTGGTCCATCTCGGCTTTCACGCCCGCGTCGCGAAGGGCCTGGGCCAGCTTCAAGGCCGGAAGGCGCGCGTCCTTTCCGAGGGAGGCGACGTACACGTCAAACAGCCTCGCATCGGGCAGGATCACCCCCTCCTGCGCAAGCAGCATCAATACGCGCTCCAGCCCCATGCCAAAGCCGATGCCCGGCAGGGAAGGCCCGCCAAGCTGCTCGACCAGCCCGTCATAGCGCCCGCCCGCGCACACGGCCAGCGTGCCCGTCTCGGTCTGCATCAACACCTCAAACACCGTGCGCGTGTAGTAGTCCAGGCCGCGAACGATGCGCGGGTCGATTGTAAAGGGTACGTTCAGCGCGCCCAGCGCCTCCTTCAGCCCCTCAAAGTGCGCGCGGCAGCCGTCGCACAGAAAGTCAAGCATTTCCGGCGCGCCCGCAAGCTGGCTTTGGCAGCTTTCCACCTTGCAGTCCAAAATGCGCATGGGGTTTCGCTCGAAGCGGCCGTTGCACGTTACGCAAAGGGAGGAAAGCTTTTCTTTCAAAAAGGCGCGCAGCGCCTCGTGGTACGCCTTGCGGCACGCCGGGCAGCCGATGGAATTGATGCTGACGACGAGGTTTTGAAACCCCACGCCCGATAAAACGCGCAGGGCCGTCAGGATGACCTCCGCGTCGCACGTCGGCTCCGCCGCGCCGAACGCCTCGATGCCGAACTGGTGGTGTTCGCGAAAGCGCCCGCTCTGCGGGGCTTCGTAACGGAAAATGGGCGCGTTCAGATAATACATCTTGACCGGCAGCGGGCCCGCGTACAGGCTGTGCTCGATCAGCGCGCGCACCGTGCCCGCCGTGCCCTCGGGCTTTAGGGTGATGGAGCGGCCGCCCTTGTCGTCAAAGGTGTACATCTCCTTTTGCACGATGTCGGTCGTGTCGCCCACGCCGCGCAGAAAAAGCTCCGTGTGTTCGATCACGGGCGTTCGAACCTCGCGGTAGCCCGAACGAGCCGCGATGTCGCGGCACACCGCCTCAACGGCCTGCCAACGGCCGCTCTCCTCCGGCAGCACATCCTTGGTGCCTCTGGGGGCCTGTGTCAGCAAGGGAATCCCTCCTTACAGATGGATGAAAAACAGCCTTCCGTCCGGTTTGGGACGGAAGGCCGTGGTGCCACCCAATTTCGAGCCTTGCGGCTCCTCTTTCGCCGTATCGCCGCGCCGCGCCGGCATTTCTACCGGAAGCTCCGGGGTCGTCACGCCCTTCATCGCTTAGATGAAAATTATACCGGCCAAGGAAGCGGTTGTCAAGCGTTTTTGCCCGGGGAGTTGCGGCCGGCATGCGGCGGCTGCCTGTCTACATCCTCTCCGGCGCTTCGATGCCGATCAGCCACAGCCCCGTGCGCAGCACGTCGCGCACCGCTTCCGTCAGCCTCACGCGCGCGGCGGACGCCGCCTTGTCCTCGTCCAGGATCCTATGCTCGTAGTAATACTTGTTGTATGCCTGCGCGATGCGCGTGATGTGGCGCGTGACCATCGAAGGTTCGTACCGGTCGGCCGCCTCGCGCACGGTTTCGGGGAAGCGGGACAAGAGGCGAAGCACCTCCTGCGCCTCGTCGTCCGTCAGCGCCCCGGCATGCCCCTCGGAGCTTTCAACGCCCGCCTCCTGCGCCTTTTTGAGAAGCGAGCAGCAGCGCGCATGGGTATACTGCACATAGGGGCCTGTTTCGCCGTCGAAATTCAGCGCGCGATCCCAGGAGAACACCACGTCCTTGATGCGGTTGTTATACAGCGCAAAAAACACCACCGCGCCCACGCCGACGTCTTTGGCCACATCTTCCATGCAGGGCAGATCCGGCGATTTTTCCTGCATAATCGCCTGCGCCTTTTCAATGGCAGCCTTGAACACATCCTCCAGATAGATCACGCGGCCCTTACGGGTGCTCATCGCGCCGTCCTCAAGGGATACCATGCCAAAGGCGATATGCTCCAGATCCTTTGCCCACGGATAGCCCATCAGTTCAACAACCTTGAACCACTGCTTGAAATGCAGCGTCTGCTGATAGGCCACCACATAAAGGCATTTATCAAAATCATACGTTTTTTTGCGGTAAAACGCCGCCGCAATATCCCGCGTGGCATAAAGCGTCGCGCCGTCGGAACGCAAAATCAGGCAGGGCGGCATGCCGTAGGGCTCCAGATCCACAATCTGCGCGCCCTCGGACAATTGGAGCAGATGCTTGTCCCTCAATTCCTGAACAACCGGCTCCATTTTATCGCAGTAAAACGCCTCGCCGTTATAGGAATCAAATGTGATGCCCAGCATGTCATACACGCGGCCGACTTCCCGCAGCGTCACTTCCTTAAACCAGTTATAAAGCGCCATCGCCTGTGCGTCGCCGTCCTCCAGCGACTTGAAGGCTGCGCGCGCCTCGTCGTCCAGCGACGGATCCTTTTCCGCTTCCTCATGAAAGCGCACATAAATCGCCACCAGCTCGCGCATGGGGTTGCGCTCGATCTGCGCCCGGTCGCCCCACCGGCGATAAGCCACGATCAGTTTGCCAAACTGCGTCCCCCAGTCGCCCAGGTGGTTGATCGATACCGTATGATAGCCAAGATATTGATAGATCCGCACCAGCGAATTGCCGATCACCGTGGTCAGCAGATGCCCAATATGAAACGGCTTTGCGATATTGATGGACGAATAATCAAAGCAGACCGTTTTACCCGCGCCTTCCTGCCCCGCGCCATAGCGGCCGCCGGCGTTCAGAACCGCTTCCACAACGGTTTTGGCATAGAAATCCTTTTCAATATAAAAATTCAGATATCCGCCGTTCTGTTCCGCCCGGCTTAAAAAGGGCGCTTTCAGATCGCCAGCAAGCGCTCCGGCAATGGCCGGCGGCGCCTTGCGCAGCGTTTTAGCCAGTTTAAAGCAGGGAAAAGCATAGTCGCCCAAATCCGGATTCGGCGGCTGTTCCAGCATTTGCGCCAGTCCGTCCAGGGATTGTCCAAACTCCTTTTGAAGCGCCGCATCCAAAAGCGCGGCGATTTCCTTGCGAAAATCCATATGATCCTTCCTCTCATTCATAGCGGGCGTGTTCGATGGCGCGAATGCGGTCAAAGGGCAGCATCACCGCAACGGACTTACCGGCGATCAGGTTTTTATGAAGCGGGCCGAAATCGCGCGAATCGGTCGATCCGCCGCGATTGTCGCCCATGACAAAATAGCAGTCCTCCGCCAGCGTGACGGCCTCCATGCTGCCTGCCCAGTCCGAGGTGATATACGGCTCTGCCAGCGGCTCGCCGTTGATAAAAACGATCCCCTCATGAATCACAATCGTCTCTCCCGGCATGCCGATAATCCGCTTGACATAATACTGATTAAACCCCAGCTTTTTGTTTGGCGGCGTCAAAATGACGATATCCCCCCGCTGCGGCTGCGCCGCATAGGTGATAAAGCGCGTGACGAACATACATTCGCCGTCCGTCAGCGTCGGCACCATGGAAGAACCGGAAACCATCGCCGGCACAAAAACCAGCGTGCGAACCAGAATTACAATCGCCAGCACAAAGCAAAATGTGCGCACCCATTCCAGCACTTCTTTTTTTACCCTCTTCTTTTTCTCCGCATTGGGGTCCGGCAGCGCCGTTTCCGCCGGATCTTCTTTAAACTGCGTCATGGTCATCCTCCGCATGCTCAATGGTTTTCTTATATCGCTTTTCAAATTCGCCGCGTTCCAGCATAATCACGCGGCCGCAGCCCTCGCATCGCAGCTTCACATCCGCGCCTGTGCGCGTAATGCGCCAGCGGTCGCTGCCGCAGGGATGTTTCTTTTTGGTCTGAATCAGGTCGCCCAGCGCGATCGGTACCAAATTTACCGCTCCCCTTTCCCGACAATATGGTTTAGTATACCACTTTTCCCCTTTGCTGTCCACGAATTTAGCGGCAAACCCCGTCCCAAACCGTTTGGCGCGGCGCTTTGACTGCGCTGCGCGTCTATGGTATCATAGCGGCATCGGCGGCCTTTACCCGCCGGCATCAAACGCAGAAGGGAATAATTGTGCTTGGAAAACAAATATGACGATCCGGTATTTTTCGAAAAATACGCCCAGATGGACCGGTCGCGGCTGGGGCTTGAGGGCGCGGGCGAATGGCAGACGCTTCAGGCGATGATCCCGCCGCTTCAGGGCAAGGACCTGCTGGACCTGGGCTGCGGCTACGGCTGGCATTGCCGGTATGCCGTACAGCAGGGCGCAAAAAGCGTTGTCGGCGTCGATCTGTCCGAGAAAATGCTCCGGACTGCGCGCGAAAAAACACACGGCATGCCGGTTTGCTACCTGCACATGCCGATGGAAGAGATTGATTTTGCGCCCGAGCGTTTTGACGGCGTTTTAAGTTCGCTTGCGCTGCACTATGTTGAAAAAATTGAACCGGTCTTTCAAAAGGTCTACCAGTGCCTGCGACCGGGCGGCTTTTTTCTGATGAATGTTGAGCATCCGGTCTTTACCGCTCAGGGTTCGCAGGACTGGGTTTATGGGCCGGACGGGGAAAAACTGTTTTTCCCGGTTGACCGCTATTTTGACCAGGGCGCCCGCAGCGCTGTATTTTTAGGCGAAACCGTTACCAAATACCATCGGACGCTCACCGCCTATATCCGCGCGCTGCGCGCAGCCGGATTTGAACTGAGGGATTTGCAGGAGCCCATGCCCGGCGACGCATGGATGCAGCTGCCCGGCATGCGCGACGAACTGCGCCGGCCGATGATGCTGATCCTCCTGGCCGAAAAGCCGCTGCGCCCGCGCTGAACGTCACGAAAAAACAAAAGCGCCTCGGATTTTTCCGGGGCGCTTAAAAGTTCCAACAAGCCGCTTACTGAACCGCTACTGCGTTTTCACAGACAAAAGCCAGCACCTTTTCCTGCAGCAGCGACATGAAAATCGTTTCCTTGCCAAAGGTATCGATCGCTTCCTGGGCATTGGTCAGGCTGTTCTGCGTCGCAATTTCCGCCGCGCCGGCCTGAAGCTCCGCATCGGTCACCGTCATGCCCTCGGCATAGGCAATCGCCTCCACCGCCAGCATTTCCTCACAGGTATTGCGCGCCGTCGCAGTCAGCTCAGCCTCGAACTCCTCCATGGAAACGCCGAACATCTGCGTCACCAGCATTTCAAGCGTCACCTCGGTGCCGCCCATCTGGCTGTAATACTGCGCATAAGCTTCATACTGCGCCTTGAGATTGTTGTAGTAAGTATCAACATCCTTTTGCGGCAGTTCGTTAAAGGTGCAGTTGTCCACAACCTTTTGCCAGATTTCGCCCACACGGGCAGACTCGGCCGTGCTTTCATTGGACGCCAGCAGCTGCGCGTCAATCCAGGTGTTGAATTCCTCCACGCTCTTTAAAGGCGTGCTTTCGCTGTTCAAATTGCTCATCACAAATTCATCGGTCAGATCCGGCAGATCGTACTGCGTCTTATAGTTGATGAGAATTTCAAACTGCACCGCTTTGCCGGCCATATCCGCAGCGTAATAATCCTCGGGGAAGGTCACGTCGATGGTGAACATCTCGCCGATTTCATGGCCGATGATGCCCTCTTCAAAGCCGGGGATATAGCCGCCCTGCCCCAGCACCACCGTCTGGTTTTCCGCAGAACCGTTTTCAAACTTTACGCCGTTTTCAAGGCCGGTAAAGTTAAAATTGATGGTATCGCCTTCACTGACGGTCCCCTCATAAACATCCGTGCCTTCGGCATAGTTCTTAAGAATCTCCTCAACCGCCTGGGCGCGCTGCTCGTCGGTCACCTCGGTGGAAACCGGCGTATACTCAATGCCCGTATACTGGCCAAGCTGAACATATTTGCTCACGTCTTCCACGGTCACGACTTTGCTGATGCAGCCGGTAAGCACCACCGACAGGCAAAGCACGAGCGCGAGGGTCGCTTTTCTCCAATTCATGGTATTGATTCCCTTCTTACTAAAAAATCGATTGCGCTTGTACACGCGGATTTAATCATACCACAAATCCGGGCAAAAAGAAATAGGCATCGCGCAAATTTACACCCTGTTCACAAATCATCAAAAAAATGCGCCCCGCCGCGCTGAAATCCCGCGCGGCAAGATTGAAAACAGCGCGGGGATATGATATGATGCAGGGGTAAAATATGTGGTTTTTGCTTCTGCAAAAAGCCCAATATTTCCCGGTTCTGTTAAAGGGATCCCCTGCCGGTCCGTCATATGGATTTTTATCCGGATTTTCGGGAGCAGGCCGACCCAATGCGGCGCCCCTGGCGTCATTTCCGGCTGCGCCGCCGTCTCAGGCGCATCGCACGACAGAAAAAATCGGAGGCCGCTATGACCTATCAGCAAATACGAGAAAACGAAACCATCCGTACCTATATCCGCAAGGCGGACGAATCCCTTGCTGCGCTGGGCTATACCGAGCACAGCTTTGCGCACGTCACCCATGTGGCGGAAATGGCCGCGCAGATTCTCTCCGCGCTGGATTTTGACCCCCACAGCATTGAACTGGTAAAAATCGCCGGTTATCTGCACGATATCGGCAATCTGGTCAATCGGGTGGATCATTCCCAAAGCGGCGCCGTGATGGCGTTTCGCATTCTGGACAAGCTTGAAATGCCGCCAACGGATATTGCCACGATCGTCACCGCCATCGGCAACCACGACGAAGGCACCGGCATTCCCGTCAATCCTGTCGCCGCCGCCCTGATTCTTGCCGACAAATCCGACGTGCGCGCAACCCGCGTACGCAACAGGGATATTGCCACGTTTGACATCCACGACCGGGTCAACTACTCGGTCTCCCATGCGACGCTTACCACAGACGCACAGAATAAGACCGTCACGCTCAGCCTGCAAATCGACACGCAGTTTGGTTCCGTGATGGACTACTTTGAAATTTTCCTGGGTCGGATGATTCTTTGCCGCAAGGCCGCCCAGGCGCTGGGGCTGCGCTTTGTGCTGGTTGCCAACGGCCAGCAGCTGTTATAACGCCAATCAAAAGCACCGAAGCTGTTTGAACACCGTAAAATTGACTTAAATCAATTTCAAACAACCGCACGGGCGCCATAAAAATCAACCGGTCTGCCGTCATTTTCAGACAGCAGACCGGTTTTCATTTTATTCCGTCAAACAATTCCCTGGCGTCCCTTACAGCAGCGCAGAATCAAGGCATGTACAGGCTAAGCAAACCATTGCGCCGGCAGATTACGCCAAATACCAAAAATCACCAGCAGCGCCGCCATAATCCAAACCGCCGTTTGCTCCAGGCGCGTCAAAGCGCAGGGCCCGGTACGCACAAAGCGCACCGCGTGCGCCGCGCAAAAAACAAGCCCCACCGGCAGCAGCGCCAGCAGCATGGCGTTGGCCTGAAAGGCCGCGGCAAAATCCAGATGCAAAAGCGCCAGACACATCCGGGAAACGCCGCAGCCCGGGCACTGCAGCCCGGTCAAACGATAAAACGGGCAGGAGATCACCGGGCCGCCCCGTACAAAGCAGAGTAGCACATACAGCAGTCCCGCCCCCAGCACAAGCGCCAAAATGCGGCAAAGATGCCGGAGCCTGCCGGCCTGCGCATCGTTCAGATGAAAAATCATGCGATATACTGGTTCAATTCATTTTGCAGCAGCGCATAGCTGACGATACCGAACCCGAACACGCCCAAAAGCAGATACAAAAGCGGCGCGCTGCCCCTTGGCTGACCATGCTGTTCGTGCAGCTGCTCCACCGCTTCGCCCATCTGATACAGCCAGACCAGCCCGTAAATGCCGCAGGTGATCAAACTGAGCAAAAAAACCATACCGCCGCTTTGCCCCTGTCTGCCCGCCAGCGCGTTGGTTTCATCGTTGAGCACAATCATCCAGTAAATGCCGTAAAAACCGCAGGTAACAAGCCATAAAATGATGCAGATCGCAATATCACGACGCTTCATATCCCATTGCCTCCCTTTTTGATGAGCATATCACATTTTTTGCTGCATGGCAAGAAATAGTTATGGCTTTGACTGGCGCGCGATGCGTTAAGAAATGCCGAACAACCCTTTGAACCAATCCACCACCCCGGATAGCGCCTGCACCGCTTTTGAGAAAAACGCC
Organism: Christensenella sp. UBA1428; assembly: GCA_002329335.1. Classification (GTDB taxonomy): domain Bacteria; phylum Bacillota; class Clostridia; order Christensenellales; family UBA1750; genus UBA1428. The sequence continues at coordinate 9,096 of DCTY01000011.1, forward strand.
TGCACCTTCTCCCCAGCCGTGGCTGCCTTTTGATAGGTTTTTACGATGGTCTGAAGCTGGCTGGCGATTTGCTCCGGCTCCATATCCAAACTGCAAAATTTCAGCGCAAGCGCAACCACCTGGTCGATCTGCTCATCGCTGAGGGAAACGCCCAGCTGACGCAGCAGCTCCATCAGCGCAGGCCGGATTGTTTCCTCGTTATCCCACCCATTTTCAAGAACCATCTGCTTAAGCTGCGCAATGAGCGCCACCGCCTGATCCGAGCCGACAAATTCGGCCAGCTCGCCGGAGAGCAGCAATTCCTCGCTTGCCACCGCCTTGGCCACGCGGTCCAAAGTCAGATTGTTGGCAATCTCGTATCCCTTGAAAATCCCGGCCAATGCAGCCGTCCCCGAAACCGGAACCGGCGCGGCCACGACGACCTTCGCGTCCTGCACCCCTGCGGTTAAAAGCGCGGAGGCATACATGGCAGGCGTCACATAGGTAATATTGCAGCAGGTTACGTCGATGCCGGATCCCGGGCTTTGCATGGTGATGCGCGCGCTTGAAAGGGAACGCGTACCGATTTTATCCGCCGAAACCAGCGCGCCCAGCAGCGCCTTTTCGTCCTGAATTCCGACGGTTACAGCCGCAATCTGTGCGTCGTCCGCCACGCTCAGCAGCGCAAGCACCGAGTTTTTCTGTTCCGGCGTCAGATTTTCCCCCAACACAATCCAATCCTGCGCGTCGCGCGGATCAACCGTCGCAGCGGGGGCCGGGGTTTGCAGCACAGCGGTTTGAACCGGCGTTCCGGTAACGGCGGGTTCTGCCAGGCCGCTTTCTTCCGCAGCACCTTCCGGGGTCGCGGCCGGCGCGCTGCCAGTCTGCGGGGCCGGCGTCCAAACCGGCTGGGCGGTTTGCTCCTGGGCTGCCAGCGCCGTTTTCGCCGGCGCTATCAAAAGCGCCGCGCAGATCAGAAGCGCCATATATTTTGTTTTCATGCTATTCTCCCTCTCGTTTTTTCAGCTTCATGCCGTTTATCCTCAAAACGATGTCAGTACACGCACTGTTTCAGCCGCCCCGCCCCGACCGATCTGATTTTACAAAAAAGGCGCGAAAGCGTTCGCTTTCGCGCCAAACTGTCGGTTTTATTCGTCCTTGACTTCAAAGTCCGGCTCTACCGTGCCGTCGTCCGGGCCGTTTCCGGCGCTGCCGCCATTGGGATCCGCACCGGGCGCCTGCTGTGCCTGCTGCTGCGCCTGATAGACCTTGCCAAACACATCGTAGGACACCTTGGCCAGCTGCTCGGCCGCATCCTTGAGCGCCTGCGCCTGCGCATTGGGATCATCCAGAAGCTTTTGGACGCTGTCAATTTCCGCCTGAATGCTGGCTTTCTCCTGATCGGAAATCTTATCCTTCATGTCGTCAAGCGACTTTTTGGTGGTATAGATCATGTTTTCCGCATGGTTGCGCGCTTCGACGGATTCCTTGCGGGCCTTATCCTCCTGGGCATACTGCTCCGCCTCTTTGACCGCTTTGTCAATTTCGGAGTCGGACAGGTTGGTCGTGGCCGTGATGGTGATATCCTGCTGATGGCCCGTGCCCAGATCCTTTGCCGAAACATGCACGATGCCGTTGGCGTCGATATCAAACGTCACTTCGATCTGCGGCACGCCGCGGGGCGCCGGCGCAATGCCGGTCAAATTGAAACGGCCCAGCGTCTTATTGTATGCGGCCATTTCACGCTCACCCTGAAGGACGTGGATCTCGACCTGCGTCTGTCCGTCGGCAGCGGTGGAGTAAATCTGGCTCTTTTTGGTCGGGATGGTGGTATTGCGCTCGATCAGACGGTTAAACACGCCGCCCAGCGTTTCAATACCCAGCGAAAGCGGCGTCACATCCAGCAAAAGCACGTCTTTGACTTCGCCGCCCAGAACGCCCGCCTGAATGGCCGCGCCGATTGCAACGCACTCGTCCGGGTTGATCCCCTTGAAGGGATCCTTGCCCGTTACGCGCTTGACTTCGTCCTGCACCGCCGGAATACGGGTGGAACCGCCAACCAGAATCACCTTGTCAATGGCAGAAGCGCTCAGCCCGGCGTCCCGAAGCGCATTGTTCAGGGGCGTGATCGTCGCAGCGACCAGATCCGCCGTCAGTTCGTTGAACTTGGCGCGGGTAAGCGTCATATCCAGATGCTTGGGGCCGGAGGCGTCCATGGTGATAAAGGGCAGATTGATGTTGGAAGACATCGTGCTGGAAAGCTCGATCTTGCTCTTTTCCGCCGCTTCCTTGATGCGCTGCATGGCCATCTTGTCCTTGCTCAGATCCACGCCGTCGCTCTTGCGGTATTCCGAAACGATCCAATCCATTACGCGCTTGTCAAAATCGTCGCCGCCCAAGCGGGTATTGCCGTTGGTGGAAAGCACTTCAAACACGCCGTCGCCGATTTCCATCACAGAAACGTCAAACGTACCACCGCCCAGGTCGTAAACCAGGATTTTCTGGCTGTCGCCCTTATCCAGGCCATAGGCCAGAGAAGCCGCCGTCGGCTCATTGATGATGCGCAGCACCTCAAGGCCGGCGATCTTGCCGGCGTCCTTGGTTGCCTGACGCTGGCTGTCGGAGAAATACGCCGGAACGGTAATTACCGCCTGGGTAACCGTTTCGCCCAGATAGCTTTCCGCGTCGGATTTGAGCTTTTGCAGAATCATCGCGGAAATTTCCTGCGGCGTATATTTTTTGCCCTCAATGGCCACGGTAAAATTGGTGCCCATTTCACGCTTGATTGAAATGATCGTATGATCCGGATTGGTGATCGCCTGGCGCTTTGCCACCTGGCCGACCAGACGTTCGCCGTTTTTGGCAAACGCAACCACCGACGGGGTCGTTCTGGCGCCCTCGCTGTTGGTGATGACGACAGGTTCGCCGCCTTCCATCACGGCGACGCAGGAATTGGTGGTGCCAAGGTCAATACCGATAATTTTTCCCATAATGTTACCTCCGTTTTGCGCGGCGCTGTCCGCGCTGTCACTTGAAAAATTTCAATGTTTATTGTTCAAATACGCTTACCATCGCGTAGCGGATCACTTTTTCGCCGATACGGTATCCCTTTTGGAACGTCGCGGCAATGGTGCCCGGTTCAAAGCCCTCTTCCTGGGGCGCGGTCATGATGGCGTTATGAACGGCCGGGTCAAAGGCGCTGCCCTTTTCGGAAGAAATCGGTTCGCATTTTTGGGCTGCAAACACATCGCCCAGCTGTTTTTTCACCATCTCAACGCCCTGCAGGAGCGCCTTGGTGTCGGTATTTTCGTCGGTGCTGCCCAGCGCGCGCTCAAAATTGTCCATCACCGGCAGCATTGCCGTAATCATCTGCGCCAGCCCGTCGGCATATGCCTGCGCTTTTGCCGACTCATTGCGGCGCTTGTAGTTTTCAAAATCCGCCTGCGCCCGCTGCGCCATCGCCAGATACTCGTCGCACTTGCTCTTCAGTTCGTTAACAGGATCCGGCTGATCTGCCGCAGCTGCCTGCGCATCCTGCTGGGGCTGCGGCTCCTGCTGAGACTGCGGCTCCTGCTGCGCGCCGATTTCAGGCTCCTGCGCCTGGGGCTCGGCGTCCCGTTTTTTCTTTGCCATCTGCTTTTCTCCTAAATTTATCGTTGCACTATTGCTCCGGCGGCGGCTGCGCGCCGTTGAGCAGATCGTTCAGGGTTTTCTGCGCCTGACGCAAAACGCTCGCCACCCGCGCATAATCCATGCGCATCGGACCGATCACCCCCATCGTGCCAATCTGCTGATTGCCCACATGATAGGAAACCGTCACCAGGGAACAATCCTCAAACGCCCGGTCGCCGATCTCAGGGCCGATGGAAATGGAAAACTCCAGCTTCGCCCGCCCGGCCATAAGCCCGGCGATTTTACCGTGCGGCTCCAGCGCCGTAAACATATCGCGCACCCGATCGATGTCGTTATATTCCGGATGCTTTAAAAGGTTGGTCTGCCCGCCCAGCACCACTTCGCCGCCCTCCTGGGCTTTGGAAGCGCTGCCTGCAACCGCGCGCAGAATTTCTTCCGCCAGCCGGTTGTGCTCCAGGACATCCGTCCGGATCTGAAGCACGGCCTGAGGCACCTCGCCGGCGCCGCGTCCCTTGAGCTGGCCGGTCAGTTCGCCCGACAGATGCGCCAGCATCTCCGGCGTTGTGTCGGCCGGCACGCGAATCAGCGTGTCTTTAAACACCCCGGCGTTGGTAACCAGCACCAGAAGCGCCACGCCCTGAGTAATGGGCACCAGCTGAACATGTTCGATGCGCACGGATTTGGACTGCGGCAGCATCACGGCGGCCGCGTAATCCGTCACCTCGCCCAGCACCCGCGCCGTATTTTCCAGCACATCCTGCAAAACTACCGTTGCCCGGCCGATATGGCTGCGGATATAGTCGCGTTCCTCGCGCCCAAGCGCCGCCACGCGCATCAGCTGATCCACATACAGCCGAAACGCCCGCACGCTGGGCACACGCCCGGCCGAGGTATGCGGCTGATCCAGATAACCCATTTCCTCCAGGTCGCTCATCTCGTTTCGGATGGTGGCCGAGGAAAGACCGATTTCACTTTTTCTTGAAAGCGTGCGCGACCCTACCGGCATTGCCGTTAAGATATAATCGTCGATGATCGCGCGCAAAATCCGGTATTTGCGTTCGTCCAGCGACATACAGCCGCGCCTCCTTTCCAAACGAACCGGCTTTTCTTCGCCCTTCGGCGGAGGATTAGCACTCGACAAACGCGAGTGCTAACAACCATTGACTAAAAGATACCACGACCGGCATGCCTTGTCAAGACCTCGCCCGTCATTTACAACTATTTTTCACAAATGCTTTACAAACTATGAGGCTTTTGAAAAAGTCTTTTTCCCGATATGGCGTTTATGCCCCGTCCGTCCGCTGCCGTCAGATTTCTTAATAAACCGTCCACGGATTTTGCCTGGTTTGCGTTTGGACTTTTTCCTGCCGTTATGATATAATAATGAAAGGAAAAATCCGGCGTTTTTGGGTTTCTCTGCCGGTTTTCCGGCAAGGCCGGCGGCCGGGCAGAATCGCTTTGACGATTGTGCTTTCAGCCGCCGCAGCCAATCTGACACGCCAAGCAAAGGAGTGATCCTATGGCAAAAACATTACCCACCCGGGCGCAGGCGGATAAAACCTATCAGTGGCGTCTGGAAAACCTGTTTGAAAACAACGCCGCCTGGGAAACCTGTTATGAGCAGACCAGCGCACAGGCGCAGAAGCTTCCGGATTACAGCGGCATGCTGACGCAGGATGCGCAGACGCTTTGCGCCGCATTGGATCAGATAACGGAAGTCACGATGAAAGTCGACCGGCTCTGCAGCTACGCGCACATGCGTCTGGACGAGGACAACGCCAACACAACCTATCAGGCCATGAACGACCGCGCCATGATGCTGGCCGTCCGTCTGGGCGAGCTGTGCGCGTTTGTCGACCCGCAGCTGCTGGCCGCGCCGGCAGGCCTGGTGGAAGGCTATCTGCGCGATTATGCGCCGCTCAAGCCCCACCAATACACCATCGAGCGCACGCTTCGCCTGCGTCCCCATACGCTTGATGAAAAGGAAGAACGCCTGCTGGCCATGGCAGGCGAAGTCTGCCAGGCGCCCGACATCATCTATTCGATGCTCTGCGATGCGGACATGCAGTTTCCGGTCATTCAGGGGCAGGACGGCCAGGAGGTTCAGATCACCCACGGCCGTTACGGGCTTTTATTGGAAAACAAAGACCGGCGCGTGCGCAAAGATGCGTTTGACGGGCTTTATTCCAGCTATAAGGGCATGGCCAACACCATTGCGGCCGCTTTTTCGGCCAACGTCAAGGCTGAAAGCTTTTATATCCGCGCCCGCAACTACCCCAGTGCGCTTCAAAGCGCGCTGTACGCCAACAACATTCCCGTTTCGGTGTATGAAAACCTTTTAAAGGCCATGCATGAAGCGACGGCCGATTTTGACGCGTATCTGGCGCTGCGCAAAAAGCTGCTGGGCGTTGAACAGCTGCATCATTACGATCTTTATGTGCCGCTGTTCCAGTACGAGGGCAAGGTATCCTATGCGCAGGCCATCGACAACATCCGCGAAGGGCTCAAACCGCTGGGCGAGCAATACTGGGCCGACGCGTCGCATGCCTTTACCGACGGCTGGGTCGACGTTTATGAAAACAAGGGCAAGACCAGCGGCGCCTACTCCACCAGCGTCTATGGCGAACATCCCTATATTCTGATGAATTACCAGGATTCGCTCGATTCCATGTTTACCCTGGCGCATGAGCTCGGGCATGCGATGCATTCTTTTTACGCCGACAGCCGCAACACGTTTTCGGACGCGCAGTACCCCATCTTTCTGGCGGAGGTCGCCAGCACAACCAACGAGCTGCTGCTCAACCGCTATCGGATCGAGCACGCCGCTTCCAGGGAAGAAAAGCAGTATCTGCTGGGATATCTGCTGGAGCAGTTCCGCACGACGATGTACCGGCAGACCATGTTTGCCGAGTTTGAATACAAGGTACACACCGCCGCGCAGGAAGGCCAGTCTCTGACCGGCGAAACCTTAAACGGCATTTATGCGCAGCTGAACCGCGATTACTATCCCAGCGTATATCCGGACGAAAACATCGCCTATGAATGGTCGCGCATCCCGCATTTTTACAGCCCGTTTTACGTTTATCAGTATGCCACCGGCTTTGCCGCCGCTGTAAAGCTGTCGGACGATCTGTACCGCGGCGTACCCGGCGCGCGCGAGCGCTATATTGATGGCTTCCTGTCTGCCGGCGGACGCAAGGATCCCATCGACATTTTAAAGGACGCGGGCATTGATATGACCGGAACGCAGGTTGTCGAGCAGGCGATGGCGTTTTTCCGCCAGTCGCTCCAGATGCTCGTCCAGACGCTTTGAGAAAGGAGCCCATATGCAGGGTTATAATAAGGAAGAGGCGCTGAAGGTATTGCTTGAAAAGCTGAAAAAAACCGATCTGCCGCCGATGGAAAACGACAAGCTGCTCGCGCTTTTGGATCGCGCCATTGCGCTGGATTTTGAATATATGGAAAAATCCGGCGTGCTCCAGGGCGGCGTGACCGGCGATTCTTACTATGACGACGACGATGCTTACGAATATATCGTCGATCATCTGATCGGTCAAATGGACATGGGCGAAGACGAAGAAATGGCCGTCGCCCAGTTCGTGGACGCATATATGGACTGCCAGCAGGCTTATCTGGAACAGATGGGTCTGTTAGGCTGGGACTAAAGATTGAAAGGATGATAACCCATGGCAAACCGTATCGTACTGAACACCATTTCCTATCACGGCAAGGGCGCCATTGACAACATCGTGCCCGAACTGACCGCCCGCGGCTATCAAAAGGCATTTGTCTGCTCCGACCCGGATCTGATCCGCTTTGGCGTAACCAAAAAGGTCACCGACCTGATGGACAAGGCCGGCTTCGCTTACGAAATCTACAGCGAGATCAAGCCCAATCCCACCATTGAAAACGTGCAGACCGGCGTCAAGGCCTTTACCGCCTCCGGTGCGGACTGCATCGTCGCCATCGGCGGCGGCTCGTCGATGGATACCGCCAAGGCGGTGGGTATCATCGTCAATAACCCGGAATTTGCCGACGTGCGTTCCCTGGAGGGCGTTGCGCCCACCAAAAAGCACGCGGTGTTTACCATTGCGGTTCCCACCACGGCCGGCACCGCAGCGGAGGTAACGATCAACTATGTGATCACCGACGTGGAAAAGAAACGCAAATTCGTCTGCGTGGACACCAACGATATTCCGGAAATCGCCGTGGTGGATCCCGACATGATGAGCTCCATGCCCAAGGGGCTGACCGCTTCCACCGGTATGGACGCCCTGACGCATGCCATTGAAGGATATATTACCAAAGGGGCCTGGGAAATGACCGACATGTTCCATATCAAGGCCATTGAGCTGATCGCCAGATATCTGCGCGCCGCCGTGGAAGGCACCCCGGAGGGCCGCGAGGGCATGGCGCTGGCGCAGTACATCGCCGGCCAGGGCTTCTCCAACGTCGGACTGGGTATTGTCCATTCCATGGCCCATGCGCTGGGCGCCGTTTACGATACGCCTCATGGTATCGCCAACGCCATCCTGCTGCCGGCCATCATGGCCTACAACGCCCCCTGCACCGGCGAAAAGTATCGCGAGATCGCCAAAGCCATGGGCGTTGAAAATGTCGACGCCATGTCGCTGGAGCAGGCGCGCCAGGCTGCCTGCCGCGCAGTGGAGCAGTTGGGCGCAGACGTTGGCATTCCCGCCGACTTAAAGCAGATTGTCAAGCGCGAGGATTTGCAGTTCCTGGCCGAAAGCGCTTACGCCGACGCCTGCCGTCCGGGCAATCCCCGCGATACCAGCGTTGAGGAAATCAAGGCGCTTTATGAGAGCCTGATCTAACCGCGCTTTTCGTTCAAACCATCCCCATCTGAAAGCCCCCGCAAACGCCGTGGCGTTTGCGGGGGCTTTCTTTAAAGATTCCGGATCAAACGCCTGCACGCCTGTTTGGGATACGCCAAAACGCAGCCCATTCTCTTGCCGCCGCCGCGGGCATACAGGGCTTCCCCCATCAGGCGGTCGGTGCATCGGCCATGCCGCCCGACCGCGCAGCGATAAAAAAACATGTGCGTCCATGAAACGGGCAGAAGGCCAGGGACGCACATGCGGATTATTTTTAAACAGGGCGTTAAAACAGCGTTTCAAAGGTACGCAGGCAGGCGTCCAGCGCGCTGCCCCAAAAACCCGGGCGCAGCTGTTCCCAGAAAACGCGGGTGCTCACTGTCAGCGTCTGCTCCACATCGCCCTTGAGCTGCGCTACCGCCGGACAGCCATAAAAATACGTCGAACATTCAAAATGCAGGTACAGGCTCCGATAATCCAGATTGATCGAGCCCACTACGCCGGTGGTGTCGTCGCTGACCATGCTCTTTGCATGGATAAAGCCGGGCGTATATTCGTAAATTTTCACGCCCGCGGCCAGCAGCGGCCGGTAATTGGCGCGCGTCAGCCGGAAAACGATCTTTTTATCCGGAATTCCCGGCGTAATGATGCGCACGTCCACGCCGCGCTTGGCTGCATTGCACAGCGCCACGCGCAGCTCGTTATTCAAAATCAGATAAGGCGTGGTAATATACACATACCGCTGTGCGCGCGCCAAAATATCAATATAGACATTTTCGCCCAGATATTCGCCGTTGAACGGTCCGTCGCCATACGGCTGGACAAAGCCTTCGCAGGCGCACTTGGCCGTCGGCACAAACGGGGTAAAAAATTCATCGGGGCCATAAAACGCGTTCCACATTTCCAAAAACATCGCCGTCAGGCTCCATACCGCGGGGCCCTGCAGCCGTACGCCGGTGTCTTTCCAATGCCCATGAATCACCTTTTCGTTGATATATTCATCCGCCAGGTTGACCCCGCCGTTAAACCCCACATCGCCGTCGATCACCAGGATTTTTCGATGATCGCGATTGTTCATCACCATGGCAAAAAAGGGAACCACCCGGTTAAACGCCATGGCGTGGATATTGGGGTGCATGGCTTCCAGTTTTTTGTCATAGTGCGGCGGCAATTTCAAAACGGAGCCAAAATCGTCAAATATGATGCGGATCTGCACGCCTTCCCGGGCCTTGCGCACCAGCGCTTCCAGCAGCGTATTCCACATAATCCCCGGCTCAATGATAAAAAATTCCAGAAAAATAAACCGTTTGGCGCTTTCAACCGCCTCGAGCATCCCCTTGAACATCGCCTCGCCGATGGGATAGTAGGTCACCTGCGTATCGCGCCAAACCGGATATCCGCCGATCTGGCCAATATACTGGCTGGTCGCGGCGGCCCGGCGATCCTGCTGGCTCAGCTGGCGCATCGGTTCCTCCTCCTGACACAAAAGCGGCGCCAGACGCCTATGCGCCCCGTCGATCTTGTCGCGCGTACGGCGCGTGGGTTTATTGCCGCCAAAGAACAGAAAGAACGGCACGCCAAAGAACGGAAAGGCCAAAATCAGAATCAGCCAGCCAATTTTCAGCGCTGGATTTTCGTCCCGGCCAACGACATAGAGCGAAAAAGCCATCGCCAGCAGCGATATGGCAAGCGATACGCCCGCCATCGCATAAAGATAACGAAAAAACAGCACAAGCCAGCCGGCCTGAATTAAAATCAGCAGCACCGTCACAAACAAACGATTATAAATCAGCAGCTTCTGCGTCTTTTTGAGCATGCGCGATCCTCCCCAACCCACTTAAAAGCGCAGGCAGCCTATCCAGCCGCCTGCGCAGCAAACCAATGACAAAAAATCAGATAAACGGACGGCGGTCCAGCACCAGCTTCAGCGGTTTTTCACTGGCAATATCACCCGGCAGCGCGCTTTGGAGCTCCGCCAGCGCGCAGATGCAGCCAAAGAGCGTATGCAGGTCGTTGAGCCCATCGTGCGTCGCGGGATCCAGCGACAGCAGCCAGGGAATGTACGCATCGGCAAAGTCACGCAGTGCCTGCTTGATTTCCTCAAAACGGTGCGGCGTCTGGCGCGAAGCGCGCGTCAGGCAGTAAACCCAGTCGATCTCTGCAAAGGAAATCGCCCTGCCCAGCGTTGGCCACTGTTTTTTATGGAACAGCTCCAGACAGCTGTCGATCATCTTATCCGGATAATGCAGCGGCATATGCGCGTATTCATGGTTAAACAGGTAATGGAACGAACCGGCCAGATGCGGGAAAATGGTCGGCTCGGCCAGCACGCCGGTAAACGAATCGCCATGGCACAGCGGCTTTACCGCGCCCTTGCGCCAAAAACCCGTTTGCGGATCCGCATTTTCCCACAGCCAGTCAAAATACAACTTGCGCCACGCAAGATCCGCCTGCGGCTCGGCCAGCACCATCGCGGCAAAGATACCCGCGCCCTGATGGGACATTACCCAGGGATCCCCCGCCCAGTCAAGCCCGTCCAAAAGCGCGTACAGCTGCTCTTTTTCCAGCAGCGGCTTCATGGCAGTGAGCGGATAAAGCGGCTGCGCGTCAAACAGCTCCAGCGCGGCGATGCAGTGCGCGGTGGTATGATAGGTATGATGCGTCGCTTCGGTAAAAAGACCGGTCTGAGGATTTTGCAGCGCCTGCAGCTGGCCGATCCACGCCGCGCGCTGCTGCGGCTGGCTGGGAAATTGGCCGATCATGTAAAGAATATTGGCGGCGTCAGCGCAGCCGTATTCGTTCACGCCAAGCTCGCGGTTGCCAGCGGCATTTTGCCAGTTCCATCTGCGGTAGGCGCCGGTATCGCCCAGGTTGTGCGTATCAATAATCGCCCGGGCGTTTTGGATAAACGGAGTGATCTGATGCATATCGGGCTCCTTTCTCAAAGCGCAGCCTTGATCTGGTCGATCCGCTGCTGGTACGCTTCGTCGCTGAGCGTCACCGCCGGCTGGGGGTTCATCGTAAACGTGCCGCCCCAGTCCACGCCGCCCTCATATTTGGGGACAATGTGGCAATGCAGATGCCGGCCCAGGTCAAAATACATCCCCAAATTGATCTTATCCGGCGCAAACACCTTGCGGATCGCCATCGAAACGCGGCGCATATCGCGCGCAAACGCCTCGGCGTCCGCCTGGCTCAGGTCGCAAAACTCGTTGACATGCGCCTTGGTCGCAATGACGCAGCGGCCGGGGTGCGCCTGATTGCGAAACAGATACAGCTTTGTCACCTCAAGCTCGCAGATCGGGATCATCAGCTCCAACACTTTGGGCTTTTCGCCGCAGTACATGCAGGGGGTTTGAGACATAACCGACACTTCCTTTATCAAAATTTCGCATAAATTCATCCAAACAGATTATGGGTTTATTATACCAGTCTTGCGCCGGCGGTTCAAGCCCATCGCGCTTAATAAATTCATCCGCGGCAACTGAAAAAGGGCGTCCCGCCCGCCCCATTACGGCGTTTGGAACACCCCGTCTCTAATAGATTGATTTTACGCGCAGCCGAAAGGAAATCAACGCAGGCTTTGGGCTGCACAGCGCCAGGCCTGAGCTTTCCCGCCGCACGGGCTTGCGCTATTTGAGCAGCATCGCGCTGTTGAGCACCGACGTGCTGTACAGGAACAGAACGTCCTGATCGTCAAATACAATGTAATCGCCCAGCAGCTGCGCGCCGATATAGCGCAGATCGATCAGCGTAATTTTGCTGTAAGAGCCGGTCAAAAGCGGCGCAAGACTGCTGGCAAACGAATCGCGAAACACGATCAGCTCCCGATCGGTCTGCGCGTTTGGGCATTCAATCGTCAAAATCGCCTGCGCGCCGGACAAAAACACATCGTAGCCGTCCATGCCCTCAAAACGTTCCACGGTATAAACCGGCTTTTCTCCTTCAAACTCCAGCCCGGTCACCTTTGCGCTTTGCGTGGCGTCGTTTGTCAGATACACAAGCGTATCCGCGCCCACCGGCAGCGCGCTTTGGCCGCAGTAAACGCCATAAAACGGGAAAAGCTCGTTTTGCTCATAGCCATCCAGCGGCAGCACGGGCACGTCCATCGCCTCGCCCAAGCGCGCCAGCACACGGTCCAGACACTGCTGACGCCAGTGCGCGTCGGTGATATAATAATCTTCAATGCTCAGGCAGTCAAACAAATCAATATAGGTCATGTGCTCGACCGATTCGGTCATCATCGCAGTGAGCCGGCCGTAATCCATATGCGGGTAACCGTTTTTTTCCGCGGTAAAATAATTTTTGTCCGGTATGATGCTAAAATACACGTTCATACCGGTCAAATATTGATCATAGACCGCATTGAGCTTGTTGGCGCCGTAGCGGATCTGATTTTCCTTCAGCGGGTACTCCATTTTCTGTACGCTGCCATCCGCCAGATATACGCCGTTGTTGTCCTTTTGCCCGTAAAGATAAAAGCGCATGGCCGCTTTGAGCGACCGGAAGCCGTCCCGTGCAGGAAACTGGTCCAGCAGATACGCTTCCAGCTTTGTCTGGTAGTCGCCTTTTTTCACGCTCTGCCAGGAAAAGGCCGGAACCTGCTCCAATTTGCGCCGCTCGGCAACGGACACCGCCTGATCGGGCAAAAGCAAATGGGTCAACCCCAGTCCAAAGAGCACCAGCAAAAACACTGCGGCGGTCAGCGCCGACTTAAAATCATGCTTTTTCATCATCAAAACCTGAAATATAAAAATGGGTTAAACGATCCGTCCACCAGGCATGCGGTCGTTAAAAGCAGCGCCGCCGCCACCATAAGCGGTTCGGCAAAAGTCATCGTCCGGGTATGCTGGGCGCGCGCCCACAGCCGGTGCATCAGCGGCGTTGCGCCCACGACGCCGAAGCACAGCGCCAGAGCATAGCTGCGCAGGTAATACAGTGTCTGCGCCGTAACCAGCGGCAGACCGCCGGCCCCAAACAGCCCGCCCAGATCCGCAAGCACGCCGGACATGCCGTCGGCGTTGAAGATCACAAAGCTGATAATGACAATAAAGAGCACATAAACATGCCCAAAGGCAGGATGCCGGTCTAAAAATGCGTGCCAATACAGTTTTTCCAAAATCAGCAGCACACCGAAAAACGCGCCCCAGAGCACAAAATTCCAGCTTGCGCCGTGCCAAAGGCCGGTCAGCAGCCACACCACCGCCAGATTGCGCAGCCATTTCCACCTGCGGTCGGTCCGGCTGCCGCCCAGCGGAATATACACATAATCGCGGAACCAGCCGCCCAGCGTCATATGCCAGCGGCGCCAAAACTCCGTAATGGAGCGCGACAGATAGGGATAATTGAAATTTTCCGGGAACGTAAAGCCAAAAAGCCGTCCAAGGCCGATGGCCATATCGCTGTAGCCCGAAAAATCAAAATAAATCTGCAGCGTGAAGGCGATGGCGTATACCCAGTAAAACAGCACGCTTTTTTCGCCGCTTGCCAAAAACACGCTGCACAGCTCGCCAAAGGTATTGGCCAGCAGCACCTTTTTGGCAAGCCCTGCGGCAAAGCGCCGCGCGCCCGCCGACCAGCTTTGAAGCGTAACGCTGCGCTGCTCCATTTCGCTTTCGATGTCCGAATAGCGCACGATCGGCCCGGCAATCAGCTGCGGAAAAAGGCAAACAAACGTGGCAAACGTCGTCAGGCTGCGCTGCGCCTGCACGCGCCCCCGATAGACGTCTACGGTATAGCTCATGGTCTGGAACGTAAAAAAGCTGATCCCGATGGGCAGAGAAACCCCGGTCAGCGGAATCTGCACGCCAAAAAGCGCATTGACGCTGCCGATAAGGAAGTCGGCGTACTTGAAAAATCCCAGCAGCCCAAGATTGATCACAACGGAGCTGATCAGGGCGATTTTCGCCCCGCGCGTTCCCCGATGCGATTGAATATACAGGCTGTGCAGATAGTCGCTGAGAGAGGATAAAAGCAGCAGCAATACATACACCGGCTCGCCTACCGCATAAAACAGCAGGCTGGCGCACAAAAGCGTCAGGTTTTTCAGCCGTTTTGGCACGATCGCATATACCGCCAGTACGGCCGGCAAAAAGAAATAGAGGAACGAAATGCTGGAAAAGATCATGGGCGCTCCCGCTTTGCATCGTCAAAGCTGCGCAGAGGGACATCGCCCCGTCTGCGCAGCAGTATTTTTTATATTTTCGGTTTCAGTACAAAACGCTTACTGTGCATAAAGCGCGTCAAAGTTTTCACGGATCTGCTTTTCCGTCGCTTCAAAGGACATCACCAGCAAAATCACATCGTCATGCACCGTAACGGAGGATTTTTCCGCCCCCACGCAGATCCATTTGCGCGGATCCATATTGGCCTGCATCTGGTCTGCAATCTCCTGCACATCCATCCCCTCCGGCACCCGTACCAGCACGACCGAGTGCGCAACCGCGTTGATCATCGCCTCGGAGGCCAGGCCCTGCAGGCCGTCGGCATAGGGCGTAAAAGCAAAGAATTCAAAATTATCCGCGTCAAGGGGCGTGCTGCCAATCGCCGGCAGATCCGAAACGCCGTTTAAAATGGCGTCCATCATCGATTCCAGCGTCATATCCGCCGGATTTTCCGCCGGCTGATCCGGCTGAGCGGTCTGCACGGGCGCTTCCGTCTGAACGGGCGCTTC
Source organism: Christensenella sp. UBA1428 (assembly GCA_002329335.1). Lineage (GTDB taxonomy): Bacteria > Bacillota > Clostridia > Christensenellales > UBA1750 > UBA1428. Next base: position 24,216 of record DCTY01000011.1, read on the forward strand.
CGTCTGTACGGGCGTTTCAGTCTGTACCGGCGCTTCCGGCGCGGCAGATTGAGTCGGCTGCGTCGCAGGCGTATTGGTATCGGCAGGTGCGCAGGCCGCCAGCGCAGCGGCGAGAGTCAATGTCAACAAAACAGCAATCCATTTTTTCATGTCGTAAAACTCCTTTTCGGTTTACTCACTGATAAGACGGACGAATTCAAAATAAGTTCCCGGTTTTGCATTTTTTTATTCGTCTCTGTCAGAATCCCCAATTTCCCCAACAAAAATGCCGCCGTGCCGGACCGCAGGACGCACCGCGCTTTTTTCCTTGCGCGATTGCGCGGGGAGATTTATAATATAAGCATCGAATCAGCAGGAGGCAATCCGATGAAAATTATCGACGCGCATATGCATGTTGTTCATCACGTCTGCGGCTTCGGCGCGCAGGGCGAGCTGACCGCCATCGGCAACGGGAAGGCCATGTATGCTTCCGGGGCCGTGATTGATATCATCCCGCCGCAGCTGGGTCAGGACACCGTAACGCCGGAAAAGGTCATCGCGCTGATGGACCGGGAAAATGTCGAGCGCGGCGTGCTTTTGCAGGGCATGTATCTGGGATTTCAAAATCTGTACGTCGCGCAGGCCGTACGCCGTTTCCCCGACCGGCTTGCCGGCGCAGCCACCTACGACCCGTTTTGTCAGGGCAAGGATGCAATCCGCAGCCATTTGTTCGATCAGCTGGGCTTCTCGATTGAAAAATTTGAAGTCGCCGCTTTGATGAGCTATCACGGGCGGGTGCCGCTGGATGGCGACGTCATGACCGAAGCGTTCGATTATTGCGATGAACACGGTCATCTGTGCGTGATGGATCTGGGCAATCCGCACGCCGTTTCCTGTCAGATCGAGGCCATGCGCGCCCAGATTCTGCGCCATCCCGGCATGAACTTTGTGATCTGCCATATTCTCGCGCCGCGAAAGGGCGATAAGGAATTGATGTGCGCCGGGCTGGAGCGGCTCAAGCTGCCCAACGTCTGGTTTGATTATGCCTCGCTGTTTTCCGCAACCCGCCCGGGCGACTATCCGTTCCCCACAGCGCAGCAATACCTGCTTTGCGCCAAGCAGATCGTCGGCGCCGACCGGCTGATGTTCGGCTCGGATCTGCCCTCCACCCTGACGCGCACCAGCTACGCCAATTTGCGCGACTATCCCCTGAAGGGCGGCGTCTTTTCCCCGGAAGAAGCGCAGCTGGTCTTTTACGAAAACGCGAAACAGGTTTATTTTGGCGGCAAATAATGCCCCCCATTGGCCGAAACGCATTTTTCAAAGTCTGTCCACCCGCAGCGGCTGTCCGCCGCCGCTGTTTGACGCGGCGCTGCGTCCAAATCCCGGCACAGCCCGCGTTCATCCCAACGCCGTTGCCGCGCCGGTTCGCGCGGGACGGCGTTTTTTATCCCTGTCAAAGCGTATTTTTGCGTTTTCTTCCCATCGCTATGCAAAGCAGGATCGCTGCCAGCAGCAAAACGGGCAAAACCACCGCGGCCAGCAGGCCGGCGCTGAGCCTGTCGCCGTTTACGGCCGAAACCAGCCCCACCAGATAAGGGCCGCCGGAACAGCCCAAATCGCCCGCCAGCGCCAACAGCGCAAACATGGCGGTTCCGCCCGCCGGGCAGCGCGCCGATGCAACAGAAAAAGTGCCGGGCCAGAAAAGACCGACGGAAAACCCGACCAGCGCACAACCCAAAAGCGGCGCCGCCGCGCCGGCGCACAGCGAAGCAATCAGATACCCCAGGGCGCAGGTGCCTGCGCAAACGGCCATGATCGTTTCAAGCGCGCCAGAGCGATGCTGACTGACCGCCGCATAGCCAACGCGCGAAAGCCCCATCATCAGCGCAAACAGGCACGGGCCAAGCAAATCTCCCATGGTCTTGGACACGCCAAGCCCCGTTTCGGCAAAAGCGCTGGCCCATTGGCTCATCGCCTGCTCGGAGGCGCCGCCGCACACCATCATCAGCGCAAGCACCCAAAATACCGGCGTGCGAAGCAGCGCGGATACGCCCAGCGCGCCGCCCTCCGGATGAAGCTGCGGCACCGGGGAGGCAAGGAAAACCAGCGCGTTGCCCAGCGGCAGCAGCGCCCACAGGCAGGCCAGCACCGGCCAGCTGCCGATGCCGAACCAGGTAAATACCAGCGTGGAAATCACCACCACGCCTGCCTGCCCCCAGCAGTAAAACGAATGCAGCAGGCTCATCTGACCGGATTTATTGTCCGACGGGCAAGCCTCCACAATGGGGCTGATCACAACCTCCAGCAGCCCGCCGCCCACTGCATAAAACAGCGTTGCCGTCAAAAGCGCGGCAAATTTATGGGTCATCCATACCGGCAGGACGCCAAAAAGGATCAGCCCTGCGCCGCACAGCAGATGCGCCGCAATCACGCAGCGCTTATACCCCACACGGTCGACAAACCGGGTGCTTACCAGATCCACCAGAAGCTGAACCGCAAAGTTCACCGTCACCAAAAGGCCGATCCGATCCAGCGCAATGCCGAAGGATTCCCGAAACAGCACAAACAGCAGTGGCGGAAAGTTGTTGACAATCGCCTGTGTGATATAGCCAGTAAAGCACGCGCGGCGCGTGCGCCGATAGTTCAAACCCATCCCTCTTCTCTTTTTCCGTCGGAGCATCCCCCGCTACTGCCGGCAAGCCCACTTTGCAACCGTGCCAAAAGCACCATTCCGATTGTCAAAAAATATCCTTTCAAAAGGATCGTCAAGGAAATGTCGTGCCCCCGACCTTCCATTCCGGCATCGCCGGTTTTGCCATTCAGCCGGCGTTCGCTATGTCAAATGAAATCGCCGATTTCATTTTTCCAGCTCTTCCGGCGTCTGCTCCAGAAGCCGGACAAAAGCCTGTTCAAAGCGCTGATCCTGCTGCGGCGTTCTGGCTTTGGGGCCGCGCACTCTGCCGCCGGCACGGCGTACCTTCCGGTGCTCATGACGGCTGGTCAAAAGCCCCGTAATATTCTCGTCGCTGTAGAGGCGTCCATCCTGATTGATCGGTCTTGCGCGCAGCGCCAGACACAGCGCCGCCAGCGCATAATCCTGCGTTACCACAATATCGCCCGGCCGGATTCTTTTCAGCAGCGCAAAATCCGCGCTGTCCGCGCCCTTTTCCACCACGACGGTCTGTACGCCGTCCAGATCAAACGTATGTGCGCAATCGCATACCAGCGTCACCGCCGCTGCGCGTGCTTTTGCCAGACGCACCGCCAGGCGCGTTACCGGGCAAGCGTCCGCATCAATATAAACGTGCATCCGGCCATTCCCTCCCTATTGGCGCAAGGCCGCCTCGCGAGACCGATAATCCGGTAAAACCCGCTCAATGCAGGCATAAAAAGCAGGGCCATGATTTTTATGGAGAATATGCGCCAGCTCATGCACGACGACATAATCGATCTGCGCCGGCTCCTGCAGCATCAGATAACAGGAAAAATTCAGCGTATTTTGGACGCCGCAGCTGCCAAAACGTGTTTTTGCCTGCGTAATGCGGACGCTTTTGGGGCGCACGCCCATTTGAAGCGCAAAAGCCGCAACTTTTGGGGGAATCGTCTGCTCCGCCCTGCGGATCAGCTCCTGCACGTCGGCCGACGCCAGCCGGTTTTGCCGCCGCAGCACGCGCCGTTGATTTTCCTCAATCCATGCGCGATGCTCATCGACAAACGCGTCGATCCGGGCACGGGCAATTTTGCGCGGCGCGCGCACCTGAACCGTGCCGTCGGGCAGGATGCGCAGCGCCAGCGTTCTGCGGTCGCTGCGGATAATCTGACAGCCGGGCGCTTGAATCGGCTCAAAGCGCGCCATGCACTTTCCCTGTACGCATACTGTTTCTCCCCACATCGCTGCCGGCCGGACCCATACCTTCTGCGGATCGGTCAGCGACCGGTAGACCACCATGTCCTCCAGCGTCTCGCTGTGCCGGGCCAGGGCGATCACTTCATACAAACCGCCCTTATAATGACGATACGTTCCCTGGATTTTTTCCATCGCGCGCTCCTTCCTTTCTTTTCCTGTTTATTATAAAAAATCAACCGTACCGCGTCAACCGCCCGCAAAAAAACCTGCGCCGCAAGGGCGCAGGTTCAAAGCATCAAAAAACATCCCCGAGGAAAGATTGCCAAAGAAACACAGTTGCCTTGACTTTCAATCCGGCATCGCCGGTTTTGCCGAAAAGCGGACGAAAATCGCGAAATTTTCGTCCTTTGCAGCCCAGCAAACGCCTTTTGGCGCACGACAGGCTGTTTCAAATAAAATCGCTGATTTCATTTGAGGCTATACCGGTATAAAAACGCACCTTTCCCCTGGCAGCACGCCGGGGAAGCGCATCCTACGCAGAGAGGAACTCGTCAATGGCGCGCATGGCCTTGCGCTCGTCCGCACCGTCCACCTCAAAGGTCAAAACGGTATTCATCGCGGCGCCCAAAGACAATACGCCCATCATCGACTTGGCGTTGATAAATACGCTGGAACGGCGAATCATCACGCTGGACGAATAATTGCACGCAAGCTGCACAAGCATCGCAGCATTCAGCGCGTTTAGGCCTTCAGGCTTTTTGATCGTGATTTCACGGATCAACATGGTCAGGTCCCCCTTTTTGTTCTCTCAGTTCATTGGCGATTGTGCGCAGTTTCGCCATTCTGTGGTTGATGCAGGACTTGCTCTGCGGCGGATGATGCAGCTGCCCAAGCTCCGTCAGATTCGCCTCCGGATTTTCCAGGCGCAGCTCCGCCGTTTCGCGCAGGGAAGCGTTCAGCGTACGAAACGCATCGTTTTCAAGCAGGTATTCGATATCGCGCATCTGGGAAACGGCAGCCTGCGAAACCCGTTCGGCATTGCCGCTTTCACAGTTCACGCCGCGATTGACGCTGTTTCGAATACTCTTTAAAATTCGGGTATTCTCCAGTTTGAATACACCGGAAGAAGCGCCCGCAAGGCTTAAAAAATCTATTACGCTTTCACTTTCTTTCAAGTATACCACAAAATTCTCTTTTCTCAAAGCAATTTTTGCATTTAATCCAAATTTTTTCAAAAACGCACAAAACTGCTGCGCATAATCGCCGTCGCTCAGATCGATTTCAAGGTGATAAGCCTTGTCCGGATCGCTGAGCGTACCGCCTGAGAGAAAAGCGCCGCGCAGATATGCGCGCCGGCAGCAATCCTTCGCAATGATTGCCTGCGGCAGCTGTCTTGAAAAGGCCAGGCCTTCCCCCGGTTCGATCAATCCGGTTTTAACCAGCAGCGCTTTGACCGCCTCCGGCTGCGGGACTTCCAGATAATAAACATTGGTTTTGTTCAGCCGCGCGCGCTTGCGCACGCTCACCGCAGCCGTCACCCCGCTTTGCGCCTTCACCAGCGCAAAAGCGCGCCGGGCGACCGCTGCATTTTCATTGCCCAAGCGCAGCCCCAATCCGCCGCGGCGCAGATACACCGCGCCGCTCACCGCCAGCATTGCAGACAGCTCCGCCAGCTGACAGCAGGCCGCGTCGGACGCCGCGCCGATAATTTCCTGTTTGGTTTCTGATGAAAAAGACAAGCCGTTCCCTCCGCCCGTTCCCGTCAGCGATCATGCAGATCGCGGTGACGCACTTCCGTATTGATATTTTTCTGCGCAAGAATCTGTGCAAAAGCGCGGGCAACGGACACGCTGCGGTGCTGCCCGCCGGTACAGCCGAAAGCCACCGTGGGATATTTGCTGCCCTCGCGCAGATAAAACGGCAGAAGGAAGGTCATCAGTTCCTCCAGCTTGCTCATAAATCGCTGGGTTTCCGCAAACGACATCACATAATCATACACCGGCGCATCCCGCCCCGTCAGCTCCTTCAGCTCCGGCACATAATAGGGATTGGGCAGAAAGCGCACGTCAAAAACAACGTCCGCCTCCGGCGGCAGCCCGTTTTTATACCCGAAGGACAAAACATTGAGCACCACGCCGCGCCGGTTTTCGCCGCTGCGGTACATCGACAAAATCAGCTGGCGCAGTTCCCGGGTCAGCATTGCCGAGGTATCGATCACACGGGTTGCCCGGGCATGCAGCGGCGCCAGCACCTGACGTTCCTTGGCGATGGCCTGATCAATCGGCATGGTTTTTTCAAGCGGATGCGTGCGGCGCGTTTCCTTAAACCGGTTGATCAGCACGCTGTCCGACGCGTCCAGGTAGAGAATGTCCACATCCGTATCATTCTGATCCAGCCACAGCAGCGCCCCGTCAATGCCGGTAAAGAAGGTCCCGCCCCGCGTATCCACGCCAATGGCCGCCATGGTAATCTGATGGTTCTGAGCGCAGGTTTTGATAAACTGGGGAATCATAATGGGCGGCAGGTTGTCCACACAATAAACGCCGATATCCTCCAGCACCCGAAGCGCCTGGGTTTTACCCGCGCCGGAAAGGTCGGTGACCAGAATCAATTTCATATGCCCACTCCCCCTGCGTTATAGTACGATAAACTCGCGCTCCAGCACATATCCCGTCTGCTCCTGCACGGTTTGCTGCACATGGCGGCACAGCGCCAGTACGTCCGCCGCTGTCGCGCCGCCCGTGTTGACAATAAAACCGGCGTGCTTGGGCGACACCTGCGCCCCGCCGACGCGATAGCCCTTAAGCGCGCACTGATCGATCAGCGCCGCGGCAAACGCGCCCTTGGGCCGTTTGAAGGCAGAACCGGCGCTGGGCAAATTCAGCGGCTGCTTTTCCCGCCGCTGCGCGTTATAGGCGCGCACCTGCGCCGCAATCTGTGCCGGATCGCCAGGCGTCAGCGCAAACTGCGCCCCCAGGACAATCCCGCCCTGCGCAAGCGCGCTGTGCCGATAGGAAAACGCCAGCCGCCGTGCGTCCCAGGTTTGTATTTCTCCGCCAAAAAGCACCCGCGCGCAAACGGTGCAGTCCGCCATCTGTCCGCCATACGCGCCGGCGTTCATATAAACCGCGCCGCCTACGCTGCCGGGAATGCCGCCGGCAAATTCCAGCCCGGAAAGCCCTGCCTGAATCGCCGTCTGGCAAAGCGCGCTTAACAGCGCTCCTGCCTGCGCGCAGATCCTGTCGCCCTGCACGTCAATGTTGGCAAACCGGCCGCCGAGGCGAATGATCAGCCCGTCAAAGCCCTCGTCGCGCACCAGCAGGTTGCTCCCGTTGCCCATAACAAAGGCGCGCACGCCATTTTCACGGGCAAAAGCAAGCGCCGTCAAAATATCGTTTTCACTGCCGGCATCCAGCAGCGCTGCGGCGGGGCCGCCAATCCGAAAAGTCGTATAGGACGCCATTGGGCAGTCGCGCATCAGTACGCCGTCCCATAAAATGCCGTCCAGTTTCTGCGTCCATGCCGTCATAGCGGCAGTTCCCCCCTATGTCCCAGGTTCCCCCGGCGCACCATGCCGAGTTCATTACAAAATGCCCATATACGAGTACAAATCGCGCTTCCTGTTTTCTTAAAACGCCAAAGTTGTGATTGCCCAGGCAATATCCAAATTTATTGTACCTGAAATTTACACCGATTTCAAGCGGGAGAAGCCGGTTCGCCGCCCGCTTTGCAGCTGTTTGCTGCGCTCGCCGCCCATCATTGGCCGTCCTTCCCATCCGACGGCGGCTGCGCCCGATTGAGCACTGCGCGGGCAATTTGGCGCACCTGCGCCGGATCGGACGCCGCCGCCATCTGCTCGTACTGCAAAAGCGCAGCTTCACGCCAGGACAGCAGATTGGGCACCGCCAGATCCGCCCGTGCAAGCCCCTGTTCCATCGCGCCCATGCAGGTGTCCAGCTGATAGAGCGTCAGCCCCGTAACGGAAAAAGCCCCGTAATCCGCCAGCAGCTGCTGCATCTGCTCGGACTGCAAAAGCGCGCCGAAAGCCTGCACGGCCCCCGTGCGCGCAGCATCCGCGCCGGTATCCGGCAGATACAGCGCCAAAAGCTGATCCGTATACGCACAGCCCTGCCGGTCATAGCCCCATTCAAACGCGCTGCCGCCGGCCAGAAGCTGGCGGATCCGAAAAACCTCTTTTTGCGTGCAGACATAACCGACCGAAGTCTGATCCAAAACAAAATCCGCCCACGCTTCTTTGAGCGTGCGCCGGCCATAGTCAGGATGCAGCGCTTCCTGCTGCGCCTGGGGCATCAGCGCCTCAAATGCCGCCGCCGGGCAGGTCAGCCGGTCTGCGCCGCACAAGATGGCCGGCAGCGTCCTGCGCCCATCTGCGCGNNTTTTGCCAAGCTGGGTCAAATCTGCCTGCGTCGGGGAAGTAATCCCGGCCCGGTCCAGCGCCTGCTGCTGATACAGGATTGTATATGCGCCGGCGGCAACGGGATAAGCATAGCATACGCCGTTTTTGCTGACTGCCTGCGTAAAAGCCGGCGTCGCCCCCTGCTGGCAGGCCAGCAGCGCATCCTCCCCGGTTACCACGCCCGCGCCGCACAAAATGGCGTCCGGCAGCGCATCCTTCGCGTCCAGCCGGCTGCGCACCACCGACTCCTGCACGATGCGCACCCGGATATAAACCCCAGGATTCGCCTTTTCATAGCGTTTTACCGCCTGGTTGACCCACCCGGTCAGACTGGCGCGCCCCGGCGCAAAAGTTTCGCAAAGCCAGATTTCCACAACGCCCTGAAAAGGCCGGTCCAACCGTTTTTGAACCAGCAGATTTTCGCCGGTTTGCGTCATGCCGCTCATCATCGGCAAAAAAAGCAGCAGCAGGATCAACAGGATCAGCGCGCCTTTTTGACGCATGCTCCCACCCCCTTGACAGCGCGTCCGTTTCTGTTATGATGAGTTTATGCATGAAATTGGGTTTCATGCGCGAGGATTGCATCGCAAGAGGCAGACCATAAGTCTGTTTTAAAAAGGGGGAACGGCCGTGCAGGAGGCTTTTTCGCGCACCGCGCTGTTGCTGGGAACGCAGGCAGTGACCGCCCTGGCGCAAAAGCGGGTAGCCGTATTCGGCGTCGGCGGCGTCGGCGGATATGTCGTGGAAGCGCTGGCGCGCAGCGGCATTGGCGCGCTGGATCTGATCGACAGCGACACCATCGCGCCCAGCAATCTGAACCGTCAGATCATCGCCACGGTGCAGACGATCGGCATGCGCAAGGTAGACGCGGCAAAGCAGCGCGTTTTATCGATCAATCCCCAGGCGCAGGTGCGCGTTTATCCGATATTTTATCTGCCGGAAACGGCGGACTTGTTTGATTTTTCCCAATACGATTATGTGGTTGACGCAGTGGACACGGTAACCGCCAAGCTTTCGCTGGTGCTGCGCGCGCAGCAGTCCGGCACGCCCATTTTGTGCGCAATGGGCGCGGGCAACAAGCTGGATCCGACCCGTTTTGAAGTCGCAGACATTTATCAGACGAGCGTTTGCCCGTTAGCGCGCGTCATGCGCGGCCTTTGCCGAAAAAACGGCGTCAAGCAGCTCAAAGTTGTCTATTCCAGGGAGCTGCCTGTGCCGCCGCATCTGATGGCGCCCCGGGAATCGGCAGACGCCAGACGCTGCACGCCCGGCTCTGTGGCGTTCGTTCCCGCCGCAATGGGGCTGGTTCTGGCTGCCAATGTCATAGAAGATTTGTTAAAAGGAGAAGACCTTTGGTCGGTTTAAAGAGATGGCGATTCGTCTTGCGTCGGTCGACCGACACAACTTTCATGCCGTGCTTCAATTGAAAGTAACCCCTGCGCAGCGGGATTTTGTCGCATCCAATGGGTATTCCATCGCTCAGGCATATGTTCAGCCGGAATGCGTGCCGCTGGCAGTCTACGAAGAAGATACTTTGGTCGGTTTTATTATGTATGCACTGGATGAAACGGATCAGGAATATTGGGTTTACCGTCTGATGATCGATGCGGCTTTTCAGCGCCGCGGATATGGCCGCAGCGCCCTGTCGCTGGTGATTGAGCGCATTGCAAAGCTGGGCCGCAAGGTACTCTATATCAGCTTTGAGCCTGAAAACCGGAGCGCCGAGCTGCTTTACAAGAGCCTCGGCTTTGTACCGGACGGCCGCATGGACGGTTCGGAAGTGATTTACCGCCTGAATTTGCAGCAAAAAGCGGATTGAAGCATCGCAAATTTCCGGGTCTCCCTTTTCTCTCTTTCTCAGCTGATAAAAAAACAAAGCCTGCGTCTTTGGGCAAAAAACCGAACATATAACAATCGGGCGCATCCGTATAAGGTGCGCCCGATTCAATATGCTGCAAGTCAGCGCCGCTTTACCGGATCTGCTGCGTTTCACAACCGGCTTTGTCAAGCGCGTTTTTATAAAATATTGCCGCGCAACGATCCGGAAAGTGCGAATAAAAGGCTATGCATGCACCAATGCAAAATAAATCACATAAATCCATCCCAGCAAACCATGGAAAATTGCCCAGCCGATGGAATGCCAATTGGCGTAGCTGATGACCATGGCAAGCGCTGTGCCAAAGGAAATCCCCGTCTTAACGCTTTTTTTCACAAATTCATGGCTTTGCTGCATGAAAACCCCTCCCATCATTTATGGAACAGCCGATTGGTTTCATATTCCGGTTCACAGGTCAAATTGATTTTGAGCCTGCGATAGGTGTTTTCATCCACGCCGGACAAAATCACAGAGGAGTGCGCTTCGCACCCTTCCAGCTGCGGCAGGCATGTAAGCGCCTTTGCCGCATTCTGATCCGTCGCCGCACAAATCGACAGCGCGATGAGCACCTCGTCCATATGCAGACGCGGATTCTGATTGCCCAGATAATGCACCTTCAGCGCCTGAACCGGCTCGATCACCGCGCTGGAAATCAGTTCTACCACATCGTCAATTCCCGCCAGCGCCTTGAGCGCATTGAGCAGCATCGCCGAGGACGCGCCCAGCAGCTCCTTGTTTTTTCCGGTAATGATCCGCCCGTCGCGCAATTCGATGGCCGCAGCCGGTTCTCCGGTTTGCCGCGCCACCTGCATCGCCGCCACGGCAACCCGGCGCGCGTCGGTCTTTACATTGGCCTTGCTCATCAGCATTTCGATTTTGCGCACTTCCGCCACGTCATGCCGGCCGCTGCGTACGCCGCAGCGCGCGCTGTAATAGCGCCGCAGGATCTCCTGACGGGAAGCCTCGCAGCAAACTGCGTCGTCCACAATACAGTTTCCGGCCATATTCACCCCCATGTCGGTAGGCGAACGGTAAGGCGACTGGCCGTAAATCCGCTCAAAAATCGTGCTGAGCACGGGAAAAATCTCAACGTCCCGGTTATAGTTGACGGTGACGCGCCCATACGCCTCCAGATGGAACGGATCGATCATATTGACATCGCCCAAATCGGCCGTTGCGGCTTCATAGGCCAGATTAACCGGATGCTGCAGCGGTAAATTCCAGATTGGAAAGGTTTCAAACTTGGCATAGCCGGCCCGAATGCCGCGCTGATGCTCATGATACAGCTGCGAAAGGCAGGTCGCCATCTTCCCGCTGCCCGGTCCGGGCGCCGTCACAATGATCAGCGACCGGCTGGTTTTGATGTATTCATTCCGGCCGTATCCGTCCGGGCTGACGATCAATTCCACATTGGACGGATAATCTTCAATCCGATAGGAGCGAAACACCGGAATCCCAAGCTCCGTGAGCCTGCGGATAAACGCGTCTGCGGCATGCTGGCCGTCGTACTGTGTAATATTCACGCTGCCGACATAAAGCCCGACGCTTCTGAACAGATCGATCAAACGCAGCACTTCGCTGTCATAGGTAATGCCCAGATCCCCGCGGCGCTTGCCGCTGCCAATCGCGTCGGCGCAAATGGCAATGACAATTTCCGCCTGATCGCGCAGCTTCAGCAGCATCTTCAGCTTGCTGTCCGGCTCAAAGCCCGGCAGCACGCGGGACGCATGATGATCGTCAAAAAGCTTGCCGCCAAATTCCATGTACAGCTTACCGCCAAACTGATTGATACGCGCTCGAATCTGCTCGGACTGCAATGTCAGATATTTTTCGTTGCTAAAACCAATCTGCTTCATGGTGCACCGCCTCCATTTGCTTCACAATTTTATATTTTAACACAACCACGCGGCTTCCCGCAACCATAATTCGCCAAAATACGCGCAAATCTGCGCACATAAAAAAAGAATTGCATCTGTGCCCCGATGCAATTTGGCATGCACGCCGCGTAAAAACATGCTATAATCATGCCATACAAATATTCTTTTATGCTGCTGCGGCGCGCTTTTCGCCGCAGGAAAAAGGAGTGTGCCGTATGATCACAGGCATTCAGGTTTCAAGCCTGCGTCCCCTGTTGAAAACGCCCCAGCAGGTATCGGAAGCTTTTGCCAAAATGGCGCAGATGGGCTGCACAACCGTCCAGCTGCAATGGATTGATTTTTCCGTATCGCCAAGGCAAATTGCCGACGCCCTGGCAGCATCGGGGCTTCGATCCGTTTCCACGCAGGATTTTTACACGGTTGTGATGGAAAACCTCGACTATTTTATCGAGCTGAACCGCTTGTGCGCCAGCCAGTGGCTGTGCGTCAGCCGGATTCCGGAACAATACCGCAGCGCCCAAGGGCTTGTGCAGTTTGCCGCACAGCTGGACGCGCTGGACGACCGGCTCCATGCCAGCGGCCTGCGCCTTTGTTTTCACCCGACCGCGCCGGATTACGCGCTGACAGACGGTCTTTGCCCGGTCCATGTGCTGATGACCCGGACGCGCCGTCCGCTCCAGCTTTGTCTGGATCTGTATCATGTCCACAAGGCAGGGCTTTCCATGGCGGATTGGATCGAGCAATACGCCGGCCGCATCTGCATGGTACATTTCAAGGATTACCGCCGGATGCCGGATGGCACGCAGGCCCTGGTTCCCGCCGGTCAGGGGGAAATCAACTGGGCGCCCGCAGTCGCCGCCTGTCTGAAAACCGGCGTCCCCTATGGTTTTGTCGAACAGGAAACCTGGTCGCGCGATCCGTTTGATTGCCTGCGCGAAGCGCAAAGCTGGTTAAACGACGCCTGCCGCACCGCTTTAAGGCAGGCTTAGCTGCAACCTGACCAAATATGTTCTGATCATGACAATCCCCCCGGAAATAACATTCCGGGGGGAACCCAAAAATCATCGTTTTTGCCTGTGTGATGGTCAGACTTCCTTTGCCAGCTCTCGTCCCATCAGCACGCCCATAACCGAAGCCATCATCAGCCCGCGGGTCCATCCGCTGGAATCGCCCAGACAGTGCAAGCCCTTGACGCTGGTATTAAACTGGGCGTCCATCTTCACGCGGTTGGAATAGAATTTCAGCTCCGGCGAGTACAGCAGCGTTTCACTGGAAGCAAAACCGGGCACCACATGATCCATCGCAGCGATAAAATTGATGATATTGATCATTGCGCGATAGGGCATGGCCGAGGTAATATCGCCCGCGACCGCATCGGGCAGCGTGGGACGCAGGTTCGACTGCGCCAGTTCCTTGGGCCAGGTGCGCTTTCCGTCCAGAATGTCGCCATAGCGCTGCACCAGAATATGCCCCGCGCCCAGCATGTTGGTCAATTCGCCCACTTTTTGCGCATACTCGATGGGCTGGTTAAAGGGATAGTTAAAATTGTGCGAACAAAGAATCGCCAGATTCGTATTGTCGCTTTTCAATTCCTTGTAGGAATGCCCGTTGACGACCGCCAGATCGTTGTCATAATTTTCCTGGCTGACAAATCCGCCGGGGTTTTGGCAGAAGGTTCGTACTTTGTTTTTAAAGGGCTTGGGATACCCGATCAGCTTGGACTCATACAGCACACGGTTGACGGTTTCCATAATCTCATTACGCACCTCAACGCGCACGCCGATATCCACCGTGCCCGGCTGATGGGCGATATCATGCTGCGCGCAGAGCCGCTCCAGCCAATCCGCGCCGCGCCGTCCGGTCGCAACGATCGTTCGATCCGCAAGCACTTCCTGCTCCCGGCTGCCGTCGGTCACGCAGACGCCCTTGCAGATCTTCTCTTCAATGATCAGGTTGGTGCACTCGTGTCCGAACCAGATTTCAACGCCGTTTGCCAGCAGATACTGCTCGATGCTCAGATAGATCTGCTGCGCCTTTTCGGTACCCAGATGGCGGATGGGGCAATCCACCAATTTCAGGCCCGCCTGAATCGCCCGGCGGCGAATCTGCTTGACCTCATCGGTATTGCCCAAGCCCTCGATATGGCTGTCCGCGCCGAATTCCAGATAGATTTTATCGGTATAATCGATCGTTTCCTGCGCCAGATCCTCGCCGATCAATGTGGGCAGATCGCCGCCCACCTCATAGCTGAGCGAAAGCTTGCCGTCTGAAAACGCGCCCGCACCGGAAAAGCCGGTCGTAATATGGCAGTAAGGCTTGCAGCCCACGCATTTTTTCGTCACGCTTTTGGGGCAGCGGCGCTTTTCGATCGGCTGACCCTTTTCAACAATGAGAATCTTCTTTTTGCTTCCCTGACGCAGCAGCTCCAGCGCCGTAAAAATACTGGCAGGGCCAGCGCCGATAATAACAACATCCTTTTTCATGCGATACGCCTCCTGTTCACACGGGGCGCGCGGGGCGCGCGAAAAACGGGCCGCATCCGGCGCACGACCCGTCTGATAACCGTTTTGTGCAGTATGCGGCAGACGTTTTATCAATCCGCATACCAAACCAATAATATTATAACAGGTTGCATGCATTTGCGCAAGCATGGATATGCGATCGTTTCCAGCAAACTTCCCCTTATCGACGGATTTTTGCCATGTGCCATAAATCCGTCGCGGCCTTCAGGCTGTATCTGCGCACCTTGCCTGCGCAAATACCGTGTCAGCCCTCTTTGGAGTGTAAAGTTGTTCTTTGTCCCGGTTTTGTGATACAATCATCCTGTTTTCCCGTCCCCACGCTGGCCCGTATCCCTATCAGGAGGTGACGCGCAATGATCCATCGTCAGGGAACCGTCATGGGCTATGCCTATGAATTGGATTTGCCCCAGGACGCCCGAACGCTGATTTGCCTGCCTGCCGCGCCGCAGGAAACTGACGTTCTGCGCCAGGCTGCGCCTGCGTGCGCCCTGCTGATCGTGCATCCAAACAGCTGGAACGACGACCTTTCTCCCTGGCCGGCCAGCCGCGTCTTTGCCAACGGCACGGATTTTGGCGGCGGCGCGCCGGTCTTTTTAGCCGCACTGGAACAGATTGTATCAGAAATCACACCCCGGGGTTCCGCGTTTGACCAGCGCATCCTGTGCGGCTATTCCATGGGCGGCCTGTTTGCATTGTGGGCCGGCGCGCACAGCCGTGCATTTACCCGGGTTGGCTCGGTATCCGGTTCGCTTTGGTTCGACGGATTTTCACAGGCTTTTGCCGCCTGGCCGGTGACGCACCTGAACCGCGCCTACCTTTCCGTTGGCGCACGGGAAAGCCGCACGCGCAATCCGGCGCTTTCGCGCATCGATGCCTGCTTGGACGATGCATACAACCATTTGGTGCAAAGCGGCGTACCCACGCTGCGTCAAATCCATCCCGGAGGTCATTTTGACCATCCTCAGCAGCGCCTGTGCCGCTGCATTGAATATTTATCGCGCTGACCGCGCTGCGAGTTCCTGTGATGTTATTTTTTTCATTTTTAAATAATTCATTTTAAAAATATTGACAAATTCGAATTTCCCTCCTATACTCAAATTGTAATTTATTGTAATATGTCATGCACAAACACCCGGAAGGAGGATTGTTTTTCGCCAATTGGCTCATAAGCTGTTGCAGATCAGGAAAGGAGGGTCAAAATGAAACGATGGAACATACGCCGACCATTAAATCCAATCTGCATTTTTGCTGTATGCACCATTCTTTTGGTTCTGGTTGGATGCGGCAAGGCATTGCCGGTCAATCTGAACGCGCTGAAAAACGCGGGCGGCGCCTTTGCACTGGGCGCGCTTTCCTGGGGCGCATCGGTACAGGACGTCCAAACGCAGCTTGGCGTCTCGTTTTCATGGTGTTCCGACGCGCAGCTTGATTTATCCGACCCGGACGCCCTGTCGGCCGCCGCTTCAATCTACTGCGCCGATCGCAGCGCCGTGTGGCGCATCGGCCAGGCAGAGGCATCCGCACAGTTTCAATTTCAATCCGGCGCGCTGTCCGACATTCAATTTACGCTGGACAGTACCAACGCAAATGCGATATCGGCCGTTGAAGCCGCGCTGACGCAGCGTTATGGCGCGCCCAGCGAACGCTTCGAGCTGTCCGCAGCACAGGGAACCAGCTGCCGGTGGGACGGCGCAGACGGCTCGCACCTGTACTGGATGGTCGTGAAAAATGGCGAAACCATCCAGCAGGCGGTTTTAACCATCAACGACGGGATTCCCCGCCCAACGGCGCCATAATCCATGCAATAAAAAAGGCCTTTCCATCCGCGTGTACGCCTGTCCTGCGGGTCAGCCATATGCTAAAATGGAAAGGTCCTGTTTTATTTTTCCAACGCGCCCTGCGCTTCCAACAGCATTTCGCGCGCATGCGCCAAAGCGCTTTCCGATTGTGTGCCGCCGGAAAGCCGCGCAATCTCCGCCACGCGCGCCTGCCCGGAAAGCGGCGTCAGCTGCGTCACGGTTCGGCCCTCCTGCTCGGATTTTTCAATCAGGAAATGGGTCTGACCGCCCACAGCAATCTGCGGCAGGTGTGTGATGCACAATACCTGGCGGTTTTCGGCAATGGCGCGCATTTTCCGCCCCACCGCCATCGCGACCCGACCGCTGATGCCGGTGTCAATTTCATCGAAAATCATCGTATCCACACCGTCGCGCTGCGCCGTAATGGTCTTAATTGCCAGCATCATGCGGGACAGCTCGCCGCCGGAGGACACCTTTGAAAACGGCTTGAGCGGCTCGCCCGCATTGGGGGAAAACAGAAACGACGCCTCGTCGATGCCCAGCGCGCTGGGCGCAGCCTCGCTAAGCGATACGGCAAACTGCACGCGCCCCATGCTCAAATCCTTCAATTGCCCCAAAACGGCGTTGGAAAACGCCTGCGCCGTCCGCTCCCGCGCATCATGCAGCGCGCTGGCCGCCTTTTCATACGCTGCCTGCGCCTGATCGATGCGCTTTTGCATTTTCGCAACGGCCTGATCGCTCTGCCTGAGCGTCTCCAGTTTGTCCGCCGCCTGATCGCGGTAGGCCAAAACCGCCTGCGCATCCGCGCCGTATTTTCGGGTCAGCCGGCGCAGCAGCTCCCATCGGTCTTCCACCCGATCGATTTCCCGCTCGTCATAATCCAATTCATCCGCCATCTGCGCCACCTGACTGCGCAGATCCTCCAGCGTATAATAGCTGTCGGCCAGCTGATCGGCGACGTCGCCATAGCGCGCATCCACCCCGCCTACGGCTGAAAGCGCGCGCGATGCCTGCAAAACCGCATCCAGCGCGCTGCTCTCCAGCGCCTGTTTCGCGCTGGAAACCGCATCGGCTACCTTTTGCGCGTTTTTGAAAAACAGCCGCCGCTGCGCAAGCTGTTCATCCTCCCCTGCCTGAAGCTGCGCCGCGTCGATCTCCTGAATCTGATAGGCCAGCATATCCATCTGCTGCGCGAGCTCCTGCGGCGTGCCGGCAAATTCTTTCAAAGCGCGCTGCGCAGCGCGCCACTGCCGGTAGGCCTGCGCCGTCTTTTCGCGCAGCGGCAGGATCGTCTGCTCGTCAAACCCGTCTACGCATCCAAGCTGCGCCGCCGGATCAAACAAAGACTGATGCTCGTGCTGACCATGCACGTCCACCAGATGCGCCGTAAACGCCCGTACCGTGGCAATGGGCATGATCTGTCCCGCAATGCGCGCGACGCTGCGCCCGCTGCGGGTAATTTCCCGGCTGACAGCCACCAGTCCGCCGTCCGTTTCCAGCGCCATCTCGTCCAAAAACGCCCTGGCCGCCGTGTTTTTGCTCACGTCAAACAGCGCCTGAACCCGCGCGCGCTCCTCGCCCGTTCGGATCAGCTCCCGATCGGCACGACCGCCCAGGGCAAGATTGACCGCATCGATCAAAATGGATTTGCCCGCGCCCGTTTCGCCGGAAAGGATATTGAGTTTTTCGGTAAATTCCACAGAAAGATGGTCGATCAGCGCAACGCCCGACACATCCAGCGCGATGAGCATATGCTTACCCTCTTATCTATTTTGCCGCGCTGCGATCCCATACGCGGCCGCCAATACCAAAAGCCGCTTCCAACGCCGCTTCCGGCAAGTATTCCAATCCGTATTTGCCCAAACAAGCTGCATCCTTCCAACAAAAAACGCCGCCTGTCAGCTTCTGACCATCTGATGAAAGCGTATCACAATCTCCTGCGCGCTTTGATCGTCCCGCGCAATCACCAGAAGATTGTTATCCCCTGCAATGGTACCGATAATTCCCGGCCATTTCATGGCGTCCAGCGCCTCGCACGCCGCGTTGGCCGCGCCGTTGACCGTCCGGATCACCAGCAGATTGTTCGCCCGCTCGATTCCCAGGGCGGATTCGCTGAAAATACGCGCAAACCGATCCTCCATACCGCGCTGGGCCGTATCGACCGTTGCATATTTATAAACGCCCTTCTGGCTCATGACTTTTACCAGCCGCAATTCCTTGATATCGCGCGAAACCGTCGCCTGCGTTACGTCGATATCCTGCTGGCGCAGATAGGCCACAATGTCTTCCTGCGTTTCCACATTCCGTTCGCGGATCAAACCCAAAATCAGGTTATGCCGGCGCTGCTTGCCGGACAATTCGCTTTTGCCTCTCATCATTGCAGCTCCTCAAATTTAATCGTTCTGTGCCAGTTTTTCCCGCAAAAGCGCATAAAAGCTGCGCTGGTTGAGCCGGATAAAGCGCGCGCGGTACGGGCTTTGAGAAACCAGAACCCCCTGACCGGAAGTCAGAACGCCGGTATGCACCCCATCCAGATCCACCCGCGCCTGCCGGGACCTGCTCCCCACGCAGATCTGCACCGTTTCCGTCGGTGAAAGCACCACCGGCCTTGCTCTGAGCGTATGCGGGCAAATCGGGCAAAGCACCATGCAGCGAAGCTGCGGGCTGATCACCGGACCGCCGCAGGAAAGCGAATAGGCGGTAGACCCGGTCGGACTGGCCACCAGGACGCCGTCGGCGCCATAGCTGTCAAAACGTTGGCCATCCACAGCCATATCCAGATACAGCAGCGCCATTTCGCCGCTTCGGGATACCGTCACATCGTTGAGCGCATCCAGCGTCCGGCCGTCGGGAAAAGCTGCGCGCAGCATCATACGCTCCTCGATGGTATAATCCCCCGACAAAAGCGCGTCCGCCGCCGCCCGGCAATCCCGAACCTCCGCCTCGGTCAGAAAACCCAGGCGGCCAAAATTGATGCCCAAAACCGGCGTGCCCGACGGCGCCGCGCCGCGTGCAGCGCCCAAAAGCGTGCCGTCGCCGCCGAATACAACGATCATGTCGCATCCGGACAGCAGCGCCTGCTGCTCGACAGCCTGCACCCGCGGTTCGCCGGCCATCTGCCAATTGGCCAAAACCTGCGCGCCGCCCTGCAGCAGCTGCTGCGACATTTTCAGCGGCACAGCCGGATCGATCTGTATCTGGCGGTTGGCCAACATTCCAACGACCATCTCGCCACTCCTTCCTGACACTGATACCAGTATATATCAAGCTTTATAATTATGCAACAAGTGCTGTTTGATTTTTCACAAAAAAATGCTTGATATGCTCCCGGAATTTAAGCCTTATTTTCAAGGATACCGTCAAAGCGCCCCATCACTTTATGCGCATAAGCGCAAATCTGCTGCGGCGTCAGGCCGGCCATATGAAGCTGCCGGGCGCGCGCAGCGTGATAAAACACGCGATCCGCCGCGCCAAGAACCGCCGTCGGCGCGCCGCCGCGTTCACAGCGCCAGGCCTGAATGGCTCTGCCAAGCCCGCCCTCTATAGCGCCTTCCTCCACCGTTACCGCCGGCAAATGCAGCATGCGATCCAGCATTTTTTCGTCCAGCGGTTTGAGCGTACGGGCATCCACCACCGCCGCGTCGACGCCTTCCAGCGCCAAAAGCGCCGCCGCGCCAAGCGCGCTGTCCGCCATCGCGCCGCAGGCAAACAGCACCACATCGCTGCCCGCGCGCAGAACCGGCCACTGCGGCCAGGGACAGTCCGGCCCCTCGATCAAAGCGGGCAGCTGACGGCCATAGCGAATCACAACAGGTGCATCCAGCGCCGATGCCGATTCCATCGCCTGACACAACTGATTCATATCCCGAGGCATGTAAACGGTCAAATTGGGAATATGGTGCAGAAACGAGCCGTCATACAGCCCCTGATGCGTCGCGCCGTCGGCGCCGACAAAGCCGGATTTATCCGACAAAATCACAACAGGCAAACGCTGCAGCGCGACATCATGCACGATCTGGTCATAGGCCCGCTGCAAAAAAGTGGCATAAATGGGCACAAAGGGCTTCATGCCCTGCGCCGCCATCGCGGCGGCCATGGTCACCGCATGCCCCTCGGCGATTCCTACGTCAAAAAAGCGATCCGGAAACGCCTTTGCAAAAGAAGAAAGGCCGGTATTGGCCGGCATCGCAGCCGTAATCGCGCAGATACGCGCATCATCCATCGCCATTTGGCAAAGATGCTGCCCCATGCCGGCAGAAGCCGCCTGCATACCCGGTTCGTCCGGCTCGTCGTGAACCGAAACATTGTGATAGCGTGAAGGCTGCGCCTGCGCCTGCGGGTCGCCCTGCCCCTTTTTCGTAATCACATGCAAAACCGCCGGACGGCCCAACGAACGGCAAAACGCGATCATTTCCATCAAATCAGCGATATTATGGCCGTCAACCGGCCCGGCATAGGCAAAGCCCAGATCTTCAAACAGGCCGCTTGGGACCACCAGCTGTTTTACCGCGCGCTTAAAACGATCCACCCGCCGGTATGTCCCCGGCGCATGGCGCAAAACACGCTTGACTCCCGCCTTCAGGCGCAGATACGGCTTATGGCGGCAAATTTTGGTCAAATACTGCGACATCGCGCCAACATTGCGCGCGATGGACATCCGGTTGTCGTTGATAATCACCAGCATGGGGATTTTTGCGCTGCCGGCATCGTTAAGCGCCTCATAGCACTGGCCGTTGGTCAGCGCACCGTCGCCCACAACGGCGACCGAAAGACTTTGCCGGCCCAAAATCCGATCTGCCCGTGCAAGGCCAAGCGCCGCCGAAATGGCCGTACCGGCATGGCCCGTGCCAAAATCGTCTCCCTCCAGCCGCGTGGGAAATCCGCTGACGCCATCCTCGCGGCGCAGCCGTTCAAGGCTTCTGCCCGTTAACAGCTTATATGCGTAGCACTGATGCCCCACGTCAAAAACCAGATGATCCACCCCAAAATCCAGCGTTTGATAAAGCGCGACGCAAAGCTCCACCGCCCCCAGGGCAGACGCCAAATGGCCGCCGTTTTGCTCCACGGCGGCAATGATCTGATCGCGCAGGGACTGTGCCAGCGCGCAAAGCTGTTGTTTATCGGTTGTTTTCACGATTGCGTTTTACCCCCGCAGGCAAAAAATCAAGGCGATGACAATTCCCATTGCCGCGCCGACAATGACCTGAAACGGCGTATGCCCCAGGATCTCCTTGAGTTCCTGCGCCGAAAGCTGCACCTTTTCCTCATGCACGCCCTGACTGAGGCGATGCACGATGCGATTGAGTACAACAGCCTGCTGTCCCGCGCTGCGCCGGATTCCGGCAGCGTCGTACATGACAATCATGCTGGTAACAAACGCCACGGCAAACGCCGCAGAGTCAAACCCCATTTCAATGCCAACCGCCGTCGTAAGCGCCATCATACTGGCGCTGTGACCGCTCGGCATGCCGCCCGGCGCTACCAGCATTCTGAAATCCAGCCGCCGATCCCGAATGATCTGCGTGAAAAATTTGCAAACCTGCGCCAGCGTCCAGCTCAGCACGGCCGACCAGAGCATGTTATTTTGCAAAATTGCGGAAAAAGGCACGTTTCATTCCCCTTTTATCTATCTTTGCGGTTTAAAAGACGCGCTGCGGCAGGGCGTCGATCAGCCGAATCAGCGCGTCCGCCTGCGGATAATCGGCCAGCGCTTCATGCGCCAAAGCAAGCCATTTGCGCGCCTGGGCACGCGCGCCCTCCACGCCGTAGAGCGTTACCGCCGTGAGCTTGCCGTTTTTGGCGTCGGAATGGATCGGTTTGCCAAAAGTCTTTTCATCGCCCAATTCATCCAGCAAATCGTCCGTAATCTGAAAAACCATGCCAAAAGCCAGCCCATACGCTTCAAAATCCCGGATTACCGATGCGTCCGCACCGCCCAGGATCAGCCCGGAAACCAGCGCGGCGCAAATCAGCGCACTGGTCTTGTTCCTTTCAATATAGGCCAAAAGCGCACCGCGGTCAACCGTGGGATCCAGCGCATTCAGATCCGCCATATCCGCCACCTGTCCGGCAATCATCCCGCATGCGCCGCATTTTCCGGCAATGTAGGCCATCGCCTGAGCCGCGCGGGCGCGGGCCTGCGTCTGTTCGCATGCGCATACCGCCTGCGCCATCACTTCAAAAGCGCGGCTGAGCAGGCCGTCTCCCGCCAGCAGCGCCATCGCCTCGCCATAGACCCGATGATTGGTCGGCTTTCCGCGGCGCAGATCGTCATTGTCCATGCACGGCAGATCGTCGTGGATGAGCGAATACGCATGGATCATCTCCAGCGCGCAGGCAAACGGCATCGCTTCCTGCGCCGACGCGCCGGCAAAAGCCGCGCCGTACAGACAAAAGCAGGGACGCAGGCGTTTCCCGCCGGACAGCAGGCTGTAGGCCATGGCCTCGTCTATTACACGCGCATAGGGCTCGTTTTGTTGCAGATAAGACGGCAGCGCCGCCTCCACCATCGGCAAAAACGACTCAAAAGCAATCATAACGGCAAATCCTCCGCCTCAAAGGGCTGCTCCGCACCGTTTTGCAAAACGGCCAGTTTCTTTTCGCCCGCTTCCAGCTGCTGATCCAGCGCTGTACAAAGCGCCATGGCCTTCTCATACGCCTCAATAGATTCTTCCAGGCCAAGCCCGCCGCTTTCCAGCTTTGCTACCAGTTCTTCCAGCTGCTTAAGCTGCGTCTCAAAGCTCGGCGCTTTGACCGTACGCTTTTTTGTTGTTTTCTCCGTCATGGCAATACCTCCGCCTTTCTGCTGCCGTCCGAAAGCGTCAGCTCCACCTGCATGCCGGGAGCAAGCGCCGCTGCCTTCGTCACAACCCGGCCCTCCTGCCGCACCAGAGCATATCCGCGTCCCAGTACGCTCATGGGATCCAGCGCCTGCGCCTTGCCGCGCAGCACCCGGCAGACATTTTTCCGCTGCTGCAGCATCCTTTCAAACGCACGCGGCGCAGCCACCGCACAAAAAGCGACCCGTCCGCGGTATTGATCCAGCATCTTTTTCTGAGCCGAAACAGCCCGTGAAGCCAGCGCGGCGCATTTTCCGCGCAAAATCGTCAAAAAAGCGCCCGGCTGGCGCAGTACCGGTCGGTTTTCCAGGGCCGCCACCGCGTGGCGCGCCGTATCCAGCCGCACCTGCATGGCCCGCGTCGCACGCTGACGCGCCCGAAGCAGGCGTTCCCGGCGCAATGCGATCAGATTCGCCGGCGCACGCAGCGCACGCTGGCGCAGCATGTTTACCCGATGCGCCAAAGCAGCTGCATCGGCAACGCAAAGCTCCGCAGCATTGGAAGGCGTGGATGCCCGCACGTCTGCCGCAAAATCGCACAGCGTAAAATCCGTTTCATGTCCCACAGCCGACACCACAGGCGTTTTGCAGGCGTCCACCGCCGCCACAACCGCCTCCTCGTTAAACGCCCAGAGATCCTCCAGGGATCCGCCGCCGCGGCCCACAATGATCACATCAGCGCCGCAGCCGTCGGCGCAAAGCACCGCCCGGGCAATCTGCTGCGCAGCCTGCGCGCCCTGCACATCCGTGGGCACCAGGCAGATCTCAATCCCGCGCCATCTTGCCCGCGCCACGCGTACAATATCGCGCAGCACCGCGCCGGTGGGCGAGGTTACCACCGCAATGCGGCGGGCAAATTCCGGCAGCTTCTTTTTCCGGGCCGGATCAAAAAGCCCCTGCGCCTGATACTGCGCCCTGCGCTTTTCAAACAGCGCAAACAGCGCGCCGATCCCGTCGGCCTGCACCTGGGAAACGACCAGCTGGTACGCGCCGTCGCGCGGATAGATCGTCACATATCCCCGCGCGACAATCTGCATCCCTTCGGTCAGCGCAACGGTTACCTGACGGGCATTTTGCCGAAACAGCGCGCAGGAAAGCACGGCTTCGCCGTCCTTGATTGTAAAATAAACATGGCCGGAGCGATGCGGCCGCAGGTTGGAAATTTCCCCCCGAACGCTCACATCGCTCAAAATCGGGTCCGCATGCAATAGGCTCCTGGCATATTCGTTAATTTGTGCAACCGAATAGGTGCGCCGGTTAACCAGCGGCATGTTCGGCGGCCTCCACCGTGTTTTCCATCAGCATGGCGATGGTCATCGGTCCAACGCCGCCGGGAACAGGCGTAATCCAGGCTGCTTTTTCCGCCGCCTGATCAAAATCCACATCGCCGCAGAGCGAACCGTCCGGCAGGCGGTTGATGCCCACATCGATGACCACCGCGCCCGGCTTGACCATCTGCGCTGTCACAAAGCGCGGCCGTCCGACCGCCGCCACCAGGATATCCGCCTCAGCGCAGATTTTTTCCAGCTCGCGCGTGCGGCTATGGCAGACGGTAACGGTGCAGTTTTCTTCCAGCAGCATCATCGCCATGGGCTTTCCGACAATATTGCTGCGCCCGATCACCACGGCGTTTGCGCCGGCAAGCGGAACGCCACAGCTTTTAAGCATGCGCATCACACCCTTGGGCGTACAGGCTCTGAAGCCCTCCCGTCCGCTCATCAGAAGCCCGGCATTGACGGCGTGGAACCCGTCGACATCCTTCTTTGGATCAATCGCGTCCAATACGGCAAATTCGCGAATATGGCGCGGCAGGGGCATCTGCACCAAAATCCCATGCACCGACGCATCGTCGTTGAGCTGACGGATGATCTGTATGAGGTTTTCCTCGCGCGTGGATTCGTCCAGCCGGATCACGCTGGAGCCCATGCCCAGCTTTTTGCACATCCGCGCCTTATTGCGCACATAGACCTGAGACGCCGGGTTTTCACCCACCAGAATTACCGTCAGCGACGGCGTCACGCCGCGCGCCTTAAGCGCCTGGATCCGGCCCGTCAGCGCCTCATAAACCGACGCGGCCACCTCTTTTCCGGAAATCAGCTGTGCCATTTTCAAACACCCCTTCTTTTGTATCTTCATATAAATTCTATGGAAAAAAAGCCGCCGCCGGATGCTCTGCACCCCGGCGGCAGCTCATCGGCAAACCGTCACAGCTGGCGGTCCGCCGAATGATCGCGCACAAAATTGCCCAAAATGCCGTTGACGAACGCCGTTGATTCATCCGAGGAAAACACGCCCGCCATATTGACCGCCTCGTTGACGACGACCGAAGCCGGCACATCCGTAAAGAGCAGCTCGTATACCGCCAGGCGCAAAATAGAACGGTCCACCTTGGCCAAACGCTCCGGCTGCCAGCCGACGACATACTTTTCAAGCGCGGCGTCGATCTGATCCAGGTTATCCAAAACGCCGGATTTGATGCGCGCCATAAACGCCCGATCCTGATCGGTCAAATCCAGCGGTTCCAGCATCGCCAGGGTATCCTGCGGGTCGGTATTGAATTCTGCCTCAAACAGCAATTTCATCGCCGTTTCTCTTGCAGTGGTTCTCGACATGGTTCGTCCGCCTCCAGCTTTGTTTGTATCATGCGTCCCGGTCGTCAAAAAACAGATACTCGTCCTGCGACTGTGTGGTCCGGCGCTTGTCCAGCCAGAAGCCGAACGCGCCGCCCACGGCGCCAAGCGCCACGATCAGCACGGTCTTCCAAAAGCCGATCCAGAGAAACAAAATCGCCAGCGCAACGCCGCACAGGCTCAGCGTCAGCGTCAGACAGTGTTTTTTGACAAAGGCCGAAACAGCGGTAAAAAATTCCTGCTGTTTGCTCATGGTTCCACCCCCGTTACTGCACGCGCGCGGCGGGGTTCACGCCGGTGGATTCAACAAGAACCGCAATCTGGCGCACCGTCACGCCTGCGTGCGACTCCACAAACTGCTTAACCTCTTCCTGGAGCTGCTTGCTCAGATCCGGCACATCCGTGTCGGGCAAAAGCGCAAGGCGCAATTGCACGTCCAGCTCGCCCGACGGCGCGACGTTCATCACGCTGACACAGTCGCGCACGGCGCTAAAGCCGCGCACGCACTTTTGAATCAGCGTATCCAGCGCCGAAAGCGTGATCTCCACCGCGCCCATTTCCCCGGAACGCACCAAAACGCCGCGTACCGGCGGCCTGCGGCGCTTGTGCAGCGCCGTGGCAAACAGATAAATCGACAGCACAACCAAAATCACGCCGCCGCCCAAAAGCAGCATCCGCCCTGTTTCGTCGATGGGCAGATTGCCGATGCGCAGCGAAACGTTGGCGCAGACCGCGTCGGCCTGAAGGGCAAAAAACAAAACGGCTCCCGCAAGCAGGAAACAGGCGACAAAGAACATCAAGACCCTGTCGTACCAATGCACCTTCATACGATCCCTCCTATTGCAATGCAATCCAAAACGCCGCGGCACGCAAAAAGGCCGCGCGCGATGCCCCTGGCCGCTTAGCGAACCCGGGGCGCAGGCGCTTCTGCGGGCGCTTCAATCTGCGCCGGCTCCACCTCTTTTTCAAAACGCACGCCGACCACCGCGATATTGACCTCGACCACTTCAAGACCGGTCATATTCTCAACCGCTTTTTTGACGTTTTCCTGCACAGCCTTGGCCACAGCGGGAATTTCGGCGCCATAGTTGAAGATCATCGTCAGATCCACGGCCACCTGCTCGTTGCCCACCTCAACCTTGACGCCCTTGGTCAGATTTTTGCGTCCCAGCGCGCTGGCCACGCCGTCATAGATGCCGCCGCTCATTGCGGCAACGCCTTCCACCTCGGACGCGGCAAGGCCGGCAATGATCGAAATAACGTCGTTTGCAAAGGTGATCGTGCCCATGTCCAGCTTTTCTTCGCTGTATACCTGAACATTTTTGTTTTCACTCATGTTTCAGACACCTCCGTTAGATTACCCCTATTATAGCAGAGTTTGCGTGCAAATACAACGCAAACCGTTGGCGATCCTTGTCTTTTTAAGGAAATTAAATCGTCACGGCGCGCAAACCGTCAGGAAAACCGACTGCTCCGCCGCGCCCGTTTCCCGGCAGAGCATCAGCGTAATCTGCGCGCGTTCGCTTTGGGAAAGCGCGCTGGCGCGCACAGCGGCAAACACGCCACGCTGCGAAATCCACACCGCGCTTTGAGGGTAACGCGCGCTCAGCGCCAGTTCGCAGCGCGTTTCCGCCTCGCAGCGCTGCATCAACGCCTTTAGCTGCTGCGCATCGCCCAGGGCATCCAGCGCATCCGCCTGCATCCGTCGCACATCCAGACGGCGCTGATAAAAGGTAAGGAAATAATCCGTCTGCACCGGCGCGGCCGTTTTCCCGCCATCCGGCGCGTACGACCGTCCTGCGGCAAAGCCCAGCGTCAAAAAAGCCATGCACAGCGCCGCCGTCACCAAATACCGCTTCATGGCGCAGCCATGGGCGCGACGCTGACCTGGGACGGTTCCAGTCCCAGCGCGGTGCAGGCTGCATCCGCCAGCGCAAAGGCGACGTAAGGATCCTGCGCGCCCTGCGCTACCACAACGACGCCGCCGGCCGGGACCGTCTGATCCGAAAACACAGAGGATACCGCCTGCTGCGTCTGGCCGATATAGACCGTCACCTGGCCCGCGCCCTCGATTTGGGAGAGCACCTGCGCCAGATCCTGCTTTTGCCCGGCCGTGTTTTCATCGGCGCAAAGCGCGTATAAAATCAGCGCCGCACAAAGCGCGCACAAAAGCAGCGCGCCGGTTTTCGCCGGACGCCCCGGCTTTTCCCGCGTTGGTTTTGTGAAAAATTCCATAGTTGGTCCTCCTGCCCGCCGTTTTTTAACCGCTGCATCCGCAATATCTCTGCCCTGTTTGGACGCCGTCGTCTGCCAAAACGCCGCTTTGGCGCAACCCGGCCGCTGATCCTGCAATTTCTCCCGCACGGTACTGTCGACAAAAAACGCGCTACAGACCCAGCGCCAGCAAAAGCGCCCTTAAAAACAGCAGCGCATGGCCAAGCTGAACCCACGGCGCCAGCGCGTTGTCGCTTTGAAGCGCCCGGGCGCAGGCAGTGAGCAGCAGCAGCGCGGTCAGCTGCGCCGCCGCCTGGGCAAACGCGCTCATCGGAGCATCACCGCCGCGTCGGTGCAGGCGCAGGCGGCGGCCATCACCGTCAGATAAAGCGCCGCACAGGTGGCCGTCAGCGCCGCCGCCATGGCAAGAATCTGCGCAAAGCGGTCCAGCATGTCCCCGGATGCGCGCTCCCCGGTCAGATGTGCAAACAGCGCCCCCGCTTTGAGCACCAGAAACGAAGCGGCAAGCCCCAAAAGTGGCTCCAGCGCCAGCGCGCCCACATAAAGCATCGCCGCCAGCCCAACCGCATTTTTCAGCACCAGCGCGCTGGATGTCAAAAGTTCAAATGTGTCGGCAAACAGGCCGCCCACCACAGGCACATAGTTGTCAATGGCGTATTTGGCGCCGCGCAGGGCCGCGCTGTCCGCGTGCGCTGTCTGCGTCCCCTGCACCAGCGCAGCGCATGCAAACACCGTCAAAACCGCCGTAAGGGCAAAGCCCGCCAGCTGGCGCACGCTGTCAAAGATCCGCCCGATGCCAAGATCGCCGCTGATCGGATCGACAACCGCCAGCGCAGAAAGCGCGCACAGCAGCGGCCTGCCGATCTGACAGGTGAGCATGGACGCCAGCGAAGCCGCGCTGGCCGTCATCGGCGAGAGCATCGCGGCGCTGCCCGCCGCTCCCAGCGCCGCCCCCAGCGCGCTTACCGCCGGCAGCGCTGCGCTGGAAAAACGCGCCAGGTGCTGAGCGGCAAAAAAGCTGGCGTCCATCGCATCGCGCACCAGCGCCAACGGAACGCTCATGCACAGCGCCGCACAGGCCAGGCGCGTCAGCTGGCCGATGCGCCCGCCCAGCGGACTGTGCAGGCGCGCGGCAAGTGCCGCCACGCACACCAGCGCGCACAGCGAGGCAAGCTGTGCCTTTTGCCGGTAGAGCGCACGGCGGATCATCCCGCCCAGCTGCGCCAGCAAATCCACAGCGTCCAGGGACGCCTGCTGCGCGGCAAGTTCGGCCACCAGCTGATTTGCCGTAGTGTCCATCAGCGTATCGCCTGCCGCCGCATCCCACCCGGACAGGTCCATATGCGCCAGCGCCTGGGACAGGTCCGTTTCCCGGGCGTTTGCAATAATTGGAAAAAACAGCAGCAAAAGCAGCGCAAATCCCGCCCGTTTCATCTTCATCCTCCCGACGCCAGCCGCGTCACGATCGCCAGCAGGTCGCCCAGAACCGGCAGTATCGTCACGCAGATTGCCAGCCTGCCGCACAGCTCCGCCTGAGCCGCCAGCGTATCGCTGCCCAGTTCCCGGCAGGTGCGCGCAGCAAAATCGCCCACCAGGCTGATGCCGACCAGCTTCAGCGCCGTACCGACCGTCCCGGTACCGCCCGCGGCGTCCGTTAAGGCAAGCAGCGCCTGGCGGGCATCGGCAAGTTCCAGACAAAGCCCCAGGAAAAGGCACGCAGCGGCGGCAACCGACAATACCGAGGAAAGCTGTGGCTGCGTCTTTTTCAGCAGCAGCGCGGCCATGGCGGAAACGACGGCCACGCCCATAGCGCGCATCATGACAGAGAAAACAGCGTGCGCACAGCCTGGAACAGCTCGCCCACCGCCGACACCGCCATGAGCATCACGATCGCCAATCCCGCCAGCGTCACCACCATGGCGATATCCTGCCTGCCAGCGCGCGAAAGCACCTGTTCCGCCACCGCGACGACAACGCCGATGGCCGCAATTTTAAAGATCAGTTCCACATTCATTGCCGCATTGCTCCTTCCTGCGTAAAAGCTCAAAGCATCCAGATCGCCAGCGTCAGCGCCGCGCACGCGCACAAAACGCGCCATAGTTTCGCCGTTTTTTCCGCCTGCTGCCCGACCTTCAGCGCGTGTGCCTGCCAGCTTTCCGTCACGCCCCGGCAGACCTGCGCGCAGTTTTGCGCGTCCATCCGCCCAAGCGATGCAAACAGCTGCTCCAAAAGCGTTACATCCTCCTGCGCCAGCCCTGCCGCCGGCTCTTTGCGCCAAACCTGCAAAATCGGCGCGCCCGCCTGCGCCATCAGATCGCCAAGGGGCGTTTTAAAGCGCACCGCGCCGGTACAAATCCGCTCCAGCGCGTCGCCAAGCTGCATCAGCAGCCGCGCCCGCGCCTGTTCACGCGCGCCCATCCAAAAGCCTGCGCCCGTACCCGCCAGCGCGGTCAGCAGCGCCGCAGCCAAACGCATCCGTCTCCCCTCCTTATCGCAAAAGCCCGCCCTGCGCATCATAAATCGCAGCCAATCGCCCCGGCGCGCCGCCAAGCAGCGCAATCCGGTCAAAAACCCGTGCCCTGAGCAGCATCCCGATCCCCTCGCGGCGCTTTAAATCCTCCATGGACGCGCCGTGCGCCGTCGCCAGCACGGCAACGCCGCATTTGCTTGCTTCCAAAACCGCCTGCGCTTCCAAAACGTCGCCCAGTTCGTCCGCCGCGATCATATCCGGATGGACAGCGCGCACAAAACGCGCCATCGCCTGCGCCTTGGCGCATCCATCCGCCACAATCGTACAGGGCCCGACGTCCAGCGACGGCACGCCGTTGTTAAGCGCCGCAACTTCGCCGCGCTCATCACACAAGCCAATCCACCGGCCGGTCTGCGACAGGGCGCGCACCAGATCACGCAGCAGGGTCGTTTTCCCCATGCCGGGCGCGGAGGCGATCAGCACGCTGGCCTCCGGGCGGTTCAAATACGCCAGCAGCGGCTGCGCGCAGCCGGGGCAGTCGCGCATGATGCGCAGCACAACCGACTGCACCTGCGTGGGATTGAGCCCTGTTTCATCAAAAACGCCGCCAAATCCCGCGCGAAAACCACCCGGCAGCGTCAGATATCCCTGCGCCAGCTGCCGCTGGCAGGCATAAAGAGAATAACCGCACAGACGCGCCAAAAGCTCGCCCAGCATCTGCGCCGTCACCGTATGGCCGCGCAGCAATACATGCTGGCCGTCGCAAAGCCGCAGGCTGGGCGCCTGTCCGGCCACAAAACACAGATCCGCCGCCTTTTGCGCCAGCGGCGCGCCGATTGCCCGAACCCATCCGTCAAAAGGCGGGCAAAGCTGCGCCGCCATCTGCTGCTGCCACTGATGCACCTTCCTTCGCCCCTCTCTTTTGATTTTACTGTATGCACGCATAGGCTTTCACAGAACGGAAAAAGCGGCCGGCGCCGCTTGACAAGCCCCAAAGAACATGGTAAGATGTCCTCGTTAATTTCATAGGGCAGCAGGCGGAAAAGAATCGTATGATTCTGCAAAAAGCGAGCCGGGGGCGGTGCAAGCCCGGCGCAGGATACGGTTTGGGGCGCCGCCGTGGATGCTGCCGGAAACGAAGGCGGGCTGTCAGCGCAGCTAAAAAGGGTGGAACCGCGAGAAGAAGCTTCTCGTCCCTTTATTGCGCGGCGGCTTTTTTCATTTGCCGCCAAAGATCCGCCCAACCCTTTCCCCAATGGGGATACAACGCAATACGGAGGAAATCACGATGCCCAGCAAAGCAACGATGGACAAAATTGTCGGCCTGTGCAAAACGCGCGGCTTTATCTTCGCCGGATCTGAAATTTACGGCGGCCTGGCCAACACATGGGACTACGGCCCGCTTGGCGTGGAATTTAAAAACAACGTCAAAAAGGCCTGGTGGAAAAAATTCGTTCAGGAAAGCAAATATAACGTCGGCGTGGACTGCGCCATTTTGATGAACCGCGAAGTGTGGGTCGCCAGCGGGCATGTCGTTTCCTTCAACGACCCGCTCATCGACTGCAAAAGCTGCCGGATGCGCCACCGCGCCGACCAGCTGATCGAAGCCTACAATAAGGCCAAGGGCGTTGAAATGGTTGCCGACGGGATGAGCAACGATGAAATGACCCAGTATATTCTGGAAAACAAAGTGCCCTGCCCCGGCTGCGGCAAAAGCGATTTTACGCCGATTCGCAAATTCAACATGATGTTCAAAACCCATCAGGGCGTCACCGAGGACAGCCAGGCAGAGGTTTATCTGCGCCCGGAAACCGCGCAGGGCATTTTTGTCAACTTCAAAAATGTCCAGCGCTCCTCCCGCAAGCGCGTGCCGTTCGGCATCGCGCAGGTGGGCAAGAGCTTCCGCAACGAAATCACGCCCGGCAACTTTACGTTCCGTACCCGTGAATTTGAACAGATGGAGCTGGAGTTTTTCTGCAAGCCCGGCGAGGATCTGGAATGGTTCCAGTACTGGCGCACATTCTGCCATCAGTGGCTTTTGTCCCTGGGCATGAAGGATGAGGATCTGCGCCTGCGCGACCATTCTGCGGAGGAACTGGCGTTTTACTCCAAGGCCACGACCGACTTTGAGTATGCCTTCCCCTTCGGCTGGGGCGAGCTGTGGGGCGTCGCAGATCGTACGGATTACGATTTGAAGCAGCATCAGGAACATTCCGGCGAAAATATGGAATATATCGACCCGGTTACCAACGAGCGCTACATCCCCTACTGCATCGAGCCCTCTCTGGGCGCCGACCGCGTGGCGCTGGCCTTTTTGTGCAACGCCTATGACGAAGAGGAGCTGAAGCCCGGCGATACCCGCGTGGTTTTGCATCTGCATCCGGCGCTGGCGCCGTACAAATGCGCGGTTTTGCCGCTGCAAAAGAAGCTGGCGCCTGCCGCGCAGCAGATTTACGACGAACTGCGCAAGTACTTCCCGGTTGATTACGATGAAACCGGGTCCATCGGCAAGCGATATCGCCGCCAGGACGAAATCGGCACGCCCTACGCCATCTGTGTGGACTTTGACACCGAGCCGACCGGCAACGTCACCGTCCGCAACCGCGACACCATGGAGCAGGAGGTTGTCGCTATCACCGATCTGCGCGCTTACATCGAGGAAAAGCTGCAATTTTAACAAAGCCAATGGCAGGAGCAATCTTTTCCAGCCATTTTGCGCCAGAGCGCGTGTTTAAAACGCCATAAACGTCAGGGGGAAGGTCCAATCAGCGCCTTCCCCCTGCTTTGTTAAAAAAACTGCCGTTATCCGGCGATGCAATCGCGCAGAATATTCATCCGTTTTTCTTTACACGATCGTTGGAAACGCAAAGCGCTTCGTCGTTCGCGCTTTGTTTTGCCGCCGGCAAGCCCTGCAACCGGCGAATTTTCTGTAAAAAACGACAGCGTGCTCACAGCCGCATTGCCTTTTTTCGCTGTGCGGCGTCAAAAGCCTGCACATTCTAATACGGCAGCATTACAAATCGAACTGAAAAAGGCAACCGTCAGATTGCAGAAAGCGTTGGGAACGCCGTCAAAAAAAGCATATATTTTTCTTCCGTCCACATGTTTTTGCAGGAAAAGCATCTTTTCTTTTCGGAAAGCGGTTTTCATTTGCATATACAAATGAAAAAAATCGATCGAATTGATTGACAGATACACTTTAACGTGATACAATAACAGACAATTTAATAAGGAAGGAGCAGGGCGAAATGTCGCACGATGGTAGTATGGTAAAAACACGCCGCTCTTTTGCCCCTGTGCGGGCGGAGGGTTTGTTTGTGTGCGCAGACGCTCTTTCTTCTTTGTTTGCGGTGTCCGTTTTTGGGGGCGCCGTTTTTGCGTTTGTTTTCCTGTTGCCGGCTGTACGTCTAATTTCCGGCATGCCGGATCTGGTATTGTCCGCCGTCGTGCCGGCGTTTGTCGCAGGAGGCATTTGGCAAAAGCCGATTGGAAAGCAACCGCAGTTTCTTTGATTTTTTTGTATTCAAAGACCGGTTTGCTTTCGGGCAGGCCGGTCTTTGCATAACATGCCGCATTTGCGGCATGGTCATCCTATTTGAACCAAAAGGAGAGACCAATCATGAAGAAGTTCCTTTCCATCCTGATGGCGCTGCTGCTCACCGCCGCCTTGGCGGCCTGCTCCGGCCAGACGCCCGCGGCGACCGACGCCCCTGCCGGAACCGACGCCCCTGCTAAAACCGACGCGCCCGCAGCGACAGACGCCCCCAAAGCGGACGGCGCCGCAATCAAACTGGGCGGCATCGGCCCGCTTACCGGCGGCGCGGCCATCTACGGCAACGCGGCTAAGAACGGCGCGCAGATCGCTGTGGATGAAATCAACGCGCTGGGCGGCGTGCAGTTTGAATTGAATTTCCAGGACGACGAGCATGACGCGGAAAAATCCGTCAACGCCTACAACGCCCTGAAAGACTGGGGCATGCAGATTCTGGTCGGCACCGTCACCACCGGTCCCTGCATCGCCGTCGGCACGGAAACCAACGCCGACCGGATCTTTACGCTGACCCCCTCCGCATCCTCCACGGATGTTATCGGCGGCCAGCCGGACGCCAGCGGCAATGTTTCCACGCCCCGCAAGGACAATGTATTCCAGATGTGCTTTACCGACCCCAACCAGGGCATTGCTTCGGCGCAGTATATCAGCGATCAGAAGCTGGGCGCCAAAATTGCCGTCATCTACAACAACTCCGACGCCTATTCCACCGGCATCTATCAGAAGTTTGCCGCCAAGGCCGGCGAACTGGGGCTTGAAATCGTCAGCACCACGACGTTTACCGACGACACGGCCAACGATTTTAGCGTACAGCTGTCCGACGCGAAAAACGCCGGCGCAGATCTGATCTTCCTGCCGATTTACTATACGCCCGCTTCCCTGATCATGGCTCAGGCCAAGAGCATGGAATATGAAGTGAAATTCTTCGGTGTGGACGGCATGGACGGTATTTTGACGCTGGAAGGCTTCGATACCACGCTGGCAGAAGGTGTCATGCTGCTTACCCCGTTTACGGCCGACGCGCAGGACGAACGCACCGTAAGTTTTGTCACCAAATATCAGGAGCTTTACAACGAGGTGCCCAACCAGTTTGCAGCCGACGGCTATGACTGCGTATACGCGATTTACGAAGCCTGCATGAAAGCCGGCGTTACCGCGGACATGAACGCTTCGGATATCTGCGATACGCTCATCGCGACGTTCACCGACGCTTCCTTTACGGTAGACGGCCTGACGGGCGAAGGGATGACCTGGTCGCAGTCCGGCGAGGTTTCCAAGGCGCCCAAGGGCATGGTCATTGAAAACGGCGTTTACGTCGGCATGTAACCTGCTTAATCGCCCTTAGTTTGGAGGGTTGTCCCCAAAAGGCAACCCTCTGTTTGCTTTTAAACGGCCGTGCGTCTGCGGCGGCCGCACGGCGCGGGTTTGAAACAGAAGCCTCTTTTGGGGGCTTAAACAAAAATAATTGAGGTGTATGGCATGAGTTTTCTTTCCAACCTGATCAGCGGCATCAGCCTTGGAAGTGTTTACGCAATCATCGCGCTTGGCTATACCATGGTCTACGGCATCGCCAAAATGCTCAACTTTGCGCATGGCGACGTCATCATGGTGGGCGCCTACATATCCTTTTGCGCCACTTCCTATCTGGGTCTTTCGCCGGTCCTGTCCATCGCCGCCGCCATGCTGGTATGCACGGTACTGGGCATCGGCATTGAATCGCTGGCGTATAAGCCGCTGCGCAGCGCGCCGTCGCTTGCGGTTTTGATCACCGCCATCGGCGTGAGCTACTTTTTGCAAA
Organism: Christensenella sp. UBA1428; assembly: GCA_002329335.1. Classification (GTDB taxonomy): domain Bacteria; phylum Bacillota; class Clostridia; order Christensenellales; family UBA1750; genus UBA1428. The sequence continues at coordinate 60,057 of DCTY01000011.1, forward strand.
ATGCGGCGCTGCTGATCTGGGGCAGCGCGCCCAAGGTCTTTACGTCCGTTGTCAACCTGCCGGCGCTGCGTCTGTTTGGCGGTCAGTTGATTATCCCGGCCGAGGCGCTGGTCACCGTATCGGCCTGTATTGTCATCATGGTCGCGCTGACGCTTTTCACCAGCAAAAGCAAAATGGGCAAAGCCATGCGCGCGGTTTCCGAGGACAAGGGGGCGGCGCAGCTGATGGGCATCAGCGTCAATGCAACGATTTCAACGACGTTCGCCATTGGCAGCGCGCTGGCCGCTGTCGCGGGCGTGCTGCTTTGCTCCTCATACCCCACGCTGATGCCGACCACAGGCTCCATGCCCGGCATCAAGGCGTTTACCGCGGCGGTTTTCGGCGGAATCGGTTCCATTCCCGGCGCGATGATCGGCGGGCTTCTGCTGGGGATTATTGAGATTTTCGGCAAGGCCTATATTTCCACACAGCTGGCCGACGCCATCGTCTTTGGCGTGCTGATTCTGGTTTTGCTGGTAAAGCCCACCGGTCTTTTGGGCAAAAAAATCAGCGAGAAAGTGTGAGGTGACAGGGATGCAGATAAAAAAACGGAAAATTCCCCTGAGCAGGGCGGCAAAGAACGATCTGGTCACCTACGCGCTGGTCATCGCGGCGTTTGCGATTTTGCAGCCGCTTAAGGCAAACGGCAAACTGTCCAGCTCGCTTGCAGGACAGCTGGTGCCGATTTGCGCCTATATCGTTATGGCCATTTCACTGAATATGACCGTCGGCATATTGGGCGAACTGAGTCTCGGGCATGCGGGCTTTATGAGCCTGGGCGCATTTACCGGCGTTATTACCGCAATCTCCCTTCAAAACGCGATTCCCGCGCCCATTTTGCGTCTGGCCGTTTCGATGCTGGTGGGCGGGCTGGTCGCAGGGCTGGCCGGTTTCATCATCGGGCTGCCGGTATTGCGGCTGCAGGGCGACTATCTGGCAATCGTTACGCTGGCATTTGGTGAAATCATCAAAAACGTCGTCAACTGCCTGTATGTGGGCGTAGACGCCGCCGGGCTGCATATCGGCATGACCGACACGGCGTCTCTGGGCATGCAGAACGGCACCGTGATCATCAACGGCCCCATGGGCGCAGTGGGCATACCGAAAATTTCCACGTTTGCCATGGGGTTTGCGCTGATTTTACTGACATTGTTTGTCGTGCTCAATCTGATCCGGAGCCGTTCCGGCCGCGCGATCATGGCCGTGCGGGACAACCGCATTGCCGCCGAATCCGTCGGCATCAGCATTACCAAATATAAGCTGATGGCTTTCATCGTTTCGGCCGTCCTGGCCGGTATGGCCGGCGCGCTGTTTGCGATGAACTATTCAACGATCGTGGCAAAGAAATTTGATTTCAATACCTCCATTCTCGTGCTGGTATTTGTTGTGCTGGGCGGCATGGGCAATATCCGCGGCTCCATCATCGCCACAACGGTGCTGTATATTCTGCCCGAAATGCTGCGCAGCTTTGCCGACCTGCGCATGCTGCTTTACGCCATCGTCCTGATCGCCGTGATGCTGGCAACCAACAGCGAAAGCGCCAAGCGGCTGCGGGAGCGCGCAGCCGACCGCATGCGCCGCATGATTCCCAGGCGCAGCGCAGCTGCAAACGGCAAACCGGAAAGGAGGAACAGAGCATGAGCAAAATGGTTTCCCTGCCCAGCAAAGGGATCATTCCCGAACGGGACAGCGACAAAGCGCCGGTATTGGAAGCGCACCATCTGGGGATTGATTTTGGCGGTTTGACCGCCGTAGACGAGTTTGAGCTGATGATCGGCAAAACGGAAATCGCCGGTCTGATCGGCCCCAACGGCGCAGGCAAAACAACCGTTTTTAATCTTCTGACCAAAGTCTATCAGCCTACGCGCGGCACAATTCTTCTAAACAGCAAGGACACCAACGGCATGAATACCGTACAGATCAACAAAGCCGGTATCGCCCGTACCTTCCAGAATATCCGCCTGTTT